>NZ_JCBCUR010000003.1:0-568336 GCF_059862305.1 Pseudomonas sp. MF09156
CTCCACAAGCACCCACACGAATTGCTTGATTCAGTTGTTAAAGAGCGGTTGGTTAAGATCTTTCGTCTCAACCGAGGCGCGCATTCTACAGCAGCCTCATTTGCTGTCAAGTGATTATTTTCAGAAGTTTCGAGATTTTCCTCAACAACTTCAACCACTTGCGCCTTCGATCTCTCGTCAGCGGGAGGCGAATTCTACAGCGTTACACGCTGCTGTCAACACCTCTTTTTCAACTTCCTTTTGGCTTCGATGAACTGAAGCAACCTGCTGCCGAAAACTACATAACTCTTTGTTTACCAAGGAGTTTTCCGTTTCGACTGCGCCGGAAGTGGGGCGAATTATAGACAGATATAAATCGCCGTCAACCGTTACTTTCACAATTCTGTCATATCGCTCAAAAAAGCCCCGAAAACGCAAAGGCCGACCCCAAGGGGCCGGCCTTCTGCTCATCCAACCTTACAAACTAGGGAACGCGAACTGCGACGCCTCATGGCTGGCACGCTGCGGCCAGCGCTGGGTGATCGCCTTGCGGCGGGTATAGAAACGCACCCCATCCGGCCCATAGGCGTGCAAGTCGCCAAACAGCGAACGCTTCCAGCCGCCGAAGCTGTGATAAGCCACCGGCACTGGCAATGGCACGTTAACCCCTACCATGCCTACTTCAATCTCGTCACAGAACAGGCGCGCCGCCTCACCGTCACGGGTAAAGATGCAGGTGCCGTTGCCATATTCGTGATCATTGATCAGTTGCATCGCCGCTTCCAGGCTATTCACCCGGACGATGCACAGCACTGGGCCAAAGATCTCTTCCTTATAGATGCGCATTTCAGGTGTCACGCGATCAAACAGGCAGCCACCGAGGAAGAAGCCTTCCTCATGACCACTAACGCTCAAGCCACGCCCATCGACCACCAGCTCAGCACCCGAAGACACACCGTCTTCGATATAGCCGCTGACCTTGTCCCGCGCCTGCGCAGAAACCAGCGGCCCCATGTCCAGGCCACAAGAAGTACCCGCACCAATCTTCAGCGCCTTGATCTGCGGTACCAGCTTGGCGATCAGAGCATCCGCCACCTGGTCACCCACACACACGGCCACCGAGATCGCCATGCAACGCTCGCCGCAGGAACCGTAGGCTGCGCCCATCAAGGCACTGACCGCGTTGTCCAGGTCCGCATCCGGCATCAGCACCGCATGGTTCTTCGCCCCGCCCAGCGCCTGTACACGCTTGCCGCGCTTGGTCGCTTCGGAATAGATGTACTCGGCAATCGGCGTCGAACCGACAAAACTCAAGGCCTTGACCTCAGGCGCCTCGATCAGCGCATCCACCGCGCCCTTGTCACCATGCACCACGCTCAACACGCCTTTGGGCAAACCGGCTTCCTGCAGCAACTGCGCAATCAACAGCGTCGAGCTTGGGTCGCGCTCCGATGGCTTGAGGATGAAGCAGTTACCGCAGACGATAGCCAGTGGATACATCCACAGCGGCACCATGGCCGGGAAGTTGAACGGTGTGATACCCGCCACCACACCCAGCGGCTGGAAGTCGGACCAGGCATCAATGTTCGGGCCGACGTTACGGCTGTACTCGCCCTTGAGGATTTCCGGCGCCGAGCACGCGTACTCAACGTTTTCGATACCGCGCTTCAACTCACCGGCGGCGTCTTCCAGGGTCTTGCCATGCTCTTCGCTGATCAACTGCGAGATGCGGGCTTCGTTCTGCTCCAGCAATTGCTTGAAACGAAACATCACCTGGGCACGCTTGGCCGGTGGCGTATTGCGCCAGGCCGGGAATGCCGCCTTGGCCGAGTCGATCGCCTGTTGAATGGTTTCACGGCTGGCCAATGGCACCTGGTGAATCACCTGGCCAGTAGATGGGTTGTAGACGTCGGCGCTACGACCGCTATCGTTAACCAGTTCGCCGTTGATCAAATGCTGGATAAGGCTCATGCAAGGCTCCTGAAAAGTTGTCCACAGGCGCGACACGCGTCGCGCCCGACAGTTGTTCTATATAGAAGGAGAAATCAGTCGATCTTGTTCAGCACTTCGCCGACCGCATCGAACAAGCGATCCAGGTCCTGCGGCTTGCTGTTGAAGGTTGGGCCGAACTGCAGGGTGTCGCCGCCAAAACGCACATAGAACCCGGCCTTCCACAACGCCATGCCTGCTTCGAATGGGCGCACGATGGCATCCCCATCACGCGGGGCGATCTGGATCGCACCGGCCAGGCCGTAGTTACGAATGTCGATCACATTCTTGCTGCCCTTGAGGCCATGCAGCGCATTCTCAAAGTGCGGCGCGACTTCGGCCACGCTCTGCACCAGGTTTTCCTTCTGCAACAGATCCAATGCCGCCAACCCGGCTGCGCAAGCTACCGGATGTGCCGAGTAGGTATAGCCGTGTGGGAATTCCACCGCGTACTCAGGCGTCGCCTGGTTCATGAACGTCTGATAGATCTCGCTGCTGGCAATCACCGCCCCCATCGGAATCGCCCCGTTGGTGACTTGCTTGGCGATGCACATCAGGTCCGGCGTCACACCGAAGCTATCGGCACCAAACATCGAGCCGGTCCGGCCAAAGCCGGTGATCACTTCGTCGAACACCAGCAGGATGTTGTGCTGGTCACAGATTTCACGCAGGCGCTTGAGGTAGCCCTGGGGTGGCACGAGCACGCCAGCCGAGCCTGCCATCGGCTCGACGAACACCGCAGCGATGTTCGAAGCATCATGCAACTCGATCAGCTTGAGCAACTCGTCAGCCAGGGCAATACCGCCCAACTCCGGCATGCCGCGGGAGAAGGCATTACTGGCCAGCAGGGTATGGGGCAGGTGATCAACATCCATCATCGCCTGACCAAAAATCTTACGGTTGCCGTTGACGCCGCCCAGGCTGGTACCGGCGATGTTCACCCCGTGATAACCACGGGCGCGGCCGATCATCTTGGTCTTGGTTGCCTGGCCCTTTAGACGCCAGTACGCACGCACCATCTTCACCGCCGTGTCGGCGCACTCGGAGCCGGAGTCAGTGAAAAACACATGATTCAGGTTGCCTGGGGTCAGGTCGGTAATCTTTTCTGCCAACTGGAAGGACAAAGGATGACCGTATTGGAAGCCTGGCGAGTAGTCCAGGGTGCCCAGTTGCTTGGCGACCGCTTCCTGGATTTCCTTGCGCGTGTGCCCTGCGCCGCAGGTCCACAGCCCCGACAGCGAGTCATAGACCCGACGCCCCTTGTCATCGATCAACCAACTGCCTTCGGCACCCACGATCAGGCGTGGGTCGCGCTGGAAGTTACGGTTGGCGGTGTAAGGCATCCAGTGGGCATCCAGCTTCAATTGGCTGGCCAGTGTGGATGGGGCGTTTTCGGGCATGTTCATCAGCAAAACCTCGCAGGGCAAAAGGCAGCGTCGGGATTGAAAAGCGTTGTTGCAGCTAAATTGCCACGGGGATAAAGTCTAGGAAATGCAACTCTTCTAACCTTCAGTCAGGCATTCACTAAACTATGAGCAGCCGTCGACCCGACCCGCTAGCCCAAGTCAGCGACTTCGATATCCGCCTGTTGCGCATCTTCCGCAGTGTGGTGGAGTGCGGAGGCTTCTCGGCGGCGGAAACCGTGCTGGGCATCGGCCGTTCGGCCATCAGCCAGCAAATGAGCGACCTCGAACAGCGCCTGGGCCTGCGCCTGTGCCAGCGCGGGCGCGCCGGTTTCTCCCTGACGGAAGAAGGCCGCGAGGTCTACCAGTCCGCACTGCAACTATTAAGTGCGCTGGAGAGTTTCCGCACCGAGGTCAACGGCCTGCACCAGCACCTGCGCGGCGAACTGATCATCGGCCTGACCGACAACCTAGTGACCCTGCCCCATATGCGCATCACCCATGCCCTGGCGCAGTTGAAAGAACGCGGCCCGGACGTGCAGATCCAGATCCGCATGATCGCCCCCAACGAAGTGGAACAAGGTGTGCTCGACGGACGCCTGCATGTCGGCGTGGTGCCCCAGGCCAGCGCACTGTCGGGCCTGGAGTACCAACCCCTGTACAGCGAGCGTTCGCTGCTCTACTGCGCGGTGGGCCATCCGCTGTTTTATGCGGACGATAAGCAACTGGACGACCACCGCATCAATAGCCAGGACGCCATCGCACCAACCTTCCGCCTGCCCGCCGATATCCAGGCCCATTATCAGGCGCTCAACTGCACCGCCAGTGCTTCCGACCGCGAGGGCATGGCCTTCCTGATCCTCACCGGGCGCTATATCGGCTACCTGCCCGACCACTACGCCAGCCTGTGGGTGCAACAAGGCCGACTGCGTGCGCTGAAACCGCCTACACGTTTTTACGATTTAAGCCTGGCTTCGGTCACCCGCAAGGGCCGCCGCCCCCATTTGGTGCTGGAAAGCTTTCTCGACAGCCTGGCCGCGACCCGCTGATACGGGCCCCACACAAAACCTGAGCAAGTGGACAGCTTTTTGCAAGGCACAGGGACCATGAACCGTCAGCCCCGAGTCCACATGCCATGCCACCAGAATCCTCCAGCGCCAGCGACCTGATCTACGGCCTCAACGACCGTCCCAAACCACTGCCCGCATTGCTCGCGGCCCTGCAACATGTGCTCGCCAGCTTCGTCGGCATCATCACCCCGCCTTTGATCATCGGCTCGACCCTGGGCCTGGCCGCCCACCTGCCCTACTTGATCAGCATGGCGTTGATGGTTTCCGGTGTCGGCACCTTCATCCAGGCCCGTAGGCCGTTTGGAATTGGCGCGGGGATGATCTGCCTGCAAGGCACCAGCTTTGCCTTTCTCGGCGCAGTGTTATCGGCGGGTTTCCTGGTCAAGCAGCGCGGCGGCAGCCCGGAAGACATCCTGGCGATGATCTTTGGCGTGTGCTTTTTCGGCGCGCTGGTGCAGGTCGTGTTGAGCCGTTTTATCGGCCAACTGCGCCGGGTCATCACGCCGCTGGTAACCGGGATTGTGATTACCCTGATTGGCATCAGCCTGATCAAGGTGGGCATCACCGACCTGGGCGGCGGCTTCAATGCGCCGGACTTTGGCGCGCCAACTAACCTGGCCCTGGGCCTGTTCGTGGTGCTGACGATTATCCTGCTCAATCGCTCGAATACGCCGTGGGTACGCCTGAGCGCAATCATCATCGGCCTGCTATTGGGCAGCCTCGCCGCCTGGTTCAGCGGCAAGCTGGTGCCCCAGCCCCTGCCCGACCTGCCCTTGATCAGCCTGCCGACGCCGTTCCATTTTGGCTTCAGCTTCGACTGGAGCGCTTTCCTGCCGGTCGCGCTGATTTATCTGATCAGCAGCATCGAAACCGTGGGCGACCTCACCGCCAACTGCATGATCGCCCGCCAGCCCATCAGCGGCCCTTCCTATATAAGCCGGCTCAAGGGCGGCGTGCTGGGGGATGGCGTCAGTTGCATGATCGCCGCCACTTTCGGCGCGTTCCCCAACACCACCTTTGCCCAGAACAACGGCGTGATCCAGTTGACCGGCGTCGCCAGCCGCTATGTGGGCCTGTACATCGGCGTAGTGCTGTTTTGCCTCGGACTGTTTCCACTGATTGGCGCGGTATTGCAGCAAATCCCCAAGCCGGTGCTCGGCGGCGCGACACTGGTGATGTTCGGCAGCGTGGCCGCCGCCGGCGTGCGCATCCTGGCCCAAGCCCCGCTGGACCGCCGCAGCATGCTGATCATCGCCACCTCGTTTGGGGTCGGCCTGGGCATCGCCGCGCAACCGAACCTGTTACACCTGATGCCAACCCTGGTGCAAAACCTGTTCGATTCAGCCATCACCAGCGGCGGGCTGACGGCGATTGTGTTGTGCCTGATCCTGCCGGAATCCAAGGCGACAACGCCTGCCGCAAATCCACTCGTGGAAAACGACACGCTGGAACCGCTTTGACGCTTTTATCGTATCGGGACTTGTCTGAGGCTTGAGGGTGGGTTATCTGTGCAGCAATCGCATTCATCGATCTGCACGGAAACCTCCATGAGCCTCGAAGTTCCTGCCCACAACAGCCACGCCGGAAAACCCGCCAGCCGCATTCGGCAAAAGAACGAACAAGCGATCATCCAGGCCGCTGAAGACGAATTCGCCCGGCATGGCTACAAAGGCACCAGCATGAACACCATCGCCGCGAGCGCCGGGCTGCCGAAGGCCAACCTGCATTATTACTTCACCAATAAGCTGGGGCTGTATATCGCGGTGCTGAGCAATATCCTCGAACTGTGGGACAGCACCTTCAACACCTTGACCGCCGAGGATGATCCTGCCGAGGCGCTGACCCGCTATATCCGCACCAAGATGGAATACTCGCGGCGCCAGCCCCAGGCTTCGCGAATCTTTGCCATGGAGATCATCAGCGGCGGCGAATGCCTTACCGAATATTTCAGCCAGGACTACCGCGCCTGGTTCAGCGGCCGGGCTGCGGTATTCCAGGCCTGGATCGATGCCGGCAAGATGGACCCCGTGGATCCGGTACACTTGATCTTCCTGCTGTGGGGCAGCACCCAGCATTACGCTGACTTCGCGACCCAGATCTGCCGCGTGACCGGTCGCACCAAGCTGACCAAGCAGGACATGGAAGACGCCGGCAGCAACCTTATCCACATTATTCTCAAGGGCTGTGGCATCAAGCCTGCCCTCTGAACGAAGCGATCCAATGCCTTTCACCCTTACGGGCTTTTGCGAATTTCGCGAAGAAATCCGCAAAAGCCGCTTCATCACCTATGCCGCGCCGATTACCAGCCCGCAGGACGCCCAGGCGTTTATCGAGCAGCACAGCGACCTCAACGCCACGCACAATTGCTGGGCCTGGAAACTCGGTGGGCAATACCGCAGCAACGACGACGGTGAACCCGGCGGCACCGCCGGGCGGCCGATCCTGGCCGCCATCGAGGCCCAGGGGTTTGACCAGGTCGTGGTGCTGGTGGTCCGCTGGTATGGCGGTATCCAACTGGGTACCGGTGGCCTGGCCCGGGCCTATGGGGGCGGCGCGAATAAATGCCTGCAAAACGCCGAACGGGTCGAACTGATCAGCCGCGTGCCCTTGAGTTGCGCCTGCGGCTTTGCCGAGTTGACGCTGGTAAAGCTGCGTGTCGCCGAACTGGGTGGCCTGGTGGTGGAAGAAACCTTCACCGCCAACGGCGTGGAGCTGCAACTGGCACTCGGCGAAGCCCATATCGACACCCTGCAAACGCAGTTGGCCGACCTGAGCCGCGGACGAATCCTGCTACAACGCTGAACCTGATAAGGTTGTTCACTAAACTCCGACGCCAAAGGAAGCCTTCATGTCTACGCCAAAAACCGCACTGATCATCGGCGCCTCGCGCGGGCTGGGCCTTGGCCTGGTCAAGCAATTGCTGGCTGATGGCTGGCAAGTCACCGCCACCGTGCGCAACCCGCAAAAAGCCGACGCCCTTAAAAACCTGGGCCCGGTACAGATCGAGCAACTGGACATGGACGACCAACAGGCCGTCATCGCCTTGAACCAGCGCCTGAAAACCCAGACCTTCGACCTGCTGTTCGTCAACGCCGGCGTCAAGGGCCCGGCCAACCAGACCCCGGGCCACGCGACCCAGGCCGAAGTCGGCCAACTGTTTTTCACCAATGCCGTGGCGCCGATTAACCTGGCTCAACGCTTTGCCCCGCAGATTCGCCAGGGCAGCGGCGTACTGGCGTTCATGAGCTCGGTGCTGGGCAGCGTGACCATGCCCGACGCACCAGACCTTGCGCTGTACAAGGCCAGCAAGGCCGCCCTGAACTCCATGACCAACAGCTTCGTGTCGCAATTGGGCGAGCAGAAACTGACCGTCCTGTCGTTGCATCCGGGCTGGGTCAAGACCGATATGGGCGGCGAAGGGGCCGACCTGGACGTGGAGACCAGCGTGCGCGGCCTGATTGCCCAAGTGAACGCCTACACCGGCAAGGGCGGCCATCATTTCGTCAACTACAAGGGCCAGACCATTCCCTGGTAACCCCACCCTGTAGGAGCCGGCTTGCCGGCGATGGCGTCACTGAGAACATCGCAATATTGGCGGGCCTCATCGACGGCAAGCCGGCTCCTACAGGATAAATGGATGTCGGATGAGCGGTGGATAGACCCCACCGCTCACTCCACGTAGACTTCCCACCTCGCCTTTACCGGCGACCCTGGATCAGCAGACAGGGCAACACTGAGCTGGCAAACCTGAACCCATCATTCAGAGGAGCCGGCCAATGCCTGCGACCCGTACCTGGTTAAAAAACCCTCTCGCGATTTTCACTGCCAATGCTCTCGATGCCCGTGGCGGCCTGGTGCTGCAAGACGGCGTGATCGTTGAAGTACTCGCCCTCGGCCAACAACCAAGCTTGGCCTGCGAACACACCTTCGACGCCCGCGAGCACGTGATCCTTCCCGGCCTGATCAACACCCACCATCACTTCTACCAAACCCTGACCCGCGCCTGGGCCCCGGTGGTCAACCAGCCGCTGTTCCCCTGGCTGAAAACCCTGTACCCGGTCTGGGCGCGCCTGACCCCGGAAAAACTGGCCCTGGCCAGCAAAGTCGCGCTCGCCGAACTGCTGCTCTCAGGCTGCACCACCGCGGCCGATCACCACTACCTGTTCCCCGATGGCCTGGAGCAGGCGATCGACGTGCAAGTCGACAGCGTGCGCGAATTGGGCATGCGCGCCATGCTCACTCGCGGTTCGATGAGCCTGGGCGAAGCCGACGGCGGCCTGCCACCGCAACAGACGGTGCAACAGGGCGAAGTGATCCTCGAAGACAGCCAGCGCCTGATCAAGCGCTACCACGAGCGCGGCGATGGCGCGCAAATCCAGATCGCCCTGGCGCCCTGCTCGCCGTTTTCGGTCACCCCCCAAATCATGAGCGCCAGTGCCGAACTGGCCAACCAGCTCGATGTGCGCCTGCACACCCACCTGGCCGAAACCCTCGACGAAGAAGACTTCTGCCTGCAACGCTTCGGCCTGCGCACCGTGGACTACCTCGACAGCGTCGGCTGGCTCGGCCCCCGCACCTGGCTGGCCCATGGCATTCACTTCAACCCTGAGGAGATCGCCCGCCTGGGCGCGGCCGGCACCGGGATTTGCCATTGCCCAAGCTCCAACATGCGCCTGGCCTCCGGCATCTGCCCGACCCTGGACCTGATCGCCGCCGGCGCGCCGATTGGCCTGGGCGTGGACGGCTCGGCTTCCAACGATGCCTCCAACATGATTTTGGAAACACGCCAGGCCCTGTATATCCAGCGCCTGCGCTACGGCGCGGAAAAAATCACCCCTGAAGGCGTACTGGGCTGGGCCACCAAGGGTTCTGCGCAGTTGCTCGGCCGTAGCGATATCGGTGAACTGGCGGTAGGCAAACAGGCCGACCTGGCGCTGTTCAAACTCGATGAGCTGCGCTTCTCCGGCAGCCACGATCCTGTTTCGGCGCTGCTGCTATGCGGCGCCGACCGTGCGGATCGAGTGATGGTGGGCGGCAAGTGGCGGGTGATCGAGGGGCAAATCGAGGGCATGGACCTCAAGGGCCTGATCGCCGATCACAGCCAGGCGGCGCGGCAGTTGATCGCCGGCTGACTACACGCCCAGCAGCGACAACATGATAAAGGTCGCAAACAGCACAAAATGGGTCATCCCTTCGATGGCGTTGGTTTCGCCATCGTTGAGGTTGATCGCGCTGACAATCAGCGTGATAAACACCATCACGGTTTGCACCGGCGTCATCGCCATCTGAAACGGCTGGCCGGTGTACAGCGCCATGGCTTCCATCACCGGCACGGTCAAGATCACCGTCGACAACGAAGCACCCAGCGCGATGTTGACCACCGACTGCATACGGTTGGCCAATGCCGCGCGCAAGGCGGTCAGAATCTCCGGGGCGGCGGAAATCGCTGCCACCAGGATCGCCGTGATCACCGGCGGCGCGCCCGTGCCCTCCAGGCCAAGGTCCAGGGTCTTGGACATCACTTCGGCCAATGCGCCAATCACCACCACGCCAAACACCAGGGTTACGATGGAGAATGTCAGGTTGACCGACGAAGCCTGTTCTTCCGGCAACGGCTTGCGGCGTTTTTCCGGATAGCTGTAGCTGAAGAAGTAGCTGTGTGGCCCCACCTGCATGCGCAGGAACAAGGCGTACAACACCACCATCGCGCCAATGGTGAAGGCCGAGTAGATTTTCCAATCGGCCTCGGGGATAAATTCCGGTACCACCATGGATACGCCCATGGCGGTGAGGATCATCACGCTGTAGGTCCGCGCCGAATCATCGTTGTAGGACTGTTCCCCATGCTTGATGCCACCCATCAGCGCGGCCAAGCCTAAGATGCCGTTGATATCCAGCATCACCGCCGAGTAAATCGTGTCGCGCACCAGGGTCGGCGACGCCTCGTTGCTCATCATGATCGCCAGGATCACCACTTCCACCAGCACTGCCGCGAGGGTCAGGATCATGGTGCCGTAGGGGTCGCCGACCTTTTCAGCGAGAAGTTCGGCGTGGTGGGCCACGCGCATCGACGCCATGACGATAAAACCGATCAGCACCAGGCCACCGAGCAGTGCCGTCACCTGCCCACTGTGCAGCAGCCAGTGCTCCAGCGGGTAGGCCGCGATGGCGGCGATCAGCGCCAGCCACATGAATTTTTCTTGCTTGAGGGATGTGAGCATTGCGGGCCTTTTCGAGCGGCGATTCAGTCATTGATGGGGTACAGACTGCGGCGATTCGCTAACGTTTCGTTACACCTTAGTTCATTCACCCATTGCCGCAGGCACGAACAATGCTTACCGCTCGGTCAGGTTTTACCGATTATTTGCGCCCTGGCCTGTAGAATGCCGCCATTGCACCTGATGAGAACGCACACATGTACGACTGGCTCAACGCCCTGCCCAAGGCCGAACTGCACCTGCACCTGGAGGGTTCGCTGGAGCCCGAGCTGCTGTTCGCCCTGGCCGAACGCAACAAAATCGCGCTACCGTGGAATGACGTCGAAACCCTGCGCAAGGCCTACGCCTTCAATAACCTGCAAGAGTTTCTCGACCTCTACTACAAGGGCGCCGATGTATTGCGCACCTCCCAGGATTTCTACGACCTGACCTGGGCCTACCTGCTGCGTTGCAAAGCGCAGAACGTGATTCATACCGAGCCGTTCTTCGACCCGCAGACCCACACCGACCGTGGTATCCCGTTTGAAGTGGTGCTCAATGGCATCGCCAGCGCGCTCAAAGATGGCGAGCAGCAACTGGGCATCACCAGCGGCCTGATCCTCAGCTTCCTGCGCCACCTGAGCGAAGAAGAAGCCGAAAAAACCCTCGACCAGGCGCTACCGTTCCGTGATGCGTTTGTCGCCGTGGGCCTGGACAGCTCGGAAATGGGCCACCCGCCGAGCAAGTTCCAGCGCGTGTTCGATCGCGCCCGTGGCGAAGGTTTCCTGACCGTCGCCCATGCCGGTGAGGAAGGCCCGCCGGAGTACATCTGGGAAGCCCTCGACCTGCTGAAGATCCAGCGTATCGACCATGGCGTGCGCGCCATCGAAGACGAGCGCCTGATGCAGCGGATCATCGACGAGCAGATCCCCCTGACCGTGTGCCCACTGTCCAATACCAAACTGTGCGTGTTCGACGACATGGCCCAGCACAACATCCTCGACATGCTCGAGCGTGGGGTGAAGGTCACGGTGAACTCGGATGACCCGGCGTACTTCGGCGGGTATGTCACCGAGAACTTCCACGCGTTGCACACCTCGCTGGGCATGACCCAAGACCAGGCCAGCCGCCTGGCGCAAAACAGCCTGGATGCACGCCTGATCAAGCCGTAAGCAACCCAGGCAGGAGCCGGCTTGCCGGCTCCTACACAGCCGCTATCCGGGCAATTTCCAGGCGCCCGGTCTCGGTGACCTGCAGTGCGCTCGACTCGTTGATTGTCTTCAACCAGCGCGACTGCATGAACAATTGCAACAATCCCGCCCCCAGCGCCCCACCCAGGTGCGGCTGCTGCTCGCTCCAGTCAAAACAGTCGCAAGCCAGCGTCGAGTAACCCTGATGGGCCAAGGCCTGGGTAAAAATGCCGTGCTCGGCCAAATGCCGTGCGCCCAGGGGTGTCACATGGATCCGCTGTTCGTAGCGCTCGATCCACTTCGCCAGCAGCATGCGTTGATAAAGTGCCGCCGCCATTTCCCCGCCCAAGTGGTCATGGCACAGCCGCGCCTGGCGCAACGCTGCCGGCGCCAGCAACGCCGCCACCGGCCGGCTGGGCGCAATGCGCGCCACACTGGCAATTGTGGTACTGGCCAACGCATCGACTGCCGCGCCCACATCCGCCGCCGCCATGCGGAAGAAGCGTTTGCGCCCACGGGCTTCAATACGCAGCAATCCACCCGCCGCCAACCGCGCCAGATGCGCATTGGCCGATGACGCCGATAACCCAGCCAACATCGCCAGTTCTTCAGACGGCTTGGCCGAGCCGTCCATCAATGCCCAGATCATCGCGGTGCGCTTAGGGTCGGCCAGCAAGGTGGCGATCTGGCTGATGCAAGGTGCCTGTTCCATGTACTCACTCCCTGTTGAATCGTTGGTCTGCTCCATTCCGCGCAAAAGTATAAGTGTGTAAGCAGCAGATTCCGTGGCGTCTTACAGCCAAATCAGCTACAGCAACTGCCTGAAATTTCCTGAATCCCCTGGGGTTATTGCGTAGTCCCTCGCCGTTCAGGCAACTGCGCGCTCAACTTCCCACAACGTGCCACGAGCATTTCTCGCAGGAGATTGATCGGTTTACTCAATTGCGCGCGGTGGGCGCACAGCAGATTGAGCGGTGTGCGCTCACCCTGCAGCTCCGGCAAGAGCAACTGCAGGCGGCCGGCCAGCACGTCGGCGCTGACATCCAGCCAGGACTTGTAGGCAATGCCCACCCCGGCCACGGCCCAGCGCCGCACCACATCGGCATCATCACTGAAGCGGTCACCGGTGACGGTCAGGCTGATTTCCCGCTTGCCATCGCGAAAGCTCCAATGGTCGTGCACCCGGCTGCCGAGCATGTAAAGCAGGCAATTGTGCTGGGCCAACTCCTCCAGGTGGCGCGGCTCGCCATGGCGGGCCAGGTAGCCGGGCGCCGCGCACAGCACCCGGCGATTGTCCGGCGCCACAGGCAAAGCCACCAGGCTCGAGTCCTCGGGTTCGCCGTAGCGCAAGGCGATATCCACCGGCTGGCGGAACAGGTCGGCGATCCGGTCGCCCAGCAGCAGGCGCACGCTCAATTGCGGGTGCTCACGTTGAAATTCGTCGAGCCACGGCAATAGTAGGTTGCGTCCGAAGTCCGAAGGCGCCGACAGCTGCAAGACTCCGCTGACATGATCCTGACCGCTGGCCAGCAGGCGCCGGCCTTCATCCAGTTGGCTCAAGGCACCACGGGCGTACTGCAAGAAGCCCTCGCCCTCGGCGGTCAGGCGCAGGCTGCGGGTGGAGCGAGCCAGCAAGCGCGCACCCAATTGTTGCTCGATGCGTTTCAACGCGGCACTGGCTACCGCCGCCGACATATCCATGACCCGGGCGGCGGCAGACAAACTGCCCAAATCCGCCGCACGCACGAACAACTGCAAATCATCAAAACGCAGCATGAGCATCGCCCCGACTAATTATCAAAAATATATTGAAAGAGACTGCTCTTTTAGCGGGTTTTATCTGCAAGAGAAATAGCCAATGATCCACCTATTCCCTTCCACACACCCTGGAACTCGTCATGAAAGCCATCGCCTACTACGCCGCATTGCCAATCAACGACCCCAAGTCCCTGCAAGATATCCAATTGCCTGAGCCGGTGGCCGGCCCGCGCGACCTGCTGGTAGAAGTCAAAGCCATCTCGGTCAACCCGGTGGACACCAAGATCCGCCAGAACGTCGCCCCGGAAAACGGCGCGGCCAAGGTGTTGGGCTGGGACGTTGCGGGCGTGGTCAAGGCCGTCGGCAGCGAAGTGACACTGTTCAAGGCCGGCGACAAGGTGTTCTACGCCGGCTCCCTGACACGCCCGGGCGGCAACAGCGAGCTGCACACCGTGGATGAGCGCATCGTCGGCCATATGCCCAAGAGCCTGGGTTTTGCCGAAGCCGCTGCCCTGCCGCTGACCGCTATCACCGCCTGGGAACTGCTGTTCGAACGCCTGCAAGTCCCTGAAGGCAAGACCGATCAAGGCCAGAGCCTGCTGATTGTCGGCGCTGCCGGTGGCGTGGGGTCGATCCTCACCCAACTGGCGGCGCAACTCACCGCGCTCAAGGTCATTGGCAGCGCCTCGCGCCCGCAAACCCAGGCCTGGGCCAAGGACCTGGGGGCCGACCTGGTGGTCGATCACAGCCAGCCCCTGAGCGAAGAACTCAAGCGCGCAGGCCACCCGCAGGTGACCCACGTCGCCAGCCTGACCCAGACCGACCAGCATCTGGACCAGTTGGTCGAAGCCCTTGTGCCCCAGGGCAAACTGGCATTGATCGATGATCCCAAGTCGCTGGACGTGCTCAAGCTCAAGCGCAAGAGCCTGTCGCTGCATTGGGAGTTCATGTACACCCGGTCGATGTTCGAGACTGCCGACATGATCGAGCAACACAACCTGCTCAACCGCGTGGCCGAGCTGATCGACGCCGGCACCCTGAAAACCACGGTGGGCGAACACTTCGGCGTGATCAACGCAGAAAACCTGCGCCGCGCCCATGGGTTGCTGGAAAGCGGCAAGGCCAAGGGCAAGATTGTGCTGGAAGGCTTCTAAGACGCGGGCTCTGTCAGTGTCGTCCGCTATCGTTGTAGGTAACGGACGGCACCGCTAGTCAGACACTTGATCCTTGTCATATTTGTGAGCGTATTCGGGTTTATATTGGCCGCCTTTGCCACGCAATCTTTTACGTGAGGAAGTCAGCAATGAAGATCCTGATAAAAGCGTTAGCAAAATCCCAAGGCAACAAATGGCAGGTTCGCCTGGACCACGATGCCTTTACCTTCCGCAGTGAAGCCGAGGCCCGCGCCTTCGCCAATACCCTGCAAAACCGGATCCAGGCACCCCACCGCTTTCCCGAAAGCCAGCAGCGCGCTACTGGCTGAAAACGCCGTCAGACCTGCGCTTGCAAGGCTCGCTGCCGTTGCAGGCGCTGGGTCAACATGGCCACCACTACCGCCAACACCCCGCACAGGCTGATGACGATCGACATCGGCATGGCCGTGCCGTCGTGCAATGCGCCGACCAACGATGCCGCCCCCGCTGCCACCCCAAACTGAATGCAACCCAAAAGGGCCGATGCGCTACCGGCCCGCGCGCCCTGGCCGTTCATCGCGCACGCCGAGGTATTGGGCATGATGCAACCCAGGCTGGCGATACACAGGAACAGCGGCACCAGCAGCGGCCACAATGCCTGGGTATGCAGAGCACTGACCGCCAGCAACGCCAGCGCCGCCGCGAGGTACACCCACACCGTGCGGGTCAGCAGAAACGCCGGGCCGCGCTTGGCCAGCAGCCGCGCGTTGACCTGGGCCACCAGGATAAAACCCGCGGCATTGGTGCCAAACAGCCAGCCATAGTGCTCGGCCGGCACGCCGTAGAGCTTGATAAACACGAAAGGCGAACCCGCGATGTAGGCAAACATCCCGCCAATCGCGATGCCACCGGTCACGGCATAGCCCAGGTACACCCGGTCGGCCAGCAGGCGCCCGTACTGGCGCAACGCCCCGGACAATGGCTGCCGAGGCTGATGAGCCGGAAAGCTCTCCGGCAAACCGACAGCCACCGCCACCCCGGCGCCGACGCTAAATACCGTCAGAGCGAGGAAAATCGACTGCCAGCCCCACAAGCTGACCATTACCCCACCGAGCATCGGTGCCAGGATCGGTGCCAACCCGACCACCAGCATCAACTGCGAAAAGACCTTGGCCGAGCCCACCGCGTCGCACTTGTCGCTGACCACCGCCCGGGAAATCACCATGCCCGCACACCCGCCCAGGGCCTGGACGAAACGCGCACCGATCAGCCACTCCAGGGACGGCGCATAGGCGCACGCCAAGGAGGCCACGGTGAACAGGGTGACGCCGCTCAACAGCGGGATACGCCGGCCAAAACGATCCGCCAGCGGCCCATAGATCAACTGGCCGATCGCCAGGCCGGTGAAGTACACCGCCAGGGTCAGCTGGATATGTTTTTCGTCGGTACCGAACGCCACGGCCATGGCCGGGAAGCCCGGTAGATAAAAGTCGATGGCCAGCGGCGCAAATGCGCTCAAGGCCCCCAGAATAAGGATTATGCGAAGGTTCATCAGGCACCCGGAAGAGTCGGCAGCCCGACAGTCTAGCCGCGCTTGGGTGCCTTGAACATTACGTTAGCTCGCTACCTATTAAATAATCAGGCGAGCCTGGCGTTGTAGCCTTCTTCGGTGATCAGGCTGATCACCTCTTCCGGCGACAAGCGACTTACCACGCCGACTTCCTTGGCTTTCAGATCTACATTCACGCTAGCGGCCGGATCTCTGGATTGTACTGCTTGGGTCACGGCCCGAACGCAATGGCCGCAGGTCATTCCTTCAACGCTGAATATTTGCATGACATGACTCCTTGAGTGAGGTTTCGCCCAGTTTCATCCTTGCCACGATGGCAAGGTCAAGCGCTGAAAACAACTGCCGGGCTGGCATTCCCTGGCGGCGTCGGCCAAGCTGCAACCATCCACGATTTGAAACCCGGAGAATTCACCATGCGCTGGTCGTTTTTTGGCCTTGTGAGCCTGCTCAGCCTGTTCGCCACTGTCCCCCAGGCCAGCGCCGCCGAGGACTATGGGGTGCTGATCATTTCCAGGGAACGCCTGGAAGTGCCCACCAATTGCGAGATTGGCCTGTACGTCAATGATCAACTGGCCGGCCGGCTGTTCCAGGAGCAGGCCACCTCGTTCAACTTCCCCGCAGGCCGGGTCTCGCTGCGTCTCAAACTGTTGCCGGGCCAGGCGCCTGGCTGCCTGCCGGGACTGTTGGCGCCCAAGGCACAAACCATCGAGTTGAAAGCTGGCGACGTGCGCAAGCTGCGCATTGCCCAAGGCGCAGACGGCATGTACCTAAAGCCTGCAAAACTGGGCTATTGAACCACGCGGGATAATGGAGCTTGACCTTCCCCTAAGGTTAAGGTTGATCCTACAGGCAACTACTCCTGGAGGACTGCCCCATGAATGGATCCACCACCTTCGACCTGCCGATCAGCGGCATGACCTGCGCCAGTTGCGTCGGGCGGGTCGAACGCGCCCTGAACAAGGTGCCCGGCGTGCAAAGCGTCAGCGTCAACCTGGCCAATGAACGAGCCCACGTCGAGGTGGCGGGCCAGATGGACGCCGCCGTACTGATCGCCGCCGTGGAAAAGGCCGGCTATACCGCCACCTTGCCGCAGAGCGAAACCGCCACCCAAGCCAGCCAGGAACAGCGCCTGAAACGCGAACGCTGGTCACTGGTGATGGCCATTGTGTTGGCGTTGCCACTGGTGTTGCCGATGCTGGTGCAGCCCTTCGGCCTGCACTGGATGCTCCCGGCCTGGATCCAGTTCCTTCTCGCCACACCGGTGCAGTTCATCTTTGGTGCGCGCTTCTATGTCGCCGCCTGGAAAGCCGTGCGCGCCGGTGCAGGCAACATGGACCTGCTGGTCGCCATCGGCACCAGCGCCGGGTATGGCCTGAGTATCTATCAATGGCTCATCGCCCCGGCTGGGGTGGAACCGCACCTGTACTTCGAAGCCTCGGCGGTGGTGATCGCCCTGGTGCTGCTCGGCAAATACCTGGAAAGCCGCGCCAAACGCCAGACCGCCAGCGCCATCCGGGCCCTGGAGGCCTTGCGGCCGGAGCGGGCGATCCAAGTGATTGATGGCCGCGAGCAAGATGTCGCCATCAGCGCGCTGCGCCTCAACGACTTGGTACTGGTCAAGCCCGGCGAGCGTTTCCCGGTGGATGGCGAAGTGGTCGAAGGCCAAAGCCATGCGGACGAAGCCTTGATCACCGGTGAAAGCCTGCCGGTACCGAAACAGCCTGGGGATAAAGTCACCGGCGGTGCGATCAACGGTGAAGGCCGTTTGCTGGTACGCACCCTGGCCCTCGGCGCCGAAAGCGTGCTGGCGCGCATCATTCGCCTGGTCGAAGACGCCCAGGCCGCCAAGGCGCCGATCCAGAAACTGGTGGATAAAGTCAGTCAGGTATTTGTGCCGACCGTGTTGGTGATCGCCCTCGCCACCCTGATTGGTTGGTGGTTGTACGGTGCGCCGCTGGAAACCGCATTGATCAACGCGGTCGCGGTACTGGTGATTGCCTGCCCGTGCGCATTGGGCCTGGCGACGCCGACTGCGATCATGGCCGGCACCGGCGTTGCGGCCCGTCACGGGATTCTGATCAAGGATGCCGAAGCCCTGGAGCGCGCCCACGAAGTCAGCGCGGTGGTGTTCGACAAAACCGGCACCCTCACCTCCGGCGCGCCGAAAATCGCCCACCTGCATGCGGTAGATGGCAATGAGGCGTTGCTGCTGCAACAGGCCGGCGCCCTGCAACGCGGCAGTGAACACCCATTGGCCAAGGCAGTACTGGACGCGTGTAACGATCAAGGCCTGCCGGTTGCCGATGTCAGCGCCAGCCAATCCCTGACCGGGCGCGGCATTGCCGGCACTCTGGACGGCCGGCAACTGGCCCTGGGCAATCGGCGCATGCTCGATGAGACCGGCTTGAAGCCGGGGGACCTGGCCGCCAACGCCAGCGCCTGGGAGGCCGAGGGCCGCACCTTGTCCTGGCTGATCGAGCAAAGCCCACAGCTGCGGGTACTGGGCCTGTTTGCCTTTGGCGATACCCTCAAGGAAGGTGCCCTGCAAGCCGTGCAGCAGCTCAAGGCGCGCAATATCAGCAGCCACTTGCTGACCGGCGACAACCGCGGCAGCGCCCGCGTGGTGGCACAAGCGCTGGGCATCGACGATGTGCACGCCGAAGTGTTGCCTGCCGACAAGGCCGCCACCGTCGCCGAGCTGAAAAAGACCGGGGTAGTGGCCATGGTCGGCGACGGCATCAACGACGCCCCGGCCCTGGCCGCTGCGGATATCGGCATCGCCATGGGCGGCGGCACCGACGTGGCGATGCACGCGGCCGGTATCACCCTGATGCGCGGTGATCCGCGCCTGGTGCCCGCAGCGCTGGAAATCAGCCGCAAGACCTACGCAAAAATCCGGCAGAATCTATTCTGGGCCTTTGTGTATAACTTGATCGGCATTCCGCTGGCCGTGTTCGGCCTGCTCAACCCAGTATTGGCCGGTGCCGCCATGGCCCTGTCCAGCGTGAGCGTAGTCAGCAATGCGCTGCTGTTGAAAACCTGGAAACCCAAGGATCTGGAGGATCACCGCCAATGAACATCGGCCTAGCAGCCCGGCAAAGCGGCTTGAGCGCCAAGATGATTCGCTATTACGAATCCATCAACCTGCTCAAGCCGGCCCATCGCAGCGACAGCGGCTATCGCCTGTACGACCACGAGGACCTGCATACCCTGGCCTTTATCAAGCGCTCGCGGGACCTGGGGTTTTCCCTGGAGGAAGTCGGCAAGCTGCTGGAATTGTGGCAAGACCGGCAGCGCGCCAGTGCCGACGTCAAGGCGTTGGCTCGCCAGCATATCGATGAGCTGAACCACAAGATCCGCGAGCTGGGGCAGTTGCGCGATACCTTGCAGGACCTGATGGAGAACTGCCAGGGCGATCACCGGCCCGATTGCCCGATCCTCAAGAAGTTGGCGTCGGGCAGTTGCTGTAACTGAGTAAGGAGCGGGGGTACAAAAAATCCGGCCTGGGCCGGATTTTTTGTTGTCAGATCACTGCATCCACGGCGGCGGCGGTTCCTCCGCCGGTTTGCCCGGTGGCGCATCGTCCGCTGCGCGGATCGCCTGGCGCCGCTCTTCGTCGAGGCGTGCCGCTTCGATCTCGCGCATCACGCCGCCCACATCCGCCAACTCTTCCGGTTCGTCGAACTCGCCGGTCAATACGCTGGCCGGGTGCAAGGTGCCGGCTTCGTACAGCGCCCACATTTCCTTGGCGTACTTGGTAGCCTTCAATTCCGGGGCAAAGCGCCCGAAATACGAAGCCATGTTGCCCACGTCCCGCTCGAGCATGGTGAATGCGTGGTTGTTACCCGCCGCGTCCACCGCCTGCGGCAGGTCGATGATTACCGGCCCCGTCGGCGTCAACAGTACGTTGAACTCGGACAAGTCACCGTGCACCAGGCCGGTACACAGCATCAACACGATCTGCGAGATCAGGAATGCGTGATATTCACGGGCCTGATCCGGCTCCAGGACCACGTCGTTCAGGCGTGGCGCCGCATCACCGTATTCATCGGCCACCAGTTCCATCAGCAATACGCCTTCGAGGAAGTCGTAGGGCTGGGGCACACGCACACCGGCACCGGCCAGGCGGAACAAGGCCGCCACTTCGGCGTTTTGCCACGCGTCTTCGGTTTCTTTCTTGCCGAACTTGGAGCCCTTGGCCATCGCCCGGGCCTGCCGGCTGTTGCGGACCTTGCGGCCTTCCTGGTATTCGGCCGCCTGACGAAAACTTCGTTTATTCGCCTCCTTGTAGACCTTGGCGCAACGTAACTCGTTGCCGCAGCGCACCACATAAACAGCTGCTTCTTTACCACTCATGAGTGGGCGCAGCACTTCGTCGACCAGACCGTCCTCGATCAGGGGTTCAATGCGTTTAGGAGTCTTCATCAGCTTTTATTGTGGGTCCTTTATTACCAAACACGCGTATGGCACTCGTTATACGGCAATCCTCGCACAGCGGGGAGAGGGTAACGAGCCTTGATCTGCTAAAGAATGCATCCAATATGCCAGATTAATCCGACAAAGCCGCTATTGCTCAAGGCGTTCGGATGATAGCCGAGATCAGCGCTCAATGATCGCCGTCACGCCCTGGCCACCCGCCGCGCAGATCGAAATCAGCCCGCGCCCCTTGCCGGCCGCGTCCAGCAGCTTGGCCAGGTTGGCGACGATACGCCCACCGGTAGCGGCAAACGGGTGCCCGGCGGCCAGGGAACTACCTTTGACGTTCAGCCGGCTGCGGTCGATGGCGCCCAACGGTGCGTCCAGGCCCAGGTGGGTCTTGCAGTAATCGGCATCTTCCCAGGCCTTGAGTGTGCACAACACTTGGGCAGCGAAGGCTTCATGGATTTCGTAGTAGTCAAAATCCTGCAGGGTCAGGCCATTTCTCGCCAACAGGCGTGGGACGGCATACACCGGCGCCATCAACAGCCCTTCGGCGCCATTGACGAAATCCACCGCCGCCGCTTCGCCATCGCGCAAGTAGGCGAGGATCGGCAGGCCACGCTCCTTGGCCCAGGCTTCGCTGCCCAACAACACCAGGGATGCACCATCGGTCAGTGGCGTGGAGTTGCCGGCGGTCAGGGTGCCCTTTGCGCTGCGTTCAAAAGCCGGTTTGAGGCTGGCGAGTTTTTCCAGGGTCAGGTCTGGGCGCAGGTTGTTATCACGGGTCAGTCCCAGGAACGGCGTGAGCAAATCGTTATGCCAGCCTTCGGCGTAGGACGCGGCCATCTTCTGGTGGCTTTCCAGGGCCAGTTGGTCCTGCTCGGCGCGGGGTATCTGCCAAGTCTGCGCCATCAACTCGCAATGCTGGCCCATGGACAGGCCCGTACGCGGTTCGCCATTGCGCGGCAGTTCCGGCTTGAGGTGTTGCGGGCGAAGTTGTAACAGGACTTTTAATTTATCCGCCATGGATTTGCTGCGGTTGGCCTGCAGCAGGATCTTGCGCAGGCCCTCGTTCACCCCGATGGGCGCGTCGGAGGTGGTGTCGACACCGCCGGCAATCCCGCATTCGATCTGCCCCAGGGCAATTTTGTTGGCCACCAGCAACGCCGCTTCCAGCCCGGTGCCACAGGCCTGTTGAATGTCATAGGCCGGGGTTTGCGGCGACAGGCGCGAGCCCAGCACGCATTCGCGGGTCAGGTTGAAGTCGCGCGAATGCTTGAGCACCGCGCCTGCGGCCACTTCGCCCAGGCGCAGGCCGTGCAGGTTGTAGCGCTCGATCAAGCCTTCCAGGGCAGCGGTCAGCATGGCCTGGTTACTCGCCGTGGCGTAGGGGCCATTGGAACGGGCGAAGGGGATGCGATTACCGCCAATGATCGCGACACGGCGCAACTGAGTCATGGAAAGCTCCCTGTTAGGTGGTAGGTGCAATCCTGAGCCTAGACTAGGAACGACTGTCACCTATTGATGGTCCACCCTTTGAACCCCAGCAGCCGGAGAGCGTTCCATGTCTGACCGTTATATCGACTTCGCCAACTCAAGCCTCGGCCACCGCCTGGTCTCGGCCATTGGCCTGCCGTCCCCGGTACGCCTGGAGCGCTGGCAAGCCGGACGCCTGCGCCCGGTGGATGGCGCCCTGCTGTTGGGCGGCGGCCCGCTCGCGGCCCAGGTGCTGGGGTTTGCCAACAAACTCACCGAGGCCATCTACAGCTACGGGCCCGAGCCGCTGCAGGCCACGCCGTGGATCCCCGGGCACGGCCCCAAGCTCAAGGCGGTACTGTTCGATGCCAGCCACTTGCAGCACACCGACCAACTCAAGCAACTGCGTGAATTCTTCCAGCCGCTGCTGAAAAATCTCGATCACAGCGCGCACCTGGTGATTCTCGGCCGCGCCCCGGAAAGCCTCGACGAACCGTTTGCCGCCAGCGCCCAGCGCGCCCTCGAAGGTTTCAGCCGGTCCCTGGCCAAGGAGCTGCGCAACGGCGGCACCCTGCAACTGCTGTATGTCGCAGAAGGCGCCGAGGAGCAATTGGAAGGTGCGCTACGGTTTTTCCTTTCACCCAAAAGCGCCTATATCAGCGGCCAAGTGCTGCGCCTGAACGCCTGCACAACCCAGGTGCACGACTGGACGCGCCCGCTGGCCGGGCTCAAGGCCCTGGTGACCGGGGCTGCCCGTGGCATCGGCGCGTCGATTGCCGAAACCCTGGCGCGCGACGGTGCCGAAATTGTGTTGCTGGATGTGCCGCAAGCCAAGGCCGATCTCGACGCCCTCGCCGCACGCTTGGGCGGGCGTGGCATTGCCCTGGATATCTGCGCCGATGACGCCGCCACGCAACTGATCGACCACTTGCCGGACGGCATCGACATTGTGGTGCATAACGCCGGGATCACCCGCGACAAGACCCTGGCCAATATGACCCCGGAATACTGGGACGCAGTGCTGGCAGTCAACCTCAACGCCCCGCAAGTGTTGACCAAGGCCCTGCTCGACAGCGGCACCCTGCACGACAATGGCCGCGTGGTTTTGCTCGCGTCCATCAGCGGCATTGCCGGCAATCGCGGGCAAACCAACTACGCCGCGAGCAAGGCCGGGTTGATTGGCCTGGCCCAGGCCTGGGCGCCGCTGCTGGCGCAACGGGGTATCAGCATCAACGCAGTGGCGCCAGGCTTTATCGAGACCCAGATGACTGCACATATTCCTTTCGCCTTGCGTGAAGCCGGGCGGCGCATGAGTTCACTGGGCCAGGGTGGCTTGCCGCAGGATGTTGCCGAGGCGGTGGCCTGGCTGGGCCAGCCAGGGTCAGGCGCCGTCAGTGGCCAGGCATTGCGCGTATGCGGGCAAAGCCTGCTGGGAGCGTAACCATGCTGTGGCACACATTACCCAGCAGCCCGGCGCTGCCACCGCTGTATTGGCGCGCCGCGCTCAAGCGCAAGATCACCGGCACCACCTTGCCCACGTTTGGCCTGCATTGCCGGGTGCAGGTCAACCCCGAAGCGGTCGCGGCCTACCGCAAGGTCTGCGGGTTTGCCCAGAGCCCGCTGCTGCCGGCGACTTATCCGCACATCCTGGCGTTCGGCCTGCAGTTGCAACTGCTGACAGCACGGGAATTCCCCTTCCCGCTGCTGGGGCTGGTGCATTTGAGTAACCGTATCCGCGTGTTTCGCCCCATGGGCGGGGTCAGCGATGTACGGGTCAGCGTGCATACGCGCAACCTGCAACCCCATGCCAAGGGTGCGACTTTTGACCTGATCACCACCGTCGAAGATTCCCTGGGTCTGCTGTGGGAAGGTGAAAGCCGAATGCTCTGTCGCGGGATGAAACTCGCTGGCGAGGCGCCAGAGCAATCCCTGCCAGCGCCCAATTCGATCAGCGAACTGACCCGCTGGCAGGCGCCATCCGATATCGGTCGGCGGTATGCCCGGGTATCCGGCGACTACAACCCGATCCACTTGAGCGCCCTGACCGCCAAGCTGTTCGGCTTCCCCCAGGCGATCGCCCATGGGCTGTGGAACAAGGCTCGCACCGTGGCGGCCCTGCATGAACATCTGCCCACGGCGAATATCGAGATCTACGTTGAGTTCAAGAAACCGGTGCGCCTGCCTGGCGAGGTCATCTTGTTGAGCAGCGCCCCCGGCTCCAGCGGTGAGTTGCAATTCAAGGGCCGCAGCGATATAGAACACATGCTCGGCAAGTGGCAGCCGATTGCCTGAAACCGGGGTAATTTGCTGATTAATTGTATATATACAACCTAAGTTATAGCGGGCTAACGATAGCCCGCTAACTTATTCAAGTAGTTGATTTATAACACATCGACGCAAACAACAAACCGCCCCCTATACCCTTGGTATTAATCACCAAGATGCATACCAGCGCCTGTATATAAATCGTTAATACCAAGTTGAGCGTTGCGAGAAAGAGTACCGAAGACTGTTATAGCCACAACGGACGCATGTATTGCCTGCCAAAGAACAGGCGAACTTGCGAAACCAACAAAGGCTGTACCAGGTGCTAAGGAACTCATCATGAAAACTCAAGTCGTGTTGTGGAAGGCAAGTACTGCATTGGCCCTTATCTTGGCGATGAGCCTGGGAGGCTGCAGCAGTGGTGGTGGCGGTCATAAGAGCAGCGTTGCATCCTCCTCCCCGGATGCTGGCGCCGGTACCGGCGGTGGTGGTACGGGTGGTGGTGACGGTGGTGGTACTGGCGGCGGAACCGGCGGTGGCACTGGCGGTGGCGACGGTGGTGGTACTGGCGGCGGCACTGGTGGCGGCGACGGTGGTGGTACTGGCGGCGGCACTGGTGGCGGAACCGGCGGTGGCACTGGCGGTGGCGACGGCGGTGGTACTGGCGGCGGCACTGGTGGCGGAACCGGTGGTGGCACTGGTGGCGGAACCGGTGGTGGCACTGGCGGCGGCACTGGCGGCGGAACCGGCGGTGGTACTGGTGGCGGCACTGGCTCGACCACCAGCCCCCTGGTCACTGGCCAGATTGCAGCCAACCTGGGCGGCACCCTCGGCAATGTCGGTACAGCTATCGGTGGCATCGGCACCACTGTTGGCGGCGTTCCAGTAGTCGGCACTGCCGCAGGCGGCCTGGTGTCCAGCGTGGGCACCGCCGTGGGCAGCGTAGGCACCGGCGTCGGTACTGGCCTGGGCTCCCTGGGCACTAACAGCAACTCCCTGGGCGTTACCGTGGCCGGTGTGGCCAACGGCGTCGCCGACCTGGGCACGGGTGTTTCGAACACTGGCAAAACACTGTCGACCACCCTGGGCGGTATCCCAGTAGTGGGCGGCCTTACCGGCGGCGTCGGTGGGGCAGCCGGCGGCCTGGTGGATAAGGTTGGCCAGGCGGTCACCATGCTCGGCGATACCTTGAGCACCGCCAGCACCACCGGCCCACTGGGGTCGGTCACCAATACCCTGGGCGGCAAAGTGCTGGTGCCTGTGGTCTCGCTGGTGGAAAACACCACCGGCAACCTGGGTAAAGCCACCGGCCTGGGCAACCCGGTCAATGGCCTGCTGGACAAAGTCGGCTCTACCGTCACCGGCCTCGGCACCCAGGTGGCAGGCGCGGGTGGCGCTGGCAACCCGGTAACTGGTGCCTTGGGCAGCGTGCTCGGCGGTGTCGGAGCAGTAGCGGGCACTGCCGGTGGTTACGTCGCACCGTCTGCCGGGACCGGCAGTGGCAGCGCCCCTGCATCCGGTCTGCCTGAACTGGTGGGCGGCCTGGTGGCCAACGTCGGTAACGGCCTGAATGCGGGCAACACCAACGGCACCGTCAGTGCGGGGGGTGTGGCAGGCGGCGCACTGGGCAACACAGTGGCCTCGCTCGGCACAGTGATCGGTGGCAACGGCGTCGCCAACACGGCGGCAACCGCACCGGTGGCAGGCCTGGCAACCAATGTGGGCGCAGCGCTCAACCCTGTGACTTCGGGCGTCAGCAGCCTGACCCAAAACATCGGCACCTCCACTGGTATCGGTGCACCGGTCAACGGCCTGGTGACGCAAGTGGGCGGCGCAGTCAGCGGCCTGGGCGGCAACATCAGCGCGGCCAACGCCAACCCGGTCACCAATACCGTGGGCCAGACCGTCACCGCAGTCGGGGGCGTGGTGTCCTCGGTGGGCGGCCTGGTTACCGGCGGCACCAGTGGTAGCGGCGGGGGCCTGCTGGGCGGTCTGAACATCAATGCCAACGCCAACGCCACGGCGTCTGGTTCGGCCACCACAAACACCGGCGTAGGCGGCCTGCTCAACGGGCTGACCGGCAAATAGAAGAATTGCACCTGGCCATTAGACGGCCTCCCCTACAGCGCCTACGCTTGGTTGAGACGAGAGATTCCAATGGGTCTCTCGTCTTTTTTATTGGAACTCCCGAACCGTGCCCAAGAACCCGGCGGGACCCTGCGAAATGCCGCTGCAGTTTTGACCATGGAGTGTCCTATGCGCGTTTTGACGCCGTTGTTATTGCTCACCCTCAGCGCTTACGTCCACGCCGAGACCCTACCCAGCTTCCTCAACAGCAACGACACCATCCGCAACCTCCCCGTCCCCAACCTGCCGGCCGACGCCTACCGGCCCGTGACGCCGCAGACCCAGCTACCAGAGACCCCGGCGGCACAAGCGCAACCGCTGCTGATGGACACCAAAGTCACCATCCGCAAGCTGCAGATCGAAGGCGGCACGGTGTATCCGCTGCAGGAAGTCGCCCAGGTTTTCGAGCCGTTGATTGGCCATGAAACCAACCTCGCCCAACTGATCGAAGCGACCCGCAGCATCACCCGGCGCTATCAGCAGGACGGCTACCTGTTGTCCTACGCCTTCCTGCCCGACCAGCGCTTCGAACAGGGCCTGGTGCGCGTGGTGTTGGTCGAGGGTTATATCAAGGACTACCAGGTACAAGGCGACATTGGTTCGGTGTCGGCCTACGTCGACAAGTTGGCGCAAAAGCTCCAGGCCGAACGCCCGCTGACCCGCAAGACTTTCGAGCGCTACACCACCTTGATGGGGCGGATTCCCGGCGTGACGCTGCAAGCGCAAGTACCGCCACCGGGCACCACCGATGGTGCCGCGCACATGAATATCCAGGCCAGCCGCAAACCGTTCACCAGCAGCATGAGCATGACCGACGACAGCCGCGGGGGCCTGCAAGCCTTGATCGCCGGTACCAGCAATTCCCACACCTCAATGGGCGAACAAGTCAGCCTCAGCGGCCTGTTCCCGCCGGGGGACGACAAAGAGCATTACTACCGGCTCGACTACAGCCAGTTCATCAATGCCGAGGGCACGCAACTGAGCCTGTATGGCGCGCGCTATCGCAGCGACCCGAGCACCCATATCCGCCTCGACGGCGGCTTCTCGCTCAAGCCACACCGGGAAAACGACCGGTTCTCCATCGGCCTGAGCCACCCGCTGATCGCCTCGCCCAGCGAGTCCCTGACCCTCGGCACTCGCTTCTACGGGGTGAACGACAAGACTCGCTATCAACTGGTCGGTTACCCGCAACGCTTTGACGTGGAAACCGACCTGCGCGCGCTGGCCTTTGAAGGGGATTGGCGCAAGGCCGACAATCGCCAACTGCGCATCCTCAGCGCCGGCCTGTACCAGGGCGTCGACGGCCTGGGCGCAAAAACCCGCAGTGACTTCGAGGGCATAAAGTCCGACCTGGACTTCTTCCGCCTGCGCCTGTCCGGGGTGCAGAGCGACAAGTTCTTCGACAACTGGCAAGGCGTGCTCTCGGCGGCGCTGTACTGGAGCGACGACACCCTGCCCGACAGCGAACGGGCGGTGTTCGGTGGGCAGAACTTCGGGCGTGGCTACCCGGATGACCAGGGTTCGGGCGACAAGGGCTGGGGGGTGGCCTACGAGGTGAACTACAGCTACAACCGCGCTGGCGACTGGGTAAGGATCGTGCAGCCTTACGTCGTGCTCGACCGCGCCAAGGCCTGGTTCAACAACCTGCCGGTCAAGGACAGTGACATGTCATCCGCCGCCGTTGGCGTGCGCTTTGGCGATGCCAAGTACTACAACATTGCGTTGGAGGCGGCCAAGCCGATGTCGGATATGGCATTGGACAGTTTTAACCGGCGGCCGCGGTATACCTTGAGTTTTAGCTATCAGCTGTAGGAGCCGGCTTGCCGGCGATGCGGCGATGCGGCGACCCGACAAGCCAGCTCCCACAGGGAAATGCAGCTCTGCGCTGTAGCTCTGCTTTTGATCTTGATCTTGATCTCAGGCGCCCCGTCAAACCACGCTGGCCGCAGGCAGGTATTGCGCAGTGGGCACCCCGGCATGGATGCCGGGGTAGCTGCGACACGGCCATGGATGGCCGATCGCGGCGGGCCCACGGAGCAATGCATGACTGCGGGCATGCCGAGCCTAGGCGAGGCACCGAGTGGTGGGGCAAAAGCGCTTTGGTTACTTTCGCGCTCTTCGAAAGTGACCCGCCGTAAGGGCGGAACCAATAGCCGCCGTTACCGCAGCAACGGATATGCCCTCAGGTCAGAGCATCCCCCACCTTGCCAAAGAACGTCGCAATCTGCGGCCCCAGCAACTTCCCCGCCGCCAGCACCACCAGCGCAATCACCACAATCAAAATCACATACTCGATAGCCGTCGCACCGTCCCGGCGGCGCCAGAACAGCATCGACCACGCATACATCCTCAGCAGCAGGGCAAGCAACATAGGGCATCTCCTCAGCAGGGCGCTATGCACGGGCCAACTGTTCCCTACGCCCGGGGGAACAGATTGTTAAGGGTGTCGATCAACCGAACCAGGTAGATGGGTTTGCGAAACAGGTCCAGGACCTGCAAGCGCAGCATGTCACTGACATCATCCATTTCGGCATGGCCGGACATGACAATAACGGGCAGGTGCTGGCGTGACGTGTGCTCACGCAAGCGCTTGATCAGGGAGATGCCACTTTCCTCGGGCATGCGCAAGTCGGTGATAACCAGCGCGATATCAGGATGCAGTGTCAGTTGCTGCAATGCATCTGTGACGGAGGTGGCACAAAAACAAATAAAGCCCTCGTCTCCCAGCGATTCGGCCAGTTCGACGAGGGCATCTTCTTCGTCATCCACCAACAGGATCTGCTGGCGGCTCGCAACAACAGCGCTCATGAGCAATACCTTCCAAGACAATCACTGATGGGCATGCTCAAGGCACTGCTGCCAATCAGGTCAAGGCGGCTCCGACTTTAGCGAACATGGCCGCGATCTGAGGCCCAAGCAATTTACCGGCCGCCAGCACGACCAGCGCGATAACCGCGACAAGAATCACGTATTCAATCGCCGTCGCGCCCTCTTTGCGATGAAAGAACAGTTGGAGTTGGACGTAGAGCTTCATCATGAAGGTAAGGAACATATGACTTCTCCTTTGCGCTTGCTTGCGCAGATCGCGGTGCTGCACGGTGATTGCTGCGTGCCACTAGAGCATTGTCAACAAACCCCACATCAACAACTGTAAGAACGGATTAATCAGAAAGTAGTAGTCACAACCTTGGCGTCATGAACCCGTGTTTTAAGGAGCTGCGCGAGGGTTCCAAAATAAATCGCGGACGCTAATGGCATTTTGTCCTAGCTCGGCTACCGTCAAATAGCGAAATCGTTAGATGTTCATAGCTGCCTGGTTGCGAAATCAACTCGTTGGGAAAAACGGGCGCGTGGTGCAACAGGAAAGGGAGAGCCTTCATGAACAGTCGTGTCAGCATGATCCTGGCCGGGTTGTTATTAATCGGTGCGCTGTTTGCAGGCTATTGGGGACTGGTACTGAGTCGTCCGCCTGAGCCGGCAGCCACGCCCGCGCCATCTGGCGTTTCTGTGGAAAAAACCGTCGCCGCCGTCGAAGACCAGACCCGCCAACCCGTGGTGGTCCTGGCCCATGACGTGCCGCCCTATATCGCCCTGACCGCCGCCGACCTGACCCTGGAAAAACTGCGCACCGCCCCGGCCGGCAGCTTGACCAGCCTCGACCAGGCCATCGGCCGCACGCCCTTGAGAGCCCTGCGCGCCGGCACCTGGCTGGATGATTCCAGCTTCAATGCCGGAGGCCCGCTGGCCCGCATGATCCGCCCTGACGAACGCGCCCTGGCGGTGGCCGTCGATGAGGTCATCGGTGCGGCTGGCCAGTTGAGCCCCGGGGATTTTGTGGATGTGCTGCTGTTCCTGCGCCCGGAAGGCACCAACCCCGAGCCCACGTCACAGATCATCGTGCCGGCCCTGCGCCTGCTCAGTGTCGGCGATACCCTCGGCCCGACCAACGATGGCAAGCCCGCCGTTGCGCCGCCCACCACCGATGAAGAAAAAGCCCGCCAGGCACAACGCCAGGCAAGCCCACCGCGAACCGTAGTGCTGGCAGTGCCGGAACAGTTGATGAGCCGCTTGATGCTGGCCACCAGCGTCGGCGCCTTGCGCCTGGCGGTACGCAGTGCCGATGAACAATTGCTGAGCCAGTACTGGGCCGGGGACAACGAGGCCTTCGCCAAACTGCAAAGCGCCAATCGCGAGCTGTACCAGTTCACTCAACTGGCCATGCTCGGTGCGCCGAAAAGAGTCACACAGGCTGGAGGCGCCAACGAACCCCGGCGCTCCGGCATCGAGGTCATACGCGGTAACCAAGCGATCCAACAAAATCCCTGAGCAAGGATGCCTTGAATGCGCCATCGATTTGCACCTGCGTTCACGCAAATGGCCTGGGCACTGATGCTGTCCAGCCTGCCTGTAAGCCTGGCGTTCGCGGCTACCGACAGTTGCAGCGGCCTGGGCGCCCTGCCGGCCGTGGTCGAGGTCGGCGAAGGCCTGCAACAGACCCTGCAATCGCCTGTAGCGATCACCCGGCTGGCCATCGGCGACCCGAAAATCGCCGATGTACACCTCAACGGTGACCGCGCCTTCCTGCTCACCGGCGTTGCCTCGGGCGCCACCAGCCTGATGGTCTGGACCCACTGCTCCAGTGCGCCGCGCCAAAGCATGGTGTTCGTCAAGGGCAAGGCCAGCTCAAGCCTGACCAGCCAGGCCCTGGCGCCGTCCGACGACCCGTCCCTGCCGAGCCAGGTGCAGACCGATATCCGCTTTGTCGAAGTCAGCCGCACCAAGCTCAAGGAGGCCAGCACGTCGATTTTCGGCGGCACCCGCAACTTCCTGTTCGGCAGCCCGCGCACAGCCGGGATGAGCCTGCCCCTGGATAACGAGAGTTTTAACATCGGCATCGGCGGCGGGCGCTTTTCGGCGCTGATCAATGCCCTGGAACGCAGCGGTTTTGCCTACACGCTGGCGCGACCGAGCCTGGTTGCCATGAGCGGACACAGTGCGACCTTCCTTGCCGGTGGCGAAGTGCCGATCCCAGTGCCCAGTGCCGGCAGCGACACCATCTCCATCGAGTACAAAGAGTTCGGTATCCGCCTGACCCTGACCCCCACCGTGATCGACCGCACGCGGATTTCCCTCAAGGTCGCACCGGAAGTCAGCGAGCTGGATTACGCCAACGCCTTGCAGGTAGAAGGCATCCAGGTACCGGCCCTGACGGTGCGGCGTACCGACACCACGGTGTCCCTGGCCGATGGCGAGAGCTTTGTGATCAGCGGCCTGATCAGCAATAACAACCGCTCCACCATCAGCAAGTTTCCAGGCCTGGGCGATATACCGATCCTTGGTGCGTTTTTCCGTGACAGCAACGTCAGCCGCGAGGAAAAAGAGTTGCTGATGATCGTTACCCCGCACCTGGTCCAACCCCTGGCCGCCAACGCGCGCCTGCCGTCCCTGCCCGGGGAAAAACTGCGCAACTACGATCCCAACTGGTATCGCCTGTACTTCCTGGAAAACGGCAACTTCGACCGACGCACAGGACTTTCCCAATGAGCGATAGCCTGAGCCAGACGTTCCTGGCAATCACCCGCAACACCACCGACCTGGAATGGCTGCAAGGCGCCCTGGCGCCCCTGGGCCAAGTGGTCAGTGCCGGTGGTGGCAGCCTCGACGAACTGCTGGCCCTGGTGGACGTGACCTTCGCCAACCTGGTGTTCGTCGGCCTGGACCGCGAGCATGTAGTGGCCCAGAGCGCCTTGATCGAGGGCGCCCTGGAAGCCAAGCCGATGCTGGCCATCGTCGCCCTGGGCGACGGCATGGACAATCAATTGGTACTCAACGCGATGCGTGCCGGGGCGCGGGATTTTGTCGCCTATGGTTCACGCTCCAGCGAAGTCGCCGGCCTGGTGCGGCGCCTGAGCAAACGCCTGCCGCCAGTCGCCCACAATGCGCACCTGGGCGGCCTGACGGTGCTGTATGGCACCCAGGGCAATGCCGACGGCGCCCTGCTCGCCAGCCACCTGGCGATGGTGGTGCAAAAGAGCGGTCAACAGACCCTGCTGCTGGACCTGGGCCTGCCCCGTGGCGACAGCCTGGCGTTGCTGGGCCTGGAAAGCTCGTTCAACTTTGGCGATGCCCTGCGCCACCTGCGCCGCCTGGACACCACGCTGATCAACAGCGCCTTTACCGCCACCGAAGGTGGCCTGCGCATCCTCGCCTACACCGAAAGCGACGACCCCCTGGAACTGACCAGCGCCGCCGAGCTGTACATGCTGCTCAGTGCCTTGCGCCAACACTTCCAGCACATCGTGGTAAACCTCACCGGCCAGCGCGACAGCGAAGCCCTGCGCACTTTTGTCAGCCACTGCGACAAGCTCTTGTGGTGCACCGACCAGAATGTCCTCGACTGCCGACGCAACCTGGCGGTACTCAATCAGTGGCGGGAAAAGGGTATGAAGCTGGACCATGCACGGCTGCTGATCGACCGCTATCTCAAGGGCGCCGCACCGGACAGCGAGGCCCTGGAAAAGAGCTTCGGCCTGGAAGTCATCGCCGTGCTGCCATTGAGCCCGGAAGTGCGCCTGAACGCCAAGAACCAGGGGCAAACCTTGTTCAGCCTGGCGCCCAGGGAGACCCTGACGCAAAACCTGAAGGTCTTGGGCGAACGCCTGGCCAAGCGCTCCGAAGGTCTTGAAAAACCTTCCACCCGCTGGTTTGAGCGACTGCGGGGGACCATCAAATGAACGGCGAAAAGCTCTTCGGCGCGCCTGCCCGTGGTCTTGGCAGCGCCGTGGATCACGACGGCCTGAAACTGGTGCTGCACCGCTACATCATCGATGCCATCGAAGAGTCGGGGAAAAACCTGCTGGAAGGCTCGCGCCAATCCCTGGCGCAATTTGTCATCGACAAGGTGTCCGAATACATCACGCGCATGCACCTGGCAATTTCCCGTTATGAGATGGAGCGCCTGGCCGAGGAAATCGTCGATGAACTGACCGGCTTCGGCCCACTGGAAGTGCTGTTGCGCGACCCGTCAGTGACCGAGATTCTGGTCAACGGCCCACACCGGGTGTTTGTCGAACGGGACGGCCTGTTGCACCAGAGCGACCTGCGTTTTATCGACGCCCACCATGTAGAGCGGGTCATGCAACGCATCCTCGCGCCATTGGGTCGGCGCCTGGATGAATCTTCGCCGATGGTCGACGCCCGGTTGCCCGATGGCAGCCGGGTCAACGCGATCATCCCGCCGATTGCCCTGGACGGTCCGTGCCTGTCGATTCGTAAGTTTCGCAAGGACATGCTCAAGAGCAGCGACCTGGTAGCGATGCAGACCATCGACCAGTCGATTTTCGAGTTTTTCCAGGAGGCGGTGGGCAAGCGCTGCAATATCCTGATCAGCGGCGGCACCGGCACCGGCAAGACCACCTTGCTCAATATTCTCAGCCAGTTGATCAACCCCCACGAACGCCTGGTGACCATCGAAGACGTCGCCGAACTGCAACTGGGCCACCCCCACGTGGTGCGCCTGGAAACCCGCCCGCCCAATGCCGAGGGGCACGGTGAGGTGAAGGCCAGCGACCTGATCCGCAACGCCCTGCGGATGCGCCCGGACCGCATCATCCTCGGTGAGATCCGTGGTGTGGAAGTGCTGGATGTGATGACCGCAATGAACACCGGCCACGACGGCTCCATGAGCACCGTGCACGCCAACAACGCCCAGGACGCCCTGTTGCGCCTGGAAACCCTGGTGGGCCTGACCGGGCGGGTGGTCGCGGAGAAAACCCTGCGCCAGATGATCTGCGCGGCGCTGGATGTGGTGATCCAACTGACCCGCCTGCCAGACGGCCGGCGCTGCGTCAGTGAAGTGGTGGAAGTGGTGGGGGTGCGCGATGACGTGTATGTCACCAACACCCTGTTCCGCCATGACCGGCGCACCGGCTTCGGCTTCCTGCGCGAGGCCGTCAACCCGGCGGGTGACAAACTGCGCCGCGAATCCGCCCTGCCGCTATAGGAGCGTCACCATGACCGGCGCCATCCTGATGTTCAGTTGCGTGATCCTGATTGGCGTGTCGCTGCACCTGTTCCTCAGTGGCCTGCGCCAGGCAGAAACCGACCGCGTCCTGGAACGGCTCGCCGAAGGCCAACCGCTGCTGGCCGAAGAGCGCGGGCGTTGGGTCGGCCTGGAGCGCATGTTCCAGCGCGCGGGCCTGGGCAAACCCACCGACAGCCTGGGCCTGTGGGTGACCTGCTGGGTGTTGGGCGCCGTCCTGGGGTTCCTGGTGTGGAGCTGGGTCGGCCTGCTGAGCATGGTGTTGCTGCCGCCGCTGCTGCTGCGGCTGTACATCGCCTGGCGCTATCGGCGGCGGGTGAAGCGGATGATCGAACAACTGCCGCAAGTGCTCGACCATACCGTGCGTAGCCTGAAGTCCGGACGTACCCTGGCCGACGCCTTGCTGGGTGCGATCGACAGCACCGAGGAGCCCTTGAAGCCCGCCATGGCGCGTATCCAGCGCAATGTGCAACTGGGGGTCAGCCTGCCCGAGGCCGCCAGTGATTTTGCCGAGTTCTACGAGCAAGACGAGTTCCGCATGCTTGCCCTGGGCCTCAAGGTCAACCACCGCTACGGCGGCAATGCCAGTGACTTGCTGGAGAACCTGATCAAGGTGATCCGCGAACGGGAACAGGGCGCACGGCAATTGCGCGCCATGACCGGCGAGACGCGCGTTACCGCTTTTGTCCTGGCGGGCATGCCGATCGCCATGGTGGGCTATTTCATGCTGATCAACCCAGGCTACCTGCTGACCATGTGGAACGACGACAGCGGCCGCTACATGCTGCTGGCCGCGCTGACCATGCAGGTGCTGGGCTGCCTGACGATGTGGCGCATGTTGCGGAGTATTTGAGATGGTCCTGCTGATCAGTGCCTTGTTGTTTTTGGCTGCGCTCGCGCTGATCGCCGGCCAGTTGCTGGCCCAGCGTCGCCGCGAGCGCCTGGTCAACCAGCGCCTGCAAGGCCAACTGGTGCGCCGCGACCGGCTCGGCACCCTGCTCAGCCAGTTTGGCAGCAGCCAACTGGCCCAGCGCTCAGTGAGCATGGATAACGAAACGCAGATCCTGCTCAACCGCGTGGGCTGGCGCAAAGCCAATCAGCGCTCGATCTTCGCCGCCTGCCAGATTGGCGTGCCGCTGGTGCTGGCCGGGCTGATCCTGGTGGGTGAGGAACTGATCTTTCCCGGCGCCGACTCCCCGTGGATCGCGCCCCTGCTCGGCCTGGGCGTGGGCTACCTGATACCCAAGCGCATCCTCGCCAGCGCGGCCAAGGCCCGCCAGCAGCAAATCTCCCGTGAGGTGTCGACCTTCATCCCGCTGCTGCGCATTCTGTTCGAGTCGGGCATGGCGGTTGAACAGTCGCTGCGGGTATTGAGCGTTGAAGCTCAGCGCCTGCTGCCCGCGCTGACCCAGGAGCTGCGGCTGATCCTGGCACGGGTCGACTCCGGCCTGGAACTGAGCGAGGAACTGGGCAAAACTGCCCGGCTGCTGGCCGTGGACGAATTCACCGACACCTGCATCATTCTCCAACAACTGATCCAGCAGGGCGGCGGCGCCATGAAGTCGCTGCTGGCCCTCAAGCAACTGCTCGATGACCGCCGCTTGACCCGCTTGCAGGAATTCATCTCGAAGATGTCGGCCAAGATGTCGGTGGTGATGATGGTCTTCCTGTTTCCCGCTTTATTGATTGTGCTGGGGGGGCCGGCATTTATTGCGATCTCCCGGGCCCTGAGCAGTTTTTGAGGAGCGCTCGATGAAAGCACTGATTGCAGGCCTGGGCCTGCTGATGCTCGGCGGCTGTGCCAGTAACGGCCAGACGCCGTGGTCGGCGCTGATGACCCCGGGCAGTTGTGCCAAGCCCAGCGCCGAGCAGGAGCTGTCGCTGAACCTGGCCGACGACATGGCCAATGAAGGAAAGATGCACGCCAGCCTGGCCAACCTGCAAAGCCTGCCGGAGTCTTTGCCGCAAGTGCGCCAGCGCAAGGCCAAGGTCTACCGCCTGCTCGGGCGCAGTGAAGCGCAACCGCTGTACCGCAGCCTGCTGGGCACCTGCATGGCGGCCGAAGGGGAACACGGCCTGGGTCAACTGGCGGCGGCCCAGGGCGACAACGCCCAGGCCTTGGCCCATATGCAACGGGCGGCGCAACTGGCGCCCACCGATGAAAAAATCCGCAACGACCTGGGGGTGGTCTACCTCAACCAACGGCGCCTGGAAGAGGCGCGCTTTGAGTTCATGACGGCCATGGAGCTCAAGCAAAGCGATCAACTGGCGGCGGTCAACCTGGTGACCCTGCTGATCTACCAGGACAACTGGGGCCAGGCCGCACAACTGGCCAGCCAAGTGGGCCTGAGCCCCGAGCAGGTCACCGAGGCCCAGGCCCGGGCCGAGAAACTCAAGGCCGCCGGCACGCCGGCTGCCAAGGCCAAGGACCAGGTCGCAGCGGCCAGCGATGCACCGCCCGCACTAATCAAGTAAGCGCTTGAAGGAGCCGATGATGAAATTCCCCTACCTCGCCAGCCTGACGCTGCTGGCCCTGCCCCTGACGGTACTGGCCATCGAGCCTGGGCCCTCGTCCAAGGCCCAGCAGGAAACGGAGAACTGGCTGAGGCTGCAAGTCGACGGGCAAGCCGCCTCACCCACGGTACAGAGGGCAACGCCCGCCGAACGCGAACTGGCGATACAGCGTTTGCTGGAGAGCAAGAAATTCGCGATCCCCGAAAAATTCGACGAAGACAACGCAAGCGGGGGCTCGGGCAGTAGCAAATAAACCACAGCCACTGGAGAAATGTGGGAGCGGGCTTGCCCTGATGCAGATCAGTTAAGCGAACGCAATGCTCAAGACAGTGAAGATCAAATGTGGGAGCGGGCTTGCTCGCGAAAGCGGTGGGTCAGTCAACATCAATGTTTGCCGGGCCGACGTCTTCGCGAGCAAGCCCGTTCCCACAGGGGGATCTGCGCTTAACTGACTGGCATTAAGCTTGCCCGCTCCTACAGGGCTGTACGCAAAGCTTCAGTGCGCCGTCACCCGCTGGCGCAATGCCGAGTTGCTCGGTGACAGCGCCAACGCCAGTTGGGTGCGGTTGTGCATATGGGTCAAGCGCAACACCTGGGACACGTACAACTTGACCGTGTTCTCGGTAATACCCAGCTCGCAGGCAATCTGGTAGTTGGTCTGGCCCTTGCCCACCAGCCGCGCGACGTCCAGTTGCCGGGGCGACAACTGATTGAAGATCGCCGGCACCTCCAGGCGCTCGGCCTCCTCGCCTGACCCTTCGCCCTCGGCTTGCGGCGCCGGGCCGCGACGGACCTTGTCCAGGTCCTGGTACAAGTCATCGATGGACTCGGAAAGATATTGCAGCTTCTGGTTCAAGTTCCCCAGGTGCAGATTCTTGTGGCGCTCTTCCAGGGCAGCCTCCTGACGCTGCAAGCCTTCGAGCAACTCATTGAGGTTGATGGGCTTTTGGTAGTAATCGGAGATGCCCACGCGCAAGGCCTTGATCACGTCCTGCTTGTCCGCCCGGCCAGTGAGCATGATGGCTTCGAAGGCACGCTGCTTGCCGGCAATTTTCTGCAGGGCCTGCACCAACTCAATGCCGTCCATGTCCGGCATATGCAGGTCACACAGCACCAGGCCGATCTGCGGGTCTTCACTGAAGCGCTGCACGGCCTGCTGGCTGGAGCCACACGGGACACAGCGATAACCGCTGCTTTCAAGAAATTCGCAAAGCTCCTCCACAATCAGCGGTTGATCGTCGACCACGAGCACTTTTACTGCAGATGTAAGCTTGTTCACGCGCTACTCCATGCCTGGCAAGCCAAAGATTGACCTATCCGTTCCGAGGAACTTTCCTAATTACCGGTACAAATAAACGTAGACGTACTTTGCGACTATGTACATAGCGATATAGAGCGCCCGCGACTAATGGAGCCACGGCCAGGCCAAGGTAAAACCCACTAAAAGAAACGGTGCAAAGGGCAGTTTTTTTGACGGGTCCACCACCAGGTAACCCAGGCGCGCTCTAACGCCTTGACTAGCAAGCGGTAACAGCCGAGGCCCATAGACCAGCCATGCGACATTGGCCGCGCCGGCCCCGATCAGCGACCACAACAGGTAGGTCGAATTCGACGCCAGCGCCAACGCCGCGAGCATCTTCACATCCGCGGCCCCCAGGCGCCCGAGGGCGTAGCCGGGCAGCGTCAACAGCAGCGCCAGGATCAGCGCCCACAGCCCTTCAGACCGGGACGTGCCGAGCCAGGTGCTACCGCTCCACAGCAGATAGAGCAGCGCCAGCAACGCCACGCCCAGGGTCAGGCGATTGGCGATCTGTCGCTGGCGAATATCCTGCATTGCACACAACACCAACCAGACAACTACCACGAGGCCTTGGATCACGTAAAAACCGTCCCTTTTTGCCGATTGATTCTATGCTGATATCAGGTAGTAGCAGTCAGGGTAGTCGCAGTGATGAAAACCAGCCTCCCTAGAAAGCAAAAAGGCGCCGTCGCCATCGAATTTGCGGCGGTGTTCGTGATTTTTTTTGCCGTATTCTATGCCATGGTCAGCTATAGCCTGCCGCTGTTGCTGCTGCAGTCGTTCAACCAGGCTACCGCCGAAGCCGTGCGTCGCAGCGTGGCACTGGACCCCAGCACCCCCAACTACAATGCGGCGCTGATCCTGCGGGCGACCCAGACCGTGCAAAGCCAATTGCAGTGGATCCCCGCGACGTTCCAGTTCCAGGCGGCCCATATCAATCCGACCTACACCGCAGGCGTGTTGACCGTCGAGATCAACTACCCCTCGGCCAACCTGAAGAACGTGCTGCCGTTTATTGTGCTGCCGGGCATTGGCACGGTGCCCCGCTTGCCGACCACGTTGCACGCCCAGTCGAGCCTGCAATTTTGAACTCCGGTGACAAAATCTTCGGCAGGCTGCTGGGCCGCAGCAGCGCCCAGGCCCTGGAGACGCCCGCCAGCCCACCGGCGCAAGGCTTGCACCTGCGCCTGGACCCGCAAGGTCATGTGCTGGATATCAGCCGGGCATTGCACCCACAGTTGGCCCGTCACCTTGGCGCCCCGGCTCACCCGCTGTTGCGCGACCTGCTGTGCCTGCCTGGCGCATTGAGCATCGAAGGCACGCCCGCCGACTGGCAGCGGCACAGCCTGGACCTGGATTTCCAGGGTGCCGCCGATACCATCCTGCATACCCGTGGCTGGATCGAGCCGGACGGCGATGGCTGGATCCTGCGCCTGCTGGATATCAGCGACCTGCTGAACGGCCGGCAATTGGCCCAGCAGCGCGAACAGAACCACCAATTGGCCAGCCAGATGAGCGAGCAGCTGCGCGTCTGCAGCCTGACACGCCTGCCGCAAGTGTTCAGCGAGCACCTGCGCAACCTGGCCCAGCGCTGGCATATCCCGTGCGTGGCGATGGTCCTGCTCGACCAGCAGGACCAGGACTGGCTGGTCTACAGCGGCTACAGCGCCCACGACGCGCCGCAGTTGTGGGAACTGGGCCAACGCCTGGGTACCTGCCTGGACAGCCTCAACGGCAACACCGCGCTGAGCCTGAAAACCCTCCAGGGCCGCAGCGAACACCCGCGCCTGTACAGCGTGTTTGGCAGCGCCGAGGGCCTGCTGGTGCCCTATCGCGATAGCCAGGGGGTGGCCGCCTGGTTGCTGTGCGGGTTCTACAGTGGCCACCCCGACGTCAGCGAACGTGACTGGCTGAACCTCGCCGCCGCCCTCGCCGCCCCTTTGCTCAGCCGCCTGCGCGAGCAACGTCATCACCAACAACTGGAACGGGTGGAAGCCTTGCAAGGCCTGCTCGGTACCGGCTGGTGGGAATTGCTGGAAAGCGGTGAAGAAATCCTGCTGGCCCCACAGCTGATGCGCAGCCTGAGCCCGGAAGATGCACCGACCAAACAGGTACTGGCCAACTGGCTGGAACTGATCCACCCCGCCGACCGCCAGGAACTCAACAGCCGCCTGCAAGACCTGCAAACCCTGGGCAAACCCTTGTTGACCAGCGTGCGCCTGCTGCGCAGCGACGCCAAGCAGAACCCCATCTGGTACCGCGTCCAGGGCCAGGTGCTGGGTGCCGGCGAGCAGCGCCGCTGGATCGGCTTCATGCTCGACATCAGCGACATCAAGAACCAACAATTGCAGGCCGCCGCCGCCCATGCGCGCCTGGACAACCTGATCGCCAGCTCCCCGGCGGTGATCTACGTGCAGCGCTACGTCAACGGCGCGCTGCACCCGGCCTTCTTCAGCGATAGCCTGCTGCCGCTGCTGGGCTGGACCCTGGCCGAATGCACCCACGACACCTCCGTGGAATGGGTACACCCCGAAGACCGTGACCTGTACTTCGAACGCACCCGGCAGTTGCTGCGCGAAGGCAGCGTGCGCAGTCGCTACCGCGTGCGCGATCGCCAGGGCAACTACCACTGGCTGCTGGACGAAGCCAAGCTGCTGCGCGACGACCTCGGCTTGCCGGTGGAGGCCGTCGGCCTGTGGCTGGACGTCACCGAAGCGACCCTGGCGGCGCAACAGATCAAGGACAGCGAAGAGCGCTATCGCATCCTCGTCGAAGACTCACCGGCGATGATCTGCCGCTACCGCCCGGACCTGACCCTGACCTTCGGCAACACGCCCCTGGCCAACTACCTGGAATGCACGCCGGCCCAGTTGCCGGGGATCAACCTGGGCCACTGGTTATCTGAAGAACAGCGCAACGCCTTTGTAAAACGCATCGGCCAGTTGAGCCCGGAATTCCCCGTCAGTACGGCTGAAATCAGCCTGCAACTGCCGGGGCGCGAACATGCGTGGTGGGTCTGGTCGGACCGTGGCGTATTCGACGAACACGGCCAGTTGCAGGAAATCCAGGCCGTGGGCCGCGACAACACCGAAGTGCGTCGCTCCCAGCAGCAACTGACCCAAAGCGCAAAAATGGCCACCCTCGGCGAAATGGCCACCGGCCTGGCCCATGAGATCAACCAGCCGCTGAATGTGATGCGCATGGCCATCGTCAACGTGCTCAAGCGCCTGGGCAACGGCGACGTGCAGATCGACTACCTCACGGAAAAACTCCAGCGCATCGACGCCCAGGTCCAACGCGCCGCCCGGGTGGTGGACCACATGCGCGTGTTCGGCCGCCGCTCGGAGGTCGAGCAACAACCCTTCGACCCGGCCCAGGCGGTGGAAGGCACCCAGTCACTGCTGGGCGAAGGCCTGCGCGGCAAAGGCGTGGACCTGCGCATCACGCCGATGGACTTGGGCGTACAGGTCAACGGCCATGTCGACCAACTGGAACAGGTACTGATCAACCTGGTGGTCAACGCCCGCGATGCACTGATGGCACGCCACGAAAAAAACCACGACTTCCACCCCTGGATCGCCCTGTACAGCGAACACGACAGCCGCCATGTGCGCATCTGGGTCGAAGACAACGGCGGCGGCATCGATGCACGGCTGCTGGAGCGGATTTTCGAGCCGTTCTTTACCACCAAACCGATTGGCGTCGGCACCGGGCTGGGGTTGTCGGTGAGCTACGGCATTGTAGAAAACATGGGCGGACGCCTGAGCGTCGCCAACAGTGAACATGGGGCGCGGTTTTGTGTGGAGTTGCCGGTGGTGGGTGGGGGTTAGATCACGAGGTAGGCGCGGCCTGCTTGGCAACTTAGGTTGGCGCCTACATCTACTTTATTTAGATCGACGCCCAAGGCCAGTAATAGGGTGTTTATCAGCGAGTCCAGTAACGGTGTCAGTGTGGTTTTGATCGTACTGATCAACAGCGAAGTTACGCTGTTAAACACTGTTCCAAGACCCCCAATGATATTGCCTAGTAAGTTTTCATTCCCGGGCTGTGGACCGTACATATTTAGAACAAGACCCGCTGCCGTCCCCTTGGCAGGGTCCGTGAGCCCGCTGACGATATTGCTAGTGGTGTAAGCGTAATAAAACGGTGGCTGCGAAATTTCCGGCAGATCGGGGGACAGGTATGTATGGGCAAGGTTTTTACTCCCACCCACATCGATATTGGCAGATAACCCGATACCACCTCCCACGGAGGGAATGCGGGCATTGCAATCATTGAATATCAGAAAGCGGCGGCACGATTCAGTACCTATATCAACGACCTTCAATGGTTTCACAACCATCTGTGGGGGAGCTTGACTGCTGCCAAAAATGCTGGACAAACCGTCAACCTGGCCCAGTTTCAAATTAACCAGCGAAGTATTGGTGCTGGTTGTCAGGCTTTTGTTGGTAGGGCTTGCACAACTGTAGGCAGTTACCCAACTACTGGCGCTGGCAGCTTCTACCGCAATATCCACATGGACAGGCGGAGGCAGAATCTGCAGGTTGGGTGAAGTACACAGTGCACCCAAACCACATGTCAGCGCATTGATCGCGCCCACAATATCAAGATGTAGCAGTGCACCCACCGTGTTTGCCAGAGGCCCCGCCAATCCAGTCACGCCGTTCACCAAATCCAGGACCGTGTTCAGTACGGGCAAGTTGACCGAGAGCAGAACTCGTAGTTGAGACGTGCGCACATAGATCCGATTCGGACCGGTTTCAGGATTATGTCCTGCCGCTACAGCTTTAGCTGGATTGCCAACAGCAGATAATTGAGGCGGCTGTAAAACCTGAACCGTAGCGGTGATTTGCGCCACTCCAGGCAAGTCAATCGGGACACTTGCTAACAGGCCGTTTTTCTTGTTGGCCAGTTGCACAAAACCTTCGATCAGATCAAACACCCGCATGTTCACTGCCAGAGAGGCCACATCAGTGCCACTCGCAATCTGCAGAATATCGCCCAATACCACTTGAGTAGTACCCGCCGCCGTCTTGAGCGCTTTCAAGCCGACAATCGTCACATCTGTGGTCAGTGTGTTGGTGGGATCCAATACATTGATAGCACTTTGAATTAGCTGGCCTACACCAAGGGTATTGCCAAGAACTTCTGTATAGCCGACCGCTGTCAGGCCCAGGTCGAGCTTTAGCCGGTCCAAATAACTCAGCAGAGAGATATTGGTATTTATCAAACCATTCCACCCTGCCACTGATAGATTCAGCCCACCACCTAGCAACCCACCGAATAGAGCGTTAAGAACAGAGGCCTTTTTGTCGGTGTCCACAACCACTGCGGTGCTGCGGATTGTGAGTGCCGCCACAGGGGTCGCCAGCGCCGCAACCGCGGTCGCAGTCAATGTCGTACTGGCGTTATACGTACCGCTGAACAACCGCCATACGCCGTTGGCGATACCAGTAGTGATCGTGCGGGTGGCAACGACCCGGATGGCCTCGTTCTTGGTGGCATCGGCAGTGAAGACACGGGTGTTAAGAGCATTGGTCAGCAACGTCCCACACGTCACCGCCAGGGCGCGGCTGGTGTCGTTGGCGACGACGGTGAAACCATTGCGGGTGGCATTCTGCTTGGCGTAATCGACGGCGGTGGTGCTGCCGGAGCACTGCCCGCCGCGGTTGGCGGCTTCCAGGGCGGCGGTGTCGGCGATGGCTTGCAGCTTGCGTTTTTCCAGGTACAGGCGGCCGCTATCGACCACCAGCAACAGAAACACCAGAGCCAATGCCAGGGTGCCGGCGAATACCAGACCGATTGCGCCACGTTGGCCAGAACGAAGTCGGGGAGACATCGAGCACTCCTTTGCCGGCGAACTGCCGAGCGCTTACTCTCCTGTAGTCAACAGCAGTGTAGACAAGGCTTGCAAGGTACGCTGGCAAGTCGCCACTTTGGCGACTGACGGAAAGAAACACCGCTCGACGCTGGTTAGTCCGGCCGCTGCATGGCAGCGATGCGGGCACCTCGGTGTATCGAGTTGTACGGAGTCGATCCCATCGCAGCCTCGCCGAGGCTCGACAGCTCCCACAGGGGAGCCGCGACACCTGCACATTTGTCTTGGCAACACAGATCGAATGTGGGAGCTGTCGAGCCCCGGCGAGGCTGCGATGGGATCGCCTCGGTGTACCTGTTAAACCGCAGCGCCCGGATCGCCGTGATGCAGCGGCCCTACACGGACCGAGTACGACTTAGCGAGGCGGGTAGTTGGACAGCACTTTGGTCACCGTCGCCCGGATCGCCGCATTGCGGTCCTGGGGGTTGGGCGAGCTGCTCATCATCTGTTCGTCACTGCCGCGCCATACCAACTTGCCGTCCTTGCCGTCGAGCAGGTCGATCTGGAGGGTGGCGACCTTGTAGGTGACGTTGCGGGTTTCGTTGTACATCGGCGCACCCCAATAGCCATTCCACGGGCCGCCCCAGGCGCCACCGTAGTTGGTGGTGACTTGCTGCTGGCGATCCTCGACGATCAGGTAGGCCTGCACGTTCACATCAGCCTTGGCCCCCGGGGCCGCCGGGCGCAAGCCGCGCTGGTCGAGTTGGTCGGCCACCGCCTGGCGGATGCGCTGTTCAGTGAGGTCGCTCTTGATCCGTGGATCATCGGGGCGGTACTGCAACGCTGGGTCTTTCCAGGCCCAACTGCGGTAGGCGGCAAAGTCGCGACTGGCGTCAAAATCGTGGTTGACCTGGCTGGTCTGGCATCCGCCCAAAAGCACGGCAAAAGCGAGCAAAGCGATACGACGCAACATGGTAGTTCTCCAAAGGGCAAACCGAACCTGAGATGAGAATAGCTGTTAACTCGGAGGATACGCCGTCATGGCCTTCTGCACAGCCTGGCGCAACGCATCGCCGCGTTCACTCAGGCTGCCCTGGCTGCCCGTTTCGGCGCTGGCGCTCCATACCGGCTGGCCCGTGCGGGCGTCGAACAGGTTGACGCGCACCACCACCACTTGCACTTCATAGGTGCGCACGATCGGCACCGAGTTGTACATGCCATAGCCGTTGCCATAGCGGTTGTAGCCACCGTAGCCGTAGCCATAATCGTCCTGCACCTGGCGCAAGCGTTTTTCCAGATGCACATCGGCGCTGACCAGCAAGTCCGGCGCGCGCTGGTCATGTACCGGGCGCAGGCCGCGTTGGTCGAGGGCGCCGCTGACGGCTTCGGCGATCTGTGCAGGATCTGCCCAGGCCGAGCCCGCCGGCAACTGGCCGTTGCGCCAGGCCCAATTGCGATAGGCGCCGTAGTCACGCACCGGCGCCGGGTAGGCGCTGGCATCAAAGGTGTTGGCCGCCTGGGCAGGCGCCGGTGGCATGGGCTTGGAGGCCGCGACATACGGATTGTTGCTGGAGCAGGCACCCAGCCCCAGGCACAGCAGGATCAATGCACAGCGCTTCATTTCGATCTCCGCAGACTGGGCCGCTTAAACCGGACGGCAGATCCAGTGCAAATAACGCCCAAGTCCGGCAAAGCTTGGGTGACGACGGTGAGCGAGCTCCATCTCCAACAAGTCCTGCAAGTCGGCGCGGGCCTGGAACTCCACCGGCATATAGTCGTGGAAGACCCGCACCCCGCTCTGGCTTTCGACCTGCCACAGGCCTTCAAGTTGCGCCGCCAGTTCACGCGGGTCCAGGGGCTGTTGCGGGGTCAGGCTCTGTTTTTCGCCAGCCATGTCATTTTTGCGCATCTTGCGAAAGTGCCCCTTGAGCAAGTTGCGGTAAATCAGCGCATCACGGTTATAGAAGGCCAGGGACAACCAGCCGCCCGGCGCCGTCAACTGGTGCAGCACCGGCAGGATCCCATGGGGTTCGGCCAGCCATTCCAGCACGGCGTGGCACAGCACCAGGTCGTAGGGCTCGGTCAGTTGACCCAGCAGGTCCTGCCACGGCGCCTGGATGAACGTTGCGCTCTGCCCCGCCTCGGCGAACCGCTGGCGGGCACCTTCGAGCATCGGTTCGGCAGGCTCGGCCAAGGTCACCTGATGCCCGCGTTCGGCCAGCCACAACGACATATGGCCCAGGCCTGCGCCGATATCCAGCACGCGCAGAGGCCGGTCCGGCAGGGCCTCGGCCAAGTCGGCCTGCAACACCGCCAGGCGAATCGCACCCTTGGCACCGCCGTAGATCTTCTCGGCAAAGCGCGTGGCCAACTGGTCGAAATGGCGATCACTCATGGGTAAACCGCCGTTCGTTGTCGGCCAGCTTGGCGCTGACCACCTGGTTCATGTCCAGGCCCAGTTCGCCGCACAACAGCAGCAGATAGAGCACGATGTCCCCCACTTCCTGCCCGGCGTGGGCAAGTTTGTCGGCGGGCAACTGGCGGGACTGGTCTTCGCTCAGCCACTGGAAGATTTCCACCAGCTCGGCCATCTCGACGCTGGCGGCCATGGCCAGGTTTTTCGGGCTGTGGAATTGTTTCCAGTCGTTGTTATCGCGGATGCGATGCATGCGTTCGGTAAGGTGTTCGAGATTCATGGGGCGCTCCTGAAGGGGTATAGCTTCGGGCTCAAAGGCGGGGATGGCAAATAAATTTGCGGCGCTTGTCAGGGCGCTATCGCAGGCAAGCCCGCTCCCATATTTGGCGGTGTTTACAAATCAACATGGGGGAGCTGGCTTGCCTGCGATGGCGACCTAATCCACCACGCTGAACTCAACCCTGGCCGTCTGCCCCGCCTCATCGAGCACACTCAGTTGATAGCGCCCCAACTGCTCCAGGCTGGCATTGATACTGTCCTGACTGGCGCTGTCCCCCAGCGGTGCACCATTGAGGAACCACCAGCGCCGCCCACTGCCGCCCAACGCCGATAGCTTCAAGCGCAACTGCTGCTGGCTACCCGCCGGTAACCGCAACTGGTCCCCCTCACGTACACCCACCACCGACAACGGCGACGCTGCCGCCAGGGCCGGGGGTGGGCAATCCGGGTCTGGCGCGGGGATGCGCGCGTCACGCCGCTCGATCCTGGGCAACCATGGCTCCAGCGGGGCCGGCCACAGGGCTATGTCCCGCGAGACCGCGCCCGGGCAACTGGCCGCCACGCGCAGGCCCTTGGCATTGACCCACACGGTCTCCATCAAGCCGACACCCAAAGGTTGGTCCAGGGCCTGCAAGGTCGGCGGCGTGGTGTTGTCCAGCGTCCAGGCAAACCGCTGGCGCCGGCAATTAGGATCGCTACGGCTCATGGGCTGGCCCAGGGGCCAACAGATCGCCGCCACGCCGACATTCATCGGCACCGCCTTAACGGGCGCAGTAATGCCGCGCTGGCTGTCGCGGTTGGTCAACACATCGTGCACTTGCAGCATCAACGGCGCCGCCGAGGCCAGGCCGAACTGGCCGGGCACCGGGGTGCCGTCCGGGCGGCCGATCCACACACCAATCAAATAGCGCGGCCCGACGCCAATGGCCCAGGCATCGCGAAAACCGTAGCTGGTGCCGGTCTTCCAGGCCAACACCGGGCGCTGTACCAACTCGGCCCGCGGATCACGGTCCGGCCGCGCCTGGCCACTGAGGATGCGCCGCACGATCCACGCCGCACCCGGCGACAACAACGGGCGCTCCTTGAGCACATCATCAGGCTGCAAACGGATGGCCGCGCTCTTGCCGTCGCGGGCCAACGCGCTGTAGCCGCCGACCAGGTCCTCCAGGCGGCTGCCGGCGCCGCCCAGGATCAATGCCAGATTCGGCTCGGCCAGCGCCGGCAGCGCCAGGGGCATGCCGCCGATGCGCATTTCGCCGGCAAAGCGCTTGGGCCCGTAGGCTTCCAGAAGCTGCACCGCCGGTAGGTTCAGCGAACTGGACAGCGCCGTGCTGGCCGGTACCGCGCCGGTAAAGCCCATGGAGAAGTTGCCCGGCCGGTAATCGCCGTAGCGTCGCGGCACATCCTGCAACAGCGATTCGGAGTGAATCAGCCCCGCGTCCAAAGCCATGCCATACAGGAAGGGCTTGAGGGTCGAGCCCGGCGAGCGCAGGGCGCTGATCATATCCACATGGCCAAAGCGCCGCGCGTCGTTGATATCCACCGAGCCCAGGTAGGCGCGCACCGCCATGCTTTCCTCCTCAACCACCAGGATCGCCGCCGACGTGTGTTCCGGCAGCCGCGCACGCCAGCCCAGCAGCAGGTCTTCGAGACGCCGTTGCAGGGTCGCGTCGAGAGTGGTGCGAATCAGCGGCGGGCTGTCGGGACGGTTCAAGCGCCGCGCCAGCAGCGGCGCCAGGCTGGGTTCCAGGCGCGGCGCCAGCAACAGGGGTTCTTCCAGGGCTTCGTCGACCGCAGGTTGCGGCCATACCTGAAACTCGGCCAGGCGCCGCAGCACTTTGTCCCGGGCCTCCTGGGCGCGCTGCGGGTGGCGGTCCGGGCGCAGACGGCTCGGTGCCTGGGGCAAAACCGCAAGCAGCGCCGCTTCAGCGTGGGTCAGTTGTTGCGGCGACTTGCCCAGATACGCCCAACTGGCCGCCGCCACGCCCTGCAAGGTGCCGCCAAATGGCGCGCGATTGAGGTACAGGTTGAGGATCTGGTCCTTGGACAGGTGCCACTCCAACTGCGCCGTACGCCACAGCTGGCGCAACTTGCCCGGCAGGGTACGTGAATGGGGGTCAAGCAGGCGCGCCACCTGCATCGACAAGGTGCTGCCGCCAGATACCACCCGTGCACCGGTGAGGTTCTGCCAGGTCGCCCGCACCAGGGCCAGCGGGTTGACGCCGGGGTGCTGGTAGAACCAACGGTCTTCGTAGGTCAGCAGCGCATCGAGGTAATACGGCGAGACCTCATCGGTGGCCACCGGGTAACGCCACACGCCGTTGGCATCGGCAAACCGCCACAACGGCGTGCCGTCCTCCGCCAGTACCACGCGGGCCAGGTCATCCTTGGGCAGCGGCAGGGGCCAGAGGCGGTCGGCCAGCCACAGCAGGGCTATCACCACCAGCAGGCTACCCAGGGTAGCGCGTGCAACTATTCGCAAATTCAAACGGGCAAACCTCTATGCTTCTAGGGAACTCGCCCAAGGGATTGGCGACCAAAGGCTCAGGTCCGGCAGATACGCCCACCCTTTCATCAGGAAACTCATATGCAGGTAGAAAGCTTTTTCGAATGGCTGGGCCAGGCGCTCGGTTCGGTCATCCGCTTTATCGTCGACGGGCTCAGTGGCCTGTTCGGCGCCCTGACCAATGCCGGTGGCAACTTTATCGATGGCCTGTCGCGCACCCTGGGCATGGATACCTCGATCATCAGCATCATCACCCTGATCATCGGCCTGATGCTGCTGTACTCGGCAGTCCGGGCATTTATGCGGGCCTCGATCATCATGGGGATTATCTGGTTGATGCTGGGGTTGTGGCTGCTCAGTTGGGTTGTGCATTAAATACAGACCCTGTGGGAGCGGGCTTGTGTGGGAGCAGCGGTGCGACTTGCTCGCGATAACGGTGTATCAGCCACCGAATGTATGGGCTGAAAGATCGCTATCGCGGGCAAGCCCGCTCCCACATAAAGCTACCGCCAGTTCCTATAGGGGTTGGGCTTAACGGCCCTTGATCACCATATCGGCCGGGGTTTCCCCCACTGCCTGCCAGTTCGGCCGGTACATCGACTCCACTTGCGGCGGCGGTACGCGATAAGTCCCAGGCGTCACCGCACGGGCCAGGTACAGCAGGTGCGTGGTGCCATAGCCGTCCAGGTTCAGCGCGGCCACGTAGCGATCATCGCGATATTCCTGATGTTTGATCGACGCATTCTGCATCGACTCGCGCCACTCCTTGACCTGGCTGCTGGCGTTTTCCAGGCTGGCGGCGCTTTGCCCCAGGTTCTGGTTCTCCAGCTCCAGGCCAGCCGGCAACAGGTCAACTACCAGTGCATCCGGCACCCGCTGTTTGTTGGCGCTGACCGCAATGTGCACCAACACCAGGTCGCCGCTGCGCAGGTTTTGCAGGTTCAGCGGCTGGCCATTCATCCCCAGGTACTCGCGGCGAATACTCAGGTTTTCGCCACCCGCTGCCGGCGCGTGCTGTGGATAACCGGAGATGCTCAGTTGCTGGTAAATCGGCTCGCTGCCCGGGTTGTGCAGGGTCAGTGGTGAGGCCAGCAACGGCCCTTCCAGCTTCAGGCCGGACTGGCCGTTGTTCAGCTCGCGGGTTTCGCCGCCGCTGCTCAACTGCGCCGTCCAGTTGGTTTCCGGTTTGCCCAGCAAGCCACGCCCGGCCAGGAACAGCGAGTTGCGCTCCTGGGTCGACAGCCACGGGCTGGCCGCCATCTGGTCCGACAGCTCGAACAGGCGCTCTTCACGCTTGCCCTTGGCCAGGTCGTTTTCTTCCAGCAGGGCCAGGATCATCGCCTGATCACGCAGCGGGCTGCCGTAGTCGGCCAGCCATTCATTGGCTTTGCGCTTGACCGCCAAACCGGCCAGCAAGGCCTGGTCGGCACGCGGTTGGTCACCCATCTTCTGCAGGGCAATCGCCAACTGCACCAAAGGCAGGCCGGAGCGAGCGTCGCTGCGACGTTCGAACAAGCTGCGCAATGCCCCCAGCGGCGCCTGCTGACTGCGCGCCAGCACCAGCCCGGCATAGGCTTGTACGGCAAAACGCGTGTGGTCGGCGTTGTCGCTGTAGTCGACTTCAATCAGATTGCGTTCCTGCACATAGCGCAGCAGGCGTTCGCTGGCCTTTTTCAGCGCCTCGGGCGGTACGGCAAAACCCTGGTCGCGGGCGCGCAGCAGGAAGTCGGTGACGTACGCCGTCAGCCAGTATTCTTCCTCGCCATCGGCGCCCCACAAACCAAAGCTGCCGTTGTAGCGCTGCATGCCCAGCAGGCGCTCTATGCCCAGTTCGATCTTGCGCTTGCGCTCGGCATCCGGCTCGCCGGTCAACCCCAGGCGCGTCAGCACGGCGGCATCGGCATACAACGACGGGTACAGGCCGCTGGCGGTTTGCTCCAGGCAACCATACGGGTAGGCCTTGAGCGCACGAATCTGCTCGCCCAGGTTCAACGGCGGGCGGCTCGACAGGCTCAACAGCGCCTCACGCCCGGCCGGTTCAAACAGGGCCAGTTCGCTGTCCGGCAGGCTCCAGGCGTCGTCCTTGAGCACCGCGCGGTACTGCTTGAGCAGCGCCGGATACGCCGGGCGCACGCCCAATGTCCATTCGCGGGTAAACGCCGGCAGGTTCTCGCCCGGCAGGTCCAGGCCATTGACCGTGACCTTGATCTTGCCCTGGCCAAAACCGCCCAGCGCGCGCACCGGAATCTGCAAGGTGGTGCGCTGGCCCTGGGTCAGTTGCACGCTTTGCGATGGTTCGCCCAGCAGGGTCAGTTGCCCTTCGGCGGTCAGTTGCACATCGAGCTTCTGCGCCTTGCCCGACAGGTTGGACAGGTCCAGCGCCAGGCGCGTCTGGTCGCCGCCCGCGAGGAAGCGCGGGGCCGACAGCTCGGCAATCAACGGCGCGGCAATCACGGTCCTGGCTTCGGCCATGCCGTAGCGGTCATCGCTCCAGGCCTGGGCCATCAGGCGCAGCTCGCCGTTGAAGTCGGGGATATTGACGCTGACTTCGCCCTCGCCTTTCTCGTTCAAGGTCACCGGCGCGCTTTGCAGGGCGACGATGGTGACGCTGGTGTCCGGGCGCTTGCCGCCCTTGGCCAGCGCCGCGTCACCGCCAAAGGCCAGGCTGGCCAGGCGGCCCTGGCCGGCTTCGATCAACTGCCCATAGATATCGAACTGGTCCACGCCATACGCCTTGCGGCCGAACAGGCTGGAGTACGGATCCGGGGTCGGGTATTCGGTGATATTGAGGATGCCCACGTCCACCGCCGCCACCAGCACATGCACCTGTTTCGGCACGCTGCCATCGGCATTTTTTGCCGCGACCTTGACCGTCAGCGGCTGTTTGGGGCGCATTTTTTCCGGTGCGGTCAGGGTCAAGCCCAGTTTGCGCTGGGTACGGTCCAACGGCAGGTGCAGCAAGCCCACGGCGCGTTTAGGGGTGATGTTGGCCTTGCGCTCGCCGGGACGGATCACCAGCGCACTCACATACAGGTCATGACGCGACCATTTCGGGTCGAGCTTCACCGCAAAGCTCTTGCCTTCGGCCGGCACCTCGATTTCCTGCCACCACAACGGGCCTTCGCTGGACTCCACCAACAGGTAGCCCTTGCCGGCTGCCGGCGGGGTGACGGTGACGTTGGCCGTATCGCCATCGCCATACGCCGGTTTGTCCAGCGCCAGCTTGACCTGGTCCGGGCGCACGGCGCCGCCTTCGGTGTTGTCCTGGGCCTGGTAACCAGCCCAGAAACGCTTGCTGCTGATCAGCCCGGTCTGCGGGTCCTCGACCTCGACGCGGTACGGGCCCCACTCCACCTGGAAGCTGACCTTGGCGGTGTCGCCGGCCTTGATGTTGACGGTCTGCTCATCGAGGTTGAGGAATTTCTCGTTGTAGTGATAGCTCCAGCCGTCGTTGTCCGAGTAGTTCCAGTAGTAGTCGCGGCGCTCGCGGATCAGGCGGACCTTGAGGTTGTCGACGGCAAGTTTCTGGCCGTCCTGGTTGGCCAGCAGCACTTCGAATTCCGCCGGGCCATCGCCATCGGTTTCCTTGCCATCGAACAAGCCGCGCAGGCCCGGCAATTGCTCGGCCGGCCAGACCGGCTGCACCAGGCGCCGGGTGATCGGGCGCCCGCCCGATTCTTGCAGGCTGGCCTGCACGATCAGTTGCAGCGGCGACTTGGCCTCGCTCCACTTGCTTTCCAGGGTCAGTTTTTCCTGGCCCTGGGCGTCGAGCACGCTTTCGTCCAGTTCAAAATCCTGGCTCAGCTCTTCTTCCGTTACCGAGCCAAACTCGTAGCCCGGCAGGGCTTTGACCGCCTCGCGCAGCGGGCGCACATACACTTGCCCGCTCAGGCGATTGCCCGCCGCCGGGGCGCCGTAGAGGTAGCGGCCATTGACCTGGATAACGGCGTTGTCCGCCGGGCTCAACGGCGTGTCGCTGCCCTTGAGTTCCAGGGCCAGGCGCTCGGGCAGGAAGTCCTCGACGAGGAATTCATACAGCTGCGGCTTGCCGTCACCCAGGTCGAACACCAGTTGCCAGCGCCCGGTCGGCGCTTCGCCGGCCAACTGCAACTGGTATTGATAGAGGCCAGAGGCATCGGCGTCCCATACGAATTTGCGGCTGACCTGTTCATCCGGGCGGCGCACTTCGACACTCACGGGCTGCGGCTTGACGGCATTGCCGTCCTTGTCGCGCAGCAGGGCGTTGAGCAGCACGGTTTCGCCAGGGCGGTACAGGTCGCGCGGACCGAACACGAAGAATTGCAGCGGGTGCGCAGGCTGGCCGCCGATATCGAACTCGGCCAGGTCCAGCGCCGCGCTGTCGAGGCGCAACAGGCTGGTTTGCTCGCCCTGTTTGGCCAGCAATACCTGGGCCTTTTTCGGCAGCGGCAGTTCGGCGTGGCCGCCCTTCTCGGTCTTGCCCTGGCCCAGCACGCGGCCTTCGGCATCGAGGATTTCCAGCTCGACACCGTCCAGCGCCTTGCCGCCTTCCAGCGCCTGGGTAAACACATCCAGGCGGTTGGCGTAACGGTGCACCGACAGGCCGATATCACTGAGGGTGAACAGCGTGGCCGGCTGCGAATAGTTGTAGGTGCCCGAAGCGCGCATCACCGCCAGGTACACGCCCGGCTGTTGCAGTTGCTTGAGGCCGGCGATGGGTAGCAGCAGGGTTTCGCGGGTGTTGCGCGCAGGATTGAGGTCGAAGCGGCCGCCGTACACCAAGTCGGCCATGGGCAGCAGTTCGCGCGACTCATAGCTTTGCAGGCTGGTATTGCGGCCCCACTGGGCGAGAAACGCCGGCAGCGATTCGGGCTTGATACGGAAGAACTCGACGTCGATCTTGTCGACATTCAGCGCGATCACCGGCAAACCTTCGGCCAGGCGGGTGGGCAACAGGGTGCCACGGCTGGCGAAGCCGACGGTGGCTTGCAGGTCGCGGGTTTCCAGGCGGCTGACGTACTCGGCGGCGAGCTTGGCGTCATTGACCCCGCGCAGGCCGGCGTCCACGGTCAGCACCAACTTGCGCTGGGGCTCCAGGTGCCGCAGGCGCAGTTCCATCAGGTTGTCGAAAAGCTCCCAGGCTCCATCGACCTTGCCGGATTTGCTGTCCACCAGGTGCAGCTTGTCGGCGAACTTCTGGTCCGGGTCCAGCGGGATCGAAAAACTCACCGACAAGGTGCTGGCGCCATCCAGTTGCACCTCAGACACGTCCACCACGCTTAACTCACGGCCGGCATAACGCTGCTTGAGCGTCGCCACATCCACCGTGGCCTTGGCCGGCGCCGTCACCGCTGGCGCAGAGGCCGCGGGGGCTGCGGGCTTGTCGGAAGAATCGCAGGCGCTCAGCAGGGCCAGCGCACAGGCCAGGAACAATCCTTTGTTAAGCATGGGGCACTCGTTGTCGGGGTGTCTGAGGGGTGAACTATATATCAGTGCCAGTGAAGCGGTTGTGGCAGTGATCACATTGACCGACGGAGGGCGGTTTGGTTCTGCGTGCAGGCCAAGTCAGGCCAAACCCTACCGCTAAAGTGCTCCAGCACCCGCTATTTGCGGGTGCCGAGTCCGAACCTCCCGCAGAAACTCACCCGCGCTGGCCTTGAGCCAATCAATCAACCGGGCGATGTCCGGCTCGGACTGTCGACCATTGCGGCAAATAACGTAATACGCCGCCGGCGACATCATCACGGGGCTGTTCAAGGCAACCAACGCCCCCTCTTCCAATTGGTCGTATACCAACGCCGTCCGGCCCAGAGCGATCCCACCCCCCTTGACCGCAAGGCTTATAGCCAGGCTCGAATCCGGAAACCGAGGCCCAGGGTGATACGGGGGCGCCGCCGCCCCCTGGAACGCAAACCAACTCTCCCACCCCGGACAGATCTGATCATCCGCCCGGTGAATCAATGGGTACCGGGCGATATCCGTCGGCGCAATATCGCCATGCTCGCGATAAAACGCCGGCGAGCATACGGGAAACACCGCATCGCGCATCAGCAACTCGACATGATGCTCCGGATAGTCCCCGCCCCCTATGACTACTGCGACATCAAATTGATGAGCTCCCAGGCTGGCAGGGTTCATATCTGCGCTGCTCAGCACCACGTCAAGATTGAACGAGGCGTCAGTATGCGAGCCATGCATTCTGGGAATCAGCCAGGTCGAACAGAGCGAAGAGGTGCACAAGAGGTACAACGGCTGGGCTGTGCGCGGATTAAGAGCCTGCAGCGCAGCCTCCAGCCCTTTGAAAAACCCATCAGTGACCGGCAACAAGGCCTGCCCTGCCGACGTCAGCTTGACGCCGCGCGAGTGCCGCTCAAACAACTGCACGCCCCACCACGCTTCCAGGCCTGCAACTTGATGGCTGATGGCACTGGCGGTGAGGTTAAGCTCAGACGCCGCACGCGCGAAACTGCCCGTTTGCGCGGCGCTGACAAAAGCCTGGAGCATCGCAGTGGGTGGAGGGCGCTGAGCCATCAGGTGCTCACTTTGATCAGGATGATCCCGCAAACAATGACGAACGCCGAAAGCATCCGTCGCCAGCCGAACCGTTCATGAAAGAACAGCGCGGCAATAATGGCGCCGATAATAACACTGGTTTCCCGCAGCGCTGAGACCTTGGCCACCGCATCCAGCGACAGCGCGAACAACACCAGGCCGTAGGATGCCAGGTAAAAAACACCCCCCAAGGCCCCCACTCGCCAATGACTGCCAATGGCCTGGACAAGTGCCGCACGCTCCTTGAAAAACGCCAGCAGCGGGATAGGAATGCTCTGGAATACCGTCAGGTAAATAATGTATTGCAGCACCGTTTCACTGGCTCTCACGCCCTTGGCGTCCACCACTGTGTAGGACGCAATAAACACTCCAGCGCCCACCGCCATCAGGATCGGCTTGAGCATGTGCGCGGTCATCCTGCGTACAAATGTCAGGCTGATGATCCCCAGGCAAATCAACAACACCCCCGCCATCGCATGGAACGACAGTTGCTCATGCAGCAGAAAGTAGGAAAACAACGCCACCAGCACCGGCGGCACACCGCGCATCACCGGGTAGACCTGACCGAAGTCGCCCGTCTCATAGGCCTTGATCAGAAACAGGCGATAGACCGTATTCAATATCACCGAAAGCAGTACATAACCCCAGACTTGCAGGCTTGGCACATTGACCAGCGGCAGCGCCGCCAGGCAGATCAGCAATGCTGTGCCATCGACCAGGGCCAGGGTCATGAAACGGCTGCTGCCGGCCCGGACAACAGCGTTCCAGGTGGCGTGCATGAAGGCGGAGATCAGGACCAGGGTGATCGCGATATCGGAGTTATCCATGGGGTTTTGGCTGTTCAGAGGAGAAGGCGGACATTTAACTCAGCCTCGCGTGCCGGCCGGAAGCGAAAGCTCATCAGCACAGCCATGACCCTTCATCATGCCGACATCGCCACCACAAACACTGAAGACCTCCTGTGGGAGCTGGCTTGTGGGGTCGCCGGGCTGGCATTTGGTCACGGTTTGTAAAGGGCCAGCAAGGCGTATCGCTTTAAATTGCAGGACGTTTCCTAGACAATCCTTGGCGCCTTGTGCCTGTTGGAATCGGTGACTAGTCTGCGGTCCGTCACTGCTTATCAGTGATCGGGTTTAGTCGCCCGGATCCTATATGGCGCATGGTCTCATGAAGTTTCATGGTGGCTGTGCGTAGGGCACCTTCGGGTGCGCCGGTTTGCCATATGGCCGGTCGACTAACCTGCGTACAGCCGCCACCCTTCGTTTAGTCGCGACGGATGTCAGCTCCAAACCATATGGAGTTACACCATGCATAAGATTGTCCCCGACCCACCCTGCGACCTGCTCAACGACCGCGCCGCCTTCAGTCGCGCCCTCAGCCACTACCTACCGACCCAGGGCTTCCACTCCATCAGTGAAGAACTGAGTTTCGAAGACTCCCTGCTCTACACCGCCAGCCTGCTGAACAGCGCCTCGGCCACCGCGCTCGACTGTGGTGAACACTTGCCCGGCGCCGAACGGGCCAAGGTGCTCGCGGTGTGGCATTTGCTGGAGATCGCCAAGACCACGGTCGACCGCTCCATCGAGTGCCTGCATCCCCCGGCATAAACACGATCAAAAAGGTGGGAGCGGGCTTGCTCGCGAATTCGGTGGGTCAGTCAATAGAGATGCCAACTGACCCACCGCATTCGCGAGCAAGCCCGCTCCCACATTTGGATCTGCACCGCTGTTGAGGGCCAGTTACAATGCCGCTCCCCCAAGGAGCCCCCATGCCCACCTTACTCACCGACTGGCGCCACCGCCCCACTCACCGCCGTGTCTGGGCCCTGGCCGCGCCGATGATTCTGTCGAATATTTCGGTACCGTTGGTGGCGCTGGTGGACAGCATGGTCATCGGCCACCTGCCCCACGCCCATCAACTGGGTGCCGTGGCCGTTGGGGCCAGCCTGTATACCTTCCTGGCCTGGGCCATGGGTTTTCTGCGCATGGGCACCACCGGGTTTGCCGCCCAAGCCGCCGGGCGCAATGATGGCGCGGCGCTGCGGCAAATCCTGCTGCAAGGTTTGCTGCTGGCACTGGGGTTGGCGATGGTGCTGGGCACAGTGGGCATTCCCCTCAGCCACCTGGCGCTGGAGTGGATGCAGCCCTCGGCCGAGTTGAATCAACTAACCCGCGAATTCTTCCACACCCGCCTGTTCGGCCTCCCTGCCGCCCTGGCCACCTACGCCCTGGTGGGTTGGTTCCTGGGCACGCAGAACGCCCGGGCCCCGCTGGCGATTCTGTTGACCACTAACCTTGTGAATATCGCCCTGAACCTGTGGTTCGTTTTGGGCCTGGACTGGGGCGTGGTCGGCTCGGCGCGGGCCTCGGTGATTGCCGAATGGACCGGCGCCCTGCTCGGCCTGGCCCTCACGCAAAAAGCCCTGCGCGCCTACCCCGGGCACATCGCCTGGGCGGCGCTCAAGGTCTGGCAAAGCTGGCGCGCGCTGCTGGCGGTCAACCGCGACATCTTTATCCGCAGCCTGGCGCTGCAATCGGTGTTTTTCATGATCACGGTGCAAGGCGCCCGGCTGGGCGACGCCACCGTCGCGGCCAATGCCCTGCTGCTCAACGGGCTGTTGCTGACCGCCCATGCCCTGGACGGTCTGGCCCACGCGGTGGAAGCGTTGTGCGGCCACGCCATCGGCGCCCATGACCGCCAGGCCCTGCGCCGCTCGCTGGTCGTTGCCTGCGGCTGGTCATTGATCGCCAGCCTCGGGTTTGTGCTGTTGTTTACCTTCGCCGGCCACTTGTTTATCGCCATGCAGACCGATATCCCCAGCGTGCGCGAAACCGCCGATATCTACCTGCCGTACCTTGCGGTACTGCCGTTGATTGCGGTGTGGAGTTATCTGTTGGACGGCTTGTTTATCGGCGCGACCCGCGCGCGGGAGATGCGCAACGGCATGCTGCTGACGGTGCTGATTATGCTGCCGCTTGCCTGGGCGTTGCAGGGGCTGGGTAACCACGGGCTGTGGATAACGTTCCTGCTGTTTATGGCAGTGCGCAGTTTGACGTTGTGGGCGATTGCCTGGCGGCTGAATCGGCAGGGGCTGTGGCTGGCCGCACACTAATGTGGGAGCGGGCTTGCCCGCGATGACGGCAGATCAGTCAGCACCTGTATTGACTGATCCACTGCTTTCGCGAGCAAGCCCGCTCCCACACAAGCCCGCTCCCACAGCTTGGCGCTGTGCCTGCCGGTCTTAGGAAGACAGGTAGGACGAACGGGTCAGGCCCAGGCGTAGCGCATCCAGGAACTGGGTGCGTTCTGCCGCCGTGATCTTCGCGCTGGCGCACTTGTCACGGTAGTGGGTCATCAACTCCTCCGGCGACAAGTGCACGTAGCGCAGCATGTCTTCGATGGTGTCGTGGGTCTCGATCCCGGCGCTGTACACCGAACCGTCCTCGCGCTGGTAGATGTTCACCGAGTCGGTGTCACCGAACAGGTTGTGCATGTCCCCGAGGATTTCCTGGTAGGCGCCCACCAGGAAGATCCCCAGCAGGTAGTCCTCGCCTTCGTTCAAACCGTGCACCGGCAGGCTGGTCTCGATGCTTTGCTCGTCGACGTATTGCTTGATCTTGCCGTCGGAGTCACAGGTCAGGTCCTGCAGTACCGCGCGGCGCAGCGGCTCTTCGTCGAGGCGGTGCAGCGGCAGGATCGGCAAGACCTGGCCGATGGCCCAGGTGTCCGGCAGGCTCTGGAATACCGAGAAGTTGCAGATGTACTTGTCGGCCAGCTTGTCGTTGAGTTCGTCCAACACCTGGCGGTGCGAGCGCTGGCGGGCCTTGAGCGAGTTGTGCAGGCGGCGGCACACGGCGAAGTAGCACTGTTCGGCCAGGGCTTTTTCCGCGAGGGTCAGCTTGCCGTCGGCGTACTGGGCAGCCACGTCACTCATGTAGTGGGTGGCGCGCCAGTAGGTTTCGGTGACCATTTCAATGTCGGTCGGGCCCAGCAGGTCAACCAGCCATTGCACGGTTTCCGGCAGGCTCTCCTTGTTCTCGATCACCGGCACGTCGTCGTTGTGTTTCTCGACGTCGGTCACCTGCACCACCAGCATGGCGTGGTGGGCGGTCAGGGAGCGGCCGCTCTCGGAGAAGATGTTGGGGTGCGGCAGGTTCTGCGCGTCGCAGAATTCCTTGAGCATGCCCACCACCACGCCGGCGTAGTCGTCCATGTCGTAGTTGATCGAGCTGGCGTTGCGCGAGTGGGTACCGTCGTAGTCCACGCCCAGGCCGCCGCCGACGTCGATGTGGTCCACCGGCAGGCCGAGGTTGCGCAGTTCGCCGTAGTAGCGGATGGCTTCCTTGAACCCGTGCTGGTAGTCCGCCAGGTTGGCGATCTGCGAGCCCATATGGAAGTGCAGCAGGCGGATGCCCTGGTCCAGGCCCGCGGCGCGGAAGCGCTCGACCACCGACAGCAACTGCGCCGCCGACAGGCCGAACTTGGACTTCTCGCCACCGGTGTCGGCCCACTTGCTCGACGCCAGGGACGACAGGCGCACCCGCAGGCCAACCTGTGGCTTGACCTTGAGGTTGGCGGCCTCTTCGATCACCAGGCCCACTTCGGACTCTTTCTCGATCACGATAAACACGTTGTGGCCCAGCTTCTGCCCCATCAGCGCGAGGCGGATGAACTCACGGTCCTTGTAACCGTTGCAGACGATGGTGCCGCCTTTCGGTGCCAGGGCCAGTACGGCCAGAAGCTCAGGCTTGGAGCCGGCTTCCAGGCCGATGGACACGTCCTGGGTGGCGATGATGTTCTCGATCACCGCTTCCTGCTGGTTGACCTTGATCGGGTAGAGCGCGGTGTATTTGCTCTGGTATTCCAGGCGCTCGATGTTCGCGTCGAAGGCGCCGGTCAGTTGGCGCACGCGGTCTTGCAGGATATCCGGGAAGCGCACCAGCAAAGGCAGGGACAGGCCGCTTTTGCGCAGCTCGTCCACTTGCTCGTACAAATCGATGGGCGAGCTGTTCGGGCCGTTCGGACGGACTTCAACGCGACCGGCATCATTGATCGCGAAATACCCGGCCCCCCAATGGCGAATCCCGTAAACACTGCGGCTGTCCGCAACTGTCCATTGGCTGCCATCGTCTTTGCGTGTGCGTCGTACGGACATCGAAGTCCCCTATATAAAGTCGAAGAGCGCCACCCAAGTCAGAGGCTGGCGCAGTCTAAAGAGTGAAAATGACGATTTGCCTGTGAGAGGGGTAGACCCCACTTGCAGGACAGAGTTTAGACACCGGTCAGGAACAGGCTCTGTGAAACCATGGAGACGACGAGCGCGCTCGTCGGTGCGGGTTTCACAGAGGCTGCTAGCCGCCGGATTTCTTCGCCTTGTAGCCGAGCTTGATCAACTCGGCCAACAGCAACTCGACGTGATCGCCCTGGATTTCGATGATCCCGTCTTTCAGGGCGCCACCGGTGCCACAGCGCTTTTTCAGCAGCGTGGCCAACTCCTTGAGTGGCTCGGCTGCCAGGGGCACGCCGGTGATGGTGGTCACCGTCTTGCCGCCACGGCCCTTGCTCTCGCGGCGTACGCGGGCAATTCCGTCACCTTCGGGAATCAGGGTCTGTTTACAGGTACAGGCGTCCACGGGCTGGCGACAGTCCGGGCAATGCCGACCTGCGTCGGTGGAAAACACCAGGCCACCAAGGGCGGCGAAGGATGCGGCTTTTTTGGCCACCGGCAATCCTCTTGGGAGGATGAAGACTGATCAGTGCCCGTCAACCGGCCACCAACCGCGAAGCCCCACTCAGGCAGGGGCAGCGCTACCGAACCGCTCAGGCCTACCCGCCCCTGTAGGAGCGAGCTTGCTCGCGAAAATCGTCAACGATAACGCGGGCATCCAGACAGCACGCGGTGACATTGGTTTTTTCGCGAGCAAGCTCGCTCCTACAGGGACCGGGGAAACGTTGGAGCGGTTCGGCTTGAAAAGTCGCGCAGTGTAACGGCAAAAAGCCTACTTGCTAAGAGCCAAATGGCGCCAATTTATGCAACTTTAGCGACGCGCAGCCAGATAGCGTTTTAAGGCGGCCAACGAGTCGGGGCAATAGGACTTTTGCTCGATATCGGCCAGCACCGCCTCGATGCTCATAAAGCGCGCTTCCAGCACCTCTTCGGGCTGCAATTGCAGCGGCCCGTCCCAGACCGCCGAGAACGCCGAGCACCAGAGCCGGTTGCCCGTGTCCTCGAAAAAGAAGTGGTCGTGGGCCGTCAGCTTTACACCGCTGACGCCCAATTCTTCTGCCAGCTCGCGGGCGGCCGACTGCTCATAGGTCTCGCCCGCCCCGACCATGCCCCCCGCCGCCACGTCCCAGTAACCGGGATAGATGGCTTTGCTCAGGGTGCGCCGATGCACACACAGCTCACCCTTTGAGTTGAACAGCATGATGTAGGTGCCGCGCCCGATCAGCCCACGCTCGCGCAGATCGGCCCGCACCAGGGCGCCGAGCAGGTTGTCCTGCTCGTCGACCCAGGCGATGTGTTCGGCATCCGAGGCCGCGCGGTGCGCGACCTCCTTGGCGCTATCGACCATGACTCAACCCTGATTCAGCAGTTGACGCAGGTCGATCACTGCCGCGTTGGCGCGGGAGATGTAGTTGGCCATCACCAGCGAGTGGTTGGCCAATACGCCGTAGCCGCTGCCATTGAGGATCATCGGGCTCCACAGGGTTTCCTGGGAGGCTTCCAGCTCACGAATGATCTGGCGCACGCTGACGGTGGCGTTTTTCTTGGCCAGGACGTCGGCAAAGTCGACTTCGATGGCACGCAGCAGGTGGGACAGGGCCCACGCCTGGCCACGGGCCTCGTAGAACACGTTGTCGATTTGCATCCATGGGGTTTCCACCACTTCTTCATCGACCTGCGGCACTTCGCCCGGCGCCAGCGCTTCGGTTTTCAGCGCGGTGTTGAGCTTGACCCGGCCGACACTGGCCGACAGGCGCTGCGACAACGAGCCCAAGCGGGTGGCGACATCGCCCAGCCAGTTGTTCAGGTTGTCGGCGCGCGCATAAAACAGGGCGCCTTTCTGATTGGGGTCGGACAGGCGTGCCTGGTAGCGGCTCAGGGAGTTGATGCCTTCCTGGTATTCCGATTCGCTGGAAGGCAGCACCCAGCTTTTATTGTCGAAGTTGAAACGCGGCTCGGCCTTGGCCAGGTCGGCGTCTTCGGCCGATTGCGATTGCGAGCGGGCGAAGTCCTTGCGCAGGGCACGGGTCAGGTCACGCACCTGCACCAGCACGCCATATTCCCAGCTGGGCATGTTGTCCATCCACAACCCAGGCGGGAAACGGTCGTTGGAAATGTAGCCGCCAGGCTTGTTGAGCAGGGTGCCCACTACGGTCTTGACGGTTTCGACGGTGGTAAAGCCGATGACCATTTGCTTGCCGTCTTTTTCGGCGGCAATTTGCGCGTTTTGCTGGACCGGGAACAAGGCCGGCTCCTGGCTCCAATACCAACCCAGGCCACCGGTGACCAACAGGTAAATCACCACCAGGGTCAGCAGTGCCCGGCTCATCAACAGGTTACGAAAATAGCTGCGGGAGGCCGACTTGGGCGCAGGGCTTGGGCCTGGGGCGCTGCCTGCACGGTTTTTCCAGTCCAGCATGGCGGATATCCTTTCAGTCACTTGAGTTCAATAGCTACGACCACAACCCTACCCCATCGTGCCCGTCTGTGCGGGGCTTTTAATCAAGGTGGCGCAAAGCTGGCACTCAACTATAAAGGAAGGGCGCTGATGCGCCTACGCGACCCAGCAGTCAGTAAATGAATCCCCGGGACCTTGCAGTTAATTGACGTATGACACTCGTGCGATTGAAAAGAGGTGCTAGCATAGAGCCACCAGTCGACCTCAGCATGCACCCTTACCTAGTAGTCAGGATATGACCGAGCCAGAAGACCCAAGCCGTGAGCGTCTCAAGCACCACTTTGCCCAGCGGGTAATTCATCAGGCGCGTCAAATTCTTGAGATCTGGCAGCGTTTGCAGCGCAGCGAATGGTCGAACGCCGAATTGAACGAACTCAGCGAGGCCAATCTGCGCCTGCTGCGTTTTGCCGAGCGCTTTGAACAACCCGAGCATGGCCAACTGGCCCGGCACATCATCGAGTCGCTCAAAGCGGTGGATGAAAACCGCGGCCGCCTGAGCAGCCACCTGATCACCGACCTCAACCGCTTGATGCAGCGCCTGTCACGTACCGGCCTGCGCCAGGGCGACCAGTTGGACCAGACCTTCCTGCCGCCGATGCGCAAGCCGATCTACGTGATGCTGGCCGATCACGACCGTGCCGAGCGCCTGGCCAAGCAGCTGGAATTCTTTGGCTTGAGCGCGCAGTCCCTGGACAGCGTGGCCGCGTTCCGCTCGTCCATGGCCGAACGCCTGCCGGCGGCGATTGTGATGGACGTGGACTTCTGCGGCGCCGGCCTGGGCCTGAAACTGGCCGCCGAAGCCCAGGAAGGCCTGGAGCAGAAACTGCCGCTGTTGTTCTTCAGCCTGCACGAAACCGACACCCCCACCCGCCTGGCGGCGGTGCGCGCCGGTGGCCAGGAGTTCCTCACCGGGACCCTGGAAGCCTCGAGCCTGCTGGAAAAAATCGAGGTACTGACCTGCGTCGCCCAGTACGAACCTTATAAAGTGCTGATCATCGACGACTCCCGCGCCCAGGCAATGCACACCGAGCGCCTGCTCAACAGCGCCGGGATCGTCACCCGCACCCTGATCGAGCCGATCCAGGCCATGGCCGAGCTGGCAGACTTCCAGCCCGACCTGATCATCCTCGACATGTACATGCCGGCCTGCACCGGTACGGAACTGGCCAAGGTGATTCGCCACAATGACCGTTATGTCAGCGTGCCGATCATCTACCTGTCGGCCGAAGACGACCTGGATAAACAGCTGGATGCCATGAGCGAAGGCGGCGACGACTTCCTCACCAAGCCAATCAAGCCGCGCCACCTGATCACCACCGTGCGCAACCGCGCCGCCCGCGCCCGCCATCTCAAGGCGCGGATGGTGCGCGACAGCCTGACCGGCCTGTACAACCACACCCATATCCTGCAACTGCTGGAAGACTGCAGCTTCCGCTCGCGCCGCGAGAACAAGCCGCTGAGCTTTGCCATGCTCGACATTGACCACTTCAAGCGGGTCAACGACAGCCACGGCCACCCCATGGGCGACCGCGTGATCAAGAGCCTGGCGCTGTTTCTCAAGCAACGCTTGCGCAAGACCGACTACATCGGCCGTTACGGCGGCGAAGAGTTCGCCATTGTGATGCCCGACACCGACCTGGACGCGGCCTGCAAAGTGCTCGACGAAATCCGTGGGCGCTTTGCCGAAATCCACTACCCGGCCCAGCCCCAGGATTTGTGGTGCACCTTCAGCGCCGGCGTGGTCGAGCTGTGCGATGGCTCCGACAGCCTGATGATGGCCGCCCAGGCCGACGAGGCGCTGTACCGCGCCAAGGATGCCGGGCGTAACCGGGTGCACGCCGCAGGCACATCAAGGCAAAGTGCCACCTTTTCATCGGATTCCACTCAGTCCGTCATAACGCTGTAACGAAAACGCAATAACTTCAGGCACTTATCTTTCCGCCGTTGGTTGAAACCACGCATGCGCCTGAAGCTGCTGACGAATCTGAACACCCTTCTGCTGGTCGCCGTTTGCCTGGCCCTGGGCGCTACGCTCTGGTGGTCGCAGCGGGCCCTTGAGCGCCCGTACCTGTTGATGGAGCGCTACCTGGGCCTGTCCCAGGCCTTCCAGAACCAGACTGCGCGCAATATCGACGATTATCTTTCCAGCGGCGACGCCTTGCGCCTGAGCGCTGCCGGCCAGAGCCTGGAAAACCTGCTGCTGCACCTGGACGAGCTGCCGCCTGAGCTGACGCAAAAACTGCGGCCCGGCCTGCTCGACCTCGATGGCTTCAGCAAGACCGACCTGCTGGCCGCCGGCAAACTGGCCGGTGACCCACAAGCCCTGCTGCTGCAAGCCGAGCGGGAGTTGGGGGCCAATCTGGAGCAATTGAGCCAGTACGCCATCGGCGTCAGCTCAGTAGACGCGCCGCGTTATCTGCCGCCGTTGCTCGCCGCCTCCCAGCATCTCGGCCGGTTGTCCCTGGCACGGGACAAACTGGTGAGCAGCGGGCGCAGCGAACTGGCCGACGATGTAGAGCGCGAACTGGCCAACATCCGCAGCCAGGCTGATCTGCTTGGGCAACTGCCGCTGCTGGGCGTGACCGCCAGCAGTGCCTCCAACAGCGATGATTTTTCGGCGTTGATGGGCCTGGAAAGCAGCGAAACCACAGCCGCCGAAGACACCGGCGTGGGCCTCAAGCGCGAGCTCAACAGCCTGCTCACGCGCTACCCGGCCGAACTGGCGCGCACCCGCGAGCAAATCCACAAACGCACTGAGCTGGCCGCCGCCACCCATCTGAAAATCGACACCGTGCAGCAAGCCATTGCCGCACTGGAGCCCGAAGTGCGCGCCCAGCACGCCAGAATCCAGGGCGAAGTGCGGGTGATCCAAGGCGTGATGATTGGCCTGATCCTGCTGATCGCCCTGCTCATCGACACCCTGCAACGGCGCCTGGCGCGGGTGCTGACCAGCCTGGCACCGGCCCTGTCGACCTGGGCCGAGGGTGACTTCAGCCAAGAGATAGCCCTGGGTGCGACCAACCGCGAACTGCATGATATTGAAGCCTCCCTCAATCGCCTGCGGGCTTACCTGGTGAACCTGGTGGGCACTATTCGCACGAATGCCGAGCAAGTGGCCGGCAGCAGCCGCGCCCTGGCCGAACTGAGCGGCGGCCTGCATGACGGGGCCGAACGCCAGGCCGGGGACACTGCGCAAATCCGTGATTCATTGGGCGAGTTGGAGGCCACTATCCAGCAGGTTGCCGGTGACGCCAGCCAGGCTGCCGGGGCCAGCCGCAGTGCCGGCGAGGCCGTGGAACATGGCCAACGGGTGATCGGCTTGAGCCTCACCGGCCTGCACGCGCTGGTGGGCGAAGTGCAAGACAATGCGCAGATGATCGAAAAACTCGCCGAAGAGTCCGCAACCATTGGCAGCGTGCTCACGGTGATCCGCTCGATTGCCGACCAGACCAACCTGCTGGCGCTCAACGCCGCCATCGAAGCGGCCCGCGCGGGTGAGGCCGGGCGCGGGTTTGCGGTGGTTGCCGACGAAGTACGCTCCCTGGCCCAGCGCACGGCAGGCGCCACCGCCGAGATCCAGACCCTGATTGCCGGCCTGCAGACCGCAGCCCGGCAATCGGTGGAAGGCATGCGCGCCCAGGTCGAACACGCCGAAGCCACCGCCCATCAGGCCCAGGCGGCCGACGGCGCGCTGGATGAAATCGTCGGCGCGATCCAGACCATTTCCGACACCGCCACCCGGATTGCCGAGGTGACGGCCCAGCAGAGCGGCGCGGTCAGTGAAATTCGCGATAACAGCGAGCGCATCCACCAGTTGGGCGAGGACAACCTGCTGCGGATCGGCCAGGGCCGCCGCCAGGGCGAGCATCTGTTGGTGCTCGGCGGGCAGCTTAATACGGCGGTGCAGGCATTTCGCGTCTGACGCCATCTCCCGCCCCATGAAGATCAAATGTAGGAGCTGGCTTGCCTGCGATAGCGGTGGATCAGTAGCCGTTAGTCGCCTGGCACACCGCTATCGCAGGCAAGCCAGCTCCTACAGTCGATCTTCATTGCTTTCCAGACCGTATTACCAATGACCGGATCGTGCGCCCCAGTCACATACTTTGCGCAATCCTCGCTAATCGTGCTGGCTATTGCAGAGAACTGGACAGTCACAAAGGCTTTGCGGCATAGTCGCCGGGTTCTGACGTACCTACCTCCAATAACAAGGAACAGCCGATGGCGACCTTACTGGTTCTGCACGGACCCAACCTGAACCTGCTCGGCACCCGCGAACCGGGTGTGTACGGTGCAGTGACCCTCGAACAGATCAACCTCGATCTGGAACGACGGGCCCGTGAAGCCGGCCACCATCTGCTCTACCTGCAAAGCAATGCCGAGTATGAATTGATTGATCGCATTCACGCCGCGCGCAGCGAAGGCGTGGACTTTATCCTGATCAATCCCGCCGCTTTTACGCACACAAGCGTTGCATTACGTGACGCGCTGCTGGCGGTGAGCATCCCATTCATCGAAGTGCATTTATCGAACGTGCATAAACGCGAAGCTTTCCGCCATCACTCTTACTTCTCCGACGTAGCGGTAGGAGTGATCTGCGGCCTTGGCGCCAGCGGTTACCGACTGGCCCTGGAGGCCGCCCTGGAACACATTGAAGAACAGGCTATACGCCCCTGACCGACCCTTGGGAGTTGATGATTCATGGATATCCGTAAAGTTAAGAAACTGATCGAACTGCTGGAAGAATCCGGTATCGACGAGCTGGAAATCAAGGAAGGCGAAGAGTCCGTACGGATCAGCCGTCACAGCAAGACCCCGGCCCAACAGTTCTACGCGCCACAGATGCAAGCGCCGGCGCCAGCCGCTGCTGCTCCAGCCGCCGCACCTGCTGCTGCCGCTGCACCTGCCGCACCAGCAGCGCCTGTGCTGAACGGTTTCGTGGTCAAGTCGCCAATGGTCGGTACTTTCTACCGCACCCCGGCACCGACCTCGCCAGCCTTCGTTGAAGTGGGCAAGACCGTGAAAGTGGGCGACACCATCTGCATCGTGGAAGCGATGAAGATGATGAACCACATCACGGCCGAAAAAGCCGGCGTCATCGAATCCATCCTGGTAGAAAACGGTCAGCCGGTTGAGTACGACCAGCCGCTGTTCACCATCGTTTGAACCGCGGAGCGCCTTCGATGTTGAAACCTGCGAAGAAACTGCAAAAAGTCCTGATCGCCAACCGCGGCGAGATCGCGCTGCGGATCCTGCGCGCCTGTAAGGAAGAGGGCATCAAGACCGTCGCTGTTTACTCGACGGCCGATACCGAATTGATGCACGTGAAACTGGCGGACGAAAGCATCTGCATCGGCCCGCCACTGGCCACGAACTCGTACCTGAAGGTCTCGAACATCATCGCTGCGGCTGAAGTGACCGGCGCTGATGGCATCCACCCTGGCTACGGCTTCCTCGCGGAAAACGCCGATTTCGCCGAACAGGTGGAAAAATCCGGCTTCGCCTTCATCGGCCCGAAAGCCGAGACCATTCGCCTGATGGGCGACAAGGTGTCGGCCAAGGACGCCATGATCGCAGCCGGCGTGCCTACTGTTCCAGGCTCCGACGGCCCACTGCCCGAGGACGAGGAAACCGCCCTGCGCATTGGTCGCGAAGTCGGTTACCCGGTGATCATCAAGGCCGCCGGCGGCGGTGGTGGTCGCGGCATGCGCGTGGTGCACAAGGAAGAAGACCTGATCGAAGCGGCCAAGCAGACTCGCTCCGAGGCGGGCGCCTGGTTCGGCAACCCGATGGTCTACCTGGAAAAATACCTGACCAATCCACGTCACGTGGAAGTCCAGGTACTGTCCGACGGCCAGGGCCACGCCATCCACCTGGGCGACCGCGATTGCTCGCTGCAACGCCGTCACCAGAAGGTCCTGGAAGAAGCTCCGGCACCGGGCCTGGATGAAAAAGCACGCCAGGAAGTCCTGGCACGCTGCGTCAAGGCTTGCATCGATATCAACTACCGTGGCGCCGGGACTTTCGAGTTCCTCTACGAGAACGGCCGCTTCTACTTCATCGAGATGAACACTCGTGTGCAGGTAGAGCACCCGGTTTCGGAGATGGTCACCGGTATCGACATCGTCAAGGAGATGCTGAGCATCGCCGCTGGCAACGTGCTGTCCTTCACCCAGGACGACGTGAAGATGCACGGTCACTCCCTGGAGTGCCGGATCAACGCCGAAGACCCGAAAACCTTTATCCCGAGTCCAGGCCTGGTCAAGCATTTCCATGCACCCGGCGGCAACGGCGTTCGCGTCGATTCGCACCTGTACAGCGGCTACAAGGTTCCGTCCAACTACGACTCGTTGATCGGCAAGCTGATCACCTGGGGCGCCACTCGCGACGAGGCCATGGCCCGTATGCGCAATGCCCTGGACGAAATCGTGGTCGACGGCATCAAGACCAACATCCCCCTGCATCGGGATCTGGTTCGTGATGAAGGCTTCTGCGAAGGTGGTGTGAACATTCACTACCTGGAACACAAGCTGGCCAACCAATAAGTTTGTGCTCCACCCACAAAACCGCCTTCGGGCGGTTTTGTCGTTTATGCGCACACAAGAACACCACAAAACCCTGTAGGAGCTGGCTTGCCTGCGATAGCGGTAGGCCTGGCACTGATGAGCAAGCTGACACCCCGCCATCGCAGGCAAGTCAGCTCCCACATTTGGCTCCCGTGCTGTCAGTGGTGTCGTCTTCTGGCCTGCTCTCGCGTAAACTTGCGCCCTTTCGCAGCCCCACCCCGCTGCACACTCATTTTTTCAAAGGTGCCCGCCATGCCTTGGCTGCAAGTCCGTCTCGCCATCAGCCCAGAACAAGCCGAAACCTATGAAGACGCGTTCCTCGAAGTGGGCGCCGTGTCGGTGACCTTCATGGACGCCGAAGACCAGCCGATTTTCGAGCCTGAGCTGAACACCACCCCGCTGTGGTCCCACACCCACTTGCTGGCGCTGTTCGAAGACGGCACCGACGCCAGCAGCGTGTTTGCCCACATGGAACTGCTCACCGGCGGCCCGCTGCCCGAGCACCATAGCGAAGTGATCGAAGACCAGGACTGGGAACGCAGTTGGATGGACAACTTCCAGCCTATGCGTTTCGGCCAGCGCCTGTGGATCGTGCCAAGCTGGCATGCGGCCCCGGAGCCTGAGGCAGTCAACCTGCTGCTGGACCCGGGCCTGGCGTTCGGCACCGGCACCCACCCCACCACCGCCCTGTGCCTGGAATGGCTCGATGGCCAGGACTTGCAAGGCTGCAATGTGTTGGACTTCGGCTGCGGCTCGGGGATCCTGGCCATCGCCGCGCTGCTGCTGGGCGCCAAGGAAGCCGTCGGCACCGACATCGACGTGCAGGCCCTGGAGGCCTCCCGCGATAACGCCGGGCGCAACAACATCCCTGAAGGCAAATTCCCACTGTACCTGCCGGAGCAATTGCCCCAGGTGCAGGCCGACGTACTGGTCGCCAATATCCTCGCCGGGCCGCTGGTCTCACTGGCCCCGCAACTGTCGAGCCTGGTCAAGCCGGGCGGGCGCCTGGCGCTGTCGGGGATCCTCGCCGAGCAGGGCGAAGAAGTCGCCGCCGCCTATGCCCAGGACTTCGACCTGGACCCCATCGCCAACCGCGATGGCTGGGTACGCATCAGCGGTCGTCGGCGCTAGAATGAGCGCCTGCATGAATCGGATGGCCGCATGACCGACAGTTTTGTCACCCAGTGCCCGCATTGCCAAACCCGTTTCCGCGTCAGCCATGCCCAGTTGAGCGTGGCCCGCGGCGTGGTTCGCTGCGGCTCTTGCCTGCAAGTGTTCAATGCCGCCCGGCAACTGCTGGAGCAGCGCGCCCACGCGCCTGAAACGCAGGCCGCCGAAGCCCCGCCGCGCGCCATCAGCCAGAAGCAATGGACCGCCGAGGAGCTGGACCTGGAGCACCTGGACCTCGACGAAGAACTGGCCAAGCTCGAACGCCGGGAAATCCAGCACACCCAGCCCCAGGGCAGCGAACGACGCCAGGCAGGTGCGGACCGCCGGCAAAAAGACGAGTCGATGAGCGCCAGCCGCGACACCGCCAAGGCTGAAGAAGAACAATGGGCCGCCAGCCTGTTCAGCGACCCACCGGACGAACGGGCTGCGACAATCGCCCACGCCGAGCAAGCCGCCGAACCGGCCCCAGCCCCCACGGGCAAAACCCAGCGTACCGAGCCCTCGATGTCCTTCGACATCCACGAGGTGGACGACGAGCCCGTACTGCATGCTGACGAGCCTCTCGACCCGCCCGAGCCAACGCTCAGCAGCGAGCTGGACGAACCCGAGCCTGAGCCACGCCGCAAGCGCACACGCGCCACGGGCAACGCCCATGACGAGATGCTGCAGGACCTGGAAGACGACCCGCTGCACCTGTACACCGGCAAACGCCCGGCCGGCTGGGGCCGCCGCCTGCTCTGGCTGACCCTGGTGCTGCTGGCCGCCGCCGCCCTCGCTGGCCAGTACATCGCCTACCAGTTCGACGACCTGGCCCGCCAGGACAAGTACCGCCCGTGGTTCCAGGAACTGTGCCCGAAACTGGGCTGCACCGTGCCGTCGCGGGTCGATATTGCCCATATCAAGAGCAGCAACCTGGTGGTGCGCAGCCATCCCGAGTTCGCCGGCGCCCTGGTGGTGGATGCGATCATCTACAACCGTGCGACGTTCTCCCAGCCGTTCCCGCTGCTGGAGCTGCGTTTTGCCGACCTCAATGGCCGGATGATCGCCAGCCGGCGCTTCAAGCCCGCCGAGTACCTCAGTGGGGAGCTGGCCGGCCAGACCGAGATGCCGTCCCAGACCCCGATCCATATCGCCTTGGACATTCTCGACCCAGGCAACAAGGCTGTGAACTACAGTCTCAGTTTCCACTCCCCCGAGTGATTCGCAGCGCACGTCAAGGTTCGGACGGCAGGTTATTGACTTGCTCGTCCACGACCAAACCGCTGGCGATAAGAAAATAACTGCTCAGATTTTATCCAATTCAGCCTTTAACCAGTCATCGAGAGCGGGTATCATGCCAACCCTTTTTCGAACTCTAATGATCCGGCCCCACAACAGGGAAGTCCTATGTCGGCGGTACGCATCGGCCCATATACATTGCCAAACGCTTTGATTCTCGCCCCGATGGCGGGTGTCACCGACCAGCCCTTTCGTCAGCTGTGCAAACGTTTGGGCGCGGGCCTTGTAGTTTCGGAAATGGTCACCAGCGACATGAGCTTGTGGAACACCCGCAAATCGCGGATGCGCATGATCCACGAAGGTGATCCCGAGCCGCGCTCGGTACAGATCGCCGGTGGCGACGCGCAGATGCTGGCGGATGCAGCCCGGGCCAACGTGGAGCTGGGTGCACAGATTATTGATATCAACATGGGTTGCCCGGCAAAAAAGGTCTGCAACAAGGCCGCCGGCTCCGCCCTGTTGAAGGATGAGCAGTTGGTGGCCGAGATCCTGCACGCCGTGGTGGGTGCAGTGGATGTGCCGGTCACCCTGAAGATCCGCACCGGCTGGGACCGGGACAACAAGAACGGCCTGACGGTGGCGAAGATCGCCGAACAGGCAGGCATTACAGCGCTGGCGGTGCATGGCCGTACCCGTGCGGACCTTTATACCGGCGAGGCTGAATACGACACCATTGCTGCGATCAAGCAGGCGGTGTCGATTCCGGTCTTTGCCAACGGCGACATCGACTCGGCCGAGAAAGCCCGGCGCGTGCTGCACGCAACCGGTGCCGATGGGCTGTTGATCGGCCGGGCCGCCCAGGGGCGGCCATGGATTTTTCGTGAGATCGAGCACTTCCTGCGTACCGGCGAAATCATGCCGGCACCGGGGCTGATCGAGGTGGAACGTATTCTGCTAGAGCATCTGGCCGCCCTGCACACCTTCTATGGAGACGTGATGGGCGCGCGCATAGCTCGCAAGCATGTGGGTTGGTATCTCGCAACCCTGCCCGGCGCCAAAGAGTTTCGCGCCGGGTTCAATCGTTTGGATGAAACGCAAGCACAGGTCACCGCCGTTCGTGAGTTCTTTGCCGAACGAGACAAGAGCCTGAGAGCAGGGGACGCAGAAGGGGTGGCCGCATGACGATGATGACCGAGACTTTAGTGAGTGGAACAACACCCGTGAGCGACAACGTCAATTTGAAACAGCACCTCAACACGCCGAGCGAAGAAGGCCAGACCCTTCGCGGGAGCGTCGAGAAAGCGCTGCACAATTATTTCGCCCACCTTGAGGGCGCGGCCGTCACGGATGTGTACAACCTGGTGCTCTCCGAAGTCGAGGCGCCCTTGCTCGAAAGCGTGATGAACTACGTCAAGGGCAACCAGACCAAAGCCAGTGAGCTGCTGGGCCTGAACCGTGGGACCCTGCGCAAGAAGCTCAAACAGTACGATTTGCTGTAAGCATTCAATCAAACCAGAAAGGCGCCCGCGTAAAACCGGTCGCCTTTTTTGCTGACTCCTTTGCTTTTGATGGAAATTGAGATGACCGACCAGACTACCCGCCTGCCGATCCGCCGTGCCTTGATCAGTGTTTCCGACAAGACCGGGATCCTCGAATTTGCCCGGGAGCTGGAAGCCCTGGGCGTGGAAATCCTCTCCACGGGCGGGACCTTCAAACTGCTGCAGGACAACGGCGTGGCCGCAGTAGAAGTCGCGGACTACACCGGTTTCGCAGAAATGATGGACGGTCGGGTCAAGACCCTGCACCCGAAAATCCACGGCGGCATCCTCGGCCGTCGCGGTATCGACGATGCCATCATGAACGAGCACGGCATCAAGCCGATCGACCTGGTGGCCGTCAACCTCTACCCGTTCGAAGCCACCATCAACAAGCCAGGCTGCGACCTGCCGACCGCGATCGAAAACATCGATATCGGCGGCCCGACCATGGTGCGCTCGGCAGCCAAGAACCACAAAGACGTGGCCATCGTGGTCAACGCCAGCGACTACGCCCAAGTATTGCAAAGCCTCAAAGCCGGCGGCCTGACCTACGCCCAGCGTTTCGACCTGATGCTCAAGGCCTTCGAACACACCGCCGCCTATGACGGCATGATCGCCAACTACATGGGCACCGTGAACCAGGCCGCCGAAACCCTGAGCACGGAAGGCCGCAGCCAGTTCCCGCGCACCTTCAACAGCCAGTTCATCAAGGCCCAGGAAATGCGCTACGGCGAGAACCCGCACCAGAGCGCGGCGTTCTACGTTGAGGCCAAGCCTGCTGAAGTCGGCATCGCCACCGCGACCCAACTGCAGGGCAAGGAGCTGTCCTACAACAACGTGGCCGACACCGACGCCGCGCTGGAATGTGTGAAGAGCTTCGTCAAGCCGGCCTGCGTGATCGTCAAGCACGCCAACCCGTGCGGCGTGGCGGTGAGCCCGGACGCTGAAGGCGGGATCCGCCAGGCCTACGAGCTGGCCTACGCCACCGATACCGAATCGGCATTCGGCGGCATCATCGCCTTCAACCGCGAACTGGATGCCGAGACTGCCAAGGCCATCGTCGAGCGTCAGTTCGTCGAAGTGATCATCGCCCCATCCGTTAGCGAAGAGGCCCGTGCCATCGTTGCCGCCAAGGCCAATGTGCGCCTGCTGGCCTGCGGTGAGTGGTCGGCTGACCGCGCCGCTGCCTGGGACTACAAGCGCGTTAATGGTGGCTTGCTGGTACAGAGCCGCGACATCGGCATGATCGGCAGCCAGGACCTGAAAGTGGTGACCCAGCGCGCACCGACCGAGCAAGAGATCAACGACCTGATCTTCGCCTGGAAAGTGGCCAAGTACGTCAAGTCCAACGCCATCGTCTACGCCAAGAACCGCCAGACCATCGGTGTCGGCGCCGGCCAGATGAGCCGCGTGAACTCGGCGCGTATCGCGGCGATCAAGGCTGAGCACGCCGGTTTGCAAGTCGCGGGTTCGGTGATGGCATCGGATGCGTTCTTCCCCTTCCGTGATGGCCTGGATAACGCTGCAAAAGCAGGTGTTACTGCGGTGATTCAACCGGGTGGCTCGATGCGTGATGCTGAGGTGATTGCCGCGGCTGATGAAGCCGGCATTGCCATGGTCTTCACCGGCATGCGCCACTTCCGCCACTGATCCAAATGTGGGTGGGGCTTATGTGGGAGCGGGCTTGCTCGCGAATGCGGTGTGTCATTCGACACATTCCTCACAGGCCCACCGCTTTCGCGAGCAAGCCCGCTCCCACATTTTAAAGCGCTCCAGCAGCGCCTACAGAATTTGAGGTTTTTGAAATGAATGTTTTGATCATTGGCAGCGGTGGCCGTGAACACGCCCTGGCTTGGAAAGTCGCCCAGGACCCACGCGTGCAGAAAGTCTTCGTCGCTCCCGGCAACGCCGGTACCGCCATTGAAGCCAAGTGCGAAAACGTCGCCATCGACGTCTTGGCCCTTGAGCAACTGGCTGACTTTGCCGAAAAGAACGTGTCCCTGACCATCGTTGGTCCGGAAGTGCCGCTGGTGGCGGGTGTCGTGGACCTGTTCCGCAGCCGTGGCCTGGACTGCTTCGGTCCGACCGCTGGCGCCGCCCAGCTGGAAGGCTCGAAAGCCTTCACCAAGGACTTTTTGGCGCGCCACAAGATCCCGACCGCCGACTACCAGAACTTCACCGAGATCGAGCCGGCCCTGGCTTATCTGCGCGAGAAAGGCGCCCCCATCGTGATCAAGGCCGATGGCCTAGCCGCCGGTAAAGGCGTGATCGTCGCGATGACCCTGCAAGAAGCCGAAGACGCGGTACGCGACATGCTCGCCGGCAACGCCTTCGGTGACGCCGGTTCGCGGGTGGTGATCGAAGAATTCCTCGACGGTGAAGAAGCCAGCTTTATCGTGATGGTCGACGGCAAGAACGTCTTGCCGATGGCCACCAGCCAGGACCACAAGCGCGTCGGCGACGGCGACACCGGCCCCAACACCGGCGGCATGGGTGCCTACTCCCCAGCCCCGGTGGTCACCGCCGACGTGCACCAGCGCGTCATGGACCTGGTGATCTGGCCGACCGTGCGCGGCATGGCCGATGAAGGCAATGTCTACACCGGCTTCCTGTACGCAGGCTTGATGATCGACAAGGCCGGCAACCCGAAAGTCATCGAGTTCAACTGCCGCTTCGGCGACCCGGAAACCCAGCCGGTGATGCTGCGCCTGCAGTCGAGCCTGGTGCTGTTGGTGGAAGCCGCCCTGGCGCAAGCGCTGGACAAGGTTGAAGCGCAGTGGGACCCACGCCCAAGCGTCGGCATCGTACTGGCCGCCGGTGGCTACCCTGCCGACTACGCCAAGGGCGACCTGATCCAGGGCCTGGACGCAGCGGCTACACTGGAAGGCAAAGTGTTCCACGCGGGTACCGCGCTCAAGGATGGCCAGGTCGTCACCGCAGGTGGCCGTGTACTGTGCGCCACCGCCATGGGCGCCAGTGTCGATGCCGCCCAGCAGCAAGCGTACAAGCTGGCCGCGAAAATCGACTGGCAGGGCTGTTTCTACCGCAAGGACATCGGCTACCGCGCCATTGCCCGTGAGCGGGGCGAAGATCAGTAAGCAGCTGTCCGTTCGGCTAGGCAGGGGCCTTTGGCCCTTGCCGTCCCATTACGGTCCCGCGCATAGTTAACCCCGTGCATCAACCTACGAAGGGATTTCGCCGTGCGCTGGCTCAGGATCGCCATAGTTTTTACAGTCAGCCTGCTGACCCTGCTCTGCCTTTTGCCGGCCCAGGCCGCCGCACAAGGTAGCGGCTGGGCGGTATTGCTTGATGAACAGGCCGACCTGCAACTGAGCGACATTCGCTCGGCACGCTACACCAACCAATTTAGCCCCATCGAACTGGACCGGATCACCGCCGCCGAGCCCAATGGTGCGCTGTGGGTACGTTTCAGGCTGCAGCCCGGCAAGCACGAGCAAGTGCTGCGGGTCTTCGCGCCGGACCTGGCGCACCTCAACCTGTATGTGCTGGACGGCGACACGCTGATCGAGCAAGTGAACACCGGCACCCGCCAACCCCAGGCCGAACGCCCGCTGCCCAGCAGCGACTTCATGCTGCCCTTGCCCCAGAGCCAGAAGCCCCTGGATGTATATGTGCGCCTGGTTTCGGAGCACGAGCTGCGGCCATACCTGACCCTCGAACCCGCCGTGATGGCCGCCGCCAACCAGACCCAGACCCTGGTCTATGGCCTGCTGTTCGGCTGCCTGCTGATGCTGATCCTGCACAACCTCACCCGCTACGCCTACCATCGCTCGCGCAGCAGCCTGTGGCTGGCGGCCTGCGAAGTGCTGCTGTTGCTCAGCCTGTTGCTGCTGCTCAACCTGCTGGGCCCCTGGCTGCCGAACTGGCACGCCATGCAAACCCCGGGGGCCTATATGGCGTTGCTGCTGACCGCACCGTGCGGCCTGATGTTTGCCTACCGTTTCTTCGCGCCACTGGGCCCGCATCCACTGAACAAGCTGCTGATGGCGGACATCCTGCTGATCGTGCTGTGCGGCCTGTTGCTGCTGTTCGTCAACACCCTGCCACTGAACATCATCACCTATGCCCTGGTGGCGCTGGCCGGCCTGAGCATGCTGTTTGTCTCGGCCTACCACTGGCAAAAAGGCTACCGGCCGGCCCGCCTGTTCCTGCTGGCCATGGTGGTGTTCAACACCGGCACGCTGATTATCCTCCCGGCCCTGCTGGGCCTGACCCTGGTGGCCCCGCAAGGCCTGATCATCACCTTGCTGGCGGTGATCTGCGTCAGCGGCCTGCTGATGAGCCAGGCCCTGGGCGAGCGCCAGCGCAGCATCGTCGAGGACCGCTTCAGCCTCAGCCGCGACCTGGCTGCCAGCAACGCCGAAATCGCGGCCAAGGCCGAGTTCCTGGCGAAGATCAGCCACGAAATCCGCACCCCCATGAATGGCGTGCTGGGCATGACCGAGTTGCTGCTGGGCACGCCTTTGTCGGTCAAGCAGCGTGACTACGTGCAGACCATCCACAGCGCCGGTAATGAGTTGCTGACCCTGATCAACGAGATCCTCGACATCTCCAAGCTCGAGTCCGGGCAGATTGAACTGGACGATGTGCAGTTCGACCTCAACGCCCTGATCGAAGACTGCCTGAGTATCTTTCGCGCCAAGGCCGAGCAGCAGAACGTCGAGCTGATCAGCTTTATCCAGCCCCAGGTGCCCCGAGTCATCAGCGGCGACCCGACGCGCCTGCGCCAGGCCCTGTTGAGCCTGCTGGAAAATGCCCTGCAAAAGACCGACGAAGGCGAAGTGCTGATCGTGGTCGCCCTGGACGAGCGCAGCAGCAAACCGCGCCTGCGCATTGCCGTGCAAGACAGCGGCCTGCCGATGGAAGCTGCCGAGCGCGACGCCCTGCTGCACAGCGAACTGCACAGCAAGAATTTCCTCTCGGCCACCCGCCTCAGTGGCCACCTTGGCCTGGTGATCGCCCGCCAACTGATCCTGTTGATGAATGGCGAGTTCGGCATCAAGGCTGGCAGCCAGCAAGGCAGCACGCTATGGCTGACCTTGCCGCTGGACCCGGAGCGCCTGGAACACCCGACCTCCGACCTCGACGGCCCGCTGCAAGGCGCGCGGGTGCTGGTGGTGGACGACAACGATACCTGCCGCAAGGTGCTGGTGCAGCAATGTACCGCCTGGGGCCTGAACGTCAGCGCCGTGCCCTCGGGCAAGGAAGCCCTGGCCCTGCTGCGCACCAAGGCGCACCTGCGCGATTATTTCGATGTGGTGCTGCTGGACCAGAACATGCCTGGCATGACCGGCATGCAACTGGCGGCGAAGATCAAGGAAGACCCGAGCCTGAACCACGACATCCTGCTGATCATGCTCACCGGTATCAGCAACGCGCCAAGCAAGATCATCGCGCGCAATTGCGGGATCAAGCGCATCCTCGCCAAACCGGTCGCGGGCTACACCCTCAAGACCACCCTGGCCGACGAGTTGACCCAGCGCAGCAAAGGCGTGGTGCAACCCCGCCACCCCGCGCCGAGCGCCCCGGTGGCCGTCACGGTGCCCAGCGATTTCCGCATCCTGGTGGCCGAAGACAACAGCATCTCCACCAAAGTGATTCGCGGCATGCTCGGCAAGCTCAACCTGCAACCCGACACCGCCAGCAACGGCGAGGAAGCCTTGCAGGCGATGAAGGCCCAGCGCTACGACCTGGTGTTGATGGACTGCGAAATGCCGATCCTCGATGGTTTCTCCGCGACCCAGCAATTGCGGGTCTGGGAAGTCAGCAACCAGCGCACCCGCACGCCGGTGGTGGCGCTGACCGCGCACATCCTCTCGGAACACAAGGAACGCGCACGCCAGGCCGGGATGGATGGGCACATGGCCAAGCCAGTGGAACTGTCGCAACTGCGCGAACTGGTAGAGTTCTGGGTGACGCAGCGTGAGCAGCCGGCAGAGCAGGCGCATACGTCCTGAATCACCACACATCCCTGTGGGTGCCGGAGCTGGCTTGTGTGGGAGCTGGCTTGCCTGCGATAGCATCACCTGGATATACCTGATGTACCGAGGCGATGCTATCGCAGGCAAGCCAGCTCCTACACAAGCCCACTCCCACATTGGTTTGCAGTCGCGCCTTCCGGCCTGCAAGCCTGATAAACTCTCCCTCGCCCTTCCTTCGCTGTGAGCTCCCACCATGCTCCACGTGTTGTTCAGCGTTTATTTGAAGATGCTGGTGCTGTATAGCCCCTTCTTCGTCCTGTCCTGCTTTATCAGCCTGACCCGTGGCTATTCCAGCAAGGAACGGCGGCGCCTGGCCTGGAAGGTCGCCTTGGCGACACTGGTGTCGAGCGTGTTGCTCTACCTGTTTGGCCGGGTGATTTTCAGTGTGTTTGGTATCACCGTGGATGCCTTCCGCATCGGCGCCGGCAGTGTGTTGTTTATCTCCGCCCTGGGCATGGCCCAGGGCAAGTCGGCAGTGCAGACCGACAACGTGCAGCAGGACGTGACCATCGTCCCCCTGACCATCCCCTTGACGGTCGGCCCCGGCACCATCGGTGCGCTGCTGGTGATGGGCGTCAGCCAGCCCCATTGGGATGACAAGCTCACCGCGATCCTGAGCATTGCCCTGGCCAGCCTGACGGTGGGCGTGGTGCTGTACTTGTCCAACCGCATCGAACGCATCCTCGGCGACCAAGGGCTGCAGATTGTCAGCCGCCTGATGGGCTTGTTCGTATGCGCACTGGCAGCGCAGATCATCTTTACCGGAGTGCGCGGTTACCTGGTGCCCTGAGGCAACGGTCAGATCCGGTATTGGGCAATCGCCAGCAAGACCTTGTCGCCTGCACTCTCGCGCAACTGCTTGAGGGTTGCGTCGTTGACCACGGCAGGATTGAGCATCAGGCAGGTCTGGCCACTGTAGGCTTCGACCGTGGAACTGTCCCATTCAAAAAACGGCACCCCCACTTTCTTGCTCACGCCATGGGCGCTGTAGGTCACCAGCACCATCAACACCTCTCCGTCGACCTCAGAACAGGACGCCAGGCCAAAGTCGCCGCCCTCATGGTTGACGATATTGCGCTTGAACAGATCAAACGGTGCCGACAGCTGCTTCAACGCCTCGAAGGCATCCGCCGCCAACTTGGGCAGCGCCATGGCCAGGGAGCCCGACAGGAACGTCGAGGCCACCGTGGACGTGATGATGTTCAGCGCCGCCATCTGCACGCTCAGCCCCTTCACCGAAGTGGTGACCCGTTCGAAACTGCTGCGTATCGGCAACCACCCAAGGTTGCCCATGACCTTGATGAACTCGTCGTACCAGGCCTGCGTACCACGCCCCACTTTCAGCACATCACTCACGTAGCTACTGGCCAACAGGTAACTCTTGCGGGTGTATTCCTTGTTGAGGCGGCTCATGCCCGCCACAAACGAAAACACACTGTTGTTGATCACCGCGCCATTCAAGTCGCCATCGGCCTGGGCGGGCCCTGGCGAACCCGACGGCTGACTGGTCAGTGGCAGCCGGTATGCCGCAATCAGCTTGTTCTTTTTCGCCACGTCGATTCGTTTATGTTTGCGCTCCATAACTGTTTCTCCACAAAAACCCACACGGGCTTACAAGAAACACTAGTCGTGTGATTGAACTTTTTTCAGGGGGTACAAATAGGGTTATTTGGCCGTAGGAAAAACCTGCGCCCCTTGGCCCCCTCGCAAACACGGGGGATGGGGTGAAGCCTGATAACAGCAGGCTTACTTTCTGCAACTAAAAGGGAGGAACCGTTGATGGCATTGCGAAACGGCGGGGGTGAATGCAGAAATCTCTGTCATCGATGATTAGCGTTTTCTGACAGATCAGCGGCCCCATCGCGGGGCCGCTATCGTTTCAGGAGGCCGGCTTCTCGCCATACCAGCGTGGCGTGTACACCCACTCGCCACCGCCCACCCGAGGGAACGCGCAGGTGGTGGACGAACCGACCAGCACCATGGTGCGCATATCCACCTGGTCCGGGGTCAACTGGCCCAGGGTGGTGGTGCGCAGCGTCTGCCCGGGGCGACCGATATCGCGTCCCAGCACTACCGGCGTGCTGGCAACGCGGTGCCGGGCGACGATTTCCAGGGCGCGCCCCAGTTGCCAGGGGCGCGAACGCGAGATCGGGTTGTAGAACGCCAGGGCCAGGTCGGCCTCGCATGCCAGGTCCAGGCGCTTCTCGATGATCGACCAGGGCTTGAGGTTGTCCGACAGCGACATCACGCAGAAGTCGTGCCCCAGTGGCGCACCCGCCTGGGCCGCCGTGGCCAGGGACGCCGAGACCCCCGGCAGGATCTCCAGCTCGACCCGCTGCCAGGCCGGGTCGCTGGATTCGTGCAACGCCTCCAGCACCGCCGCAGCCATGGCGAACACCCCAGGGTCGCCGGAAGACACCACCACCACCGAACGCCCCTCGGCCGCCAGCGCGAAGGCATGCCGCGCCCGCTGCATCTCTTCGCGGTTGTCGGTGCAGTGCTGCACCTGGTCGGCCCGAAACGGCCCGGCCATGCGCACATAGGTTTCGTAGCCCAGCACGTCGGTACAACGCGCCAGCTCAGCCTTGACCGCCGGCACCATCAGTTCGGCAGCGCCGGGGCCCAGGCCGATCACCGCAAGGCGGCCACGGGGGTGGCCCAGTTGCGCCAGGTCCACCGGCGCAGCGCTCGAATGGATGACCAGCTCCGGTCCAGCGGCCAGCGCCGTAAAGCGCAGCGGTACGCCCAGCTCCAGCGCGGCTTCATGCAATTGGCCACTGGCCATATCGGCGTTATCGGCCAGCAGGCACGCCAGGGACTGCACGGCGATGCCATCCTGCTGCAACGCCTGGCGCACCTGCGCGGCCAAACCGGCGCCCGGGCGGCAGGTGATCCAAGTGTTTTTCGGATAGATCAGCAGCTCATTGGCCGCTGGCACCCGCTCGGCATTGCCGACATGAATGCTCAGGCGCGCCTGCTGGTCCTGCGCCAGGTTGGCCTGCTCCAGCCATGGCGCAGCGCCTTCGATACGCACATGCTCGCCGGCCAGCAGGTCCGAGACAAAGCGCTTGCCCAGTTCAAGGTCCGCCAGTTGATAACCCTGGGGCGGGTTGAGCAGGCAGGTGCCAAAACGCAGCTCACCACTGGTGGTAATCGCGGCAGCCACACCCAGGGCCGCCGCGATTTCCCGCGCCATGATATTCACCCCGCCCAAGCCACCGAGCAACGGCACCACCGCGCTACCGTCTTCAGCAACAGCCAGCACCGCCGGCTCCTCGCCTTTTTCCAGCAACAGCGCCGCCAACGTGCGGATCACAATCCCGGCCGCGCACAAGGCAATGATCGGCGTGCCCTGCTGATACAACTGACGCAGGGTCGCGCCAAATTCGCTATAGGCCTGGTCGGCCCCCTCCACCCGGCCGGCCAGGCCGTGGATCAAGGCGCCGGGGTACACCTGCTGGATACTGCGCGCGGTGGCCAGGCTGCCCTGGCCGAGGACTACGATCGCCGGCGTCATCACCCTTGCCACCTTTCGCCCGGCACGATGATCAGCGAGAAATACGGCGAAGACATGGGCTCGACCTGATCCAGCGCGACGATTTTCTGGTTGGCCATGGTGGCGCGCTCCACATACAGCGCGCGCCCGGCCAGCCCCAGCTCTTCAAGCACCTGGCGCACCTTGGTGAAGTTGCGCCCCAGTTTCATGATCACCGCCGCATCGGCATCGGCCAGGCGGCGCTTGAGCTCGTCGTGGGGCAGCACGCCGGACAATACCGACAGGCTCTGGTTGCGATACACCAACGGCGCGCCCAGCACCGAGGCGCCACCGAGCATCGAGCACACGCCGGGAATGACCTGGGCGTCGTAGCGTTCGGCGAGGCGGTCATGCAGGTACATGTAGGAGCCGTAGAAGAACGGGTCGCCTTCGCAGATCACCGCCACATCGCGCCCGGCATCCAGGTGCGCGGCCACCTCGACACTGGCAGCGTCGTAGAAATCGCTGATCACCTGTTCATAGGACAACGGCGCCGGCAAGGCTTCGGTGGTCACCGGGTACACCAGCGGCATCAGCGTCTGCTGGGGTACCAGGTGCGCTTCGATAATGCCGAACGCATTGCCCTTCTTGCCCTTGGCGACGAAGTACGCCACCACCGGCGATTCGCGCAGCAGGCGCAGGGCCTTGAGGGTAATCAGTTCCGGGTCGCCAGGGCCGACGCCCAGGCCGATCAAACGTCCACGCGCCTGCATCATTCGACCTCCGTGGCCAGGGCGTTGACCGCTGCGGCGGCCATCGCACTGCCGCCCAGGCGGCCCTGCATGATCACAAACGGCACGCCACGGCTGTCTGCGGCGAGCATCGCCTTGGACTCGGCGGCGCCGACAAAACCCACCGGGAAACCGAGGATCAGCGCCGGCTTGGGCGCGCCGGCGTCGAGCATTTCCAGCAGGTAGAACAAGGCAGTCGGCGCGTTGCCGATCACCACCACGCTGCCAGCCAGGTGCGGGCGCCACAGCTCCAGGGCGGCGGCGGAACGGGTGTTGCCCAGCTCCCGTGCCAGCTGCGGCACGCTATCGTCACGCAAGGTGCAGATCACCTCGTTGTTGGCCGGCAGGCGCGCACGGGTCACGCCTTCGGAGACCATCCGCGCATCGCACAGGATCGGCGCACCGGCGGCCAGGGCCTCACGGCCGGCCTTGCCTGCGCCTTCAGAGAACTGCAAACCGTCGATAGACTCGACCATGCCGCAGGCATGAATCACCCGCACGGCGAGTTTTTCCAGGTCGGCCGGGATGCGATCCAGCTTGGCCTCTGCGCGAATGATCGCAAAGGAGTTGCGATAGATCTCCTGACCGTCGCGGATGTAATCAATCATCGGTGCTGCTCCGTGGACGGGCACGCAACACGGCGCCCGCCGCTTCAATAGAAAGGTTGTGCGCGTGCAGGCGGCCGAAACCCGGCTGGCCTGCATCGCGAAAATAGAGGTCGTAGTGCCCGGTGCCCACCGCCAGCAAGGTGACCGGGGCAATGTGCGCCGCAGCGCAGGTGCGCGGGCAGCCGGACAAGTGCACGTCGAGGCCCTGGCCGTGGTCCTGTAGCAACGTGGCCAGGTGCAGGGCGTCGGCCTTGGTGTCGGCCTGGGCCTTGGCGCAGCCGCTGGACCCGGTGCAGGCAATCATCCGCGCCAGGGCCTGGTCGGCCGAACAGAGGAAGCCCAACTGCGCCAGGCCTTCGGTAACGCCCGCGGCAACGTCCGGCGCCAGGTTGGGCAGCAGCAAGCCTTGCCATGGGGTGAAGCGCAATGTGCCGTCGCCATGCTCCAGGGCCAGTTGCGCAGCGCCTCGCAGCATGGCCGAGTCCAGGCGCCCCAATGGCGTGACGGCGGCCACGTAGACCCGCTGCGGTTGGCGCTGTGGATAAGTGCCCAGGCGCAAGCTGCTCGGGCTGGCGCGGCGGCGATAACCATCGGCGGGGAGCAACGGCAGGTGCAAACGCCCGACGAAGTTATCCACAGACGTTTGCGCCAGCACCTCACGCATGCGGTTCTGCTCCGGGCGCGCCAGGTCGAGGAACAGCTCCAGCACGGCGACGACCAGCCCATGGCCTTGCTCCACGGGGACAGCGGCCAGCGGTTGATCTTGCGCGGGGCAACCGGCCAGGCCGAACGCCAGCCAGGTCTGGCCCTGCGCGGCGTAGGCTGATAACCACAGGTCGTGATGATGTTCGAGCATCGCCAGGGCTTCGCCGCCATCCAGTTGCACGGCGAACTTGGCCGACAACTCATGGAACCGTGGATGGGTTTGCAAGGTGGCGAGGATCTGGTCCGCCAGGGGCCGGGTGTCCAGCAGCATGTCGCGGTCGATGCCTGCGCCGGGGCTGAGCATCACATTGCGCACATCATCACCGCCGGCGGTGGTCGGGCCCAGGCCTGCGGCCAGCAGATGCGCGATCAAGCCGTCATGCTCCGGGCCAATACCGCGAATCTGCAGGTTGGCGCGGTTGGTCGCCTCGATCACCCCACCGGCGTAAACCTGCGCGGCGTGCGCCACGGCCAGTGCCTGCGCGGCGGTGATGGCCCCACCGGCCAATTTGATCCGGCAAATCCCGCCATCCAACGCCTGGACAATACGCAGCAACCCCGGGCAACCCGAGGGGCGTTTGCTAGTGGACAGAGGAAGTGGCTTCACGGGGGGCTACCGGTTCACGGGTAAAGGCGCGGTATTATGCCTGCTTTGTCCGGCGGCATGAAAAGCCTGCCCGTCGGATGTCGTTCAAGGAATCAATATGTCGCCCTGGCTGACGGTAGTAGGCATCGGTGAAGACGGCTTCAAGGGCCTGGGCAGGAATGCCCGGCATGCTCTGTTGCGCGCCTCTCGTATCATTGGCGGCCAGCGCCAGCTGGATTTGCTGCCGGTGTGCATCCGTGGCACACGCGAGCTATGGCCCAGCCCGTTTTCCCTGGAGCCGCTCTTGGCGCGGCGCTTTGAGCCGGTCTGCGTGCTGGCCAGCGGCGACCCGATGTTCTACGGCGTCGGCGCCAGCCTGGCACGGCAGGTGGCGGCGGATGAGCTGTTGATCCTGCCAGCGCCCTCGTCCGTATCGCTGGCGGCGGCGCGCCTGGGCTGGCCATTGCAGGACGTGGTGACGCTATCGGTGGTCGCCCGCCCGGTGGCCGCGCTCAATGCCCATCTGGCCAGTGGCGTGCGCTTGCTGGTATTGAGCAACGACGGCCAGAGCCCGACCGCCATCGCCGCGTTGCTGCGCGCCAGCGGGTTTGGCCCGAGCCGCCTGAGTGTGTTTGAACACCTCGGTGGCACCGCCGAGCGGCGCATCGATGGCCACGCCGAAGGCTGGCAAGACCCACCGATTGCCACGCTGAACCTGATCGCCATCGACTGCCTCGCCGACGCCAATACCCCACGCCTGTCACGCCTGGCCGGCCTGCCGGATGCGGCGTTCAAGCATGACGGCCAACTGACCAAGCGCGATGTGCGGGCCATGACCTTAGCGCGCCTCGCCCCGACTCCCGGCGAATTGCTGTGGGATGTGGGCGCCGGCAGCGGCTCCATCGGCATCGAATGGATGCGCGCCCACCCCAGCTGCCGCGCCCTGGCAATTGAAGCCGACGCCGGCCGCCAACAGTTGATCGAACACAACCGCGAGGCCCTTGGCGTGCCTGGCCTGCAATTGATTCGCGGCAGCGCGCCCCTGGCCCTGGCAGGGTTGGAGGCGCCCGATGCAATCTTCATCGGCGGCGGCGTAACCCGCGACGGCGTGCTCGATACCTGCTGGCAACACCTGCGTCCCGGCGGACGGCTGGTGGCCAATGCCGTGACCCTGCAAAGCGAGATGACCCTGATGAACTGGCGCGCACAACACGGCGGCGAACTGACCCGCATCCATGTGGCCCAGGCCCAGCCCCTGGGCGAATTCGACACCTGGCGCCAGGCGCTGCCCATCACCTTGCTGGAAGTGATCAAGCCGCTATGAAGCGCATCCTGCTGCTGGGCGGCGTGACTGAAGCCCTGGCCATCGCCCGCACCCTGGGGCCCCAGCATATCTACAGCCTGGCCGGGATTGGCCGGGTGCCCACTGACCTGAGGTGCCAGGTCCGCGTCGGTGGTTACGGCGGTGCCGAGGGGTTGGCGCAGTTTGTCCGCGCCCAGAACATCAGCCTGATACTCGACGCCACCCACCCCTACGCCGCACGAATCAGCGCCAACGCCGCCCAGGCAGCGCGCTTGTGCACGATCCCCTGCTGGGCCCTGCGCCGTCCCGCCTGGCAGCCACAACCCGCTGATGACTGGCGCGAAGTCTGCGACTGGGCCGGGCTGATCGAGGCCTTGAAACCCTTCCACCGCCCACTGTTCACCCTCGGTCGCGAACCGCTGCAACACCTCGACGAAATCCCCGCCGGGCAGTTCTGGACCTTGCGTGCGCTGGACGCCTACCCCGGCAACGAACGCTGCGAAGTGATCGGCGCCCGTGGGCCGTTTTTGATCGAGGACGAACGGGCGTTGTTCGAACGGCGGCGCATCGATGTATTGATCAGCAAAAACAGCGGCAGCAGCGCCACCGAACCCAAGCTGCAAGTGGCCCGCGAGCGCGGCATACCGGTGGTGGTTTTGCAGCGGCCGGTGTTGGCGGGGGTGGATCGGGAGTTTTTGACGGTCGATTCGATATTGCAGGCCTTATAGAACAACACTGCTCAAATGTGGGAGCGGGCTTGCCCGCGATAGCGGTGTATCAGTCAACATATTTGATCCTGACATACCGCAATCGCGGGCAAGCCCGCTCCCACATTTAGGACTGCGGCGTTTTCACGATTGGTATTCCTGCGTTCGCGTCTATCATGATAAGCACAGCGCCTGACATCACTGCGACACCAAACCACACCAGCAACTTTTACTTATGCCCCCCGATCAGGCTAAATACCCACTTGATCGCTTAACCCTACGGATTGTCCGCCATGGCCCGTCAACGCTTTGCATTTGCCTGGATCGCCTGCCTTGCAGTGCTGTTCAATGCGTTTGCCATGCCGATGGCTGGGGCGATGCAGCAGGGCAAAAGCCCTACCCAGCAATTGCTGTGGGGCAGTTTCTGCTCGTCCACCGGCAGCAAGCTGGTGGCGATGTCCCTGGGCACGCTGGATGTACCGGCGCCGCAGCAGGACGAGCATTCCAGCATGCAGCATTGCTGGTGCTGTTCGGGCTCGGCGCCATTGGTGGCGCTGCCGGGGCATGTGCCGCAGTTGTATCTCACCCGCTTCGACCCGGCGCCTGGCCTGCCATCGCCTGCCCTGCAAGCCCCGACCCCGCGCCAGCAATGGCCGAGCCTCAACCCCCGCGCCTCTCCAACCGTTTGATCACTTCGCAATTGAACTGCGTTTGAATCGTTCTGGAGAACTGCCATGCTCAAATCTTCCCTGCTTCTGGCGGCCTTGCTGCTGCCTGTGTTCAGTGCTGCCAATGCCGATGACTACAAGGCCGGCGACCTGCTGGTAAGCGATCCCTGGTCCCAGGAATTGCCGCCCAATGCACCCACGGTTGCCGCCTACTTTGTGATCCATAACCAGGGCGAAGCCCCGGACCGCCTGCTCAGTGTCGATACGCCGGTGGCGGCCAAGGCCGAGTTGCATGAGCATGTGATGCAGGGCGACCTGATGAAGATGCAACAGGTGCCCAGCGTGGCCGTGCCGTCCAAGGGCGAGCTGACCTTTGCACCGATGGCCTATCACGTGATGCTCCTGGATCTTAAAGATCGCAGCCAGTTGCGCGACGGCCAGCACTTCCCCCTGACCTTGAACTTCGAAAAGGCCGGGCCGGTAAAAGTGCAAGTCTGGGTACAAAAAGTGCCGCCGATGGCCAACCACGAGCACCAGCACGCCCAGTAACTACCCCAGGTCGCTCCCATGGGTGCTCCCGCCAACAGCTCGACCCTGCGCCGCCGCCAGCCCTTGAGGCTGGCCCGCGGCAGTTGGATCAGCCTGTTCGCCATGCTGATGATCTTTATCGGACCGCTGATTTCCCAAGCGATGCCGATGGACCATCACGCCGGCATGTCCATGCAGATGTCCATGGACGACATCTGCCATGCCGCCCCGCAGCACCCGGCCGGGCATGCCAAGGCCCCCGCCGCCGACCACGTGATGTGGGAGAAATGCGGCTATTGCAGCCTGTTGTTCAGTTGCCCGGCCCTGCCTGGCAGCGTGTCGTTCGTGGCCCTCGGCAGCCCGCCGCCGGCCACCGGCCTGATCCCCGCACCGCGCCTGGGCCATGCCCGGCAGAGCATCTTCCCCGGCGCCCGCAGCCGCGCACCGCCCAGCCAGTCGTAGACCGCCAATAACACACAACTTCGCACGGCCGCCTTCACACAGACAGCCGCAGGCTGCTGGCCGTGTTGTTTACGACTGATTGATGGAATTTTTCATGTCCAGGTTTCCTGCTGACACCCGTATGGGATGTACCCCTGTGCTCGCCGTTTTGTGCGGCGCACTCTTGGCGCCACAGGCGTATGCCGACGACCACGCCGAGCACCGCAACGAGCTGAGCCCGACGGTGATTACTGGCGTCGCTCCCAGCTCCCCGCTGACTATCGTCACCAACCCCAAGGACCCGCGCCAGCCGGTGCCGGCCAGTGACGGCGGCGACTACCTCAAGACCATCCCAGGCTTTGCCCTGGTGCGCAACGGCGGCACCAATGGCGACCCGGTACTGCGCGGCATGTTCGGCTCGCGCCTGAACATCCTCACCAACGGCAGCATGATGCTCGGTGCCTGCCCTGGCCGCATGGACGCGCCCACCTCCTATATCTCCCCGGAAACCTACGACAAGCTGACCGTGATCAAAGGCCCGCAAACCGTACTCTGGGGCCCCGGCGCCTCGGCCGGCACGGTGCTGTTCGACCGTGAGCCGGAGCAGTTCGGCGAACTGGGTACCCGGGTCAACGCCAGCATCCTCGCCGGCTCCAACGGGCGCTTCGACAAAGTAGTGGATGCCGCTGCCGGTGGCTCGCTCGGCTATATCCGCGTGATCGGCAACCAGGCCCACGCCGATGACTACAAGGACGGCAACAACGACACCGTCGCCTCGCGCTACGACAAATGGAACGGCGACGTCGCCCTCGGCTGGACCCCGGACGCCGACACCCTGCTGGAGCTCACCGCCGGCCGTGGCGATGGCGAAGCTCGCTACGCCGGGCGTGGCATGGACGGCTCGCAGTTCCTGCGCGAAAGCCTCGGCCTGCGCTTCGAAAAATCCAATATCGGCGAGGTGCTGGACAAGGTCGAAGCCCAGGTCTACTACAACTACGCCGACCATGTGATGGACAACTACAGCCTGCGCACGCCATCGGGCACCGGGATGATGGCCGGGCCCATGGCGTCCAACGTCGACCGCCGCACCCTCGGCGCGCGGATCAAGGCCACCTGGCGCTGGGCCGATGTGCAACTGATCAGCGGCATCGACGCGCAGACCAACGAACACCGCCAGCGCAGCAGCGCCGGTGTCGACACCTACAAGAACCTGCCGCGCACCAAGGACGCCGACTTCCATAACTACGGGGTGTTTGGCGAGTTGACCTGGTACGCCGCCGACAATGACCGGTTGATCACGGGCGCCCGCCTGGATCGCGCCTCGGCCAAGGATTACCGCCAGCGCACCGGCAGCGGCATGATGAGCCGCGCCAACCCGACCGCCGGCGACACCCGCGCTGACACCCTGCCATCGGGTTTCGTACGTTATGAACATGACTTGGCCGACAGCCCGACCACGCTCTACGCCGGCCTCGGCCACGCCGAACGCTTCCCGGACTACTGGGAGCTGTTCTCCCCCGGCAAAGGCCCGGCGGGTTCGCTCAATGCCTTTGATGCAGTCAAGCCGGAGAAAACCACCCAGCTGGACTTCGGCCTGCAATACAAGACCGCTGAGCTTGAAGCCTGGGCCTCCGGGTATGTCGGCCAGGTGCGCGACTACATCCTGTTCAACTACACCCCGGGGATGATGGGCATGACTTCCCAGGCGCAGAACATCGATGCGCGGATCATGGGCGGTGAGTTGGGCGCCGCCTACAAGCTGACCTCCAATTGGAAAGCCGATGCCACCCTGGCGTATGCCTGGGGCAAAAACAGCAGCGACGGCAAGGCCCTGCCGCAAATGCCGCCGCTGGACGCGCGCTTCGGCCTGACCTACAGCGAAGACGACTGGAGCGCCGGCGCCTTGTGGCGCGTGGTGGCGGCGCAAAACCGCATCGACCAGAACAAAGGCAACGTGGTCGGCAAGGACTTCGCCAAGAGCGGTGGCTTTGGCGTGTTCTCCCTCAACGCGGCGTACCGCATCAACAAGAACTTCAAGGTCAGCACCGGCGTCGACAACCTGTTCGGCAAGGCCTACGCCGAACACTTGAACCTGGCCGGCAACGCCGGGTTCGGCTACCCGGCCAACGACCCGCAAGCTATCAAGGAGCCAGGGCGCACGCTCTGGACCAAGGTGGATATGAGCTTCTAAACACATCGCGGGCAATCCCCCCTGTGGGAGCCGGCTTGCCGGTGATGGCGTCCTCAAGGGCCTCATCGCCGGCAAGCCGGCTCCTACAGGGTGATTGCCCGCAATAGCGTCATCAATACCCATAACATTAGAGTCCTTGCGGAGCGCCCTGATGAACCCTCCAAAGATTTCCTTCTACAACCTGGCCTGGCGCTGGCATTTCTACGCCGGGCTGTTTGTCGCGCCCTTCATGGTGTTGCTGGCAGTGACCGGCATCATCTACCTGTTCAAACCCCAGCTTGACCCGCTGATGTATGCCGACCTGCTCAAAGTCGAGCCCGCCGCGCACGTCCTCAGCGCCGACGAGCAATTGCAGCGCGCCAAGGCCGCCTACCCACAAGCCACCCTCAGCAAATACCTGCCGCCTGTGGACGCCAGCAGCAGCGCGCAATTTGTCCTGCACAACGCCGGCCACGAACTGACCGTGTTCGTCGACCCCTATCGCGGCAACGTGCTCGGCGAGCAGGACGCGACCTACAACCTGCAAGCCATCGTCCGTGCGCTGCACGGTGAGTTGATGATCGGCACCACCGGCGACCGCCTGATCGAACTCGCGGCGGGCTGGGGCGTGATGCTGGTGGTGTCCGGCCTGTACCTGTGGTGGCCGCGCGGCAGATCCGCCGCCGGGATCCTGTGGCCGCGCCTGGGCAGTCGCGGGCGCCTGTTCTGGCGCGACCTGCATGGGGTCACCGGCTTCTGGGGCGCCGCATTCCTGCTGCTGATGATCCTCAGCGGCCTGACCTGGACCGGCTTCTGGGGCAAGCAATACGCCGATCTGTGGAACCACTTCCCAGCGGCGATGTGGAACGACGTGCCGCAGTCCGACCAACAGGCCCGCAGCCTCAACACCGCCACACAACAGACCGTGCCCTGGGCCCTGGAAAACACCCCCATGCCGATGTCCGGCGAGCATGCCGAACACATGCAGCACGGCGGCATGCACCATGGCCCGGCCGCCCCGGCGATCAGCCTGCAACAGGTGGTGGACCTGGCCACCGCACGCCAGGTCGAGCCGGGCTACAGCGTCACCCTCCCCACCACGGCCACGGGCGTGTTCACCATCGCCGTGTTCGCCAACGACCCGCGCAATGACGCAACCCTGCATGTCGACCAGTACACCGGCAAGGTCCTGGCCGATGTGCGCTGGGAACACTACAACACGGTGGCGCGGGTCACCGAGTCCGGGGTGATGCTGCACGAGGGCAAGATGTTCGGGGTGGTCAACCAGATCATCGTGCTGCTGGTGTGCCTGATGATTCTGCTGAGTTCGGTCAGTGGCCTGGTGATCTGGTGGAAGCGCCGGCCACAGGGCGGCCTAGGGGTGCCGCCGTTGCGCCACGACCTGCCGAAATGGAAAACCGCGATGCTGATCATGCTGGCCCTGGCGATCATTTTCCCGCTGGTCGGCGCCTCGCTGATCGTGGTGTGGGTGTTGGATCGGCTGGTACTGGCGCGTTTTTTCAAGCAACGTGAATCGGCCTCATCTTCTGCATGAGGTAGGCGAGATGCCCTACATAGAGGCGTTATGTAGTCTTACGCGGGCTTTCATCCCTAACGTAAGAAGTGTTAACTTATAACACTTACTGCACCGTCCCCACTCGCCGCGCTCAGCGGCGAGTACCGTCTCGAAGAAGCGATCTGTCGTCCGATGAACAAGTACCTTGCCAGCGGCCTGTGCCTGCTTGCCTTGCAAAACAGTGCCCAGGCCCTGACCCTGCCCGTCAGCCCCGTGACCGCCCCGGCAGTGGACAGCGCACCTGTCGACCTCGACACCCCGACCACCGCCGGCTCGCGCCTGGGCCTCAGCGCCCGGCAAACCCCCGGCAGTGTCGAAAGCCAGACCGGCGAGCAGATCCGCGAACGCGGCGACGCCAGTGTGCAGGACGCCATCTCCCGCGCCACCGGCATCAGCCGCACCGGCACCCCGGGCGACGGCGGTACCTCGCTGCAAGCCCGTGGGTTTGCCGGCCAGGGTTCGGTGATGCAGTTGTATGACGGCAACCGCCTGTACAACGGCATGGGCACCTCGACCTTCCCGGTCGACACCTGGGCCGTCGAACGCGTGGACGTGCTGCGCGGCCCGGCATCGGTGCTGTATGGCGAAGGCGCCACCGGCGCGGTGGTCAATACCGTCGCGAAAAAGCCCTTTGAGGGCGAGATCGAAAACCACATCCGCCTCGGCTACGGCTCCTATGATCGCCAGCAACAGGCCCTGGACAGCGGCGGCTCGCTGACCGATACCTTGAGCTATCGCCTGAACCTCAACCGCCTGCGCAGCCATGGCTTTATCGACCGTGGCGACTCGGCCAGCGATTTTGCCAGCGGCGCCCTGCGCTGGCAGGCCGCCGACAACCTGAGCTTCACCCTGGCCCACGACTACGGCGACCAACGCCCGCAGAACTATTTCGGCACGCCGCTGCTCAACGGCCACCTGCACAAGGGCCTGCGCGACAAGAACTACAACGTCAGCAACGACACCCAGCATTACAACGACCAGTGGACCCGCCTGAGCAGCGAGTGGCAGATCAACGACAGCCTGAGTGCGCGCAACGAGCTGTACTACCTCAAGGCCCAGCGCCGCTGGCAGAACGCCGAGAACTACAACTTCAGCGCCGGGCAACTGACCCGCAGCGGTTTTTTTGGCATCAAGCACAACCAGGAACAGGTCGGCGACCGCCAGACCTTTACCTTCAAACACACCCTGTTTGGCCTCGACAGCCAGACCGTGACCGGCGTGGAATACAACCGCATCCGCTTTCGCCTGGCCAGCAACTCACCGTTTAACGACGTCGTGGACGGTGGCCAGCCCATCGATGTGAAACACCCGGCCCAGGCCCCGTTTGAAAGCGCCGATCCGTTCCTGCCGGTGTTCGCCACCACCACCAAGCAGTTCGCAGGTTTTGCCGAAAACCGCCTGCAACTGAGCGAGCGCCTGTCCCTGGTCACCGGCATTCGTCGCGACTACGTGCACCTGGACCGCGATGAACTGCGCAGCGCCGAGCGCAGCGACAAGACCCTGACCGGCAACAACTGGAAGGCCGGCCTGGTGTTTGCCCTCACCCCGGACACCTCGGTCTACGGCCAGTACGCCACCAGCACCGATGGCGTCGGCGGGCTGATCTCTCTGAGTTCAAGCCAACAGGCGTTCGACCTGTCCACCGCCAAGCAGACCGAAATCGGTATCAAGCAAGCTTTCTGGGACCAGCGCGGCGAGTGGGCCCTGGCGGCCTACCATATCGTCAAAAAGAAACTGCTGACCGATGTGCCGGGCAACCCGCAGTTCAAACAGCAAGTGGGCCAGCAATCCTCCGACGGCCTGGAGGCCAGCCTCGACCTGCAACTGCCCCATGCCTGGCAACTGCAGGCCAATGCGGCCATCGTGCGGGCGCAATATGACGACTTCCAGCAGAACGTCGGCGGCGTGCAGGTCTCGCGCGACGGCAATCGCCCGGTGGACGTGCCGCGCCGCACGGCCAACCTGTGGGTCAGCAAGGCGGTGAGCGACGACATCCGCGCCGGTGCCGGCGTGCGGTATGTGGATGCGCGCTACGCTGACATGGCCAACCGCAATGAGCTGCCCAGCTACACCGTGGTCGACGCCACTGTTTCGTGGAAAGCCCTGCGCAACACGACATTGGGCCTGCAATTGAATAACCTGTTCGACCGCACCTATGCCGTGAGCCAATACAATGACGGCCAGCAATGGATACTGGGTGAACCGCGCTCGTTCTTTGTGACCGCGGACTACACCTTCTAACCACCCCTGGATCGCTGTTTGACTTGAGATTTTTGATGCCCACACTCAACCTCAACCACCTCGCCTGGTCCCCCCTGGGCCATGGCCACTGTCATCACCAGTTCCACCTGCGTGATGCCAGCCTGCAGGTGGGTGCCGGGGAGTTTGTCGGGTTGATCGGGCCCAATGGCAGCGGCAAGACCAGCCTGTTGCGCTGCGCCTATCGCTTCAGCAAGCCCGAGCAGGGTGAAGTGCATCTGGATCACCAGAATGTCTGGAAGCAATCCTCGCGCTGGTGCGCCCAGCGCATCGCCGTGGTGCTGCAGGAGTTCCCCGACGCCTTCGGCCTGCGGGTCGATGAAGTGGTCGCCATGGGCCGCACCCCGCACAAAGGGCTGTTCGACAGCGATACCCTGCACGACCGCCAACTGATTCAGCACGCCCTCGAATCCGTCGGCCTGCTGGGTTTTGAGGACCATGCCTTCGCCACCCTGTCCGGCGGTGAAAAGCAGCGCGTGATCCTCGCCCGCGCCCTGGCCCAGCAGCCGCAACTGCTGATCCTCGACGAGCCGACCAACCACCTCGACCCACGCTACCAACTGGAGCTGCTGGGGCTGGTCAAGCGCCTGCAGATCGGCACCCTGGCCAGCATCCACGACCTGAACCTGGCCGCCGCCTTCTGTGATCGCCTGTACGTGATCAACCATGGCCGCATCGTCGCCAGCGGCACGCCCCACCAAGTGCTGACCGCCGAGCTGCTGCGCGAGGTGTTCGGTGTCGAGGCACTGATCGATACCCATCCACTTTCCGGCTACCCGCGAATCACCTGGATAACCCAACCATGATCCTGCGTTCCCTGCTGTGCCTTACCCTGCTGTGCGGTGCGACCCAGGCCTTTGCCGAGGCCACCCGCTACCCGTTGAAGATCCAGAGCTGCAACCGCGAGGTGATCTTCAACCAGGCCCCTGAACACGCGGTCAGCCACGACATCAACATGACCCAGATGATGCTCGCCCTGGGCCTCAAGCCGCGCATGGTCGGCTACAGCGGCGTGACCGGCTGGAAGGCGGTGACCCCGCAAATGGCCACGCTGCTCGACGGCCTGCCGGAGCTGGCGGCCAAGTACCCGTCGGTGGAAACCCTGCTCAACGCCAATGTGGATTTCTTCTTCGCCGGCTGGGACTACGGCATGCGCGTGGGGGGCGACCTCACCCCGCAGACCCTGCAACCGTTGGGCATCAACGTGCTGGAGCTGACCGAATCCTGCGCGTTCGTGATGAAGCGCCCGGCAGCAACCCTGGACGACACCTATAACGACCTGCGCAACCTGGGCCGGATCTTCGACGTGCAGAACCGCGCCAACGCCCTGATCGCCCGGATGCAGGCCCAGGTCGCCGCTGTGCAGAAAACCCTGCCCGCCGCACAGCCACGGGTGTTCCTCTATGACAGCGGCGAAGACCGCGCCATGACCTCCGGCCGCCTGGGCATGCCCCAGGCGCTGATCGCTGCCGCTGGCGGGCGCAATATCCTCGACGATGTGGACGCCAGCTGGACCCGGGTCAACTGGGAGACCGTGGTGGAGCGCAACCCCCAGGTGATCGTGATCGTCGACTACAGCGAAATCACCGCCGAGCAGAAAATCCAGTTCCTGCTGGATAACCCGGCCCTGCAATCGGTGGACGCGATCAAGCAGCGGCGCTTTATCGTGATCCCCTACGTGCAGGCCACGCCTGGGATCGACAATGTGCTGGCGGTGGAAACCCTGGCCAAGGGGTTCCACGGCCAATGATCGAGCGCCGCTATGCCCTGCTGCTCGCCGCCCTTGGCGCGGTGCTGCTGGTGTCCTGTGTGGTCTCGCTGGGCTTCGGTTCGGCGCGGGTGCCGGTGGACGTGGTGTGGCGGATCCTGCTGCACAAGGCCCTGGGTATCGGGGCGGTGGACTGGTCGGTGGGCCAGGAACATATCGTCTGGCTGATCCGCGTACCGCGCATGTTGCTCGGGGCGCTGGTGGGTGCCGGGCTGGCGCTGATTGGCGCGGTCTTGCAGGCGGTCACGCGCAACCCACTGGCCGATCCGCACCTGCTGGGGGTGACCTCGGGCGCTACCCTGGGCGCGGTAATCGTAGTGCTGCATGTGGGCGAAATCATCGGCCTGCTGACCCTGCCCATCGCCGCCTTCATCGGCGCGCTACTGAGCATGCTGGTGGTGCTGGCGGTGGCCAGCCGCAATGGTCGGCTGGAGAGTGATCGCCTATTGCTGTGCGGGGTGGCGGTGTCATTCGTGATGATGGCGGCGGCCAACCTGCTGCTGTTCATGGGCGACCATCGCGCGGCGTCGGCGGTGATGTTCTGGATGCTCGGCGGCCTGGGCCTGGCGCGCTGGGAGCTGCTGGCGATCCCCAGCGCCACGGTGCTGCTGGGCCTGCTGTTGCTGCTGGGCATGGCCCGCCCGCTCAACGCGCTGATGGCTGGCGAGCAGACCGCCGTGACCCTGGGCCTGAACGCGCGCAATGTGCGCCTCAAGGTGTTCTTGATTGCCTCGCTGATGACCGGCGTGCTGGTGTCGATCAGCGGCTCCATCGGGTTTGTCGGGCTGATGGTGCCGCATATCGCCCGGCGCCTGGTGGGCGCCGAGCACCGGCGCCTGTTGCCGGTGTGCGTGCTGGTGGGCAGCCTGTTCCTGGTGTGGGTCGATGTCGCCGCCCGCACCCTGATCGCCCCCGAGGACCTGCCGATTGGCGTGGCCACGGCGGCGATTGGCGGCCTGTTTTTTATTGGCCTGATGCGCAGGCGCTAAGCTCAGGCGCCGGCTTACAGCTCATCCCGGTCGCGGATGCTCAATGCTTCATCGATCTGGGTTTCTTCGGTTTGGTTGCGCGGGTCGACCTGAGCTTCCACCGTGCGCCCCTCGTTGCGCCAGAGCGCATCCCGATCCAGTACAAAAAGCTGGCCATAGCCGGTCACGCGCTTGAGGAACTCACTGGGCTGGAGCCTCACACCCAGCTGCTGGGTTTGGTCTTCCATCTGCGAAAAGCTCGGAATGTATTTGAGTAGCGCCCCCTCGCGAACCGACAGGTAAAGGCTTGCCGGGCGCTCTGCATGCGCACGCAACACCCGCAGGAACAAGCTCAAGAGTGCCGGGCCGACAAAGTTGTTGAGCAGCCGCTGCTCCTGGGGATCGTTGCTTTGCGAGGGCGGCATGGCGCCGTAGATCAGTTGTGCGGCGACCACTTGGTACTGCGTCGGGAACACCGGCTCAGGCACCGGGTGCTCAGTCGGTTGCACCAGCGGCTGTACCGGCCCATCTGGCCCGGTGTAAAACAGCGCCAGCTGCTGCGCCGTGTCGAGCCCGGCCACTCGCGGCAACGTGGCGACAAACGAGGTGCGCGCACGATTGCCCAATATCGCGGCAAGGTACTCCTGGCCACGATACGGCGCGAGCCTGCGCTGTACATCGCGGGCAGCATCGTCGGCATGGGAAAAGAGCGGGCCACAGGCCCGCCAGGTTTCCTCGAAACCTGGCCCCGTACCCGGTTGCCAATCGGAGGAAACCCGTGTCGTGCCAGCCCACACCCGGCCCTCGATCAACACATCCAGATTGCCCCGGGCAACCAGGCTGCGCACGTGGTCAAGCATGCGGGCATTACCCAGCAGCAACTGCTCGCGCAATACCTGCAACGAGCCGAGCGTGTCCAGTTGCTCATCGCTACTGAGGTACTGATACCTGAGCAGCGCGCCGTCCGGGCACGACAGGTAGAGGCGCAGTTTCTTGTCCTTGACCGCGTGCTGGGAGAAACGCAGGCCCGTATCGAAATCCGTGGGCAGGAAGAACGCCTGGTGCAACGGATCCTCCGCCGGCGTCAACAGCTCATTGGTGGCGCAGAGGTAGAGACCTTCCAGGGCATACCCCTGGGGAAGCAGGCCTTGGGGGAACACCTGGCTATAGTCGCGATAGCTCGCACGCACCAGTGGCAGGCTGACCATATAAAGCCCCAGCTTGGGCGACTTGAAAACGTAGCCGAACTGCAAGCTCTCACCGGGCCTGCACTGCTCATGGGCATAGCGCACCGCGTCCTGCTCCTGGGTGAAGAGCGGGCTGAACGGCGGGTCGGCCACGGCGTTGCGGATCAACAACGGCTCGGGCCAGATGACGTTGGCAACGAAGGGTGCTGTGACCGTGCGCGGCATGCCCCACACCACGCTACCGTCCACCACGCGCAATGTACCGGCCTGGGCCAGCCGGGTGACGAACTCGATCGGGGTCAGCGTGCCGTCGCGCATCTGCCGCTCGACAAGGTTATCCAACAGCTCGGCACGTCGCGGCTGCAATGGCTGCAGGGCTGTTTTCAACTGATCCTCAAGGGCTGTGCGGCTACGGGTGTAACTGAGCACGCAGCCGTCGGTGCCTAACAGGTACTCGCGGGTCAGATGCACGTCCCGCGACTGCAGCGATGCGCCAATCACCCGGGTGGAAAGCATATTGCGGTAGACGCTCTTTTGCGTGGCCTCCAGGGCAAACGGCAACTCCCGCGCAGCACTGGTGCGGTAACGCGCAACAATTGTATGGCCCGCCGGAAAACCTCCCACCGAGACCACCTCATCGGGGAAAATCCACTTGGGATCGAAATCTTCGCGAGGCACTTTCAAAGGTTCTGTGGCCACGAACAGGCCGTCAGGGCGCTTGAGCACCAAGCCTCCCAGCAAGCCGTTATCGTGATCACCCAGCCGTGAGCGAGCATGGCGCACTGCGTCATCCTGTTCCTGGAAAGCCGGGCCCAGGCGACGGCGGGTGAAACGCCCATAGGGACGCCATAACGTGGCGTTTTCGATGACCAGCCCCCGTCGATCCCAGCACTGGCTGCTGTATAACACCCGCAGGTCACCGGCCTTGGCGATCAGCGTGACAAACCGGCGGATATCCAGGGAGCCGTCATGCAGGCTCATGCCCTGGATCGTCACACCGGCGCCATCAATGCCCTGCTTGAGCATTGACGAAGCCTGGGGTTGATACCGCAACAAGGCGCCGTCCAGTGTTGACACATACACAGGCAATACGGCGGGCCCCGCAGAAGATCGCGGCAAATGCCGGGCATCTTCTTCGGCACGCAACAGCAACTCGGGGGTGACAAAGAACTGGGTCAACCAGGCCTCGGAAGTGTTCAGCCCCACAGGCAGCCATTGCTGTGAATACAGCAGGCCCTTGAGCACAAAGCCCTTGGCGAAGTCGCCACCGGTCAGATACCCGAAGCCCCTGGAGGAGTCGCTCAACCAACGCCCGGGCGGCTTGATCGGCAACAGCTCGCTGACCACATATTCTTCGTGTTGCGGGTGCTTGAGAATGTAGGCCGTCGCCGCCTGTGCATCCAGGTTCCTGCCGTACCAGCGAATGTGCGCATTGAGCGCCGCCGCGTCCTGGCTGTTAAAGATTGCACCAAACGCCGGGGTTTGCAGATCGATCTGGGCATACTCGAAGTTGGGCGTCCAGTCGTCGTAGACCGTGCCACGCGGCCCCCATAACTGGCTACCGACAAGCACTTGCAGATTGCCCGCATCCGCCAGGCGGGTAACGATGTCCACCGGCTTGAGCTTGCCGGTTTCCAGGCGTTCGAAGTAACCATGCTGGCCGGGCTCGCGGGTGGTGTTGCTCAGCACCAGCAACTCATTGGCCGAGCCGCTGGGGGTGTAGCCGATCAGGTTGTTCGGCGAACCGCTCAGGTAAGCCGGCAGGCGGGATTCAATCACCGCCCGGATCTCCACATCCGAGAACATCGTGGCATTGACCTCAAGGTCCGCAAGGGTCCAGTCAAGGCGCCGCTGGCGGGCCAGGTCATTGAAGGACACCGCCCCATGGGAGGCGTAGCGCCCATGAATCTCATGGCCCACCGGAGGCACCAGCAAACCACCGCCCGGTCTCGGCAGCAGCAGGTCGGAGGAAAAGCCGTCGCCATGAATAGTCACAGGTTCGGTGAATAAAAATCGCCCGTCTGGCCTTTTGAGAATGTACCCACCAAAGGCCGTCCCTCGGCGAAAGCCGATCTTCTCGTGGGCAAGGCGCGCGGCATCATCGGCCGTCAGGAATGCCGCACTCAGCAGCGTGGTCCCCGAACCCAGCGGCAGACGCTCGCCGTCATGCATCGGCCCCAGTACGTTCCATAAGTCGCCCTGCTGAATCACCGTCAACTCGCCGGCACGAATCACCCGGTGCACGAACTCCCGGGACGACAACGTACCGTCGAGCAGTGCCGCCTGGTTGCCTTTGTCAGTCACCCTCTGGCCGACCACGCTAAACAGCTCGTTGGCGGTATCGGCACTCGGCACCTGCCAATGCAGCAGCGCCCGGTCAGGGGCTTGCAGATACAACTTGAGCCCCAACCCGGCGATCTGCAGCTTGGAGGTGGCAAGAGCCTGGCTCATGACCTCCACCCATAGCGCAGGTGGGGCAAACCGCTTATACAGCCAGGCTTCATTGGCCGGCAACGGCCTCGGCTCGGACGCAAACACATTACGGTAAAGGCCAACCAGGCGATAATTGGAGGGCAGTTTCGCCTGACCGTCGGCACGGGCAGGGAACAGACTGGCCAGGGTTGTGCCTGCTGCAACCGGTAGCGTCGCGATATAGCTCGGGGCATTCTGATGCTTGAGCACAAACCCCTGGTAAGCGCCCGCCGGCATGCCATTGATATGGTTCAGGGCGATCAGCGCGGCAACTTGCCCCGTGTTGGCCTGCGGCGTAAAGAACGGCTGCTCCTGCACGGTGTCCTTGGGAATGACCGGTTCGCCGACCCGCCACCCCCTGGCGACACGACCGCGAGCGCCGCCCCAGACACGGTTGGCCAACACCACCCGCAGGTCGCCCGCATCGGCAAAATTCCAGACAGTCCCTTCAAACTCGGTGATCGGCTGGATCGGCATCTCACCGGTCAATTGCTTGAGCAGCGTCTGCTCCGCCGTTGAACCGCTGCTCACATACTTGAGCAACGAGCCCTGCGGGCCTGACAGGTAGTGGGCCGGGGCAAACTCGCGGTTACCGATGACAAACGCCTGGTCGGCAGACGAGAAAAAGCTGATAAATATCTCCACCTCATCGGCCGTGAACTGAGTGTGCAACCCCTGCTCACCGGGAGAGCCCGCCGGGTGCGAGTGGTAAAAGGCGTAGCAGTCGAAGGGAGCCGGAGCAATGAAGTAGTCATGCTCATCGGTGGCCATGATGGCGCGAAAATCAAACTGTATCGACGCACCGGCCACCGGTTCTGTGGCGAAATAACGCGCGCCTTGTCGCAGCACCGCACCGCCATACTCCTTGTCGCGTCGCTCGCCGATCCGGTTGTGAGCCCAGCGCGCAGCATCATCGGCGGTGACAAAGGGCGGACTCAATACGGGTTTGGGAACCCTGGAGACGGCTCGCCACTGCGCGTCGACCGGGCCGAGCCTGTCCCAGATCTTGCCCGCCCGGATCACCGACAGATACCCGCCTGCCGCCACGCGCAGGACAAAGTCCCGAGGGCTCAGCGTACCCGCGAGCAGCGCCGAATCGATCTGGTTATCCACCACCTGACCGTCCGGCTCGACGCGAAACAGTTCAGTCTCGGCGGTCGAGAACGCGCACTTGTATTGCAACAACGCCCCATCATTGAGGTTGCGATAGAAAAACAGCTGACGCTCCGGCCCCAGCAAATCCCTGGACTGCACCCCATGGTAAAGCTGGGTCGCCAACTCCAGCGGGCTAAAAAAGTTACGGTACAGCCACGCGTCCCTGGACGGGAGACGCAGGGGCACCGGAGGGCGTCCCAGATAGACCGCCACCCAATGGAAGCTCTCGTGTGACACGCGCTTACCATCCGAGGTGCGCGGGAACAATTGCTGGATGGACACCGGTGCGGGCCCGCCAGCCGGGGGCTCGACCAGCACATAGTCCTCTTTGTTGGCATCCTTGAGGATAAAGGCGCGTTCAGGGTTGCGTTGCTGCAATACCTCCAGCAGGGCATCAAGCCCGGCGTACACCGGCCCGCAGGCCGGCAGCTCGTAGGTGCGCGAGACAAAGGCTGTGAACGGTCGCCATTGCCTGGGCACTGTGCCTGTCGAGCCCCCCCACAACGCACTCGGAACCACGATGGACAACTGGCTGACACTGGCGGCCTTCTTGAAGAAGGTCTCCGGTTTGTTATCGGCCGGGCCATCCGCATGACCGAAGTGCAGCTTTTTATCGAGCCACACACCAAAACGCTGCTCCTCAGCCGAGCCGGTGGTGACATATTTGAGCAACCCGCCATCGGGCCCAGACAGATAAGAGGCCGAAAAAAAACCGCGCTCCAAAATAAAGATGCTCAGGTCAATATCCGAAAAAAAGCCATTCAGCCCCCTGACCTGACGCTCGGAAAACTCAGGGTTGTTCTCTTGAAAATCATCGAACGCATCGGGATGAGAGTGGTAGTCGGCCACGCACCGATAGCCTTGTGGGTGCAGATACTGGCTATTGCTGTCGACTTTCAGCACCGTCCAGTAATCGAAGGTGTAGGCCCCGCCCGCTATCGGCTCGGTGGCATAGAAGTAGCCGTCCGCCAAGCTCTCCAGGATCACCCCGCCATACTCCTTATCGCGCCGGCTGCCGATCTGTCGATGGGCATAACGCGCCGCATCATCCATGGTGACAAAGGCCGGTCCCACTGGTGGCAGTACCACATCCGACTTCAAGCCGCTGCCGAACCAACCGCGTTTAGGTCGTTCCATGACATCCCCTCAAATATGCCCCGACCAGACGCTGGCCAGGGTCACGGCGATCTTTACCGTTGGCGCGAGCGCGAGGGCGCTAAATAGATATCCACCGCGCCACACGCCCTGCCCCGTTCGGGCGCACGCCACGCACCAGCACGCCCGGCAAGCCCTCACTTGGTGCAGTGCAACCGACCAGTGCAGCCCATGGCCCACATAACAAGGCAGCGCAGCCAATAGGCACAGCCTTTGCAAATGCTCTGGCAACGCCCCTATCCGCCCCCTGAAAATATTGAGTTCTGGAGACCGCACCATGAAGCGTCGCAGCTTGATCAAGGCTTTCACTCTGTCGGCATCCATTGCCGCCATGGGCCTGACCTGGACCGTCCAGGCCGCCGAGACCATCAAGGTCGGCATCCTGCACTCGCTGTCCGGGACCATGGCCATCTCCGAAACGTCCCTCAAGGACATGGCGCTGATGACCATCGACGAGATCAACGCCAAGGGCGGGGTGAACGGCAAGATGCTCGAAGCGGTGGTGGTCGACCCGGCCTCCAACTGGCCGCTGTTCGCCGAAAAGGGCCGGCAGTTGCTGACCCAGGACAAGGTCGCGGTGGTGTTCGGCTGCTGGACCTCGGTGTCGCGTAAATCGGTGCTGCCGGTGTTCGAAGAACTCAACGGCCTGTTGTTCTACCCGGTGCAATACGAAGGCGAGGAAATGTCGCCCAACGTGTTCTACACCGGCGCCGCGCCGAACCAGCAGGCGATCCCGGCAGTGGAATACCTGATGAGCGAAGAAGGCGGCAGCGCCAAGCGCTTCTTCCTGCTGGGCACCGACTACGTGTACCCGCGCACCACCAACAAAATCCTGCGCGCGTTCCTGCATTCCAAAGGCGTAGCCGACAAGGACATCGAAGAGGTCTACACCCCGTTCGGCCATAGCGATTACCAGACCATCGTGGCCAACATCAAAAAATTCTCGGCGGGTGGCAAGACCGCCGTGGTGTCCACCGTCAATGGTGACTCCAACGTGCCGTTCTACAAGGAACTGGCCAACCAGGGCCTGAAGGCGACCGAGGTGCCTGTGGTGGCGTTCTCGGTAGGCGAGGAAGAACTGCGCGGCATCGACACCAAACCGCTGGTGGGCAACCTGGCGGCGTGGAACTACTTCCAGTCGGTAGAGAACCCGGTCAACGCCAAGTTCGTCGCCGACTGGAAAGCCTACGCCAAGGCGAAAAACCTGCCGGGTGCCGACAAGGCCGTGACCAACGACCCGATGGAAGCCACCTACGTCGGCATCCATATGTGGGCGCAGGCGGTGGAGAAAGCCAAGTCCACCGACGTCGACAAAGTGCGTGAAGCCCTGGCCGGCCAGACCTTCGCCGCGCCGTCGGGCTACACCCTGACCATGGACAAGACCAACCACCACCTGCACAAGCCGGTGATGATTGGCGAGATCCAGTCCGACGGCCAGTTCTCGGTGGTGTGGCAGACCGAAGGGCCGATCCGCGCCCAGCCGTGGAGCCCGTACATCCCTGGCAATGACAAGAAGCCGGATCACGCGGTCAAGAGCAACTAAGCCCCAACCCACGAGCCCGCCCCCTGTAGGAGCTGGCTTGTCGGCGATAGCAGCGTGTCAGTGACAGATGAATCGACTGACACACCGCAATCGCCGGCAAGCCGGCTCCTACAGGGGGTAGGTGTTCACCCCGTCCGCGCATGTTCAGGACAATTTGTTATGCCCACTGCCCTCCACCGCTTCCTCCTGGCCTGCCTGCTGTTGCTGCCCCTGGCCGCACACGCCGGCGATGCCGAAGATTTCCTCGCCGCCAACCCGAGCCAACAGGCCAAGCTGTTGCAGGACTGGGCCGCCCAGCCTGACCCTGCGCGTATCGAGTTGGTCAACGCCCTGCAACAAGGCCAACTCACGGTCAACGGCGAAGCCAAGACCGTGCGCCTGAACAACCGCCTGCGCGGCCTGATCGACAATGTGCAAGCCAGCCAGCAACTGCTCGCCGCCGATCCCAAGGTGCGCCTGGCCGCCGCCCGAACCCTGCAAAAAAGCGCGCAACCGGCGCAGCTGAAATTCCTCGACCAACAGCTCGCCAGCGAAACCCATGACCAGGTGCACAGCGCCCTGAGCCTGGCCCTGGCCAACCTGCAACTGGTCGACACCGACCCGGCCGTGCGCCTGGCTGCCGTGCGCCTGCTCGGCAGCACCGGCGACCCGCTGGCCCGCACGCGCCTGGAGGCCCTGCTGGCGCCCGGCGTGGAAGCCGACGCCGCAGTACACACCGCGGCCGAAACCAGCCTGGCCCAGGTCAAGCGCAAGCTGCTGGTGGGCGAGATCCTCGGGCAAGCCTTCAGCGGTATGTCCCTGGGCTCGATCCTGTTGCTGGCGGCCCTGGGCCTGGCGATCACCTTCGGCCTGCTCGGGGTGATCAACATGGCGCACGGCGAGATGCTGATGCTCGGTGCCTACTCCACCTATGTGGTGCAGTTGCTGATGCAGCGCTATGTGCCCCAGGCCATCGAGTTCTACCCGCTGATCGCGCTGCCGGTGGCGTTTTTTGTCACCGCCGGCATCGGCATGGCCCTGGAACGCACGGTGATCCGTCACCTCTACGGCCGCCCACTGGAAACCCTGCTGGCCACCTGGGGCATCAGCCTGATGCTGATCCAACTGGTACGCCTGCTGTTCGGCGCACAGAACGTCGAAGTGGCCAACCCGGCCTGGCTGTCGGGCGGGATCCAGGTATTGCCCAACCTGGTATTACCATACAACCGCATCGTCATCATCGGCTTTGCCCTGTGCGTGGTGGTGCTGACCTGGCTGCTGCTGAACAAGACCCGCCTGGGCCTCAACGTGCGCGCCGTCACCCAGAACCGCAACATGGCCGCCTGCTGCGGCGTGCCCACCGGGCGTGTGGACATGCTCGCCTTTGGCCTCGGCTCGGGCATCGCCGGCTTAGGCGGCGTAGCCCTGAGCCAGATCGGCAACGTCGGCCCGGACCTGGGCCAGAGTTACATCATCGACTCGTTCCTGGTGGTGGTGCTCGGTGGCGTCGGCCAACTGGCCGGCAGCGTCATGGCCGCCTTTGGCCTGGGCATCGCCAACAAAATTCTCGAACCGCAGATCGGTGCCGTACTCGGCAAGATCCTGATCCTCGCGCTGATCATTCTGTTTATCCAGAAACGCCCGCAAGGACTCTTCGCACTGAAAGGACGGGTGATCGACTGATGAACCAGCCATTGATGCTCACGGCCGCGCAAAAGGCCGGCACCAAGGTGACGATTGCAGTGGGCGCGGTGATCCTCGCCGTGCTGCTGGCGTTGCCGCTGCTGTCGCTGCTGCCGGCCGATAACGCATTGCATGTCTCGGCCTACACCCTGACGCTGGTGGGCAAGATCCTCTGCTACGCCATCGTCGCCCTGGCCCTGGACCTGGTGTGGGGCTACGCCGGCATGCTGTCCCTGGGCCACGGCCTGTTCTTTGCCCTTGGCGGCTACGCCATGGGCATGTACCTGATGCGCCAGGCCGCCGGCAGCGAGTTGCCGGCGTTCATGACCTTCCTGTCGTGGACCGAACTGCCGTGGTATTGGCTCGGCACCCAGCACTTCCTCTGGGCCCTGTGCCTGGTGGTGTTGGCGCCGGGTTTGCTGGCGCTGGTGTTCGGCTTCTTTGCCTTCCGCTCACGGATCAAGGGCGTGTATTTTTCGATCATGACCCAGGCCCTGACCTTTGCCGGGATGCTCTTGTTTTTCCGCAACGAGACCGGCTTTGGCGGCAATAACGGCTTTACCAACTTCCGTAGCATCCTGGGGTTTGGCATCACCGAGCCGGGCACCCGCGCGGTGCTGTTCCTGGCCACGGTGCTGCTGTTGGTGGGCAGCCTGTTTATCGGCTGGCGCCTGGCCCGGAGCAAGTTCGGCCGGGTGCTGACGGCCCTGCGCGACGCGGAGAACCGCCTGATGTTCTGCGGCTACGACCCGCGCGGTTTCAAGCTGTTTGTGTGGGTGTTGAGCGCGGTGCTGTGCGGCCTGGCCGGTGCGTTGTACGTGCCGCAGGTGGGCATCATCAACCCCAGCGAAATGTCGCCGACCAACTCCATCGAGGCCGCCGTGTGGGTGGCCCTGGGCGGGCGCGGCACCCTGATCGGCCCGCTGCTGGGTGCCGGCGTGGTCAACGGCATGAAGAGCTGGTTCACCGTGGCCTTCCCGGAGTACTGGCTGTTCTTCCTGGGGGCGCTGTTCATCATCGTCACGCTGTATCTGCCCAAGGGCATCATCGGCCTGCTGAAGAAAAGGGGCGAACAATGAGAGTCACGGCAACCGACCAGTTCATGCTCGAACCGATCATCGAACCGAACCGCGACCAGGGCACCAGCCGCGACGCCATCGGCCTCGGCCAGGCCGCCGGCAAGGGCCTCAATACCCGCCACGGCACGATCCTGACCCTGGAAGACATCAGCGTCAGCTTCGATGGCTTCAAGGCCCTCAACGACCTCAACCTGTATATCGGCGTCGGCGAGCTGCGCTGCATCATCGGCCCCAACGGCGCGGGCAAGACCACCCTGATGGACGTGATCACCGGCAAGACCCGCCCCAGCCACGGCAAGGCCTGGTTCGGCGAAACCCTGGACCTGACGCGCATGAGCGAAGTGCAGATCGCCCAGGCCGGCATTGGCCGCAAGTTCCAGAAACCCACGGTGTTCGAGGCCCTGAGCGTGTTCGAGAACCTGGAGCTGGCGCAGAAGACCGACAAGTCCGTGTGGGCCAGCCTGCGGGCGCGCCTGAGCGGTGAACAGAAGGACCGCATCGATGAAGTGCTCGACACCATTCGCCTGACGACTTCGGTACAGCGCCCGGCGGGTTTACTGTCCCACGGCCAGAAGCAGTTTTTGGAAATCGGCATGCTGCTGATGCAAGACCCACAACTGTTGCTACTCGATGAACCGGTGGCCGGCATGACCGACGCCGAGACCGAGTTCACCGCCGAGTTGTTCAAGCGCCTGGCGGGCAAGCATTCGCTGATGGTGGTGGAGCACGACATGGGCTTTGTCGGCGCGATTGCCGACCATGTGACGGTGCTGCACCAGGGCAGCGTGCTGGCCGAAGGGTCGCTGGCACAGGTGCAGGAAAATGAGCGGGTGATCGAGGTGTACCTCGGTCGCTAAGCCTGATGCAATCCGCTTTATGTAGGAGCTGGCTGGCCAGCGATAGCCAGGGTGACTGACAGAGCGCCATCGCAGGCAAGCCGGCTCCCACATTTGATCCGGTTCCCACAGGGGAATTGAGGAGATTTTGAACATGCTGCAAGTCGACAAATTGCACCAGTACTACGGCGGCAGCCACATCCTGCGCGGCCTTTCGTTCGACGTGAAAGTCGGCGAAGTCACCTGCCTGCTCGGCCGTAACGGCGTGGGCAAGACCACCCTGCTCAAATGCCTGATGGGCCTGCTGCCCGCCAAGGAAGGCGCGGTGAACTGGGAAGGCAAGGCCATCACCGGGTTCAAGCCGCACCAGCGCGTGCACGCCGGTATCGCCTATGTGCCCCAGGGCCGCGAGATTTTCGGCCGACTGACGGTGGAAGAAAACCTGCTGATGGGCCTGTCGCGTTTTCCCGGCAGCGAAGCCAAGCAAGTCCCGGCGTTTATCTACGAACTGTTCCCGGTGTTGCTGCAAATGAAGCATCGGCGCGGCGGCGACTTGTCCGGTGGTCAACAACAGCAGTTGGCGATTGGCCGTGCGCTGGCCAGCCGTCCGCGCCTGTTGATCCTCGATGAGCCCACCGAAGGCATCCAGCCCTCGGTGATCAAGGAGATCGGCGCGGTGATCAAGAAGCTCGCAGAACGCGGCGACATGGCGATTTTGCTGGTGGAGCAGTTCTACGACTTCGCCGCCGAACTGGCCGATCAATACCTGGTGATGTCACGGGGGGAAATCGTCCAGCAGGGCCGCGGAGAAAATATGGAGGCCGAGGGTGTACGCGGCCTGGTTACCATCTAATCTGTAGCGTCTCGTTGATAAGCCCTGACCATGACCGTTCCTGCCCCCACCGCTCTGTTCACCCCCAGTTGGCACGCCGCGCTGGAGTTGGGTTATGCACGCTTTGGCGCCAGCACGCGCCCGGTGCTGCGCCGCCACCTGGGCCCGCTGCGGGTGCAAAAGCACCTGTATGCCGAAGGCCCCGAGGTGTGCCAGCACATCATCGTGCACCCGCCGGGCGGGATTGCCGGGGGCGATCGCCTGGAGATCACCGCCCACCTGGCTGAGGGCGCGTGGGCGCAACTGACCAGCCCCGGCGCCGCCAAGTGGTACCGTGCCAGCGGGCCGGCCTACCAGCAGGTGGCCTTGACGGTCGAGGCCGGCGCCACCCTGGAGTGGCTGCCCCAGGAAACCATCGTGTTCAGTGCGGCCCAGGCCGAACTCAGCACCCGCATCGACCTGCACGGCGACGCCCGGCTGCTGTACTGGGACGTGGTGGCGCTGGGGCGCCCGGCCAGCGGCGAACGTTTCGACCGTGGGCACTTCCAGTCGCACCTGGATATCCGTCGCGACGGCCAGTTGCTCTGGCATGAACGCCAACGCATCGTAGGCGACGACGGCCTGCTCGACTCGCCGATTGGCCTAGACGGCCAGCCGGTGTTCGCCACCTTGCTGGTGACCGGTGACATCGATACCGAACTGCTTGAACAATGCCGAGCGCTGCCCCATGCAGTGCGTGGCGACCTGACCCAACTGCCGGGTTTGCTGGTGGCGCGCTGCCTGGCCAGCGAGACGTTACTGGCGCGGGCCTGGTTGATTGATCTGTGGCGGCTGTTGCGCCCGGCATTGCTGGGGCGTGAGGCCATACCACCAAGAATTTGGAACACATGAGATCAAAATGTGGGAGCGGGCTTGCTCGCGAATGCGGTGTATCAGTCAACATATCCATTACTGACCCACCGCATTCGCGAGCAAGCCCGCTCCCACATTGGACCTGTGTTGTTAATAATTGTTTTTCAAAACGGACTGCTGACCATGGACCTGACCCCAAGGGAAAAAGACAAGCTGCTGATCTTCACCGCAGGCCTGGTGGCCGAGCGCCGCCTGGCGCGTGGGGTGAAGCTCAATTACCCGGAAACCATCGCCTACATCTCCGCGGCCCTGCTCGAAGGCGCGCGCGACGGGCGCACCGTGGCCGACCTGATGCACTTTGGCACCACCCTGCTCAGCCGCGAGCAAGTGATGGAAGGCATCCCGGAGATGATCCCGGATATCCAGGTCGAAGCCACCTTCCCCGACGGCACCAAACTGGTGACCGTCCACCAACCCATCGCCTGAGGCCCGGCCATGTCCTTGCTGATTCGTGACGCGGTGCACGGCGATCTGCCGGCGATCCGCGATATCTACAACGATGCCGTGATCAACACCACGGCCATCTGGAACGATCAACCGGTGGACCTGGGCAATCGCCAGGCCTGGTTCAGCGCACGCCAGGCGCAGTTTTATCCGATCCTGGTGGCGGTGGAGGCCGAGCAGGTGCTCGGCTATGCCTCGTTCGGCGACTGGCGGCCCTTCGACGGCTTTCGCCACACCGTCGAGCATTCGGTGTACGTGCGCAACGACCAACGCGGCAAAGGCCTGGGCCCGCTGCTGATGCAGGCCCTGATCGAACGCGCCCGGGCGTGCGACAAACACGTGATGGTTGCCGCCATCGAAAGCGGCAACCAGGCCTCGATCCGCCTGCACGAACGCCTGGGCTTTGGCATCACCGGGCAGATGGCCCAGGTGGGCACCAAGTTTGGCCGCTGGCTGGACCTGACCTTTATGCAACTGCTGCTCAGCCCCGGCGCCCAGCCGCCCGCGGTCCACAAGGAGTAACACCGATGAATGCTGCCCAACTGCGTCGAGTCAATGCTGAAAGTTTTGCCCATTACCGCCTGGGTTTGATTGAGCTGTTGCTGGACGCGGTGAAGCATGGCGCTTCGGTGGGTTTCATGGCCGATTTCGATGATGCCCAGGCCCGCACCTATTTAAGCGGTGTGCAGGCGAGTATCGAAGAGGGCAGCCTGCTGCTCTGGGTAGTGGTGCGCGACGAGCAAGTGATCGCCAGTGTGCAATTGGCGTTGTGCCTCAAAGCCAACGGCCTCAACCGCGCCGAAGTGCAAAAACTGCTGGTGCACAGCAGCGCCCGCCGCCATGGCCTGGGCCAGCAACTGATGAGCGCTCTGGAACTCGCCGCCCGCCAGCACAAACGCGGCCTGCTGTACCTGGACACCGAGGCCGGCTCCGGTGCCGAAGCCTTCTACCAGGCGCTGCGCTACACAAAAATCGGCGAGTTGCCGGACTACTGCCAAAGCCCGGACGGGCACTACAGCCCGACCGCCATCTACTTCAAGACCCTGGGGCAACCTGCATGATTCCTGGTGAATATCAGATCCAGCCTGGTGAAATCGAACTCAACGTGGGCCGCCGCACGGTCACCCTGAACGTGGCCAACAGCGGCGACCGTCCGATCCAGGTGGGTTCCCATTACCATTTTTTCGAGACCAATGACGCGCTGACCTTTGACCGCGCCCTCAGCCGCGGCATGCGCCTGAACATCCCGGCGGGCACGGCGGTGCGCTTTGAACCGGGGCAGAGTCGCGAGGTGGAGTTAGTGGAGCTGGCAGGGTTGCGCCGGGTGTTCGGGTTTGCCGGGAAGATCATGGGTGATCTTTAGGGCCTCATCGCAGGCAAGCCAGCTCCCACATGGGAATGCACTTCAAATGTAGGAGCTGGCTTGCCGGCGATAGCGGTTTCACATTCAACACATATTTTCCAGGGTTCACACACATGAAAATCAGCCGCCAAGCCTACGCCGACATGTACGGCCCCACCGTCGGTGACAAGGTCCGCCTCGCCGACACCGAACTGTTCATCGAAGTGGAGCAGGACTTCACGGTTTATGGCGAAGAAGTGAAGTTCGGCGGCGGCAAAGTCATCCGCGATGGCCAGGGCCAAAGCCAACTGCTCGCCCATGAAGTGGTGGATACGCTGATCACCAACGCGCTGATCATCGACCACTGGGGCATCGTCAAGGCCGACGTTGGCTTGAAGAATGGCCGCATCCACGCCATTGGCAAGGCCGGTAACCCGGACATCCAGCCCGGCGTGACCATGGCCATCGGCGCCAGCACCGAAGTGATCGCCGGTGAAGGCATGATCCTCACCGCCGGCGGCATCGACTCACATGTGCATTTCATCTGCCCGCAGCAGATCGAAGAGGCGCTGACCAGCGGCGTCACCACCATGATCGGCGGCGGCACCGGACCGGCCACCGGCACCAATGCCACCACCTGTACTTCAGGCCCGTGGCACCTGGCGCGCATGCTGCAAGCCAGCGACTCATTCCCGATGAACATCGGCTTTACCGGCAAGGGTAATGCCAGCCTGCCCGAGCCGCTGATCGAGCAGGTCAAGGCCGGCGCCATCGGTTTGAAGCTGCACGAAGACTGGGGCACCACGCCCGCCAGCATCGACAACTGCCTGAGCGTGGCCGATGAGTACGATGTGCAGGTGGCGATCCACAGCGACACGCTCAACGAGTCGGGCTTCGTCGAAACCACCCTCGCCGCGCTCAAGGGGCGCACCATCCACACCTATCACACCGAGGGTGCCGGTGGCGGCCACGCGCCGGATATCATCAAGGCCTGCGGCTTCCCTAACGTGCTGCCCAGCTCCACCAACCCGACGCGGCCGTTCACGCGCAACACCATCGACGAGCACTTGGACATGTTGATGGTCTGCCATCACCTGGACCCGAGCATTGCCGAAGACGTGGCGTTCGCCGAAAGCCGCATCCGCCGCGAAACCATCGCCGCTGAAGATATCCTGCACGACCTTGGCGCCTTCTCGATGATCAGCTCCGACAGCCAGGCCATGGGCCGCGTGGGCGAAGTGATCACACGCACCTGGCAAACCGCCGACAAGATGAAGAAACAACGCGGGCCACTGCCTGGCGACGGCGCGGGCAACGACAACTTCCGCGCCAAGCGCTACATCGCCAAGTACACCATCAACCCGGCGATCACCCACGGCATCAGCCATGAAGTGGGCTCCATCGAAGTCGGCAAATGGGCCGACCTGGTGTTGTGGCGCCCGGCGTTCTTCGGCATCAAGCCCACCCTGATCCTCAAGGGCGGGGCGATTGCGTCCAGCCTGATGGGCGATGCCAATGCGTCAATCCCCACCCCGCAGCCGGTGCACTACCGCCCGATGTTCGCCAGCTTCGGCAGCTCGCTGCACGCCACCAGCCTGACGTTTATCAGCCAGGCGGCGCTGGCAGAGGGCCTGCCGCAGGCCTTGGGCCTGAAGAAGCAGATCGCAGTGGTCAAGGGTTGCCGCCAGGTGCAAAAGAGCGACTTGATCCACAACGACTACCTGCCAGACATCGAGGTCGATCCGCAGACCTACCAGGTCAAGGCCGATGGCCAGCTGTTGTGGTGCGAGCCGGCGGACGTGCTGCCGATGGCCCAGCGTTACTTCCTGTTCTGACCGTTCATCGGCAGGCACCTGCTGTGCCAGTGAAGCCGGGAGACGTTGGCGCTACGATGCGCGACGTTTGTTCACTGTCTTGCACTTGGGAACCTGGCTATGCGCCTATCCGAATTCATCGTGTTGCATGCCGACCGAATCGTCGATGAATGGGAACAGTTTGCCGAAACCCTGACCCCGGCCGCCGAAACCCTGAACCGCGCGCAACTGCGCGACCACGCCCGTTCGATCCTGCTGGCCGCCGCGCGGGACATGAACACTCGCCAGAGCGCCAGCGAACAGGCGGCCAAGGCCAAGGGCGAAGGCCCGGAAAAAACCCCAAGCCTGGACGAAGCGGCCGCCAGCCATGGCGAACTGCGCCATACCGTGGGTTTTGACCTGGTGCAGATGACCTCCGAGTTCCGCCACCTGCGCGCCTGTGTGATTCGCCTGTGGGTCAATAGCCTGGAATCGCCGGACCTGGACTATTTCCAGGACATGATCCGCTTCAACGAAGCCATCGACGAAGCCCTGGCCGAATCCACGGCGGCCTACGCCGAGCAGGTCAATCGCTCGCGGGATATTTTCCTCGCCATCCTCGGCCACGACCTGCGCGCGCCCTTGCAGGCGGTGAAGATGTCCACCGAGATGTTGTTGCGCAAAGCTGCGTTGGACAGCAACGGTTTGAGCCTGCTGGGCAATATCCAAAATGGTGCGCGGCACATGGAGGCGATGGTCAGCGACCTGTTGGAGTTTGTTCGCAGCCGACTGGGCAGCAGCCTGCCTATCGAGCCCAAGCCAATGAACCTAGCCGATGCTGCCAAAGAGGCCATCAATGAAGCGTGCGCAGGCCGCCCGGACTGCCGGGTTCACCTGCACATCGACGGGGAAACCCAAGGGCTGTGGGATCGCGGGCGCATTGATCAGCTGTTGCAGAACCTGATCGGCAATGCATTGCAGCACGGCCTCAACAGCCAGGCGGTGACCCTGAGCCTAGAGGGCACGCCCGACAGCGTGGAACTGCGCATGCACAACTACGGCCAGCCGATTCCCCAGGCGGCGCTGGGCACCGTGTTCGACCCGCTGGTACGCAGCGCCAACGAAGAGCTGGGCAGCAACTCGACCAGCCTCGGGCTGGGCTTGTTTATCGTCAAGGAAGTGGTGCAGGCCCATAGGGGCACGATTGAAGTGACGTCCAGCGAGGCGGCGGGCACCACGTTTACCGTAGTGCTGCCACGCCAGTAGACACCACCGATCCCTTGTAGGAGCTGTCGAGCTTTAGCGAGGCGGCGATGGCGGTGGGTCCGTCGACATCCATGCTGGCAGTGCCGCCGCCATCGCAGCCTCGCCGGGGCTCGACAGCTCCTACATTTCATTTGCGATGTGGCGCAAATCTATGCCCGCCAACGATCCCCGGTAGGAGCTGTCGAGCTTTAGCGAGGCGGCGATAGCGGTGGGTCAGGCAGCATCAATGCTGGCAGTGCCGCCGCCATCGCAGCCTCGCCGGGGCTCGACAGCTCCTACATTTCATTTGCGATGTGGCGAAAATTTTTGCCCGACAACGATCCCCTGTAGGAGCTGTCGAGCTTTAGCGAGGCGGCGATGGCGGTGGGTCAGGCAGCATCAATACTGGCAGTGCCGCCGCCATCGCAGCCTCGCCGGGGCTCGACAGCTCCTACATTTCATTTGCGATGTGGCGCAAATTTGTGCCCGGCAACGATCCCCTGTAGGAGCTGTCGAGCTTTAGCGAGGCGGCGATAGCGGTGGGTCAGGCAGCATCAATGCTGGCAATGCCGCCGCCATCGCCGCCTCGCCGGGGCTCGACAGCTCCTACATTTCTTTTGCGATGTGGCGCAAATTTATGCCCGGCAAAGATCCCCTGTAGGAGCTGTCGAGCTTTAGCGAGGCGGCGATGGCGGTGGGTCAGGCAGCATCAATGCTGGCAATGCCGCCGCCATCGCAGCCTCGCCAGGGCTCGACAGCTCCTACATTTCTTTTGCGATGTGGCGCAAATCTATGCCCGGCAACGATCCCCGGTAGGAGCTGTCGAGCTTTAGCGAGGCGGCGATAGCGGTGGGTCAGGCAGCATCAATACTGGCAGTGCCGCCGCCATCGCAGCCTCGCCGGGGCTCGACAGCTCCTACATTTCATTTGCGATGTGGCGAAAATTTTTGCCCGGCAACGATCCCCTGTAGGAGCTGTCGAGCTTTAGCGAGGCGGCGATGGCGGTGGGTCAGGCAGCATCAATGCTGGCAATGCCGCCGCCATCGCTGGCAAGCCAGCTCCTACAGGGTTTTGCTGATTTCCCACACAGGGCGGTTAGCGGCCCCAGGTTTCCCGTGGATCAAAATTGGCCTTTTGCGCCAGTTCCTGCCACAGCGCCTTGACCTCATCGTCACTGCTTTTGGGCATCACGGCCTTGAGCTGCACAAACAGGTACCCGCGCTGCCCGGCCTTGTTCAGCAAGCCATGGCCCTTGGCCCTCATGCGCTGGCCGTTCTGGCTGCCGGCCGGGACCTTGAGGTTGATCTTGCCGGTCAGGGTCGGCACTGCGACTTCCGCGCCCAGAGCCAATTCCCACGGTGCCAGCGGCAAAGTGATCACCAGGTTTTCGCCTTCGACCTCGAACTTCGGGTGCGGCGCAAAGCGGATGATCAGGTACAAGTCGCCATTGGCGCCGCCACCGATCCCCGGAGCACCCTGGCCCTTGAGGCGAATGCGCTCGCCATCGGCCACACCGGCCGGAATCTTCACGTTCAGGCTCTTGGTGGTGTTGCTGACGTGCTGGCCCGCCGCATTGTATTGCGGCACCTGGAAGCTGATTGCCTTGGGCTCGGTGGACAGGGTCTCCTCCAGGAACACCGGCAACTCCATCTCCACATCCTGGCCGCGTCGCCCGGGGCTGCGCCCCTGGGCGCCGCCAAAGCCGTTGCCACGCGAGCCGAAGATCGAGCTGAAGAAGTCCGAAAACTCGCCCGTATCCTGGCCACCGCCAAACCCGCCACGGCTCTGCCAACCTGGCGGCCCCTGGAAGGGCTGACCGTGCTGGCCATAGCGGCGCAATTCATCGTACTCGGCGCGCTTGTCGGCACTTTTCAGCGCTTCATAGGCTTCCGAGGCGTCCTTGAACTTCTCTTCCGCGTCCTTTTCCTTGCTGACGTCGGGATGATACTTACGGGCCAGCTTGCGATAAGCGGCCTTGATCTGCTTGTCATCGGCCGTCGGCTCGACACCAAGAATCTTGTAATAGTCTTTGAAATCCATGGGGGCATCACCATCCGTTATCGAGATCGCACAGTCGGGCCCTGCCTGCCTGGGCATTGCGGGGCGATTCGAGGTGCGTCAGAAAAATATCGGCGGCTTGCAGGACAAACTTGATCCTTTCGACAGCCACCAACCGTATGCACAGGAGTTGGGGGCAAGGAGCCGACCTTTCAAGGTAACAAGTCTGCTGTATTTAGCGGATAGTCGGCCTACGCATCTGCACGCGAGTGACATACACTGCGCGGCCGTTTTTTAACCGGAACCTGTTAGACATGAACAACACCTCTCCAGCCCGTGCCTGCGGCATCGACTTCGGCACGTCCAACTCCACTGTCGGCTGGATCCGTCCCGGCATGGAAACGCTTATCGCGCTGGAGGACGACAAGATCACCCTGCCGTCGGTGGTGTTCTTCAACTTCGAAGAACGCCGCCCGGTGTACGGCCGCCTGGCGCTGCACGAGTACCTGGAAGGCTACGAAGGCCGCCTGATGCGTTCGCTCAAGAGCCTGTTGGGCTCCAAGCTGATCAAGCACGACACCAGCGTGCTGGGCACGGCCATGCCGTTCAAGGACCTGCTGGGGCTGTTTATCGGCCAGCTCAAGAACCGCGCCGAAGCCACTGCCGGCCGTGAGTTCGAAGAAGTGGTACTGGGCCGCCCGGTATTTTTCGTCGACGACGACCCGATGGCCGACAAAGAGGCCGAAGACACCCTGGTGGACGTGGCCCGCAAGCTCGGCTTCAAGGAAGTCTCGTTCCAGTACGAGCCGATCGCCGCAGCCTTCGACTACGAATCCACCATTGAACAAGAAGAGTTGGTCCTGATTGTCGACATCGGCGGCGGTACCTCCGACTTCTCCCTGGTGCGCCTGTCGCCCGAGCGGCGCAAGCACGACAACCGCCACGACGACATCCTCGCCACCGGCGGCGTGCATATCGGCGGTACCGACTTCGACAAACAGCTCTCGCTGGCCGGCATGATGCCGCTGTTCGGCTACGGCAGCCGCATGAAAAGCGGGGCCTACATGCCCACCAGCCACCATATGAACCTGGCCACCTGGCACACCATCAACTCGGTGTACTCGCAAAAATCCCAGCTGGCCCTGGGCAGCATGCGCTACGACATCGAAGACACCGGCGGCATCGACCGCCTGTTCAAGCTGATCGAGCAGCGCGCCGGCCACTGGCTGGCGATGGAAGTGGAAGAAACCAAGATCCACCTCACCCACGACGACAGCCGCCACGTGCCGCTGGACCGGGTAGAACCGGGCCTGAGCGTGGAACTGAGCCGCGCCCTGTTCGAATCGTCCATCGACAACCTGCTGGAACGGGTGCGCAACAGCGTGACCCAACTGCTCGACGACGCCTCGGTGGACGTGGCCCAGGTCGACACGGTGTTCTTCACCGGCGGCTCCAGCGGCATCCCGGCCCTGCGCCACAGCATTTCGGCGATGCTGCCCAATGCCCGGCACGTGGAAGGCAACATCTTCGGCAGCATCGGCAGCGGGTTGGCGATCGAGGCAAGCAAGCGTTACGGCTACTGAGTATTAGCTGAAACCGCGGCGCGCCCTTTCGCGAGCAAGCCCGCCCCCACATTTGGACCGCATTCCCAAGGCGGAACCCGGTCGAAATGTGGGAGCGGGCTTGCCCGCGATAAGGCCAGCCTAGACGCCCTCAATCTTCAGACCATCCCACCCAGCTTCAACTCACTCTTCAAATACGCATAATAAATCGGCCCTGCCACCACCCCAGGCAGGCCGAATGCGGCTTCAAACACCAGCATCGCCAACAACAACTCCCACGACTTGGCGCTGATCTGCCCGCCGACGATGCGGGCATTGAGGAAGTACTCGACCTTGTGGATCACGATCAGGTAGCCCAGCGCCGCCACCGCCACCCAAATCGACATCGACAACGCGACGATGGTGATCAGGGTGTTGGACATCAGGTTGCCGATCACCGGCAGCAGGCCCAGCAGGAAGGTGAGGACGATCAGGGTCTTGGTCAGCGGCAGGTGGATCCCCGCCAGCGGCAGCACCACCGCAAGGAAGATCCCGGTGAAGATGGTGTTGAGCGCAGCGATTTTGATTTGCGCAAAGACAATGTTGCGAAAAGCCTGGACCAGCAGGTGCAGGCGGTCGAACAACGCGGCTGCCAGGGGTTTGCGCTTGGTCAGGTCCGGGACCCGCTGCAGGGCGATGATGGCGCCCAGGACCATGCCGATCAGCAGGGTCACGAACATATGCGCCGCGTCCTTGCCCACCAGCTGCAGTTCGCTCAGGTGCTTGCTCAGCCATTCACCGATAGCCACGCGAAACTCGGCGGCGCTGGCCGGCAGGTAGGCGTCGAGGAACGGCGGCAACTGGCCGCGCGCGCGGTCGACCACGCCCATGAATTTATCGAGGGAAGCCCCGGGGTTTTCCGCTTCGTGCAGCAAAAAGCTGATGGCACCGGCAAAAATCAGGGTCAGCACGCTGACAATCACGGTGCCGAGCAATGCCACCGCCAGCCAGCGCGCGCGCCGGCCTTCGATCAAGCGTTGCAGTTGCGGGGTGAGCATGTTGACCAGTTCGAAGACCAACAGGCCGGCCAACAGGCTGGGCAGCAGTTTTAACGGTAGGACCAGCAGCAACCCGCCGAAAATGATGATGTAGCTGGCCAGCAACAACACATGACGCTGAGAAAACGTTGGCATACAGCCTCTAAACGAACGGCGTTAAAGGATGGGCAGTCTGCCAGCCTTGGGGCAATCAAGCGAGAAGTCTGATGGTTGTGAACACCATCAACTGTGGGAGCGGGCTTGCCCGCGATGGCGCTGGCTGGCTGACACACCGCAATCGCGGGCAAGCCCGCCCCCACAGGGGTATTTAAGCGGGTCAGCCTTTAAGGCAGGTGCTCATAAAGGTTTTACGCGCATCGCCGGCCAGCGCCTTGGTTTTTGCCGTCGCGTTGCAGTCCTTCATTTTTTGCTGCTGCGGGGTCAGGGTCTTGGCGTCATTGGCGGCCGGGGCCGAGAGGCAGGTTTTCATGAAGGCCTTGCGCTCGTCGCCCTTCAAGGTCTTGGTGGAGGCTTCGGCGTTGCAGGTGGTCATTTTGTTTTGCTGGGCAGTGGCCGCAAACCCTTGGGAACAGAGCAGCAGACCGATCATCAACAACGGAATACGCAACATCTTCATGGAGTTTTCTCCCTGTTACCACGCCGAGGGGCGCGGCCTCCCCTGCAGTGTAGACAAAGCCTGTTACACCTTCACCTGCTACGTAAGTTCGTTCGTCGATACTGCTCCGGCGTACAGCCGGCCTGGCGCTGGAACATTGCAATAAACGCCGAGGCGGTGCTGTAGCCCAGGTCAAAGGCCACTTCCTGGACGCTGCGCGTGTTTTCCAGGGCCTCGATGGCCGCCAGAAAGCGCAGGCGCTGGCGCCATTCGCCAAAGCTCATGCCCAGTTCGCGCACAAATTGCCGGGCCAGGGTGCGCTCGCTGACGTGTACCTGCTGCGCCCATAGCGCCAGCGCGCGGTTGTCCCCGGGATCAGCCTGCATGCCTTCAAGCACGCTGAGCAGGCCGGGGCTGCTGGCATACGGCAGGAAACAGTCATGCACCGGCGCCTGGCGCAGTTGGTCCACCAGCACCTGGGCCAGGCGCACGTCGGCTTCGTTGGCCGGGATATTCACGTCGCGCTCGGCAAAATCACTGAGGATGGCCTTGAGGATGTTGCTGATGGTCAGGGTGCAGGGCTGCGTGGGCAATTGCTCGCACAGGGACGGCGCCAGGTACACCGAGCGGTAGATAATTGCCTGGGCGTTGTAGGAGCTGTGCTGGGTGTTGGGCGGGATCCACACCGCATATTGCGGCGGCGACATAAACCGGTTGCCGCCCACTTCAAAGCGCATCACGCCGCGGGCCGAGTAGTCCAGGGAGCCCCAGGCATGCTGGTGGCTGGAGGCGCGGCTGTCGGCGGCAAATTCCGAGTAGCGAAAGTACACCGGGGCCGGTAGCACGTCGAAATCGGGCAGGTTGATGTAGGTCTTCGGCATATTGTCTGGATACAGAGGCGGCTTGTCTGGATCGAAGTATAGGCTTCGATCCAGACAAAGGATAATCACCCCTCACTAACGTTCCTGGTTCCTTGCAATGCAATACGCTTATCCGCTGCTGGCCATCTTTATCTGGGCTGGTAATACCGTGGTCAACAAACTCGCCGTGGGCTCGATTTTCCCGGCCGAGATCGGTTTTTATCGCTGGCTGCTGGCCGCCATCCTGTTTACCCCGTTCATGCTCAAGCCAGTCATTGCCAACTGGGCGCTGATCCGCCCCAACCTGGGCAAGATCGCCGTGCTCGGCGTGCTCGGCATGGCGGTCTACCAGAGCCTGGCGTACTACGCCGCCAACCTGACCAGCGCCACCAATATGGGGATCATCCTGTCGCTGATGCCATTGATGGCCCTGACTGCGGCGATTATCAGCCTCGGCCAGCGCCTGACCTTCGGCGCCCTGACCGGGGCGGTGCTGTCGTTTGCCGGGGTGGTGGTGGTGGTGTCGGCCGGCAGCCTCGGCGCGCTGCTGCAACACGGGGTTAACCTGGGCGACGCGATGATGCTGGTGGCCACCCTGGCCTATGCGATCTACAGCACCCTGCTGAAAAAATGGCAATTGCGCCTACCGCCCCTGGTGTTGCTGTATTTGCAGGTGCTGGTGGCGGTGGTGGTGCTGTTTCCGCTGTTCCTGGCCTCGGACAAGGTCGGCCTGGGCCGGTCGAATATTGGCCTGGTGGTGTACGCCTGCCTGCTGGCATCGATGATTGCGCCGCTTTCGTGGATGCATTCGGTCAAAAACCTGGGGCCGAGCCGGACCACGCTGTTTTTCAATTTGCTGCCGCTGATCACGGCGCTGATTGCAGCGGTGGTGCTCAAGGAGCAGTTGGCGCTGTATCACTTGGTGGGGGGTGTGTTGACCTTGGGCGGGGTGATTTTGTCGGAGCGCTGGACCACGCCGGTAAGGCGTTAAAGCCCGGCCGCCTTCAACCGCTGCGCATGTTCGACAAACAGGCGGATCGGCTCGGCACCCTTGCCCACCAGGCCCAGTGACTGGTTGACGATATCGAAATGGTCCAGCGCATAGTCATCGCCAATCACCGTGCCCAGGTGTGAGCTGTAACGCCCGACCATGCCGTCGCACTGGCCTTTCTCCTTGACGAAGGTGCGCGCAAACAGCCGGCAACTGCGGTTGGTGCCGTCCAGCAGGTTGCGCCCGCGATCGGTCTTGCCCGGCTGCAAGGTGCCGGACCAGGAGTAATAACGCACTCCGCCCACTTCTTCGGCGCCCTGCCCGCCCCAGGTGTCTGGCAGGCCTTGGGGGTATTGACGATTGAACAGCGCCACACCCGCGCTGGTCAGCGATTGATGGGAGGCGTGGATATCCGCCGCAAAACGCGGGCCGCGATAGCCGGTTTCGAGCAGGCCCATCACCACGCCCACCAGGCGCAACAGCGCACTCATGATCCGGCCCTTGGCGCTGTCGGCCGGATAGTGGGTGTGCAGGTAGTCCGCCAATTCCGAACCGTGATTGGGCCCGGCCACCGAGGTCACCGAGGCCACCCATTCCGGGCGTTTGGCCGCCGCGTAACGGGCGGTGAGCGAGCCCTGGCTATGGCCGATCAGGTTGACCTTGTCGGCACCGGTCTGGCGGCGAATCTGCTCGATCTGCACCAGCAACTGCTCGCCGCGTACCTCGCTGGAGTTGAGCGGCGCCACCTGCACCGCAAACACTTGCGCCCCGCCCGCACGCAAGGCCGGGACGATGCCGTACCAATACGGGTACAGCAGCAGCCGCACAAACCCGAGCATGCCCGGCACCAAAACCAGGGGATAACGTGTAGCCAATGTCTGCGGCATGGGGGCAAACGTCCTTCAAAGGGGCGATTGAGCTGATCCTAGACCAGCCCTGCGGCAATCGATATGACACCCGGCAACATCCGATAAAACTTTTTGCGCCGCGCAGCACTCACAACTTTGAGCGATCACACCCCGAGAGTGTGGCGCAAAACCGGATATCGCCCTGAGGAGATTGAAATGACCGACATGCATTTGTCTGACGTAAGCACCCTTCGCGAACGCGCGCGCAAGAATGTGGAAAACGGCGCAGTGACCGAAGGCTACAGCGCCGACCGCGAAGAGATCCTGCGCCTGCTCAACGAGTCACTGGCCACCGAACTGGTCTGTGTGTTGCGCTACAAGCGCCACTACTTCATGGCCAGCGGCCTGAAAGCCAGCGTGGCCGCCGATGAGTTCCTGGAGCACGCCAACCAGGAACTGGAACACGCCGACAAACTGGCCGAACGTATCGTACAGCTGGGCGGCGAACCAGAGTTCAACCCGGACCTGCTGTCCAAGCTGTCCCACGCACAGTACGTGGCCGGCAAGACCTTGAAGGACATGGTCTACGAAGACCTGGTGGCCGAGCGCATCGCGGTGGACAGCTATCGCGAGATCATCCAGTACATCGGCGAGAAAGACCCGACCACCCGCCGGATCTTTGAAGACATCCTGGCCCAGGAAGAAGAGCACGCCGACGATATGGCGGACATTCTCAAAGACCTGTAAGCCTGCCAGCAGCACTCACTAATGTGGGAGCGGGCTTGCTCGCGAATGCGGTAGATCAGTGATGGATATGTTGACTGATACACCGCATTCGCGAGCAAGCCCGCTCCCACATTTAGCCTTTCACCGTCTTCGGCGCCTTGCCTTCCCGCATCTGCTGCAACAGCGGCACGCACTGGTTGGGCTCATCCCCGCTCGGCGCCACCAGTGCCAGCAGGCCTGCCGCAGGTGCAACGATCACACCCAGCGCCACCATCCCCGCACCACGCAGCAATAGCGGCACTGCCTTGACCCCGGCATTGGGCTTGATGAACGGTCCGTTGACGTACAAGGGCGAACGCAGCGAAAACAGGCGAAAGCCCTTGGACTCTGGGGTGATTGTCAGGTCCAGTTGTTCGCTGGCCATGTTCGCGGTGCCGTCGATGTAGATGATCGCGTTCTCGGTGTCGAACACAAACAACCGACTGGTGGCCAGGCCGGTCTTGATGCCGAAGTCCGCCGCCGCGCAGTTGATCTTCACTTCCTTGTCGCCAAACATCTTGCCGACCACATAGTTACCGACGTTCAGCCCGGCGATTTCCATCAGGCCTCGGCTGATGGCACCGTCGTTGATGAGCATTTTCAGATCGCCATTGGCACTGCCCAACAAAGCCGCCACCGAGTTGCCGCGCCCGGCGATATCCGCATCGCCGTTTAGCTCGCCAAAGCTGGTCTTCATCGGTTCAAAGGTGGGGAACAGTTGCTTGAGCTTGAAGTTGCGCGCCGTCAGTTTCGCCCGGCCTTCCAGCGGGGTGATGCGGCCATTGAGGCGAATCTGTGCATCGAGCTTGCCGCCCGCCACGCCGAAACGCAGGGGTTCGAGGCTCAGTTGGCCGTCGTTGAGCACCAGGTGCGTGTAGAGGTCGGTAAAGGGCAGTTCGGCGCTGTGGACAATGCGCTTGCCGGTGAACTCGACATCGGCGTCCATATCGCGCCAGCGCTCGGTGCGAAACTCCTCCACCGGCAGCACCTTGGTCGCCGGTTGCTTGCTTTCACCGCCACGGGCCTTTTGCTTGGCGTTGGAGTCGGCACCGATCAGCGGCGCCAGGTCGGCCAGCAGCAGTTGGTTGGACACCAGTGCGCCACTGAGCTTTGGCCGTGGCTGGCTGGCGACATAGGCCAGGTCGCCGTGGATGTCGCTGTTGCCGATCTTGCCGTTGAAGTTTTCATAGCGGAACGACGCACCGCCCGCCTCATGCAACTTGGCGATCAGGCGCCCATCGGTGGAATAGGCCGGCGAGTCCGGCAGGGTCACGCCGGTCAGTGGGTAAAGGTTGCCCAGGCTGGTGCCAGACAGTTTCAGGCGCAGGTCCAGGGCGCCGAGGTTCAGTGGGTCGGTCAGGGTGCCGGCCAGGGCGATGCTGGTATCACCGACCTTCGCCTGGGCCTGCAGGGGGAACGGCTTGGCGGCGTCTTGCAGGGCCAGCAGCCCGCCGATCTTGCCGCTGCCGGCGAGTTTCTGGCCGTGGTACTGGCCGCTGACCTTGAGGCCAAACGCATAGTCCTGGGGTGTGGCGCCCTGCTCCAGGGTTTTTTTTGCATCGCGCTCACCGACGATTTCGCTGAACGCAATCGGCTTGCCCAGGAGGTCGATCAGCACATCGAGACGGGTCTTGAGGGTCTGGTCGTCGAGGGTCACGTGGCCCTTGTCGAAGCCGATGGCGCCGATATCCACCACCCAGCTGGACGGTTCGGCATTCGGGTCCTTGGGATCAAAGGTGAAGGTCCAGTTGGCGCGGCCATCGGCCAGGCGCTGCAATTGGGCACTCGGCTCGGTCAGGTCGATGCGCGGGATCACCACGCGCTGGGCCAGCAAGGCCAAGGGCGAGATGCGCAGTTCAACGCGCTTGAGGGTGACCATCTGCGGCTGTTTCGACCACTCGGGGTTGCCCAGGCTCAGGTCTTCGGCCACCACATGGGGCCACGGCACCCAGGCGCGCCAACCGCCCTCGTCCGGCTCGCGCTGCCAGACCACCGCCAGGTTGCCATTGATGGCAAAGGCGCGATGCAGCTCTTCGGAGACCTTGGCATTGAGTTGCGGCTTGATCCGGTTCCAATCGAAGAACACCAGGATCAGTACCACAGCGGCGATTAACAGAACGAAGCAGGCACTGCTCCAGGCGAGAATTTTACGAGTGCGCGTCATTGCACAGGGCTCCTGATTACGACTGCGCGTGCCACTGGCAACGCGCGCAAGGACTAAAGCTTATATGGCTACGACTGGCAAATGGCCTGGGGGTTTAACCGCAGATGGCAATTAGCGCTGAAAAGCGCTTTTTCTGACTAATCCGACAGCTTCTTTCATCAACGACGCACCGTTGTTACCCACGCCCGTGTCGAAAATACCCACCCCGGTGCAAAAGCGCGTGCTTGAGAGGCGCGATCTAGAGCCTCGGCGCAGAACAATCAATTCTGTTGATTATTACCATTGTGTTTATGAACTTTTATATCGAGATATCGAGAGTAGCATTAGCCCTGTACCCACTTTATCGCCCTCCCAAGGAGCAACTCATCATGAAACGCCAATTACTGCTCAGTGTTGCACTCTCTGTCCTGGCCACCAGCGCTTTTGCCCTGCCAGCTGCCGAACAAGCCATCCCGCAAGCCAAGGCTGACGCCACGCACATCGGTCAGACCGTTGCCGAAGGTGGTCGCGATCGCCTGGAACAAAAAGGCCTGGTTGAAGGTGGCTCGGACCGTCTGCAAAAACGCGAATTCGTCGCCGAAGGTGGCCGTGATCGCCTGGAACAAAAAGGCCTGGTTGAAGGTGGCTCGGACCGCCTGCAACAACGCGAATTCGTCGCCGAGGGCGGTTCCGACCGTCTGGATGACATGCATAAAGCTACGAGCTAAGCCTGTGCTGGCCCTGAAAAAAGCCCGATCCCCAGAGATCGGGCTTTGACTTTGTGGGATCTGCGCCACCTTTGTCCCGTTACAAGTTCGACGCAGGCAAAGTTGATTTGCTAGAGTGCGTCGCTGTCCTTGTCTACAAAGCTCACCCGCCAATGCTGCCCCGCGCCGAACAGAAGCAACAGACCCGCCTTGCCTTGATGGACGCAGCCCGCCATCTGATGGAGGGTGGCCGAGGGTTTGGCAGCCTGAGCCTGCGCGAAGTGGCCAAGAGCGCTGGCATCGTGCCCACCGGTTTTTACCGACACTTTGCCGATATGGACCAATTGGGCCTGGTGCTCGTCAGTGAGGTCGGCCAGACCTTCCGTGCCACCATCCGCCTGGTACGCCACAACGAATTCGTCATGGGCGGCATCATCGATGCCTCGGTACGGATCTTTCTCGATGTAGTGGCGGCCAACCGTTCACAATTCCTGTTCCTCGCCCGCGAGCAATACGGCGGTTGCCTGGCCGTGCGCCAAGCCATCGGCGCCTTGCGCGAAGATATCACCTCGGACCTGGCAGCCGACCTGACGCTGATGCCCAAGCTGCAGCACCTGGATGCCGACGGTTTGCATGTGATGGCCGACCTGATCGTCAAGAGCGTGTTCGCCACCCTGCCCGACATTATCGACCCGCCCGCCGCGGCCTTGCCGGCGCACCTCACGCCCCAGGCTAAGATCACCCAGCAACTGCGCTTTATCTTTATCGGCCTCAAGCACTGGCAAGGCCTGGGCAGCACCGAATAGGCCGGTCAGCGCAGCGCCTGGAAACGCTTGGCGGTGGTGTAGTTTTTCTTCCAATAACTGTTGGCCAGTGAGTCGATGCGGATGCTCTTGCCCTTGCGCGGCGAATGAATGAACTTGCCCTCGCCCACATACAGGCCGACATGGCTGACCTGGTTGCGCCCATTGGCCCTGAAAAATACCGCATCGCCCGGTTGCAGCGCGTCACGCTTGATCGTCGCCGCCGTTGACCGGTGCATCGCCGCCGTGGTGCGCGGGATGACAATGTTGGCCTCGGTCTTGAACAGATAGACCAGCAAGCCGCTGCAATCGAACCCCTGGTCCTGAGAGCTGCCGCCCCATTTGTAGGCGGTGCCGAGCAATTGGTGGGCGCGGTCGACTACATTCTCGATGCTCGGCTGCGACACGGCCTGTAGCGAGGCACTGAAGGGGGCCAGTGAGGTGTGGCGCTTGTTGAGGTTGGCCGAAGCCGATGACGTGACGCCAAACAGGCCGACCATCACTACACACAAAAATGACTTGAACATGATAAACAACGCAGTGGATTAAACACGGGGTGCAATCCTAGTGAAGCGATGCGAAGCAAGATGAACGGCAAATCCAAGATGCTCGTAGGACAAATCCCAAATCACCCCTAGCTATAAATAGCCCCGGCCAAATCGCCCAATTCAGGTGCCATCGCCCCCTACGGCGCACCAAAATAGATCACTCCAACCTCCGGCCACCGCCCCGTTTAGTGGCGCAATGCCCATAACCTACGGCCATTTCCTACGCTAAGCGTGGTTGGCAAGCCCCTTGCTCTAGCCTGTTTATCGCTCATTGCTGGAAGCTTCCCGATGCTGGTCATCCACCGCCGAATTGCGCCCCAAGCCACCTGGGCCGCGGAGTTGCTGCTGAACTTCGAAGCCCGCAGCAAAAGCCGCCTGCGCTGTTTCAGTGCCGAGGGTGAAGATGTCGGCTTGTTTCTGGAGCGCGGCCAGCCGCCACTCCACGATGGGGAATTCCTACAAGCTGAAGACGGACGTGTCGTACGCGTCTGCGCACGCCCTGAACAACTGCTGCACGTCACCTGCAGCAGCGCCTTTGAACTGACCCGTGCGGCCTATCACCTGGGCAACCGGCATGTGGCCCTGCAAGTGGGGGACGGCTGGCTGCGCCTGCTCGATGACTACGTGCTCAAGGCCATGCTGGAGCAACTGGGGGCCCATGCCGCAACCCTCGAAGCGCCGTTCCAGCCCGAGCACGGCGCCTACGGTGGCGGCCATCATCACTCGCGCCACGGTGACGAAGACTTCAACTACCCGCCCAAACTGCATCAGTTCGGCGTGCGCCTGTGAACCCGGCCTGGGCGCTGCTGCGTCTGGCCAGTCCGCAATTGCCGATTGGCGGCTACAGCTATTCCCAAGGCCTGGAAATGGCCGTGGACAATGCCCGTGTCAGCGATGCCGACAGCGCCCGACGCTGGATCAGCGACCAACTGTTGCTCAACCTCGCGCGCTTCGAAGCGCCGCTGTTGCTTGCCCATTGCCAGGCGGCAGCTGCCCAGGACTGGGTGGGCCTGCGCCAACTGTGTGAAGAACACCGCGCCAGCCGCGAAACCCGCGAGCTGTTCCAGGAGAGCCGGCAAATGGGCTACTCCCTGCAACAACTGCTCAACGGCCTGCCGGAACTGGATGACGCGGCGCGGCGCTTTCTCGACACCACTCACGAACCCCATCTGGCCCTGGGCTGGGCACTTGCCGCACGAGCCTGGGCGATCAGCCCCGACGATGCCCTGGCCGCCTGGCTGTGGAGCTGGCTGGAAAACCAGTTGGCCGTGCTGATGAAGACCCTGCCCCTGGGCCAACAGGCCGCCCAACGCCTGACCAGCGAACTGCTGCCGTTGCTGCAACAAGCCCAGCAGGACGCCAGCCAGCGCGATCCCCATCACTTTGGCAGCGCCGCGTTCGGCCTGTCCCTGGCATGCATGGCCCACGAGCGCCAGTACAGCCGCCTGTTCCGTTCCTAGGAGAACCCCATGAACACACAACCTTTGCGCGTCGGTATCGGCGGCCCCGTTGGCTCCGGCAAGACCGCCCTGACCCTGGCGCTGTGCCTGGCCCTGCGTGATCGCTACAACCTGGCGGTGGTCACCAACGACATCTACACCCGCGAAGACGCGGACTTTCTGGTACGCAACCAGGCCCTGGCGCCCGAGCGCATCATCGGCGTAGAAACCGGCGGCTGCCCGCACACGGCGATTCGCGAAGATGCGTCGATCAACCTCGAAGCGGTGGATCAACTGAACCGGCGTTTTCCCGGCCTCGACCTGATCCTGGTGGAGTCGGGCGGTGACAACCTATCGGCCACCTTCAGCCCAGAACTGTCGGACCTGACCATCTATGTGATCGATGTGTCGGCCGGCGACAAGCTGCCACGCAAGGGCGGGCCGGGGATCTGCAAGTCGGACCTGCTGGTGATCAACAAGATTGACCTGGCGCCGCTGGTCGGCGCTTCGCTGGAACTGATGAACAGCGACACCCAGCGCATGCGCGGCGGCAAGCCATTTGTCTTCAGCAACCAGAAAACCGGGGTCGGCCTGGAAGAAATCGTCGCCTTTATCGAACGCCAGGGCCTGCTGACCGCAGCCTGATCCCCTTACCAAGGAGCTGTTTATGAGCATCAACAAACTGTTTGCCGCCGCCGCACTGCTACTGGCCCCGGCCCTGGCCCTGGCCCATCCGGGCCACGGCGACAATGGCCTGGTGGCCGGTATCAGCCATCCCCTCGGCGGGCTGGACCATTTGCTGGCGATGCTGGCCGTCGGCCTGTGGGCGGCACAGCAACAAGGCGCGGCGCGGTGGGCGCTGCCGTGTACGTTTGTCGGCACCATGCTGATCGGTGGCTTGCTGGGTTTTGAAGGGTTGGCCTTGCCGGCCCTGGAGAGCGGGATTGCCGCGTCGGTGCTGGCCCTGGGCCTGGCGGTGGCCTTGGCGATCCGCCCGCCGGTGGCGGTGGCCGTGGCCGCAACAGCCGTGTTTGCCCTGTTCCATGGCGTGGCCCATGGCCTGGAGCTGCCGGACATGACCAGCCCTTGGGCGTATGCGGCCGGGTTCGTCGGGGCGACGGCGGTGCTGCATGCGGCCGGGTATGCGCTGGTGCGTTTCCTGCCGGCTGCGGCGGCACCGCTGGTGCGGGTGGCCGGTGCGGCTTCGGCGGCGACGGGGGTTTGGTTGCTGGCGGGCTGAGTCTGGCGGCGCCTGTAAGGTACTCATCGCAGGCAAGCCAGCTCCTACATTTGACCGAGTTCTACCTTTGGAATGGGGTCGAATGTGGGAGCGGGCTTGCTCGCGATAGCGGTAGCAAAACCACCGCAGCCCCCAAGCCTGCTACCATGCGCGGCAAACACCCCTGCCGTGACGACGCCAGCCGATGCCCATCGCTCCAAGCTCTGCCAACAAGCCTCAATTGAACGCTGTGCTCACGCACTTCAACGACCTGATCGTGCCGCTCTGGCAGGGTCCGGGCTGGAATGCCGAGTTGGCGCTGCCCTATGAGGCGCTGGATGCCGATCACCGCCCGTTGCCCCCGCAACGCTACCGCGCCATGGCCTGTGCCCGACAGTTGTATGTGTTTGCCAGCCTGATCGGCGCGCCGGGCAAGGACTTTGCCGAAGAACGCGCCGCGACGCTGTTTCGCTCGCTGCAAAGGCACTTTCATGACGCCGAGCACGGCGGCTGGTTCTACAGCATCGACCCCCACGGCCAGCCGCTGGACAAGCGCAAAGACCTGTATACCCACGCGTTTATCATCTTCGCTTGCGCCCATTACTGGGCCAAGGTTCGCGAGCCGTTGGTGGAGTCGGTGCTCAATGCCGCCCTGGAAGTGGTCGCCGAGCGCTTTGCCACGGGCGACGGCCTGTATGAAGCGGTCCTGGAGCGTAACTGGTCGTCCCTCAAGTCCGGCCCGCTGCAGAACCCGCTGATGCACCTGGCCGAGGGCTTCCTCGCCACCCTCGCAGTGCGTGAAGATGCGGCGGTGCAACAGGCCCTGCTGGCACTGGCGACGGCCATGCAGCAACGCTTTATCGAGCGCCAGCATGGCGTAATGATGGAAAAGCCCCTGGGAGCTGTGGATAACTGGTTCGAGCCGGGGCATCAGTTTGAATGGTTCTTCCTGCTGGAGTCCTCGCCCCTGCTGCGCGGCACTGCGCTGCATGCCTCGCTGAGCCGGGCATTCGCCTATGCCGAGCAAACCGGTGTGGATAACCTCAGTGGCGCGGTCAGCGGCATGTTGGCGCTGGACGGCAGCGTGCGTGACGCCACCCAGCGCATCTGGGCCCAGGCCGAGTACCTGCGCGCACTGACCTTGCGCCCGGGCAGCGCGGCAGTGCTGGAGCGCCAGTTGCTGGCGTTGCAGCAGCATTTTTTACATGCCAAGGGCTGGAATGAGTGCCTGGATGCCAAGGGTGAGGTGAGCCGGCGGGATATGCCGTCGACTACGCCTTACCATTTGGCGACCTGCTATCAGGGGTTGAGCGAGTTTCTCGGCTGATCTTTCTGGCCCCATCGCAGGCAAGCCAGCTCCCACACTTGAAGGGGTTCACCCATCAACAATGTGGGAGCTGGCTTGCCTGCGATAGCCTCACCTCGGTCTAACGGCCAATCAAGCAATCCACTTGCGGTCCCCAGTAAAGCTGATCGTCAACCACCGCGCCTTGTCCGGCGCGCCCAGCCCTGTGGATATCTCTTCGCGCAGCCCGTCGAGCGTCGCGACCTTATCCACCGGGTAGTCCGCCGGCAGCACCACATGAATCTCGATAAACCGCGCCCGCCCGTGCTTCTGCACGTAGGACACGTAGTCGTCGAAACCATGCCGGGCCTGGGCCGCGTCCATCACTTCGCGCACTTTGTCGTCCAACTGGTCGGGAGCAATCCCCAGCACATCGCGCAAGGCCGGGCGCAAGATCTTCAAGGCCGGCGCCAGCATGCTCAGGGCCAGCAGGATCAGGATCAAGGGGTCGACGTACACCGCCCACTCGCCATAGCCCTGGGATTTGAGCAGCAGCGCGGCCAGGAAGCTCACCAGCAGGCCCACGGAGAGCATGGCGTCTACCAGCCAACTGATGTTGTCGAACTGGATCAGCGACGACTGCAGCTTGCGGTTGCGGTGCCGCACATAGAAGAAGTAGGCGAACTCGACCACGGTAAACACCGCAGCGTAGATGATCACCAGCCCCAACTCGATCTCGCGCCCGCCATTGATAATGCCGAACACCCCGTTGAGAAACGCGTAGATGGCGATCAACAGCAGGAAACTGCCTTCGATCAGCAACACCATCGGTTCCAGGTGCCAGTAGCCGAACTGGAAGCGGTCGTTGCTTTTCTTGGCGATCAGCTTGGCCGTGATCAGCATCAACACCTTGATAAAGGTCGCGATCAGCGAGAAAAAGCCGTCGAATAAAATGGATTGGGCGCCTGATATCACACCCGTGACAATCCCGGCGATCGCCACGGCGAACATCAGGATGGTCGATTGTTTGAGCAGTGCCTGCTCACCTCGGTTACTCACATATCCTCCTGTCAAAACCTTTAAACCGCTGGGTGCGGTGGGGTTTTCAGGAGTGGAGTGTACCTTATGCCGCCTTTTGGCCGATTTGCCGCCTTCGCGAGCAAGTCGAATCGGCGGTGCAGCGATTCGACTTGCTCACGAAACAGGCGACGCGGTCTCAAGCCTTACTTGGCCCCACGCTCAATCGCAAACCCAGCCCAGGTCTGGCTTACCGGCATCAGCTCCAGGCGGTTGATGTTCACGTGCGCCGGGGTGTTCATCACCCAGAAGATGGTGTCGGCAATGTCCTGCGGCTGGATCGGCTCGGCGCCGGCGTAGGTGGCGTCGTAACGCGCCTGGTCACCGCCAAAGCGCACCAGGGAGAACTCGCTCTCGCACAGGCCCGGCTCGATGTTGGTCACGCGCACGCCGGTGCCTTGCAGGTCGCAGCGCAGGTTCAGGGAGAACTGTTTGACGAACGCCTTGGAGCCGCCATACACGTGGCTGCCCGGGTACGGGTAGTTGCCGGCGATGGAGCCCAGGTTGACGATCCCGGCGCCACGGCCATGGGCGATCAGGCGCGGCAGCAACAGGCTGGTGGTGGTCAGCAGGCCCTTGATATTGGTGTCGACCATGGTCTCCCAATCGTCGAGGCTGCACTTGGGCGCCGGGTCGGTGCCCACGGCCAGGCCCGCGTTGTTGATCAGCCCGCGTAGCTTGCTGAACGACGCCGGCAGGTTGGCAATCGCCTCTTCCATGCCCTTGCGGTCACGCACGTCCACTACCAGGCCATGCACCTCGGTTTGCTTGGAAAGCTCTTCGACCAGGGCATTCAAGCGCTCGGCACGTCGACCGGTGAGCACCAGTTTCCAGCCAGCCTCGGCAAAGCGACGGGCACAGGCTTCGCCGAAACCTGAGGTTGCGCCAGTAATAAACAGCGTGTCAGACATGGTGTTCTCCTTGCGGGCATCGAGAAAAAATCAGCCAGCAGAATGCCCTTACGCCGCCGTCGCGGCAACCGCTATGCACACAACTTGAAGCACACCTGGTCAATTTTTAACCACCACAGGCAAAGCCTTATAAAACGTGGCGCGCAGCCATGTGCGCGCAGGTTATCCACAGCTGCGCCCACAGTCTTTGGGGGCAAGTGCAAAACCCTCCAGGCCGCTGTGTACAAGGCTTTCAGGGCGATTCAAAAAGTTTTTTGCTTGACCTTGGGCGGCCCATATGTAGGCCCATGGGGGAGGACGCGCCAGGAGGCATGGCTCCAGGCCAGTAAATCCGGCCCCTGCACACGTCTTTCCAGAGTTTAACCACAGACTTATCCACAGGCTTGCAGGTCATGTTCCGGTCATATACCTGTGTCTATGAACAGGTTGACAAAACCTGCGGCACCTCCCGAAAAAGCCCCTGATCAAAAAACAGCCACCGCGCTGTAAGCCCCGTAGATAAAGGCGTACAGCCAGCTACTCCCATGTTACCCACAGCCGGTTCCACAGTGGATGGGGACAAGTCATTTGTGTGACAAAACAGGGATTTGCGGCGGCTATATGTCGCGCTTTGGGAGGTGTGTGGATTTGTTTTCCACAATTTGCCGGAAGGCCTGCGGACTACCGAAAAATGTAGGCGCCGGCTTTATGTGGGAGCCGGGCTTGCCCGCGATGGCATCACCTCGGTGTACCTGAAATACCGAGGTGTCTGCATCGCAGGCAAGCCAGCTCCCACACAAGCCGGCGCCTAGGGTGATGGCGGGTTAGTGCCCGCCGAGGTAGGCGTTGCGCACTTCCTCGTTCACCAGTAGCTCCTTGCCACTGCCAGTCAAACGGATTTCGCCGTTGACCATCACATACGCCCGGTCAGACAGGCGCAGCGCGTGGTTGGCGTTCTGCTCCACCAGGAAGATGGTCATCCCGGTGGCCGCCAGTTCGCGCAAGGTGGCAAAGATCTGCTTCACCACAATCGGTGCCAGGCCCAGGCTCGGTTCATCGAGCAGCAACAGCTTGGGCCGGCTCATCAACGCCCGGGCAATGGCGAGCATTTGCTGCTCGCCACCGGACATGGTCATGGCCCGCTGGTTACGCCGCTCCTTGAGCCGTGGAAACAGCTCGAACATGCGCTGCATATCCTCGCTGGCGTGCTTGTCGCCAATGGGGATGGTGCCCATCAGCAGGTTTTCCTCGACAGTCATGTCGGGGAACACCCGCCGCCCTTCCGGGGACTGGGCGATGCCGTTGGAGGCGATGTAGTGGGACGACTTGTGGGTAATGTCCACGCCCTGGTAGAGGATCTGCCCGGACTCGGCACGCGGCTGGCCGAAGATCGACATCAGCAGCGTGGACTTGCCCGCGCCGTTGGAGCCGATCAGGCTCACGGTTTCGCCCTCGTCGATGTGCAGCGAGACTTTCTTCAGGGCCTGGATCGGGCCATAGAACACGTCCAGGTCCTTCATTTCGAGGATAGGCGTCGTCATACCAGCTCCTCCTCATCGGCGCCCAGGTAGGCCGCGATCACTTTCGGGTCGTTACGGATCGCTTCCGGCCCGCCCTCGGCAATGACGTTGCCGTGGTCCAGCACCACGATGTGGTCGGAAATACTCATCACCATGCCCATGTCGTGCTCGATCAGTACCACTGTGAGGTCGTGTTCGTCGCGCAGCAGGCGAATCATCGCACTGAGGGCTTCGGTTTCCTGGGGGTTGAGGCCAGCTGCCGGTTCGTCCAGGCAGATGATCTGCGGCCGGGTGCACATGGCACGGGCGATTTCCAGGCGGCGCTGCTGGCCGTAGGACAGCTCGCCAGCCAGGCGGTTGGCGCAGTCCACCAAATCCACCACTTCCAGCCAGTAAAAGGCGTGGTCCAGTGCGTCGCTTTCTGCCTTGCGGTAGCCCTTGGTGTTGAGAATGCCCGCCAGCATGTTGCGGTTGACCCACATGTGCTGGGCCACCAGCAGGTTTTCCACCACCGACATTTCCTTGAACAGGCGAATGTTCTGGAAGGTACGGGCCAGGCCTGCGCGGTTCACCAGGTGGGTGCCGCCGAACATCTTGTAGTACACCCGACTGAAAAAGCTCTTGGGCGACACGAAGTCGGTAGGCTTGAAGCGCTCGCCGAGCAACTGGATCACGTTGGTCTGCTTGCCGCGGATGTTGAGTTCGATCTTGCCGCCGCTGGCCGTATAAAAGCCGGTCAGGCAGTTGAACACTGTGGTCTTGCCGGCGCCGTTGGGGCCGATCAGGGCGAAGATCGAGTTGCGTTCGACCTTGAGGCTCACATCGCTCAAGGCCTTGATGCCACCGAAGTGCATCATCAGGTGTTCCACGTTGAGGACAACTTCCTTGCTCATGGCGCTACCCCCTTGCGTGGTGTCACACCGGTACGGCTGATCCGGATCAGGCCCCGTGGCCGCCAGATCATCATCACCACCATCAACACGCCAAACAGCAACACCCGGTACTCGGAGAAGCTGCGCAGCAGTTCAGGCGCCACGGTCAGCACGAACGCGGCAATGACCACGCCCACCGTCGAGCCCATGCCACCCAGTACCACGATGGCGAGAATCAGCGCCGACTCGAAGAAGGTGAACGAAGACGGGTTGACGAAGCCCTGGTAACTGGCAAAGAACACCCCGGCCAGGCCGGCCGTCGAAGCGCCGATGGTGAAGGCCGAGAGCTTGACCAGGACGTGGTTCAGGCCCATGGAACGGCAAGCGATTTCATCCTCGCGCAAGGCTTCCCAGGCGCGGCCCACTGGCATGCGGGTCAGGCGATGCTTGATGTACAGCACCAGCAGCACCACCAGAAACAGCACGATGTAGATGAACAGGAACTTCACGTTGGGGTTGTAGGCGATGCCGAAGAACTCATGGAACGGCACCCCGCCCTCCTTGGCACGCCGGCCGAACTCCAGGCCGAGGAACGTCGGCGATGGCACCGGCATACCGTTTGGCCCGCCGGTAAACGACAGCCAGTTATTGAGCACCAGGCGGATGATTTCACCAAAACCCAGGGTCACGATGGCCAGGTAGTCACCGTGCATTCGCAACACCGGGAACCCGAGGATGCACCCCGCCAGCGCAGCAGCGATGGCCGCCAGCGGCAGTACCGTCCAGAACCCCAGCCCGAGGTATTGGTAACCCAGGGCCAGGCCGTAGGCGCCGATGGCGTAGAACGCCACGTAACCCAGGTCAAGCAGCCCGGCCAGGCCGACCACGATGTTCAGGCCCAGACCCAGCAACACGTAGATCAGCCCGAGGATCACCACGGTCAGCAGGTATTTGTTGGCGAAAAACGGAAAGACAATGGCGATCACGATCAGCGCCGGGATGATCCAGCGCAGCCGCGACTTGTAGTCCGGCGCCAGCACATGCACGCCAGAGCCCGAGCTTTCAAAACCCTGGAGAATCTTCAAGCCCTTGGGGGTTTGCAGGAACAGGCTCATGAGCAGGCGCCCGGCCATGACGATCGCCACCAGCAAGCCGACGCGGGCCGGTTCCAGGTTGAAGCTGTAGCCGTCCAGGACCACGCCGACGATAGGGCCGAATACGATCAGGGAAATCAGCCCGGCGAGGACCGCATCGACCACACTTTTCTTGATATCGATAGATTTGGCAGCAGACATGTTTACACCTTCGCCACGAGCGGGCGACCAAGCAGGCCCTGGGGACGGAAAATCAGAATCACCACCAGCAGGGAGAAACTGAACACATCTTTGTAGTCAGAGTTGATCAACCCCGAGAACAGCGACTCGGAAATCCCCAGGATAATCCCGCCAAGCATCGCCCCAGGCAGGGAGCCGATGCCGCCGAGTACCGCTGCGGTAAATGCCTTGATGCCGATGATAAAGCCGGCATAGAAGTCGAACGTGCCGTAGTTCAGGGTGATCAGCACACCGGCCAGGGCCGCCATGGCGGCACCGATGACAAACACGTAGGAGATCACGCGGTCGGTGTTGATCCCCAGGATCGAGGCCATCTTGCGGTCTTGCTGGGTCGCGCGGCACATGCGGCCGAGCTTGGTGTACTTGATGATGTAGGTCAGCAGCGCCATGCCGGCAAAGGCCGCGACCAGGATGAAGACCTTGGTGTAGGTCAACTGTACGAACCCGGTGCCGATATCGACGCGCCAGGCGCCGGCCAGCAGGGTGGGAATGCCTTGTTGCTTGGCGCCCTGGGCGATCTGCGCGTAGTTCTGCAGGATCAGCGAGATCCCGATGGCGCTGATCAGCGGGGCCAGGCGAGTGGAGTTGCGCAACGGTTTGTAGGCGACACGCTCGATGACCCAACCATAGACGCCGGTGACGACGACGGTGAATATCAGGGTGCCGAGAATGAGCAGCGGGAAGGATTCGAGGCCGAAATAAGCCAGCAGTGCCAGACTGATCGCCGCGAGGTAAGCGGAAATCATATAAACCTCGCCATGGGCGAAGTTGATCATGCCAATGATGCCATAGACCATTGTGTAGCCGATGGCGATCAGGCCATAGACCGACCCGAGGGTCAGGCCGTTGACCAGTTGCTGCAGGAAAATACCATCCATAACGCAATCTCACGCGGTGAGAACCTGCACACCCTTGGGCGTGCGGCCCTTCTGGAGGAAAAAACAGATCTGGTGCCGGACGCAATGGCCCGGGCAACTGCGATCCAGTGTGGGAGCTGGCTTGCCGGCGATAGCGGTCTCACATTCAACACAGGTGCTGGCTGTCAGTCCGTCATCGCGGGCAAGCCCGGCTCCCACAAGGGGTCGGTGGTGGCTGGTTGATTACTTCTGCTTTTCCAACTGGTGGTACTTGCCGTCCTTGTCCCACTGGTACACCACGTAGTCGGAGACCTTCAGGTCACCCTTGGTATCCCATTCCTTCTTGCCCATCACGGTTTGCACCGGGTTGGCCTTGAGCCACTTGGCCGCGTCTTCGCCCTTGTTGGACTTGGCGCCGTTGAAGCCGGCCGCCAGGGCCTGGATCGAGGCGTAGGCGTACAGGGTGTAGCCTTCAGGCTCGGTGCCATTTTTGCGGAACTCTTCCACCACGGCCTTGCTGTCTGGCAGCAGGCGCGGGTCGGCGCCGAAGGTCATGTAGACGCCATCGACGTATTGCGCACCACCGGCGGTCGCCACCAGTTCGTCGGTCACCACACCATCGTCGGACATGAACTTGACGTCTTTGAGGCCCGCTTCACGGATCTGGCGCACCAGTGGGCCGGCTTCCGGGTGCAGGCCGCCGAAGTACACGACATCGGCGCCCAGCGAACGGATCTTGGTCACCAGGGCGCTGAAGTCTTTCTCGCCACGGGTCAGGCCTTCTTCGAGCACCGGCTTGACGCCGCGCTTGGTCAGTTGGGCTGCGGTGGCATCGGCCAGGCCTTTGCCGTAGGTGTCCTTGTCGTTGATGACCGCGACTTTCTTGCCCTTGAGCACGTCGACGATGTAGTCGCCGGCCACGATGCCCTGCTGGTCATCCCGCCCGCACATGCGGAACATGGCGCCCAGGCCACGCTCGGTCACTTGGGGGTTGGTGGAGCCAGGAGTGATTGCGATGATGCCCGCTTCGTCGTACACCTCGGAGGCTGGAATGGTGTTCGACGAGCAGAAGTGCCCGACCACGCCGATCACTTTGTCCTGGTCGGCCAGGCGGTTGGCCACGGCTACGGCCTGCTTGGGTTCGCACGCGTCGTCACCGGCCACCAGCTTGATCTGCTCGCCGTTGATCCCGCCCGCCTTGTTGATCACATCGGCCGCCGCCTGGGCACCTTTCATGTACTGCTCACCGAAGGCAGCGTTGGCACCGGTCATCGGCCCCGCCACGCCAATCTTCACATCAGCTTGAACAAACGTAGAAACGCCCAGCGCGGCAGCTACCGCGAGGGCCAGGAAACCTTTCTTGTAAAACGTCTGGGACATGAGTGGTGCTCCGAGTTTTTTGTTGAATGGGCACTGCAATTTCACTTCAAACTTTCACTTGAAACCTTCACTGGAAAGCTGAGAGCAAGCGGCGTGCCATTGCGTTTTTATATTTCAAAAAGACACGGTGTCATTGTTATTACAGGCGTTTCGGTGCCTTTTTGGCGGGACGTGCAACCCTCTGGAACGCAGAGGTGCAACCACTGGCCCGAAAGAGTGAAACCCGCCCATTGGACTGATGTCAGCCAGCCATCAAGCGCCCCTTCGAGCATCTGTAACCATGCGCGTAACGGAAGTGCACATTTACAGTGCGTCACTGCTACGACTCGCACCAATACAGATTAGTAGCCGGCTAAGAAAATGCCGGCTTTTGAAGGGTATTTCGCTGATCAGATGACAATTCGCAGGCATTGGCCCGCGTGGTACAGCGAGAATCCGGCCTCGTACAGGCAACTGCGCAGGCCCACGCCGGCCAGCGGCTGCATCGGCGCAAACGGAATCGGCAGGGCCTTGGGGTCCTGGTGGCACAAATAATCGGCAAATGCCTTGCCCACCACGCTGCCAGTGGTCACCCCACGCCCGTTGTAACCAGTGACTGCCACCAAACCGGGCGCCGGCTCGAAAAGACGCATCAGATGGTCTGGGGTGAAAGCGATGCAGCCGGTCCAGGTGTATTCCCAGTCCACCGCCTTGAGAAATGGGAAATAGTGCTGCTGCACGCGGTCGGCCCAGGCCTTGAGAAACCAGGTGGGTTTCTGGTTGCCATTGCCCAGGCTGCCCAGCAACAACCGCCCATCGGCATCGCGGCGGATGCTGCTCAGCACCTGGCGGGTATCCCAGGAACCCTGGCCGCCCGGCAGGATTTGCTGCGCAGCATCACCGCTCAGGGGCACCGAGGCCACCTGATAGTAGTAACCGGGGAAAAAATTGCGCCGCAACTCGGTCCACTCGCCTTCGGTGTAGGCATTGGAGGCGATCACCACTTGTGCAGCTTGCACCGCACCCTGGGCCGTTTGCACAGACCAGGATTGGCCCTGGCGCTCCAGTTGGGTCACCGGTGAATGATCGAACAACTGCCCACCCAGGCCCACTGCGGCATTGGCCAGGCCACTGGTGTAGGCCATCGGGTTCAAGGTGCCGGCACGCCGGTCGAGCAAGGCGGCGGCGATCTTTTGGGTGCCGGTGGCCTGCTCGCACGCAGCACCGGTCAGCAGCTCCACGGGCGCGCCACGGCGCTTCCATTGTTGCTCGCGGCTGCGCAGGTCGGCTTCGCCACGGGCGTTGTGCGCCATGTGCAACGTGCCCTCGCGGCGCAGCTGGCAATCAATCCTGTACTTGTCGATCAGGCTGAACACCAGGGACGGCGCTGCGCCAAGCATTCGGTTGAGCTGGCTGCCCACCGCCGTGCCGAAACCAGCCTCGATCTCATCCGGAGGGATCCACATCCCGGCGTTGACCAGCCCCACGTTGCGCCCCGAACCACCATGGCCGGTGCGATGGGCCTCCAGCACGCAGACACTTTTACCTTGCTCCAGCAGGTGGATGGCCGCCGACAAACCGGTGATACCGGCGCCGATCACACACACATCCACCTTGACCTCGCCCTTGAGGGCGATGCGATCCGGCCGGCCAGGGGTCAGTTGTTCCCACAAACACGCTTCGCGTAATGGCATTGCCAGACTCCGGGATCTAACAAACAACTCTTATTCTGAATTGCGAACCCAATCGAATGTGGGAGCTGGCTTGCCAGCGATGACGATGGTGAATTCAATACCGCTATCGCCGGCAACCCAGCTCCCACATTGACCGCATTTCGGCTGGAGGCTCAGTCGAAGGTAATGCCCTGGGCCAACGGCAGCTCCAGCGAATAGTTCACGGTGTTGGTCTGCCGGCGCATGTATCCGCGCCAGGCATCCGAACCCGATTCACGCCCGCCACCGGTTTCTTTCTCGCCGCCAAACGCGCCACCGATCTCCGCGCCACTCGGCCCGATATTGACGTTGGCGATCCCGCAATCACTGCCCACCGCCGACATGAACTGCTCGGCCTCGCGCACATCGGTCGTAAAGATGCACGACGACAGGCCCTGCGGCACAGCGTTGTTCAAACGCAGCGCCTCGGTGAAGTCCTTGTAGCTCACTACATAGAGAATCGGCGCGAAAGTTTCGCTGCACACCACATCGCTCTGCTCAGGCATTTCGACGATGGCCGGCGCCACGTAGTAAGCGTTGGGGAACTGGTCCTGCAACTGACGCTTGCCGCCAAACACCTTGCCGCCTTCGCTCAGGGCCTGCTCCAGGGCGTCCTGCATGTTTTCAAAGCTGTGCTTGTCGATCAGCGGGCCGACCAGATTGCCTTCCAGAGGATGGCCGATGCGCACCTTGGAATACGCGGCCTTGAGGCGCGTGACGATTTCATCCTTGACCGACTCGTGGGCGATCAGCCGGCGCAGGCTGGTGCAGCGCTGGCCTGCGGTACCGACCGCGCTGAACAGGATGGCGCGCACGGCCATGTCCAGGTCGGCGCTGGGGCCGAGGATCATCGCGTTATTGCCGCCCAACTCCAGAATGCTGCGGGCAAACCGCGCGGCAACCTTGGGCGCCACTTCGCGGCCCATGCGCGTGCTGCCAGTAGCGCTGATCAGCGCCACGCGCGGGTCGTCCACCAGGGCGGCGCCGGCATCGCGCCCGCCAATGACCACCTGGCTGAGGTACGGTGGTGCATCGCTGAAGTTTTTCGCCACCCGCTCGAACAAGGCCTGGCAGGCCAGTGCGGTGAGCGGGGTCTTTTCCGAGGGTTTCCAGATCACCGCGTTGCCGCACACCAGCGCCAGCGCGGTATTCCACGCCCACACTGCGACCGGGAAGTTGAAGGCGCTGATCACGCCCACCACGCCCAGCGGGTGCCAGGTTTCACGCATATGGTGGCCAGGGCGCTCGGAGGCGATGGTCAGGCCATACAACTGGCGCGACAGGCCCACGGCGAAGTCGCAGATATCGATCATTTCCTGCACTTCCCCCAGGCCTTCCTGGGTGATCTTGCCGGCTTCCCACGACACCAACTCGCCCAGGTCGGCCTTGTACTCACGCAAAAGGTCGCCGAACTGGCGCACCAGTTCACCGCGACGGGGCGCCGGCACCTTGCGCCAGGCGTCGAATGCATGCTCGGCACGACTGACCTGCTGCTCGACCTCGGCGGCGCCTTCCCAGTGCACACTGGCAATGCGGCTGCCATCGATAGGGGAATGCACGGGCTGTTTCCCCGCCTGGTACAACGCCGGGTCTACCCCCAGACGATCAAGCAATGCGGCAACCATGGGTCACTCCTTCAATCCATCAACAAAAAATGCGCCGCAGCCCGCACGACGATCCAGGCCTTATTTGTAGCTGGCCCAGGACTTGCCAACAAACGACGATTAGGCGAGATATCATTCCGTTTATTCATGCAAAACAAAAAGAGGCATGCCGTGCTCAATAAAAGACATTTGCCCTCGATCACCGCGCTGCAATGCTTCGAGGCCGTGACCCGCCACCTGAGTTTCACCCGTGCCGCCGAGGAGCTGAACCTCACGCAGAGCGCCGTCAGCAAGCAGGTCGCGCAATTGGAAGAGTTGCTGCAGCACCTGCTGTTTCGCCGGGTGCGTCGGCGCTTGCAGATGACCCCGGCGGGCGACCTGTACCTGGTGGAAGTGCGCAAGATCCTGAGCCAGGTGGAGATGTCGACCCACTACCTGCGCTCCTACGGCGGCGAGACCGAAGTACTACGGGTGTCCACGCCCTACACCTTTGGCGCGCGCTGGCTGGTGCCACGTCTCAAGGGCTGGCGCCTGCGCCACCCGCAGATCCACCTGGACCTGTGCAACGAACAGACGCCAGACGAGTTGCTGCAAGGCAAGGCCGACCTGGCCTTCTACTTCGGCGCAGGCGCAAGGCCCGGCACCGAGAGCCTCAAGCTGTTCAGCGAGGAACTGGTGCCGGTGTGCGCCCCCGAGAGCCTGCCGGCCCTGCCCTTGCGCGACCCGACGCAACTGAGCGAACTGGTGCTGCTGCAAAACGCCTCACGCCCCCAGGGCTGGCACGACTGGTTCGCCAGCCTCGGCTACCAGACCGAACACAGCTACCACGGGCCGCGCTTTGACACCTTCTATATGTGCATCCGCGCCGCCCAGGTGGGCTGTGGCGTGGCGCTCCTGCCGCGTTTTCTAGTGGAAGAAGAGCTGGCAGACGGCAAGTTGGTGATCCCCTGGCAGCACGCACTGCCCAGCCAGGACGCGTACTACCTGGCGTACCCGGAGCATTCGGCGGAGGTGCCCAAGGTGCGGGATTTTGTGAAGTGGATGATGGAGCAGAAGTGAGCAAAGTGTCTGCGGCTAGAGCGGGATAGCAAACCATCCGCAGCAAGCCCCGCTCTCCAAAACCACTACCGATCAATCTGCGCATAGGGCACCTCTACAGCGCCCTCACTCAGAAATATCTGCTGCGGCAAGGTGAAGTCACGCAATTGCAGCAAGGCCAACGGCCCTGCGCCTAGTTCCGTGCGCAGGTTCCAGGTCAGGCTTGCGCCGTCTGGGGCCTTCAGCACCATACGATAGTGGCTGTCACCATCGTCCAGATGCGTGATTTGGGCTTTTTCCAGCAGGCGGATCAGGCCCCAAGTGCCCTGGAAGTCGCCGAACAGACGCTCGCCGGTATGAATGCTGGTCCAGCTCAGGCTGGCCCCCGGGTGGTCGCTGCGGCCCGGCCAGTTGAAGCGCTGCCAGATTTCGCGCTGGTTGAAATACTGGTGCTGTTCGCCATTGAGCACGAAGGTGGTTTGCACTACATCACGCACCGGTTTGCCTTGTAGATCGAAACTCAAGCCCATGCCGCCATCGGTGTAGATCACATCCGCCAAATGACTGAGCTGGTTGATCGCCGCCAGGAACTGCGGGTTGAAACGCAACCCCTGGCTGTGACGCGGATCGGCCACCCAACGACTGCCTTCCTTGCGCAATACGCCGCGCAGTTGGCGTTGCAAAAACTGCTCGATGCGCCCGGAGTCGGCGCGGATCATCTGCCCCAGCATCGGCAACGAGGAGTCGCTGGCGGTGTTTGCAAAAGGGTAACGACCGGCGAAGGCGCCTTGCCAGTCGGTGACCACCGCCCGTTGCCATTGATTGTTGAGCCCTGCCGCTGACGGTTGCAGCACCCGTTGCCAGGCTTGCTGCAGCGGCTGCACGAACAGCGTCTGGCCGACGCCACCCCACTCCGCGCCCAGGCTGGAGGCAATCAGGCTGCCGTAAGACTGGGTATCTGTCAGGTCGACGCTTTTGCCCTGAAATACGGTCTGCGCCAAGGCCTGGGTCATTTCCTGCGGGTCGGGCGCATTGCTCACTTGCTGCAATTTCAAACGTACCCGCGTGACCCGAGTGAGAAACGCTTGCAGGCTCAACCGGTCGTTATCAGCCTTGCCCTCCGCTTTGCCCAGCAACATCAGCAGCGGACCGAAGGTGGCATCCAGCGGGCTACGTGGCGTCTGAGTTTGCTGGTCGATCACCGGCACCTTGTCCTGGTCGATCAGCTTTTGTGCGGACTTGATCAGCGAGTCGGCCAATGCCTGCGTACGCGTCCCGGCTTGGCCCTGATAGGCCAGGGTGTTCATCAGTGCAATCAACGGCGACTGGCGCACATCGGTCATCAGGGTTAACTGGTCGATCACATCGGGCAGGCTGTCAGCCTGATGCCAGCGCAAGGTGTTGAGAAAATCCAGCCAGGCATTGGCGTAGTCCAAAAAGTAGCGCTCGATGAGACGCTCCTTGAGTACCTCCGGCGTCAATTCGGCGGCGATGTCGGCCTGCTTGTCGCTGAGCACCCAGTCGATTTCTTCGCGGCGCGCCTCGGCGATGTCGTCGATGGCCTGGCGCACCTGGCCTTCCCACGCTTGACGGGTGAACACGCCCGGCACGCTGGCTTCGGTGTAGAACAGCGCCAGGACGTCGGTCTCACCGACCATGTTTTGCACACCCATGTCAGGGTATTGGTTAGCAGCCAGGTCGAGGACTTGCTGGTACAGGCTGGTCTCGGCATTACGCTGGCCCAACTGGCCGAGCAGCACTTGCCGGGTCAGTGCTACCAGCGTCGGGTCAGCCTTGATGGCCCATTCAGGATGCGCCGCCAGATGCTCGCCATAGAACTGCCACAGCGTTGGCGACAGACCTTGCCACAGCCCCGGCGATACGCCAACACGCGACGGCTCGGCGTTGCTCAAGGCTTTGGTCAGAAAGACCGCATTGGCTTTTTGCGGGCGTGCCAGCATCAGATACGCCTTCAATTGCTCGTAGGCACTCTGAGCCCGCTCGGCCCGTTGCTCGCTGCCCGGTGGCAGGCTGATCAAGGCGTTGAGCTGGCGCTGCAAATTGGCCGCCGCCGGGTCACGCATCAAACGGTTGTTGACTTCGACATAACGCGGCCACACCACCTCGAACAAATCCGGGTTCTGGTTCAGACCGAAACGCTGATACCAGGGCACACCGTGTTCGGCGCGATAATCCAGGCGGGAGAGTTCGCGCACCAGGTCATTGAGCGCAGTCAGTTGCGCATCGCCGTTGCCCGGCTGCTCCAAGGTCGCCAACGAGGCCTGCACCTGGGCAATCTGCATCCGGTTGCTGACAAACGACAGCAACAGACCGGCGCCCCACAGCGTCGCCAGTCCCAGCATCAATACATAGGCGACACGCGGAACACTCCAGCCCAGCCGACGGCCACTGGCTTTATCGTCCAGCACGCCGTGCCACACCGGCGCGGCCGGCCAAACATGTTGAGCATCGCGCTGAGTACGCTGCACCGGCAGGCTGAACCACAACCCGCGTAACGGCACGCCACGGGCAAACTCACCGGCCAGAGGGGCCAGCGTGTGACGCCAACGGGCAATTCCCTCGCCCTGTAAGTCCCGCGACAGGCGTAGCAGGAAGTCATGGCTCATCTCACCATTCATCTGCGCCAGGCCCTCGCGGCGCAATGGCTCCAGCAACCGAGACAGAGAGGTTTCCAACGCCGCCGCCGTTAAACGTGCAGGCAACAGGCAACCGACCGGGCGTGCCTTGCGAGTAGCCTGAGACCATGCGCTGTCGCAGACATGCCACAGGTGCAACGGCAACTGCCAGCTCAGGCTGCGGGCCAGGCGCTGCAACTGATGAATGCCCGCCGCGATTGCGGCATCATCGGCGGCCTGGGTGTTGTTCAGCGCCCAGACCACGCCGTCCAGTGCGCGCCAGCGGCTGAGGCCAGCCCATTGTGTAGGGAATGATTGGTCCCGCGTCGACTGGGCACTACCGCCCCACAAGAGCACGGTGCCTTGGCCTTCCAGCCAGCGTTTATCGGCCAGGGTCGGGGCTATGGCTTCGACTTGCGCGGGTTCGCCGAGGACCAATAGGAGGCGGACTTTACGGCGCCAGAAGAAGCCGTAGCATTCGCGCAGGTGCTCGCGCAGCTCTCCTACCTTTGCCGCGTCTGGCGATGTCGGTTCCGGGTTCAATCGCAAGTTCGGCGTCTCAGCGTCCGCCCCCACAACCCGCCGTGCCTGGCGAAGCGCCAGACGATCCCATGCCAGCAAAATGACCGGGCAGAACCAGCAGAGCGCGAACCACAGCCCCAGGCCCCACAGCAGTAAGTGCTTGATCGGAATTTTCGGCCAGCCCAGATAGCCGCCACACAAGCCATACAACAGGCCACCGAGCAGCACCAGCAGCGTCATGATCAGTAGATAGCCCAACCCCACGCGCACCAAAGAGCCCTTACCTACGTCTTTAACTGTTGCCATGAGGCACCGCCACTCCAATCGCCAATCGTTTGTTTCCATCCTGGCTCAGCCAACCACAGGGCTGACCCGCCTCTCCCGCCTGCAGCAATGCCAGGGACATCCCGATAAATGGCGCAAGGTGCGCCAGCACGCCCCATTGCCCGGCCAGTTGATGCCCCACCGCTGACCAACCGCCCTCTACAAACGCTGCCTGGCTGGTTTTATCCAGTGCCAGGCAGGTGGTCGGAGGAGATTGCAGCCCGGCGTAACGCTGCATCTGTGTACAGAGTTCGACAGGAGACTCGCTCGCCAGGTATTCACCGCGATGCAACAACTGCCGGCCCTGTCGGCTTGCCCGCCAGAGGAAGCCGGCTTCACCTGTCAGCTCACCCTCGTCTGCGCTCTCCACCGACACCACACCGGCGCACAACAGCCAATCGTTCTCGCCACAGCAATCGCGGTGGAAGGTATCAATCAGGTCATCCAAATCAGTCAGGTTCTGTAATGACAAACGGGCCTTGGGCAACACCACGCCCGCCCGGGCCAGCGCCTCAACGAAAGCAGCCTGGCTGCTCTCATCTCCTACCCATGCAATCGCCCGCAGTTGCGACCAGCCCTCGACCAGCCCTGGGAGCGCCAGGGTCAAGCGAGCCAAATGCCGGGCCAGGGCCGGGGCACGCTCGGTGAGAGCACTCATCGACAACGGACAACGCAACATGAGATGCGTGGCGCCGGGTGTCGCCAAAGGCTTCGACAGCGGGACGTCTTTCATCAAGTTGCGGTAATCGGTTTGCACATCACCCGCAGGTCCCAGTAACAACACGTCCTGCACCGGTAGCCCGAGAGAGCGCCATTGCCACCAACGCTGTATGGCGGTCTCCAGCGTACGTAGATACACCGTGCGATTGAACAGTTCGATCTGCCACACCACCACACGCACCGCCAGCACCAACGCCCAGCACAGCGGCAGCACTGCACTCCACAGCCACAGCTCCAGGCGCGGTTGCTCCTGGGGCCACACCAACAGCAAGACTGCCGACTGCGTCCCCCACAGCAGCACTAACCCCAGCCACCAGCGTCCCCAGCGTGGTGCGTCCGGTTCGATAGAGCCAGGGTATTCAGGGGGGCCATTCATGGCGCGACACTCATAAAAGTTGCCGCCAAGGTGCTGACCAACTGGCAACCGCACGCGCAACGATGGCCATCCAGCGCCACAGGTTTGCCGTCCATGGTAGAAATCGAGGTACCTTCAATAATGTGCGTCATGCCATGCAAATTGCAGCGGACTTGATCGTCTACACAGGCCACTGGTTTGCCGAAGGCTTCGTAGTGTCCCGATAACACCTCACCGCCGAAGGGGTGCAATGGGTCGCCCAGCCGTACCAGAGGCATCATGAGACCACCGCCTTCACCTGCTCGACCAAGCTGCCCGTCTTGCGCAACATCGCACTGGTCTGCTCGATACGCTGCATATAGTCATCCAGCGAGATCTGGCGCTTCTGTTCGGCCACCACCTGGCCGATATGGCGGGTCGGTTGCAGGAGTTTCTCGGCGCCCGGCAGGAACGGCATCGCCAAGCCAGTGGCTTTATCGATTACCTGATAACCAATGGTCGCCGCACCTATGCCCCCCGCCAGGCCGCCAAGTCCACCCAGTGCCCCACCACGCTTAATGCCATACACCGTGGCCCCGGCAATCATCGCCACGCCCACTATGCGACCGGCCACAACCACCGGGGACAGATCGCGGCTGTTGTCGTTGCCAAAATAGGTCATGCGATAAAAGAAGTAACCTGCCCACATCTCCCGTGTTGTCAACGCATCGTGCATGAACCAGGCACGAGAGTCGTGTATCTGGTCATCGAACAACGACACCAACAGGGCCATGTCCGGATCCGCGCTAGGCGTGCCTTGAGTGTCACGGAACAGTTGCTCACTGCGCCGCTTGCCCTCGGCCCTGAGGGTTGCGTGGTCTTTGCTCTCATCATTTTGGTTGAGCAGGTAAATCGCATCGCGCAGCACCACATCAAGAACGGTGCCTTTCCAATTAGTCTGTTCACGCTTGGTGTCCAGGTAATCACTCTTGAATTCCGCGGCGGCCTGGCTGAGCTGGGTCTGGTCGATTGTCGGTTCGTAGATCCGCGGGCCCGGCAGATTAGGGTTTTCCAGTCGTTTACGCGGCAGGCCTGCCACTTCCTTTTCATAGTCCTTGCGCTCTTCACTCGCAATGTAAGCCGTGACTTCTTTGGCCTGAGTGAAATACGGCTGGCGTTTGTAGCTGTCGTTATCATCCTTGAGGTCATTAACATAACGGCCAATGCGCCAGCCGGTGATCCAGCCCAATTGATCAGCCAAAGTGTCTTCTACGGTGGTGCTCAGCCTAGGTGGTTTGTACTCCCAGGCAAGGCCATTAATGGACTCCTCGGTTTCGATAACCTGTAGGGTTTTGCTCCGCCAGGCGTTGAAGCGTTCGACTAACTCATCGCTCAGTCCAAACTCTCTATCCGTCATAGGACTCATGACACGCCATAACTTCTGAGTAAGCAGCGTTTTCGGCAACACCTCCTCAGGCACCTGCAACGGTGCACCCGCTGCAAAAGCTGCCGCATACAGGTCGTGCAGGACGATCTGTGACATCAATTCATTAGTGCCACCACGAGCCTTGCCCTGGTCATTTTCGGGGTAGCCGCCGCCAACATCGGAGTGCACACCGGGGTACACCACCTCATAGGTGTTGGCCGGATACTGGCCGTTCTCGTTCCGGATCGAATCTAGCGGGAAGCATGAGCGCTGCTCAAAGCCGGCGACAAAATGTCGGCAACACTTGACCAGCTTCGGGAAGCGCTGTGCATCCGGCAATAACTGGGTGTCATCGGCCCAATCCATGTGCCCAGCGAAAAACGGGGCCGCATGGGCGATGCCCACCGAGGCCACGGTGTCCAGCACACCGAGAAATTCGACGCTCACGGGTAAGCCCGCCAGTTCTTGAACAGGTTGTTCGCCGCCCTCAGGGGTGTCGAACAACTGGCTCAGCCAGGTGACAAAAGTACGGGCCTCGGCTGCTCCTCGGGAGAAGCCGTACACAAACAGTTTGACCCCCAGCACGCGAGGCTTGGCCAATTCCGTTTTGGCCTGCAAGGGGGCCAATAACTCGTTCATCGTCCGCCGCCGGTTACCTTGGCCGAGGGCACTCATCAGCGGCGCCTTCAAGGTACTCATGGCCTCGACCTTAGTTTTAGCAACAGCGTCATCAATTCCGCTTTTGGTCAGTGCAAATGACAGGGCACTGGCTACCTGCACCAACGCCCAGTTGATGCGATCCTCACCCCCAGTGGCATATTTCAGCCCACCTTCGCTGTAATCCAGCTCACCAATTTCGGGAAACGGAGTACCGACACCCGGCATGTAATAAGAAAAATAGCCTTTGCTCTTGGCATCATCGTCTTGAATCGACGCATGATAGAGTTTGGCGATATTACTGGGGTGGTTACTCTTGGTATCGTTACTGTCGTTATTGTTGGTGCCATCTAAAAATAGACTGATATGCAGACTATGACAGCAGTCGGAATGCCGCTTCTGCCCTCTGGAATTGATCCCCTGACGGAAAATATTCTCTTCGGAGGTTTGCTTGTTGTAATTGGCGGTCACCACTGTAGTTTTCGTCGGCAAACGACCACTGACAGGAAAAACCGGAGGAGCCCAAGCTTTAGCTATGGAATTGTTTTTCATTTCGGACATACAGCGGGCTCCTTCATTTGCTTAGGCTCTTTAATCGGGTTGTTCGGCGAGCCGTAGCCCCAGCAAGAAGTGGTGACTTTGACCTGATTACAGACTAAAAAATGCACAGTCAGACCACATCTTTTAGTTCCCAGCCACTCCGGAATATCCACTGTGGCGCTGTGACGCTGAAACTTCGCCTCATGTTCAGCCCATGCCTTCTCGTCAAAGCCATAACCTGTAGTTTTTTTCTTTATTTTTGCAAAAGGGTCAGGGTCGACTTCCCACTCGACATTAGCCTTCAAACCAGGTCGCCACTTAGTCGGCATGATGATGCAGCACGAACTCCCGCCGCCTCCATGGGCCCTGTAACCATTGACCGAAAACCAATTGATTGCACTCAAGGTATGGTTGACGGCCTGTATATTTCCGCCCGCCATTTCGTTATCCGCCGAGGAACATCCGAATAGCATTAAGGCCAGCAAGCCACACAATCCTTGCATCAGCGATTTTCTCATCATTAATTTCATAGCCTTAAACCTCCCTGACCACAACCAAACTAAAAATGTTGCGCACGTAACTAAATAGTCACTCCAAGGTTTGTTTTTGTAATTGGCGGTCACCACCGACGTCTCGGAAGGCAAACGACCACTGACAGGAAAAACCGGAGGAGCCCAAGCTTTAGCTATGGAGTTGCTTTTCACTTCGGACATACAGCGGGCTCCTTCATTTGCTTAGGCTCTTTAATCGGGTTGTTCGGCGAGCCGTAGCCCCAGCAAGAAGTTGTGACTTTGATCTGATTACAGACTAAAAAATGCACCTTAAGATCACAAGACTCTGTACCTGGCCACTCCGGAATTTCCACTGTGACTCTATGGTGCTGATAATTGGCTTTATGTTTAGCTTGTGCGGCTCGATAGCCATCAGTTCCTAACGGCGGCCATTTTGAGTAAGCAAAAGGGTCAGGGTCGACTTCCCACTCGACATTAGCCTTCAAACCAGGTCGCCACTTAGTCGGCATGATGATGCAGCACGAACTCCCGCCTCCTCCATGGGCCCTGTAACCATTGACCGAAAACCAATTGATTGCACTCAAGGTATGATTGACGGCCTGTATATTTCCGGCCGCCATTTCGTTATCCGCAGAGGAACATCCGAATAGCATTAAGGCCAACAAGCCACACAACCCTTGCATCAGAAATTTTCTCATCATTAATTTCATAGCCTTAAACCTCCCTGACCACAACCAAACTAAAAATGTTGCGCACGTAAATAAATAGTCACTCCAAGGTTTGTTTTTGTAATTGGCGGTCACCACCGACGTCTCGGAAGGCAAACGACCACTGACAGGAAAAACCGGAGGAGCCCAAGCTTTAGCTATGGAATTGTTTTTCATTTCGGACATACAGCGGGCTCCTTCATTTGCTTAGGCTCTTTAATCGGGTTGTTCGGCGAGCCGTAGCCCCAGCAAGAAGTGGTGACTTTGACCTGATTACAGACTAAAAAATGCACTTTAAGATCACAAGACTCTGTACCTGGCCACTCTGGTATATCCACTGTGGCGCTGTGGCGCTGAAACTTCGCTTCATGTTCAGCCCATGCCTTCTCGTCAAAGCCATAACCTGTAGTTTTTTTCTTTATTTTTGCAAAAGGGTCAGGGTCGACTTCCCACTCGACATTAGCCTTCAAACCAGGCCGCCACTTAGTCGGCATGATGATGCAGCACGAACTCCCGCCTCCTCCATGGGCCCTGTAACCATTGACCGAAAACCAATTGATTGCACTCAAAGTATGGTTGACGGCCTGTAGATTCCCGCCCGCCATTTCGTTATCCGCAGAGGAACATCCGAATAGCATTAAGGCCAGCAAGCCACACAATCCTTGCATCAGCGATTTTCTCATCATTAATTTCATAGCCTTAAACCTCCCTGACCACAACCAAACTAAAAATGTTGCGCACGTAACTAAATAGTCACTCCAAGGTTTGTTTTTGTAATTGGCGGTCACCACCGACGTCTCGGAAGGCAAACGACCACTGACAGGAAACCTGGGAGGGGCCCAAGCTTTAGCCACTGAGTTATTTTTCACTTCGGGCATACGGCTGGCTCCTTCATTCCCATAGGGTCTTTAATGGGATAATTGGGTGAACTAGGTGCCCAGCACGAACTCGTGAGTTTTATCTTATTGCAGACCAAAAAATGCACAGTCAGACCACATCTTTTAGTTTCCGGCCACTCCGGAATATCCACTGTGGCCCTGTGGTGCTGATAATTGGCTTTATGTTTAGCTTGCGCAGCTCGATAGCCATCAGTTCCTAACGACGGCCATTTTGAGTAAGCAAAAGGATCAGGATCGACTTCCCATTCGATATTAGCTTTCAAACCAGGACGCCATTTAATCGGCATGATAATGCAGCAAGATCGCCCGCCCCCTCCGTCAGCTCTATAACCATTGACCGATAACCAATTGATTGCACTCAAGGTATGGTTGACGGCCTGTATATTCCCGCCCGCCATTTCGTTATCCGCAGAGGAACATCCGAATAACATTAAGGCCAGCAAGCCACACAATCCTTGCATCAGCGATTTTCTCATCATTAATTTCATAGCCTTAAACTTCCATGATCACAGCCAAACTAAAAATGTCGCGCACGTAACCAAACAGTCACTTCAGAACTACTAATTGCGCGCACCAAAACAGAAGCCCATATCAAGGCCCAAATTTTTGAGTGCCACTTCATCCGGCCCGCCCTCCGCGAGGCAGTATTTATCTCTAAGATACGCACTGAATTTTCGTTCTTCGACTATCTTTTTTTGATGATCGCTATACAACATCACTGTATCGACCACGAAATCTACGGGCATACTGAGCAGAGTGGCAAAAGGGCACACTATGCTTAGATAACAAAACATAGGTACGTAGTCGTAGCCACCGCGGCCTTCCAACGAAAGTAATCTCCAGTCATATTGAACACCTGTATAGTAGTGACCTGAGCCACTGTAGACTTTCGATGACTCGCCTCGCTCAACTAATGTTCCGCAGCCGGCAATAATGGCTACTAGGCAAAACAACGCGATCAAAACCAATCGCTTCAGCACACCGAACTCTTGCCTGAACGAATTTTCTGTATTCCGAACAAGCTGACCATACAATGCTGCTTGTTTGAAGCTCACAGTTTTAGCCTCACGTATTCTGTCAAATCACCAAAGTAGTTTTCCTGGCTGGCCTGTACGACTAATGCATATAAAGAGGCGAAAACCAGCTCCCGACTCTCTTCCAAGCCATCAAAATTCCCACCATCCAGCAATTGCTGTGCATCTCCAATACAACCGATCAAATCGCATTGCTGATCGCTGAGCTCCAGGAACGGGCTAACTTCGATACTGCCCTGATGTGCCTGGCAATTACCTTGCAACCATTGCGACTGATCATCCCGATCCAACCAGCCCCAATAGCAGGCCGTTTGCAGATATTCGCCACGCTGGTCAGTGGTCAGGATCGACGACATCAGCAAGGGAAAAATTCGCGGGTCGTAATAACGCAACAAGCCTGCCTGCCCACCCCACTGCATTTGCGACAGGGCTTGCAGGGCGTGGCTCAATGCCTCGAAGGGTAATGGAGAGATCACCACCACCAGCCGGGCATCGGCGGCGCAGTGAGTCATCAACTCCTCCAACCAGGCTTTATGTTGCCAATGCGCCAGATCCAGACGCATCAACAGAGGGGCCTGATCCAGCAGGTTTTCTTCGGGCGTACCGCTGAACAGTGAGAACCACGGAACTTCTGGCCTCAACATCTTCAGCGCAGGTACTGCGCAGTTGTTCCAAGCGGATTGGTCGAGCAGTAGATCAACCTGTTGGATGCCGACGCTGGCACATACCTGTTCGATCTGCTCTTGCCATTGAGTAGGTGTTGTCATCTGCATTCCCCTTCGATCAACCTTCGCGTTTCAGTAAACCGATGGCATTTTTTCGAGCCCTTTCAAGGCACTCTTTACACACCGACTGCGGCAACTCAGGCATCGGAAAACTCTGGCTGGTCGTGGTTTCCCAGACGTGTTGGCCCTTAAGGTTGAGCTTGCCAGGGGTGTGGATGTCGATAGCCCCGGCTGGGGTGATGCGGATGTAACCGCCGCCGCAAGCCAGGGTGATGCCATTTTTGGCGGTCAATTGCAGGTGGCCTTGTACCGACTGCATGGTGATGTCTTGCTGGGCAATCAGATTCAACACGTCGCCGTGGGACTCAATTTCCAGCGGCCCCTTGCCGGACACCAGGCGCATGCCTTCCTGCTGGGCCAGCAGGGAGATGCCTTGATTGGCATGGGCAGACAATCGCTGGGCGGCGGCCAGGTTGATCTCGTCGTTGCTTTGCACGTACAGCGCGTCGCCGCTTTTGAGCAGCAAGCTGGCAGGGGTCACTGCACCGATGCCCTTGGGGGCGCTGAGCAGGATGGCCGAGGCGTTCAGGTCTTTGGCGCTGTCCTGAAACTGTTGCAAGCCGTCGATGGCGGGCTGGCGGCTATGGTGCGCCTGAGCGATCTCCTGCCAGTCGGCAATTTGCTGTTTCGCGCCCTGGACCTGACTGGAAGCAGGTTCCATGGCCAGTACGTCACCGGTGGCCTGGGCCTGTTCATCAGCACTGATAAACACCCCTTTCCCGCCACGAATTGCGCCCCAACCGTCAGTACGCAGTTCAAACCCTTCGCCACGTTTTTTGCGCTCGGCATCCACCAAATGCCCCAAGTTGAGTTGACTCTTACCACTGTGCTCAGTACTGAGCTTGACGTGCTCCTGCCCCCGCGTGTCATCCATACGCAGTTTGTTATTCGCCGGCGTACGCAGCACGTTGCGTTTGTAGTTGCGCAAGGTCACGTGGTCAACGTGCTGGCTGTCGTGCAGCGCGTGGGCAATGTAGGGCCGGTCTGGGTCGCCTTGTTCGAAGGCGATGGCCACTTCGGTGCCGGGGATCAGCAGCAGGTGCAGGCCGTGGGTGTCGCCGGCGTACGGGCGGGCCAGGCGTAACCACAGGCTTTCTTCGCCGGGTTTCCAGCTGTCGCGGTCGAAGAGGAAGTTAACTTTGTATCGACCTTCGATATCGATATGGCCGTACGGGTCGTGCTCCTGCGGGCTGGTGACGCGGGCCGGGACGGTGCCGGCGATTTGTGGCTTTTTTTGCAGCGGGGGGCGGAAGCACACAGTTTCCGAGTAAGGAATCGCCTCAAAGTTGACCTCAAAACTGCGATCACGAGCAGCACGGGTGGTCAGGTGGGTAATCACCGCACCGGGACCAAAGGCTTGCGGGGCGCCGCCGGAGATTTTCAGGACTTGGCCGGGTGCCAGGGTGGCGCTGCTGCTGGTGCCGCTGAGATGAGTCTGGTCGTTGAGGTAGCGTTCGTGACGCAGGCGCGCGTAGAAAAAACCGCTTTCGCTTTGCAGGTCTTCGTCCTGGGCATGAGGATCGCCGAGGCCGGTGTAGGGTTCAGCGTAGTGATAGGCCTCGCCGTAGGTGGTACTCGCGCCACGGCTTTGGTCGACGTCGCCGTTGAGTTGGGCATTGGCGACACGGTGGTAGTAGGCGCGGATGTTGACGTGCTGCTCCACCACCTGATGGCTCGATTGCAAGGCCCACACGCCGTCTTGCCCGCTGCTGCTGGTGCCGGACTGCGGACGGTAAGGCAGCTCGACGTCGAACTGGTAGTGACGCTGATCATCGTGAAATTCCACCACGTCGATGTTCAGGCGTTCGTCGCGGGTGAGGCGGTACCAGATGCCCACGTCGGCCAGCAGACGCGAGATAAAGGCCAGGTCGCTTTCGCCGTATTGCATGACCTGTTCGCGCTTGGGGTATTCGCGCACCAGGCTGAAGAGAAAGTCCTGGCCTTCAAAATCGTGGCGGCTGCGCAGGATACTTTCGACAATGTCCGGTACTGATTGGTGTTGATAGATACGAAATTGTTGGCCCCGTCCCAGCAACGCCAGACGCGGTTCCAGGATGACTTCGTAGCGGGCTTCGTCCAGCGAGCCGGACAGGCGCTTGAATCCGGTGACCACGCCATGAAGTGTGCGCAGTGGTTTAACCGCCAGTGGGGTGAAACCGCGCCTCTGCACATTTTGCGGCGCACCATTCATGCTGAAACTGGCACTCTGCCCAATCATGGCACCGGCAGTAAGATCACGCTCGATACAGGTGAACTCAACACGATAGACAAAGGGCAGGCTAAGCCGCTCTTCGCCGGTGAAATTCAAGACATCAAGGCGGGGCTCAACGTTGCGCACCCTCAGGGTGTGTCGGCTGTGGTCGAAAAAGGGAGTCGAATTCATTGGCGCTCCCTATTCAGCACACAAGACACCGGGTCGCCCCTTCGCTGAAACGTGTGGTTCGAACCTGCTGATACAGTGCTGGATATCATTCATGTCAGTCCCTGGGTAAGCCTCTTCACAAAGAGCCAGGAGGGTAAAGGCTCCTTATCACCCAGTAATGTCGGAGCATTCGTCTTTCCCAGAAGGGAACTTCTCGATTCCTTTTTCTCACCATGAGCACCGGGATCGGCACGACGTCATTGAGGTTCACAGTGGCCAATATCGGCCTGGGTGGCCCTAGCAAAAAAACTGCTGGCAAAACGGCACAAATCTATGCGCCACTAGCACCCTTCCTTTAATTGCGCGTACAAGGTCGGCGCCATCGCCGCCCCGTTTGGAGATTCCCGCCATGAGCGAGAGTGTGTTTGCCGATCGCATCGTGCAGAACCTGCTCGACACCGACTTCTACAAGCTGACCATGATGCAGGCGGTGCTGCACAACTACCCCAATGTGGAAGTTGAATGGGAGTTCCGTTGCCGTAACAGCGAGGACCTGCGCCCCTACCTGGCAGAAATCCGCTACCAGATCGAGCGCCTCGCCGAGTTGAGCCTGAGCCCGGATCAGTTGGGCTTCCTGGAACGCATCAGCTTTATGAAGCCGGACTTCCTGCGCTTCCTTGGCTTGTTTCGCTTCAACCTGCGCTACGTGCAGACCGGCATCGAGAACGGCGAGTTGTTTATCCGCCTGCGTGGCCCCTGGCTGCATGTGATTCTGTTTGAAGTGCCGTTGCTGGCCATCGTCAGCGAAGTACGCAACCGTTATCGCTACCAGACCATCATCCTGGAGCAGGCCCGAGAGCAGTTGTATCGCAAGTTCGACTGGCTGACCGCCAACGCCAGCAGCGATGAGCTGGCCGAGTTGCAGGTCGCGGACTTCGGTACCCGCCGGCGCTTTTCCTACCGCGTGCAGGAGGAAGTGGTGAATGTGCTCAAGCACGACTTCCCCGGCCGCTTCGTCGGCACCAGCAACGTGCACCTGGCCCGCGAGCTGGACATGAAGCCCCTGGGCACCATGGCCCATGAATGGATCATGGCCCACCAGCAACTGGGCCCGCGCCTGATCGACAGCCAGATCGCCGCCCTCGATTGCTGGGTCCGCGAGTACCGTGGCCTGCTGGGTATCGCCCTGACCGACTGCATCACCACCGATGCCTTCCTCAGCGATTTCGATCTGTACTTCGCCAAGCTGTTCGACGGCCTGCGCCATGACTCCGGCGACCCGGTGCAGTGGGCCGAAAAAGCCATCGCCCATTACCACAAGCTGGGCATCGAGCCGATGAGCAAGACCCTGGTGTTCTCCGACAGCCTGACGCTGCCCAAGGCCCTGGAGATTTTCCGTGCGCTGCGCGGGCGGATCAATGTCAGCTTTGGCATCGGCACCAACCTGACCTGTGACATTCCAGGTGTGGAACCGATGAGCATCGTGCTTAAAATGACCGCCTGCAATGGCCAGCCCGTGGCGAAGATCTCCGATGAAGCGGGCAAGACCCACTGCACGGATCCGAACTTCGTCGCCTATTTGCGCCACGTTTTCAAAGTACCTGCCATCTCTAGCGAGGAGTGAATCATGCAAGCCGTACAGCGTGAGATTGCCCAACAGCTCAAGGTCCAACCACCGTTCCAGGACCACGCCGCCCTTGAAGCGGAAGTGGCCCGGCGGATTACCTTTATCCAGGACTGCCTGCTCAACTCGGGGCTCAAGACCCTGGTACTGGGCATCAGCGGCGGTGTCGACTCCCTGACCGCAGGCCTGCTGGCCCAGCGGGCGATGAAAGAGCTGCGCGCGCTCAAAGGTGATGAGGCTTACCGCTTTATCGCGGTGCGCCTGCCTTACGAGACCCAGTTCGACGAGCACGATGCCCAGGCCAGCGTGGACTTTATCAACCCCGACGAACGCCACACGGTCAATATCGGCCCGGCGGTCAAGGCCCTGGCCAACGAAGTAGCGGCCTTCGAAGGCAAGGCTGCGGTGTCTCGTGACTTTGTGCTGGGCAATACCAAGGCGCGGATGCGCATGGTGGCGCAATACACTATCGCCGGCGCAGCGAGCGGCCTGGTGATCGGCACCGACCATGCGGCGGAAGCGGTGATGGGGTTTTTCACCAAGTTCGGTGATGGCGCGTGCGACCTGGCACCGTTGAGCGGGCTGGTGAAAAACCAGGTACGCGCGATTGCGCGGCACTTTGGTGCGCCGGAGTCGCTGGTGGAGAAAATCCCGACGGCCGACCTGGAAGACCTGTCACCGGGCAAGCCGGATGAAGCGTCCCATGGCGTGACCTATACCGAGATCGATGCGTTCCTGCACGGCCAGCCGGTGCGTGAGGAAGCGTTCAGGATTATCTGCGAGACCTATCGCAAGACTGAGCACAAGCGGGTGATGCCGTTTGCGCCTTGAGGTGAGGCGGGGGGTTGTGTATTGATTGTCAGGCCGCTATCGCGGGCAAGCCCGCTCCCACATTTGAATGTATTCACAAATCAAAATGTGGGAGCTGGCTTGCCTGCGATGAACGATAACGCGGTCTTGAGCCTTACTTCAGGGTCACAGTGCCTTTCATCATCGAGATGTGGCCTGGGAACGAGCAGAAGAACATGTAATTGCCGTCAGCCTTGAGCTTGGACACGTCGAAAGTCACCGAATCAGTCTCGCCAGCGCCGATGATCTTGGTGTGGGCGATGATGCGGGCGTCGTCTTTTTTCAGGTAGTTGTTGTCGATACCGGCGGCCATGCCTTCGGTTGCAACCGGCTGCATATCCGCCTCAGTGGTCAGCACCCAGTTATGGCCCATGACGTTCTTTGGCAGGTTACCGGAGTGCTTGAGCTCAACGGTGAACGTCTTGCAGCTCTTGTCGATTTCAATGGCCTTGGTGTCAAAGGACATTTGGTCGGTGGAGTCGACAGTGACCTTGCACTCTGCAGCAAGCAACTGGCCGCTAGCCAGAGTCAGCAGGGAAACAGCAACGATTTTGGCAAACATGTGAATCTCCAAGGCAGGGTTTAGAAAACGCATATGCGACAAGGGTGCCTGAGGCAGGCAGATGTTCCAATGATCTGAATCAACAAATTGTATACAACTTTAGGCTATCAGACTGATCGACAGAATCAACCAGCCAAAGTGCCGCACGGGGCCTATGATCGGCTCATCTTTGTTTCCTGGAGTCCGAGCCATGCACCTCAATAGCCTGTTATGCAGCCTGCTTGCCGCTTATGCCTGTGGCGCCAGCGGTACTTACGAAACGGTTAATGTCGACTAACGTTTAACCTGGAGAGGCGATTCTGAAACCCGATTAACCCTTGGGGCACGTTTAAAGGCAGAATACCCGCCGCTCAACCTCACCTTCGACCCCAGAGGATCGCCCATGGCAAAACCTAATTACTCCTTCGCCAAACGTCAGAGAGACTTGGCCAAGGAACAGAAGAAAGAGGAAAAGCTGCAACGCAAGAAAGCTGCGGCCGACGAAGAAGCAGGCGCACTGAACCCGGATGCCGAGGGTGAAGTGGCTGCTGACGATACCCAAACACCGAAAGACCAGGCACCCGAGGCCTGACTAACCACACAGGCTTATGTAGGAGTTGGCTTGCCGGCGATGGCGGCGCCCGGTAGACCACTGTCGCCGGCAAGCCGGCTCTTACAGTGGGTCTAATGGCATCACCGTCACCCGCACTTCCGGGTCATGGCTGCCCCCTCCCAGGATCACCCCGCGCAACGGCGAGACATCGGAGAAATCCCGGCCCCAGGCCAGGGTGATGTGTTCCAGTGCCGGCTGCACATTGTTGGTCGGATCAAAATCCACCCAGCCCGACAACGGGCAAAACACCGACACCCATGCGTGCGACGCATCGGCGCCGATCAGCCGTGGCTGGCCGGGCGGCGGCTGGGTCAGCAGGTAGCCACTGATATAACGCGCCGCCAGGCCCCGTGAGCGCAGGCAGGCGAGCATCAGGTGGGCAAAGTCCTGGCACACCCCCCGTCGACGCTCCAGCACCTCCACCAGCGGCGTGGCCACCTGGGTGGCTTCGGCATCGAAGGTGAACTCGCAAAAAATCTTCTCCATCAACGCCTGTACCCCCAGCAACAGCGGCAGGCCGGGCGCAAAGCAGCTCTCGGAGAACTCGACGAAGTTTTTCTTCAAGTGCACGTAGGGCGACTCGAAACGATAGCGGCACGCCTCGATGGCCTCCAACGACAATGGCTGGCCGCTGTAGGTCAGGCGGTTGCGGGTCTGGTCCCAGGGCGGTGACTGGCTGAAGTCCAGCACGGGCCGGGCCAGCACTTCCACGGTCAAGCCAGCGTTGACCAGCAATTCATCATGGGGCCGCTCGAACGCCAGCCGGGTGATCGGGTTGCCAAACACGTCCAGCTCATCACGACGCGCCGTCGGCTCGGGGCTGATCTCCAGTTGCCGCGAGGTACAGCGCTGCCACGCACACGGGCGCGGCCATAAGTGCGCCAGTTGCTGGGCCAGGGACACCGGGCTGTCGTAGTGGTAATGGGTATCGTGGAAAATCTGGTAGCGCGCGCTCATCACACAGACACCGTTTGCTGGCTGACATCATCTACATGGGCAAAATGGCGCAGGGCCAGGCGATCGGAGACCTGCCCGCTTTCATCGGCGACGGCCTGCAGCAGGTCCGCCAGGCCATCGAGGGCCGCGCGCACGCTGGCATCACCAAACAGCGGGTTCTCCAGGCAGCCCAGGTCAAAGCGCGCCAGGCGCTCTACCAACGGCGCCAGCCCGGCCTCGCGGGGCACGCCGAAATCATCGTTGAGCCGACGCAAGGTGCGGCTCACCAGCTTGAGCTGGAACAGCACCGCATGGGGGTTCTGTTCATCCAGCAACAACAGGTCCAGCACCGGAATCAATTGCGGCACCGCCAGGTAGCGCGAACGGTAGGTGATGCTGCTGTTGCCCAGCTCCAGCAGCCACTCCAGCCCGGCCTGGTCGAACACCGCCACCCCGCGCAGGAAGGCCGCGAGGCTGCTGCTGAGAAATTGCAGGCGCTCGATGCGCCGGCCCATCATCAAAAAGCGCCAGCCTTCGTCGCGGGTCATGTCGTCGAGGGCAAAGCCGGACAGCGCCGCCAGGGACATCACCAGGCGGTTGAGGAAGTCCAGCAACTGGCCAAAGTCCGGCGCTTCGCGCTCCAGCTCCAGGGCTTCGCGCTGCAGCTCCACCAGAGCCTGCCAGTTCTCCCGGGACAGCTTGCCGCGCACCTGGGACGCCGCCCACTGCAAGCGCTGCAGGTTGGCACGCAGGCTCGACGGCCAGTCATCACCGAGCAGGGCCTGTAGCAGGCGCTCGGGCAACTCGCCCTCCTCCGGCAGCAGGCGCAGGCTTTCGCCGAGTTCCACGGCGGCCTGCAAGGCCAACGGGTCGTCACCATCGACATAGCGGGCGAGGACGATGCGCAGCCAGCGCGCGCTGTCATCGCAGCGCTCGCAGTAGCGGCCGAACCAGAACAGGTTTTCTACCACGCGCGACGGCAGGTACGGGTCGCGGCGCACCAGGTCATGGGTGCCGATCACCCTCTGCGCGCGCCATTGCTCGCCGCCGGGGGCGCGCTCGCCCAGCACCCAAGTGTCCTTGCTCGCCCCGCCACGCTGCATCGACACCACTTCGGCGTCCGCATGGGCTGCCACGCGGGTCAGGCCACCCGGCAGCACCCGATAGCCATCCTCACCGGCCACCGCGTACACACGCATGCCGATGGCGCGATGTTGCAGATGGTCATCCACGGTGTGCCAGACCGGCGCCTGAGACAGCTGCGCCAGCTCCTGGGCCACGTAGGCGTATGGGCGCGCCTGCATGCGTTCGGCCAGGGCCTGGCGTTGTTCGGCACTCAAGTCGCGGCCAAATACCGGGGCAAAACTCTGCGAGGGAAATGCTGGCTTGATCAGCAGCTCCGGCAGTTTTTCCAGGGCTTCGGCCAGCACCGGCGCTTCGCCGCACCACCAGGTGGCGATGGACGGCAGGATCAGTTCTTCGCCAAACAGAAACTGATTGATCTTCGGCAGGAAACCCAGCAGCCCAGGGGACTCCAGCACGCCGGCGCCCAGGGCGTTGGCCACCAGCACATTGCCCTGGCGCACCGCGTCCAGCAGGCCGGGCACGCCCAGGGCCGAGTCGGTGCGCAGCTCCAGGGGGTCGCAAAAATCATCGTCCAGCCGCCGCATGATCGCGTGCACGCGGCGCAGGCCGCTGAGGGTTTTCAGGTACACGGTGCTGTCGCGCACGGTCAGGTCGCCGCCTTCTACCAGCGGGTAGCCAAGCTGGCGGGCCAGGTACAGGTGTTCGAAATAGCTTTCATTGAAGCGCCCCGGGGTCAGCAGCACGATCAGCGGCGGCTGGTCATCGCCGGGGGCCTGGCGGGCCAGGGTTTCCTGCAGGGTGCGGAAGAACCCGGTGAGGTGCTGCACCTGCAAGTCGCGATACAAATCCGGGAATGCGCGGGAAACGATGGTGCGGTTTTCCAGGGCGTAGCCGGCACCGGACGGCGCCTGGGTACGGTCCGCCGTGACCCACCAGCGGCCATCCGGGGTGCGCGCCAGGTCCACCGCGTACAGGTGCAGGAACACCCCATCGGGCGGCTGGATGCCCTGGCAAGGCCACAGGAAGTTGTTATGCCCAAACACCAGCTCTGCCGGCAGCAAGCCTTCGGCAATCAGGCGTTGCGGGCCGTACAGGTCGGCCAGCACCGCATTGAGCAAGCGCGCGCGTTGGGCAATGCCTGCCGACAAATGCGCCCACTCATCCGCCGCCAATACGTGGGGCAGCAGGTCCAGTTCCCATGGGCGATCGGCGCCCTTGGGGTCGGCATAGACGTTGTAGGTCACGCCGTTTTCCTGAATCTGCCGCGTCAACAACGCCTGGCGCTGGGCCAACTGCGCCGGGGTGCTGCGTTGCAGATGGTCGAGCAGGCGCTGCCAATGGGCGCGCACGGCGCCGCTGTCATCCAGCAGTTCGTGATAGGTGCCCGCAGTCAGCGGGTAACGGTCGAGCAAGTCGGACATGGAACGCTCGGCAGGGGCAAGGGGGCTCAGATTAACCCAACAAACATTGCAAATCCTCTGTGGAAACTGGGCTCGCGTGGGAGCGGGTTTGCTCGCGATAGCGGTGGGTCGGCCAATGCATGTACTGGCTGATATTCCGTCATCGCGGGCAAGCCCGCTCCCACACAAGCCCGCTCCTATAGGTGGAGTTGTGTTTAGTCATTTTTATTGGCGAAGCGCCGCAGATCCAGGGTCATTGGCAGTTCATCGTTGATCACCACCGTCGGCACCGGCAATTTCCCCGGGCTGTGGCCCAAACGGAAGAACCGCGCCATGCGTCGGCTTTCCGCTTCGTTGGCATTCACCGGCAAGCTGTCGTAATTGCGCCCGCCCGGATGGGCCACGTGGTATTGGCAACCACCCAGGGAGCGTTGCATCCAGGTATCCAGCAAGTCGAATACCAACGGCGCATGCACGGCGATGGTCGGCTGCAGGCAATTGGCCGGTTGCCAGGCGCGATAACGCACACCCGCCACAAACTCGCCGACCCGGCCGGTAGCGTGCAGTGGCACGGCCACCCCGTTGCAGGTCAGCACATAGCGCTGTGGCGCCAGGCCGCTGAGTTTTACCTGCAGGCGCTCAAGGGATGAATCCACATAGCGCACCGTACCGCCCGCCGCGCCCTCTTCGCCCAGTACATGCCAGGGCTCCAGGGCCTGGCGCAGTTCCAGCTCGATACCGCTGACGGCATAGTCGCCGACCTTGGGAAAGCGAAACTCCAGGTGTGCCGCGAACCACTCGGCGCGCAGCGGATAACCGGCGGCGTTGAGCTCGACAATCACGTCGGCAAAGTCCTGCTCGATAAAGTGCGGCAGCAGGAAGCGATCGTGCAGCTCCGTGCCCCAGCGCGCCAGCTTCGGTGGCGCGTAGGGCTCACGCCAGAAGCGCGCCACCAGGGCGCGCAGCAGCAACTGTTGGGTCAGGCTCATGCGCGCATGGGGCGGCATTTCAAAAGCGCGCAACTCCAGCAGGCCCAGGCGCCCGGTGGCGCCATCCGGCGAGTAGAGCTTGTCGATGCAGAATTCGGCACGGTGGGTATTGCCGGTGACGTCGATCAACAGGTTGCGCAGCAAGCGGTCCACCCGCCACGGCGGGCATTCCTCGCCTGGCGCGGGCATTTGCGCGAAGGCGATTTCCAGTTCATACAGCGCGTCGTTGCGCGCCTCATCCACCCGTGGTGCCTGGGAGGTCGGGCCGATAAACAGCCCGGAAAACAGGTACGACAACGACGGGTGGTTATGCCAGTAGCTGATCAGGCTGCGCAACAGGTCCGGGCGGCGCAGGAACGGCGAATCCTTGGGCGTGGCCCCACCCAGCACAAAGTGGTTACCGCCGCCGGTGCCGGTGTGGCGCCCGTCGATCATGAATTTTTCGGTGGTCAGGCGGGTTTGCCGGGCCTCTTCATAGAGGAACTCGGTGCGCTCCACCAGTTCGTCCCAGGTGGCGGACGGCTGCACGTTGACTTCGATCACGCCAGGGTCTGGCGTCACACGGAAGTTGCTCAGGCGTGGGTCACTCGGCGGCTCGTAACCTTCCAGCAGCACCGGGCAATGCAGTTCCTGGGCGGTGGCCTCGATGGCGCTCACCAACTCCAGGTAATCCTCGACCCGCTCCAGGGGCGGCATGAACAGGTAGAGCCGCCCTCCCCGCGCTTCAGCGCACAAGGCAGTACGGGTCAGCCAGTCGGCAGACTCGTCGATCTTGGGCACACGCTCATCGCTGGGCGCAGGCTCGCCAGGGCCTGGCGTGGTGATGGCCAGCGCCGGCAGATCCTGATTGGGATCGGTCGGATGCACAAAGGGGTAATCTGCCGCCGTCACCCAGGGCTGAGAGGCCAAGGGCAGGCGATAGCCCAGTGGCGAATCACCCGGCACCAGCCGGCAGTGGGTGTCGCGCAGGTACCAACGGCCACTCTGCCAGCGGTCGTTGGCCGCCGTGCGCGCCAGGGGCAGTACGTGGCCGATGACTTTATCCAGGCCCTGGCTGAACACCTTGCGCAGGCGTTCACGCTCCAGCTCATCGTCCAGGCGCGAATCCTGGGGGCTGACGTTCTGCGGCAAGGCTCCTTCGCGCCACAGGTAGTAAAAATTGTCCTCGAAGGCCGGGAATACAAAGCGTGCGGGGAGCTTCAGGCGCTCGGCAATGCTCGCCAGGAAGCGCCCGGCCATCACGTCATCCGCACCGTAGTCCTGCTGCTCGTCGGCAATCAACGCGTCGTTGTGCCAGACCGGCACGCCGTCCCGACGCCAATGGCAATTGAGCGACCAGCGCGGCAGTTGCTCGCCGGGGTACCACTTGCCCTGGCCGAAGTGCACCAGCCCTTTGGGCGCGTAGTGCTTGCGCATGCGCTGGAACAGCTCGGCAGACAGCCGGCGCTTGTCCGGGCCGAGGGCGGCGGTGTTCCACTCGGCGCCGTCGGGGTCGTCGATGGAAACAAATGTCGGCTCGCCGCCCATGGTCAGGCGCACATCGTCCCTGAGCAGGTCGCTATCAATCTGCCGGCCCAGGGCCTGGATCGCCAGCCATTGCTCTTCGGTGTAGGGCTTGGTGACGCGCGGCGCTTCCCAGATGCGCTCTACCGACATTTCGTGGGTAAATTCGCACTCGCACGGTTCCACCAGCCCACTGATCGGGGCGGCAGACGATGGATCAGGACTACACGCCAACGGGATATGCCCTTCACCAGCGAACAGGCCGGAGGTGGCATCCAGGCCGATCCAGCCGGCACCGGGCAAGTACACCTCGCACCAGGCATGCAGGTCGGTGAAGTCCACCTCGGTACCGGAGGGCCCGTCGAGGGCCTTGACGTCGGCGGTCAACTGGATCAGGTAGCCGGAGACAAACCGTGCCGCCAAGCCCAGGTTGCGCAGCAATTGCACCAGCAGCCAGGCCGAGTCACGGCAGGAGCCGGAGGCGTTTTCCAGGGTGAATTCGGGGGTTTGTACGCCAGGCTCCATGCGGATCAGGTAGCCGATATCGGCGGCCAGGCGCTGGTTGAGGCCGACCAGGAAATCCACGGCCGGCAGCGGCGTGCGGTCGATACCGGCCAAGTACGCGGCAAACTTGGGGGTCAGCGGCAGGGTTTCCAGATACGGTGCCAGCTCGCGCTGCTCATCGGCGGCGTAGCTGAAGGGGATGTGTTCGGCGTAGGGCTCAAGGAAAAAGTCGAACGGATTGAACACCGCCATCTCGGCCACCAGATCGACCTCGATGCGCAGCTCGTCGGTCTTTTCCGGGAACACCAGGCGCGCCAGGTAATTGCCCTGGGGATCTTGCTGCCAATTGATGAAATGCTGCTCGGGCAGCACCTTCAGCGCGTAGGACAGGATCCGCGTGCGGCTATGGGCTGCCGGGCGCAGGCGTACGATCTGCGGGCCAAGCTCCACAGCGCGGTCGTAGCGGTAATGCGTAACGTGGTGCAACGCGACATGAATCGACACGGCGGCCTCCTGCGAGCCAGGGCATGGAAACAAAGCGCGCAAGACTTATGCCAGTGCGGCGGTCATTGCGCTTTATCGAGGGACCCGGTGCAGTACAGCACCAAAACGGCGCGAGAGTGACCGCCGTGGTGCGAGGGTTGCACATATTTGTGGCGCAAGTGCGGGGCGCAGTGGTGAATCTACCCAATCAGCGCGTTTTGCGCGCGGCGATGACGGCTTGGCGCATGGAGTATGTGGCGCTGGTGCTTGATGTTGAGCTGGTTTTCTTCCTCGAGGTCGAGGGTGGCTGGTCTGGCGTCATCGCAGGCAAGCCAGCTCCCACAATTTTAAATTGTGAACCTGATCAGATGTGGGAGCTGGCTTGCCTGCGATGACGGCTTGACGGGCGCCACCTTAACAAGCAGGTTTCCCACCCGCGACAAAGCAAAACGCCAGCACGGAGGCTGGCGTTTTGCATTTCAGGCGGTGATCAACGCGGCACGACCGGCTTGCGCGCAGGCTTCTTGCCTTTGCCCTTGGCCGCGTCGGTGCGTTCTTTAGCTGCCTGCTTGTTGCGCGCCATGGCCGCGGCCTTGGCTTGTTCGCGCTTGTCCCACGGGTTGCTGCCGTCGCTGCCACGGGGCGGCAGGCCGGTGTGCTGGGTGAGGATCTTGGTGGTGGTTTCCTTGGCGACCTTATGGCTGCCCACCGGCGTCGAGTTCTTGCGACGAGCACTCTGGTAGCTGTCGGTGGACGGCTGGTGCAGCGGGATCAACTGCTCCTTGCCCGGCCCGATCAGGTCGGCGCGGCCCATGCGCGTCAGCGCTTCACGCAGCATCGGCCAGCCTTTGGGGTCGTGGTAGCGCAGGAACGCCTTGTGCAGACGGCGCTGGTCTTCGCTCTTGACGATGGTCACCGCGTCGCTCTTGTAGGTGACCTTGCGCAGCGGGTTCTTGCCCGAGTGGTACATCGCGGTGGCGGTGGCCATTGGCGAGGGGTAGAACGCCTGCACCTGGTCGGCACGGAAGCCATTGCCCTTGAGCCACAGGGCCAGGTTCATCATGTCTTCATCGGTGGTGCCGGGGTGGGCGGCGATGAAGTACGGGATCAGGTACTGCTCCTTGCCCGCTTCCTTGGTGTACTTCTCGAACATGCGCTTGAACTTGTCATAGCTGCCGATGCCCGGTTTCATCATCTGATTGAGCGGACCTTCCTCGGTGTGTTCCGGGGCGATCTTCAGGTAACCACCGACGTGGTGGGTCACCAGCTCTTTGACATATTCCGGCGACTCCACGGCCAGGTCGTAGCGCAGGCCGGAAGCGATCAGAATCTTCTTCACACCCGGCAACGCACGGGCGCTGCGGTACAGCTGGATCAACGACGAGTGGTCGGTGTTCAGGTTCGGGCAGATGCCTGGGAATACGCAGGACGGCTTGCGGCACGCGGATTCGATTTCCGGGCTCTTGCAGGCAATGCGGTACATGTTCGCGGTCGGCCCGCCGAGGTCGGAAATCACCCCGGTAAAGCCCGGGACTTTGTCGCGGATTTCTTCGATCTCGCGAATGATCGACTCTTCGGAACGGTTCTGGATGATCCGGCCTTCGTGCTCGGTGATCGAGCAGAAGGTGCAGCCGCCGAAGCAGCCACGCATGATGTTCACCGAGAAGCGGATCATGTCGTAGGCGGGGATCTTCTCTTTGCCATACACCGGGTGTGGGACACGGGCGTAAGGCATGCCGAACACGTAGTCCATTTCTTCGGTGGTCATGGGAATGGGCGGCGGGTTGAACCACACGTCCACTTCGCCATGCTTCTGTACCAGCGCGCGGGCGTTGCCTGGGTTGGTTTCCAGGTGGAGCACGCGGTTGGCGTGGGCATACAGCACCGAGTCGCCACGGACTTTTTCCACGGACGGCAGACGAATGACCGTCTTGTCACGGGTCATGCGCGGGCTGGCCAGGATCTGTACGACCTTGGCCTCTTCCGGGTCTTCAACCGGGCCCTTTTCCTGCTCGATGGCACAGGCCTGGGTGTCCTGGGTATTCACGTACGGGTTGATGATCTTGTCGATCTTGCCCGGACGGTCGATACGGGTGGAGTCCACTTCGTACCAGCCTTCCGGCGTGTCACGGCGAATGAACGCGGTGCCGCGCACGTCGGTGATGTCTTCGATCTTGTGGCCCCACGACAGGCGCTGGGCAACTTCGACAATCGCCCGTTCGGCGTTGCCGTACAGCAGGATATCGGCGGTGGCGTCGATCAGGATCGAGTTGCGCACCCGGTCCTGCCAATAGTCGTAGTGGGCGATGCGGCGCAGCGAAGCCTCGATACCACCGAGCACGATCGGCACGTTTTTGTAGGCTTCCTTGCAGCGCTGGCTGTACACCAGGCTCGCCCGGTCCGGGCGTTTGCCGGCCATGCCGCCTGGGGTGTAGGCGTCGTCGGAGCGGATTTTCTTGTCGGCGGTGTAGCGGTTGATCATCGAATCCATGTTGCCGGCCGCGACGCCGAAGAACAGGTTCGGCTCGCCGAGCTTCATGAAGTCGTCTTTGGACTGCCAGTTGGGCTGGGCAATGATCCCGACGCGAAAGCCCTGGGACTCCAGCAGCCGGCCGATGATCGCCATGCCAAACGACGGATGGTCAACGTAGGCATCGCCGGTGACGATGATGATGTCGCATGAATCCCAGCCAAGCTGATCCATCTCCTCCCTGCTCATGGGCAGGAATGGCGCTGGACCGAAACATTCGGCCCAATACTTGGGATAGTCAAATAACGGCTTGGCTGTTTGCATGACGGTGACCGGTGTTGAGATGAAAAATCGCGGGCGCGGAATATAGCACAAATTTTGACCAATTCCGACCTTTGCAGTCGGAATTGGCGAGACCGTCTTTTACTCGTCCTCGAAGTTGTAGCTGCCCGGCGCGAGGTTTTCGAAACGTGTGTATTTACCGATAAACGCCAGGCGCGTGGTGCCGATCGGCCCGTTCCGCTGCTTACCGATAATGATCTCGGCGATGCCTTTGTGTTCGGTCTCCGGGTGATAAACCTCGTCCCGGTACACGAACATGATCACGTCGGCATCCTGCTCGATCGCTCCGGATTCACGCAAGTCGGAGTTGATCGGGCGTTTGTTCGGCCGCTGCTCCAGGGAGCGGTTGAGCTGCGAGAGCGCAACCACCGGGCAGTTGAACTCCTTGGCCAGGGCCTTGAGGGAGCGCGAGATTTCGGAAATCTCGTTGGTCCGGTTGTCGCCGCCGGAACCAGGGATCTGCATCAATTGCAGGTAGTCGATCATGATCAGGCCGACATCGCCGTGCTCACGCACCAGGCGCCGGGTGCGTGCGCGCATTTCCGACGGGCTGATGCCCGCGGTATCGTCGATGAACAGCTTACGGTCGTTGAGCAGGTTGACCGCCGAGGTCAGGCGCGGCCAATCGTCGTCTTCGAGGCGACCGGCACGCACCTTGGTCTGGTCGATGCGGCCCAGGGACGAGAGCATCCGCATGATCAGCGATTCACCTGGCATCTCCAGGGAGTACACCAGTACGGCCTTCTCGCTGCGCAGTACCGCGTTCTCCACCAGGTTCATGGCAAACGTGGTCTTACCCATGGACGGACGACCGGCGACGATGATCAAGTCAGCCGGTTGCAGGCCGCTGGTCATGCCGTCGAGGTCGGTGTAGCCAGTGGACAGCCCGGTGATGGCATTGTCGGTGTTAAACAGCGTATCGATGCGGTCGATGGCCTTGGTCAACAGGTCGTTGACGCTGACCGGGCCGCCGGTCTTGGGCCGCGCTTCGGCGATCTGGAAGATCTGCCGTTCGGCTTCATCAAGGATTTCTTCTGCCGTGCGGCCTTCGGGGTTGAAGGCGCTGTCGGCGATTTCCGTGGCGATGCCAATCAGCTGTCGCAAGGTGGCTCGTGCGCGGACGATCTGCGCGTAGGCCTTGATGTTGGCGACAGATGGCGTGTTTTTCGCCAATTCGCCCAGGTAACCGAGGCCGCCCACCTGCGAGGTCTGACCTTCCTTGTCCAATTGCTCGGCAAGGGTCACGACATCGATGGGGGAGTTAAGGTCGGCCAGTTTGGCGATGGCGCGGAAAATCAGGCGGTGGTCATGGCGATAGAAATCACCGTCCGAGACTTGATCGAGCACGCGTTCCCAGGCGTTGTTGTCCAGCATCAAGCCACCGAGCACGGCCTGTTCGGCCTCGATGGAATGCGGCGGCACCTTCAGGGCAGCGGTTTGCAGATCGTATTGCTCAGGAGCGGAGATATCGTTCATGGCCACTTGAAATTAGGGGGTCTGAAAAAACAAAAGGCACGACCTGTAAACAGGATCGTGCCCGATGTTAACCGCCTGGCACCGGGGGTGCCAGTCAGTTAGCTTGCTTTAAGCTGCTACCACTACAACGCGTACGGTGGCTTCAACTTCAGCGTGCAGGTGCACGGCTACGTCGAATTCGCCTACGTTGCGGATGGTGCCGTTCGGCAGACGAACTTCGCTCTTCTGCACTTCAACGCCGGAGGCGGTCAGTGCATCAGCGATGTCGTGGGTGCCGATCGAACCGAACAGCTTGCCTTCGTCACCGGCGGTGGCAGTGATAGTCACTTCCAGCTCAGCCAGTTGGGCGGCACGGGTTTCAGCCGAAGCTTTCTTGTCTGCTGCAGCTTTTTCCAGCTCAGCGCGACGCTCTTCAAACGCGGCCAGGTTGGCAGCGGTTGCAGCGGTGGCTTTGCCGTATGGCAGCAGGTAGTTACGACCGTAGCCGGCCTTAACGTTTACTTTGTCGCCCAGGTTGCCCAGGTTGGCGACTTTTTCCAGAAGGATCAGTTGCATGTGAAAATCCTCTAACTTTTAACCTTCACCGTTCGCGTTATCGGCGTCTTTCGGCGCCAGACGACCGCGAAAATCAATCAGGCCGTCGACAATGGCCAAGACCACGAGTAACGGATAGATCAGTTGCATAAACAGCAACAGCGTCACGTACAACCCCACCAGCCAGAACCTGGCCAGGCGCTTTTGCGCCACCAGCCCGTGAATCAGGGCCAGCCCGGCAATCACCAGCGGTACGCTGCACAACGGCGTCAACATGGCCATTTGCGGACCGAAGTTCGGCCCTACAAGCATGCACGCCAGCAGCAACATCGCTGGTCCTGCGGGGATTCTGATACTGCGAAACTCGCGACCAAAACCACCTGGGTTATACAACAACGCCTGCCAGTAGCGCCCAAGAATCAGGCTCAGCACACTGACGATCTGCAACAGTGCCGCTATCAGGCCGGTAAGGACCGGAGCAATCAGTGTGGCCATGCGCGCTCGCTCATCTACCGACAATTGCTGGTAGAGATCCCCGAGGGCCAGTGGCAGGATTTTTACCAACTCCTGCGACAGCGCCTCGATTTGCGGGCGGAAAGCCGCGCCAAGCACCACTGAATACACCACTCCCAATGCCACGCTGACCAGCAGCGTACGGACCCAGGACTCACTTGCGCGCAGAACCAACGCAAGGCTCGAAGACCCCAGCAGTACCAGAAGTACCCGCGGATCGTCGAATTGCAGCCACCAGATCAAGGCCGGCAGCAACCCCAGGGCAAGGACGCCCAGGGCGTCCTTCAAACCGCGCCGCAGCAGCACAAGGCTTCCTGCGGCAGCACCCAACCAATACAACAACGGCAATGCAGCACATCCAGCCACTACCAGAGTGGCCTGCACACGACCGCGCATGATGAACTCAGCTAAGGCGCGCATGCATTCAATCCCTTACTACTTGTCGACTGCCCGGTCTCAGCGGCCGTGGCTGTCGGTGTAGGCCAGCAGGGCCAGGAAGCGGGCGCGCTTGATAGCGGTGGCCAGCTGACGCTGATAACGAGCTTTGGTACCGGTGATACGGCTTGGAACAATTTTGCCGGTCTCGGATACGTAGGCTTTCAGAGTGTTGAGATCTTTGTAGTCGATCTCCTTCACTTCTTCAGCGGTGAAGCGGCAAAACTTACGACGACGGAAGAAACGTGCCATTTGATAGGCTCCTTAATAAGGTCCGTGGATTACTCGTCAGCGTTATCGCTGTTGTCGCTGTCATCACTATCAGCGCTTTCAGCGCCTTCGTGCTCAGGACGGTCGCGACGCTCACGGCGCTCACTGCGGTTTTCTTCAGCCTTGAGCATCTCGGATTGGCCGGTAACGGCTTCTTCGCGACGGATGACCAGGTTACGGATCACTGCATCGTTGTAGCGGAAGTTGTCTTCCAGCTCGGCCAGGGCCTTGCCAGTGCACTCAACGTTCAGCATCACGTAGTGAGCCTTGTGAACATTGTTGATTGCGTAGGCCAGTTGACGACGGCCCCAATCTTCCAGACGGTGGATTTTGCCGCCGTCTTCTTCGATCAGCTTGGTGTAACGCTCAACCATGCCGCCGACTTGCTCGCTTTGATCCGGGTGGACCAAAAAGATGATTTCGTAATGACGCATGAATGCTCCTTACGGGTTGTAGCCTGCCGCTCAAAAACGGTCAGACAAGGAGTGAATGACACTTAGGAATCTTGCCGAAGGGAGGCACATCGGTGCCCGCCAGGAAGGCAAGGGGCGCAATTGTAGAGAAGGGGGAGAAAGGGTGCAAGGCAATTGGTGATTATTTGACCAAAAACCAATGTGGGAACAGGCTTGTGTGGGAGCTGGCTTGCCTGCGATGCAGACACCTCGGCACATCAGGTGTACTGAGGTGATGCTATCGCAGGCGAGCCAGCTCCCACACAAGCCCGCTCCCACATTTGGACCTGCGCCAGACCTGATTACTTCTTGGCCTTGGCCTTGGCACCACGCTGGCGCTGGGCTTCGAACAGGCAGACGCCCGTCGCGACTGAAACGTTGAGGCTGCTGACGCTACCCGCCATCGGCAAGTGCACCAGGTAATCGCAATGTTCACGGGTCAGGCGACGCATGCCCTTGCCTTCGGCACCCATGATCAGGATGGTCGGGCCAGTGAGGTCCTGGTCATAAATGCTGACCTCGGCCTCTCCCGCCGTGCCCACGACCCACAAGCCGCGCTGCTGGAGTTTTTCCAGGGTGCGCGCCAAGTTGGTCACGGCCACCAGCGGAATCACTTCCGCCGCGCCGCAGGCGACTTTACGCACAACTGGCGTCAACGTGGCCGACTTGTCTTTAGGCACGATCACCGCCAGCGCACCGGCAGCATCCGCCGAACGCAGGCAGGCGCCGAGGTTATGCGGGTCGGTCACGCCGTCCAGCACCAGCAACAGCGGCGCGCCTTCGGTACGGTCGAGCAGCTCGTCGAGCATGGCCTCGCCCCAGACCTGGCTCGGACTCACGTCCGCTACCACGCCCTGGTGCACGCCTTCGACCCACACGTCCATTTCGCGACGTTCGGCCTGGCCGATGGCAACCTTGTTCTGGTTGGCCAGCTCCACCAGCGCTTGCACGCGCGGCTCGCTACGACCCTCGGCCAACCACACTTGCTTGACGCGCTTGGGATGGTGACGCAGCAACGCTTCTACGGCGTGTACGCCGTAGATTTTTTCCAGACTCATGACTTGGCCTTAGGTTTGCGCGACCCGCCGCTCTTGGCAGGGGCCGAACCCGCTTTTGGCGGGCCTTTACGGTGTTTACTCGGTTTGCTCGACGGCTTGTCGGCGGCCTGGGACTTTCCCCCAGACGCCGCTTTACCACCGCTTTTGGCTTCATTGAGCAACTGCTGCTTCAACTCGCGACTCTTGCGCAGCTCGGCGTTTTTCGCCGCCGCATCGCTAGGGCGGTAAGCGTCACTGACCTTTTCCTTGCTCGACGAACGGCGAGCAGGCTTGGCGGCTGGCTCGGCGGCAACAGCCGCGGCAGCTTTGGCCGGAGCGCCTTTTTTCGCCGGCGCTGCAGTTTCAGCACCACGCTTCTTGCGACCAATCGGTGCATCGATGGTTTTTTCGGCCATCTCGAAGTCGATCTTGCGCTCGTCGAGATCGACGCGCATGACCCGCACTTCCACGGTATCGCCCAAGCGGAAGCTGCGACCGGTGCGCTCGCCCGCCAGGCGGTGATGCACAGGGTCGAAGTGGTAGTAGTCACCCGGCAAGGCAGTGACGTGCACTAGGCCTTCGACGTAGATATCGGTCAGCTCGACGAACAGGCCAAAGCCAGTCACCGCGGTGATCACGCCCGGGAACGACTCGCCTACGCGATCCTTCATGAACTCGCACTTGAGCCAGTTCACCACATCGCGAGTGGCTTCGTCGGCACGGCGCTCGCTCATGGAGCACTGCTCGCCCAACTGTTCCAGGGCCGCTTCGTCGTACGGATAGATCCGTGCCTTCGGAATGGTCATGGCACCGGCACGCTTGACGTGCGGGGTGTTCTGCTTGGAATGGATCACGCTGCGGATAGCACGGTGCGTGAGCAGGTCCGGGTAGCGGCGGATCGGCGAGGTGAAGTGGGTATACGCCTCGTAATTCAGGCCGAAGTGGCCCTGGTTGTCGGCGCTGTACACCGCCTGGCTGAGGGAGCGCAGCATGACGGTCTGGATCAGGTGGAAATCCGGACGGTCCTTGATGCTGGCCAGCAGCGCCTGGTAATCCTTGGGCGACGGGCCGTCCTTGCCTTTGTGCAGGGACAGGCCAAGCTCACCGAGGAAGGCGCGCAGTTTTTCCAGGCGCTCCGGCGGCGGACCATCGTGCACTCGGTACAGCGCAGGAATCTCGTGCTTTTTCAGGAATTCGGCGGTGGCCACGTTGGCCGCCAGCATGCATTCCTCGATCAGCTTGTGCGCGTCATTACGGGTGGTCGGCGTGATTTCGGCGATTTTGCGCTCGGAACCGAAAATGATCCGGGTTTCCTGGGTTTCAAAATCGATCGCGCCACGCACATGACGTGCGCCCAGCAACACCTTGTACAGCGAGTAGAGCTGCTTGAGGTGCGGGACTACGTCGGCGTACTGGCTGCGCAAAGCCTTGGCTTCGCTGGTTTTCGGCGTTTCCAGGATGGTGCTGACCTTGTTGTAGGTCAGGCGCGCCTGGGAGTGGATCACCGCTTCGTAGAACTGGTAATCGGTCATTTCGCCGGTTTTCGAGATGGTCATCTCGCACACCATGGCCAAACGGTCGACTTTCGGGTTCAGGGAGCACAGGCCGTTGGACAGCTGCTCAGGCAGCATCGGGATCACGCGCTCAGGGAAGTACACGGAGTTGCCGCGCACCTGGGCTTCGTTATCCAGGGCCGAACCGATCTTCACGTAGCTGGATACGTCGGCAATCGCGACAAACAACTTCCAGCCGCCGGAGAACAGGCGCAGCTTGCCGGGCTTGGCTTCGCAGTAGACCGCATCGTCGAAGTCGCGGGCATCTTCGCCGTCAATGGTGACGAACGGCAGATGGCGCAGGTCGATGCGTTTCTCTTTGTCTTTTTCTTCGACTTCCGGCTTGAGCTTGGCGGCTTCTTTGAGCACTGCCTCAGGCCAGACGTGAGGAATATCGTAGGTGCGCAGCGCAACGTCGATTTCCATGCCCGGCGCCATGTAGTTGCCGACCACTTCGACGATATCGCCCTGTGGTTGGAAGCGCGGGGTTGGCCAGTGGGTGATTTTCACCTCGACGAACTGACCGACCTTGGCAGCGCCGTTGCGGCCCGGGGTCACCAGCACTTCCTGCTGGACCTTGGGGTTGTCCGGAATCACGAAGCCGATGCCGCCTTCTTCGAAGTAACGGCCGACGATGGACTCGTGGGCACGGGACACCACTTCGACAATCACGCCTTCGCGCCGACCGCGACGATCCAGGCCCGACACACGCGCCAGGGCACGGTCGCCATCGAACACCAGGCGCATTTGCGCCGGGCTCATGAACAGGTCATCGCTGCCATCATCAGGGATCAGGAAGCCGAAGCCGTCACGGTGACCGGCAATGCGGCCAAGGATCAGGTCGAGCTTGTCCACCGGTGCGTAAGTGCCGCGGCGGGTGTAGATCAACTGTGCATCGCGCTCCATGGCGCGCAGGCGGCGGCGCAGCGCTTCGAGTTGGTCTTCGGTGGTCAGACCGAATTCTTCAACCAGCTGCTCGCGGCTAGCAGGCGAACCCCGATCGGCGAGATGCGCCAGGATCAGTTCGCGGCTAGGAATAGGGTTTTCATATTTTTCCGCTTCACGAGCGGCCTCGGGATCGAGGGACTGCCAATCGGCCATTAGAGAGTTTTCACCTTGTCTATATGTGGGTTAGTTTGGCATACGCGTATTGAAACGGGAAATTTCCAGCAATAACTAGCCGGGAAATGCGTTTTATAGCCCCGCAAAACCACCTTGCGCGACCGCCCGCGAAATTTTCCAGGCTTTTTTGATGACGGGGGTTTACAGCTCAAAAGTCACTCCGTATAGTGCGCGCCATCGACGACGGCAACGTTGAAGATACTGCCCAGATGGTGAAATTGGTAGACACGCCAGCTTCAGGTGCTGGTGACCGCAAGGTCGTGGAAGTTCGAGTCTTCTTCTGGGCACCAATTCAAAACTTGAGGTTTGCGCCTTGAGTCTCACAAAAACCCGCGAAAGCGGGTTTTTGCGTTACAGGCCTTTGATTTTTAACCGAAAAATTGATTTATAAAATCAAATCAGGGGTTTACAGATCAAAAAGCCCGCCGTATAGTTCGCCCCATCAAGAGCGGCAACGTTGTTTGATAATGCCCAGGTGGTGAAATTGGTAGACACGCCAGCTTCAGGTGCTGGTGATCGCAAGGTCGTGGAAGTTCGAGTCTTCTCCTGGGCACCAAATTCAGATCAAACCCGCGAAAGCGGGTTTTTTCGTTTCTGGGGTTTAAAAACTCCCACTGCATTGCTCCCCTGTCCGCACTTGAGAAGTTTTATCGTTTATCCTTGCAATGATTTGTTGCACTCAAGTGAGGAAAACCCCGGATGATGATCCGCGATACCCGTCTCAAGACATCCCTTCTGCGTGGCCTGACCATCACTCTGCTCGGCCTGACCCTGCTCTCTCCCGCCGCCTACGCCGCCGACAAGGTTGAACTGACCCTGTACAACGGCCAGCACAAGGAAGTCGGCGACGAACTCGCCAAGGCCTTCGAAGCCAAGACCGGCATTCATGTGAATGTGCGCAAGGGCAGCAGCAACCAACTGGCCAGCCAGGTCGTCGAAGAGGGTGAGCGCTCCCCCGCCGACGTGATCTACACCGAAGAATCCCCACCGCTCAACAAGCTCGGCGAACAAGGCCTGCTGGCCACTATCGACGCCAGCACCCTGGATGTCTTGCCCAAGGAATACGTAGCTGCCAACGGCGCCTGGATGGGCGTGACCGCACGCACCCGGGTCGTGGCCTTCAACCCCAAGTTGATCAAGGAAGAAGAACTGCCCAAGTCGGTCCTGGATTTTGCCGGCCCCGAGTGGCAAGGCAAGGTTGGTTTCGTCCCCACCAGCGGCGCCTTCCAGGAACAGGCCGTGGCCATCATCAAGCTGCATGGTCGTGAAGCCGCCGAGGAATGGCTGACCGGCCTGCGCGCGTTCGGCAAGGTCTACAGCAACAATATGGTGGCCCTCAAAGCCGTGGAAAACGGCGAAGTCGCGACGGTACTGGTGAACAACTACTACTGGTTTGCCCTGAAAAAAGAAAAGACCAACCTGGATTCGCAACTGCACTATTTCACCGATGGCGATGCCGGCGGCCTGATCACCGTCTCGGCAGCGGCGGCACTCAAATCCAGCAAGCACCCCAAGGAAGCCCAGCAACTGCTGGCTTTCATGGCCAGCGAAGAAGGCCAGCGGGTTATCACCAATACCTCGGCTGAATACCCGTTGCGCAAGGGCATGGAGTCCAATCGCGGCCTCAAGCCTTTCAGCGAGCTGCAACCGCCAAAAGTCACTCCCGCCGACCTGGGCAATGCCGAAGAAGCCCTGGAGCTGGAACGTGAGGTTGGCCTGAACTGATGAACCCATCGCTACCGACCCCCGCCTTGCGCGGGGGTTTTAGTCCACGGCGCAAGCGCCCTTCAATCTGGTTGCTGCTGCCGGTCTTGCTCCTGGTGGGCCTGAGCCTGCTGCCATTGGTGTATGTGGGCCTCAAGGCCTGGCAAGCGGGCTGGACCGAAGCGGTGCATCTGCTGTGGCGCCCGTATGTGTTCGGGTTGCTGCGCAACACGTTGGCACTGATGGTTGGCGTGACCATGGCCTGCGCGGTGATCGGCCTGTCCCTGGCCTGGCTGCTGGAGCGCAGCAACCTGCCGGGCCGGCGGATCTGGGGAGTGATCCTGTGCCTGCCGTTTGCCGTGCCGGCGTTTGTCAGCAGCTTTACCTGGGTGTCGCTGAGCGCCCAGTTCGAAGGCCTGGGCGGTGCGATCCTGGTGATGACCCTGTCCAAGTACCCGTTGGTCTTCCTGCCGGTGGCGGCCACCCTGCGCAACCTGGACCCGTCCCTGGAAGAGTCGGCCCGCACCCTGGGCCTGAATCGCTGGGGCGTATTCTTTCGCATCACCCTGCCGCTGCTGTGGCCATCACTGTTGGCCGGCGCGCTGCTGATTGCCCTGCACATGCTGGTGGAATTCGGCGCCTTGTCGATCATCGGCCTGCAAACCTTCACCACGGCGATCTACCAACAGTTCGAGCTGGAATTTAGCAACGCCAATGCGGCGATGCTGTCTGCGGTACTGCTATTGATGTGCCTGACCCTGCTGTGGCTGGAGTTGCGCGTGCGCGGCAAGGGCCGGCATGTGCGCACCGGACAAGGCGCGGCGCGGCATGCCGAGCAGGTTCGGCTGGGTAAATGGGCACCGCTGGGCCAGCTGTATTGCTTGATGCTGGCGATCATTGGCAGTGGCATTCCGTTAGGGATGCTCGGTTACTGGCTGGCCGTGGGCTCTTCGGCCGCCTTCCCGGTTGCGCAAATCAGCGAGGCGCTGCTGTCGTCCCTGGCCCTTTCCCTCGGCGGCGCCGCACTGTGCCTGGCGCTGGCTGTGCCGGTAGGCCTTTTGGTGGTGCGCTACAAGGGTCAACTGGCGCTATGGGCCGAACGCCTGCCGTACCTGCTGCACGCCCTGCCCGGCCTGGTGATTGCCCTGACCCTGGTGTATTTCGCCCTGCATTACGTGCCGGCGCTGTACCAGACCTCGGCGCTGCTGCTGATCGCCTATGCGCTGTTGTTCCTGCCACTGGCCCAGGCCCCCATCCGCACTGCGCTGAACAAGGCTGCGCCACAGTTGGAAGAGGCGGCACGCACACTGGGCGCATCGTCGTTCAGCGCGTTCTGCCGGGTGACCCTGCCGATTATCTTTCCGGCATTGGGTGCGGCGTTTGCGCTGGTGTTCCTCGACGCGATGAAGGAATTGACCGCAACCTTGCTGCTCAGCCCGACGGGACTGAATACCCTGGCCACGGCAGTATGGGCACACACCTCGAATGTGGAGTTTGCGGCGGCGGCGCCTTATGCGGCGTTGTTGATTCTGGTGTCGGGGTTGCCGGTGTATCTGCTGACGACGCGGATGTATCTGAGCCGCTGAGAGCGCCATCGCGGGCAAGCCCGCTCCCACATTGGAACGCGATTACCTGTGGGAGCGGGCTTGCCCGCGATGGCGCCCGATCAGGCGACGCTAGGCCCGAAACTGCCCCAGGCTGGCCTTCAACTGCGCCGCCAACCCATCCAGCACCTTGCCACTGGCCGTGGTTTCCACCACCGCCTGCGCCGCACGCTCGGCCTGGGCGTGGATCACCTCGACCCGGCCACGCACCGCATGCGCGCCCTGCGCCTGGTGCTCGGCAGCCCGGGTCGCCAGGCCAATCGCCGCGTGCACCTGCTCTACCGAGGCCTGCACCGTTTGCTGCAGGCGCACGCTGTCACGCAGCACCAGCAGACCTTCGCTGGCCTGGCGCCCGGCCTTGCCGATGGTTTCGACTGCCTCGCGCGCGCCTTGCTGCAACGCCACGATGTGCGCCTGGATATCACCAGTGGAGCTTTGGGTTTTACTCGCCAGCGCCCGCACTTCGTCCGCCACCACCGCAAAACCGCGCCCGGTCTCGCCGGCACGCGCCGCTTCGATGGCCGCATTCAGGGCCAGCAGGTTGGTCTGCTCGGCAATCCCGTGGATCACCGTCAGCACCACTTCAATCTGCTCGCTTTGCTGGGCCAGGCGCTCGATCACCTTGGAGCCGGCCTGCACCTGGCCTGCCAGTGCTTCGATCAAACTGCCGACCTCAGCCGAGGTCCGCGAATTTTCATCGGTGGCCTGGCGGATATCCACCACCTGCTGCAACGCGGCCTGCATGGCGTGACTTTCAGCCTGGGCCTCGTCGGCCATTTGCGACAGCGCCCGCAGGCTTTCGGCCACCTCGTCGCGCTGCAAGCCCGCCGCCGCATCAGCACCAGCATTGCGTAGGGTCATCGCGCCGATTTCCACACCAGTACGCTGGGCCACATCGCCCGCCTCGCGCACGATGGGCTGCAACTTATCCACAAACCGATTGACCGCCGAAGCCATGGCGCCGATTTCGTCCTGGCTGTTGATCTGCACACGCTTGGTCAGGTCACCCTCGCCAGCGGCCAAGTCATCCATGGCGGCGATCAGCAGCTTCAGGCGATTGACCACCCGCCGCCCCAGCACCACGGCAATCAGCAACAGCACGCCCAGGCCAACCACCGCCAGGCCCAGGCCAATCCGCCAGCGTAGGGCCTGCGCGGCCTCTTGTACGGCGCTTGAGGTGTTAGCCGTCATTTGCGTGGCCGTGGCCTGCGCCGACTGCAAGCGTGCGCCCATGGCCGCTGCGCTGTCAGCCGCCGCGCCCTTGAGGCTATCGCCCACCAATTGACCGCCACTGGCGATCAGCGCGATGAAACGCTGGTCCAGCGCCGCCAGATCCGCCTCGACCGCAACGGTGGAAACCCCCATGAGCACCTTGCCGATCTCCACGCCATTGGGGCTGATCGATGCCTCAACGTAATACACCGACGGGTCGTTTTTCGCGGCATTCAACACTTTATCCAGCGCGCGGTCGCCTTCGCCTTTCTCCAACAGCGCCTTATTGATCGGGTTTTCCCGGTTCAGATAACGGGTCAGGTGCTGGCCCGTGGCATCGTCGTACACCACAAACAGCACGTTGGGGTTGCGCTGGGCGCGTCGGGCGAACTCGGACAGCGCCGGGACATCACTGTCCCACATGGCACGCGGCGCAACCGAAGCCAGCAACTGCGCCATGTCATTGGCAGAGTCCTTCAGGTCCTTTTCCAGGGTCGCACGCAGTTGCTGCTGCTCTTGCTTGAGACGCGCAGAAAGCCCGGCCGTCAGGCGGTCGCTGGTGCTGGTCGACAGGCTGTCCAGGCTGGATGTCACTTCCTTGCCCGCCTGGGTCAATTCGCCCGACAGTTTCTGGCTGTCCACGCCCAGGCGCTTGCCTAAATCGGCTTCCAGGGCCGTGACTGTGCTCCGGGTCAGGGCGACCGCCACCAGCACTTGCACCAAAAGAGCGATACCAAGGGTAACGAACACCGGCCGCAACAGCCGGCTTTGTAACAATGAGAGAACGGCAGACATCGGGAATCCCTCCACCACGGGTGCCATTAAATTGATAGCACCGCGAAAGAGAGAAACATAGCAAGGGTCGTGCCGTGCGCAAGGCAGAAACGACAAAGGGCCCCCGAAGGGACCCTTTGCTTTTTACATCAACAGCTTATTAAGCGAACGGATGACGCAGAACGATGGTCTCGTTGCGGTCCGGGCCGGTCGAAATAATGTCGATCGGCGCGCCAATCAGCTCTTCAACGCGCTTGATGTACGCACGGGCGTTAGCGGGCAGTTCTTCCAGGGTCTTGGCACCCACGGTCGATTCGGTCCAGCCTGGTACTTCTTCGTACACAGGCTGCAGGCCGACGTAGCTGTCAGCGTCAGTCGGGGCCACATCATTACCTTCTGCGTCTTTGTAGCCGATGCAGATGTTGATGGTTTCCAGGCCGTCGAGCACGTCCAGCTTGGTCAGGCAGATGCCCGAGATGCTGTTCACATCGATAGCGCGACGCAGGATAACGGCGTCAAACCAGCCACAACGACGGGCACGGCCGGTAGTGGCGCCGAACTCGTGGCCTTGCTTGGCCAGGTGCGCACCGACGTCGTCAAACAGCTCAGTCGGGAATGGGCCCGAACCTACGCGTGTGGTGTAGGCCTTGGTGATGCCCAGGATGTAGTCCAGGAACATCGGGCCGACGCCCGAACCCGTCGCAACGCCGCCAGCGGTGGTGTTGGAGCTGGTCACGTACGGGTAGGTACCGTGGTCGATGTCCAGCAACGAACCCTGGGCGCCTTCGAACATGATGTCTTTGCCGGCGCGACGCAGGTCGTGCAGCTCTGCAGTCACGTCCAGCATCAGCGGCTTGAGCAGTTCAGCGTACTCTTTGCACTCAGCCAGGGTCTTGTCGAATTCAATGGCTGGCTCTTTGTAGTAACCAACCAGCATGAAGTTGTGGTAATCCACCAGTTCACGCAGCTTGTCTTCAAAGCGCGGCATGTTGAGCAGGTCGCCCACACGCAGGCCACGACGTGCAACCTTGTCTTCGTAGGCCGGGCCGATGCCGCGACCGGTAGTACCGATCTTCAGCTCGCCACGGGCCTTTTCACGGGCCTGGTCCAGCGCAACGTGGAAGGACAGGATCAGCGGGCAGGACGGGCTGATACGCAGGCGCTCGCGCACCGGTACGCCTTTCTCTTCCAGCTTGGTGATCTCGCGCAGCAGGGCGTCAGGTGCAACCACCACGCCGTTGCCGATCAGGCACTGCACGCCTTCGCGCAGGACGCCCGACGGGATCAGGTGCAAGACGGTTTTTTCGCCATCGATGACCAGGGTGTGGCCAGCGTTGTGACCACCTTGGTAGCGCACTACGGCGGCAGCATGTTCGGTCAGCAGATCAACGATCTTGCCTTTGCCCTCATCACCCCATTGGGTGCCCAGGACTACGACATTCTTACCCATAACACTTGTCCTCATTCGCGCAAACTTGGTGCCGGCATTGGCCGGCAGGAAAACTCAAGAAGCCAGTGGCGATACTTGCCAAAGCCCGTTCTGCTGAATCAATTGCCGGTCGCAGTCCGCTTCACGGGCGGCGGCCAATGGCTGCCCAGGCAAGGCCTGGACGACACGCTGACCCTCACTGCGCAACTGGCAGACCTGCTGCCAGAGTGCCGCGTCCGTACTGTCTGGCATCCAGATACCGCCAGACGGTAGCTCGACTTCAGCACGCCCCAGGGTCACCAGGGTTTTCAAATCGGTAGAAAAGCCAGTCGCCGGACGGGCACGACCGAAGTCGGCGCCGATATCGTCATAACGACCGCCCTGGGCGATGGCTTGGCCAACACCCGGAACAAACACGGCGAACACCACACCGGTGTGGTAGTGGTAGCCGCGCAGCTCACCCAGGTCAAAATACAGCGGCAGTTGCGGGAAGCGCGCCGACAACTGCTCGGCAATCGCCAGCACGTCGTCCAGGGCCGCCAACACCGGGGCCGGTGCGTTGGACAGGCGATCACGGGCAGCGGTCAGCACTTCGCGACCACCACACAGGCCCACCAGCGCACGCAGCATGCCGGCCAGATCCTCAGGCACGCCTTCGGTCAGGGCGATCACTTCGTCGATGGCCTTGCGTTGCAGGGCATCGAACAACTGTTGCTCAACTTCGCCAGACAAACCGGCCGCACGGGCCAGGCCACGGTAGATACCGACATGCCCCAGGTCCATGTGCACATCCGGCACGTCAGCCAGTTGCAGCATCGCCAGCATCAGGCTGATGACTTCGACGTCGCTGCTCGAGCTCGCATCGCCGTACAACTCGGCGCCCAGCTGAATCGGGCTACGGGACGATGACAGGGCGCGCGGTTGCGCGTGCAGCACGCTGCCGGCATAGCACAGGCGGCTCGGCCCTTCACGGCGCAGGGTATGCGCATCGATGCGCGCCACTTGCGGCGTGATGTCGGCGCGAAAGCCCATTTGCCGGCCCGATTGCGGGTCGATGACCTTGAAGGTGCGCAGATCCAGGTCCTGGCCCGCGCCGGTCAGCAGGGATTCCAGGTACTCGATATGGGGAGTCACGACAAACTCGTAACCCCAGCTCTGGAACAGATCCAACACCTGGCGGCGCGCGATTTCAATACGCGCAGCCTCTGGTGGCAGTACTTCTTCGATGCCATCTGGCAGCAGCCAGCGGTCTACCGTTGCCATTACGCCATTCCCCTATGACCCGGCCTGCCCTTGGGCGAGCCTTGAGTGAAGCAGAAAATACCCGGCCCCTGCATAAACCACGCGCAAGAGCGACGTGACGAATGGCCTGTAAACGGCCTCGTCGGGCACTTTCCTCGAAAAACCTGTCACGCCTGCAGCGTAAAACAGCAATCAAACATGCAGACGCAAAAAAGCCGGGAATTTCCCGGCTGCCGCATCATACACCCGTTTTCCGAAAGGATCACCCCGCCAAGCGTTTTAGCCGCCCGACGGAGTGGGTCCAGACAGTCAGCGGGTTACTTGGACTTTTCCAGGTAGCGGAAGAAATCGCTACTTGGGTCCAGCACCATGACGTCGGTTTTGTTCGCAAAGCTTTCACGGTAGGCACGCAGGCTACGGTAGAACGCGTAGAACTCCTGGTCCTGGCCATAAGCCTTGGCGTAGATCGATGCGGCTTGAGCATCACCGTCACCGCGAGCCTCTTCAGACTCACGATAGGCTTCTGCCAACAGTACGCGACGCTGACGGTCGGCATCCGCACGGATACCTTCAGCCAGTTCGTTACCCTTGGCGCGGTGCTCACGAGCCTCACGCTCACGCTCGGTGCTCATCCGCTCGAACACGCTGCGGTTCACTTCCTTGGGCAGGTCAATGGCCTTGACCCGGACATCGACAACTTCGATGCCCAGCTCTTTTTCAGCCATGGTGTTCAACGAACGCGTGATGTCAGCCATCAGCGCATCACGTTCACCGGATACCACCTCGTGCAGGGTGCGCTTACCAAACTGGTCGCGCAGGCCCGATTCCAGACGACGGGACAAACGCTCGTCGGCAATCTGCTTGAGGCCGGAAGTCGCGGTGTAGAAACGCTCGGCATCCTTGACGCGCCACTTGGCGTAGGCGTCAACCATTACGGCTTTCTTTTCCAGGGTCAGGAAACGCTGTGTCGGTGCATCCAGGGTCATCAGGCGGGCGTCGAACTTGCGCACCTGGTTGACGTAGGGGACTTTCACATGCAGGCCCGGCTGGACATCCGCCTGGACCACACGCCCGAATTGCAGCAGCACCGCGCGCTCGGTCTGAGCCACGATGTAGAAGCAGTTCCAGGCAGCGATGACCACGACGACGCCCACAATCAGGGCGGTCAGCGATTTATTGCTCATCAACGACTCTCCCTGGAACGTGTTTGCTGTTGCTGCAGGTCAGCGGCCGCACGGGCGCTCGCTTCGTTGGCAGCGGCAGTCGAACTGGCGGAAGACGAAGTACTGCCGGCACTACGACCACCTTCGATCATCTTGTCCAGCGGCAGGTACAGCAGGTTGTTCTGCCCACCTTTGTTGCCGGTCACGAGAACCTTGCTGGTGTTGGTGAAGACTTCCTGCATGGTGTCCAGGTACAGACGCTCGCGGGTGACTTCCGGTGCCTTGCGGTACTCGGCCACCAGCTTGGTGAAGCGGTCGGCCTCACCCTTGGCGCGGGACACGACTTCGTCGCGGTAACCGTTGGCATCTTCAAGGATGCGCTGGGCCTGACCACGGGCTTCCGGCACGACGCCGTTGGCGTAGGTTTCAGCCTGGTTGCGCGAACGCTGCTCGTCTTCACGGGCACGGATCACGTCATCGAAGGCTTCCTGCACTTCACGCGGTGCAGCTGCGCTCTGTACGTTGACCTGGGTAACGGTGATACCGGTGCGATAAGTATCGAGGAACCGTTGCAGGCGCTCCTTGATCTCGCTGGCCATCAGTTCACGGCCTTCGGTCAGCACCTGGTCCATCGCAGTGGAACCCACTACGTGGCGCAGGGCGCTTTCGGTCGCGTGCTGCAAGCTGATTTCCGGCTGGTCGACGTTAAGCACGAAGTCCTGCAGGTTGCTGATCTTGTACTGCACGGTCAGCGGCACTTCGACGATATTCTCGTCTTCGGTCAGCATCTGGCCCTGCTTGGTGTAGGCACGCTCACGCGTGACGTTCTCCATGTACTTCTTGTCGATCGGCGGGAAGTAGATGTTCAGGCCGGGGCCGACAGTCTCGTAGTACTTGCCAAAGCGCAGCACCACGGCTTGCTCCTGCTCGTCGACTACATAAACCGCGCTGTACAGCCAGACAGCCGCCAGCGCCACGAGGCCGAGGCCAAGCAGGCCGTAGCCGCCGCCCTTGCCTGTGCGACCGCCGTCGTCACCACCACGTTTTTTTCCACCACCGAACAACCCATTCAGGCTTTCCTGCAGCTTTCGGAAGGCCTCGTCGAGATCTGGTGGCCCCTTGCGGTCGCCATTATTGCGGCGTTTACCACCCCAAGGATCCTGATTATTCGAGTTGCCACCCGGCTCATTCCAAGCCATAGCGCTCTCCATCTGATAAAGCAAAGACGCACCCACGGCGCGCCGACCAATGCTACAGAATGCCTGCCACAGCGGCACAACCGCTTTCTCAGGCTTTTATTGCAAAGTGTGTTGTTCGAGGAACTCCGTCGGTACAACGCCCTCACGACTCACCAGTCGATTGAGCTCCGAACGGGGCAAACGAACAGCCAGCAGGCTGACACCTTCTTCGTCGTGTTCTTCTTTCTGTACGGCGCCCAACTCAAAAAATTGAGCACGCAGTCGAGCAAAACGCTGCGGCAAGCGCAAGGTGCCGACGAACAAATCGCCGCCCAGCAACTCTGCGATCGCCTGTTCAAGCAGTTCCAGGCCGCTACCGTCCCGCGCCGAGAGCCAGACCCGCTGGGGCCTGCCGTTTTCGTCGCGCTGGATCTGCGGCTCTACACCCTCGAGCAAATCGAGTTTGTTATAGACCTCGAGGATCGGCAAGTCTTGGGCACCAATCTCACCCAGTACTACCATGACCTGCTCGATCTGCAACATCCGGTCAGGCTCGGCCGCATCGATGACGTGCAGCAGCAGGTCGGAGTTGCTCGACTCTTCGAGCGTAGACCGGAATGCCTCGACCAGCTTGTGCGGCAAGTGGCGGATGAAGCCCACGGTGTCGGCCAGCACAATCGGCCCCAGGTCGTCGAGTTCCAGACGGCGCAAGGTCGGGTCGAGGGTGGCGAACAACTGGTCTGCCGCGTACACGTCCGACTTGGTCACGTTGTTGAACAACGTGGATTTACCGGCGTTGGTGTAGCCCACCAGGGACACGGTAGGGATATCCGCACGGGTACGCCCACGGCGTGATTGCTCGCGCTGGCTGCGTACTTTTTCCAGGCGGCCCTTGATCTGGCGCAGGCGCACCCGCAGCAGACGCCGGTCGGTTTCAAGTTGGGTTTCACCCGGGCCACGCATGCCGATACCACCACCCTGACGCTCAAGGTGAGTCCAGCCACGAACCAGGCGGGTGCTCATGTGGTCAAGCTGGGCCAGTTCGACCTGGAGCTTGCCTTCATGGGTACGGGCGCGCTGGGCGAAAATATCGAGAATCAGACCGGTGCGGTCAATCACGCGACACTCGAAGACACGTTCGAGGTTACGTTCCTGGCTGGGCGTGAGGATGTGATTGAAGATCACCAGATCGGCTTCTTCGGCATGGACCAGGTCGCGTAGTTCCTCGACCTTGCCGCTGCCAATCAGAAATTTGGCGGTTGGCCGATGACGCGGCACGTTAAAAAACGCGACGGTCTCGGCGCCGGCCGAATTTGCCAGCTCCTGAAACTCCTGCGGATCTTCGCGCGCCTCAGGGTCCTGTCCATCCAAGTGAACGAGGATTACTCGCTCACCACCACCGTGGCGCTCAAAGAACAAAGGAGACTCCTATCAGGCGTTACCTGGCTCAGCGTCACCCTGTTCGGATTCGGTTGCGCTAGGCAGACGAATTGGACGAACTGGCACTACTGTCGAGATAGCGTGTTTGTAGACCATCTGGCTTACGGTGTTTTTCAGCAGGATCACGAACTGGTCGAAAGACTCGATCGTACCTTGCAGCTTGATGCCGTTGACCAGATAGATGGAAACCCCAACTTTCTCTTTACGTAAAGTATTCAAGTAAGGGTCTTGTAGCGAATGCCCTTTTGACATGTGCCGCACTCCTTTAAGGATCAATAATAAAAAATCGGAAAAATAGATAGTTTGTAGCCGTCACACCCCCAAGGATAGACGGCAATTGCAAGGACTCAGCTCAATATGGAGACCGTTCCCAAGTATTTCAAGGCGCGTGACAGATTGTCGCAATCCAGACTGTCCAGCCAATGCAAGTCAGTCCAGCTGCGCAGCCAAGTGAACTGGCGCTTTGCCAATTGGCGCGTGGCAATAATGCCGCGCTCCTGCATTTCGGCTGACGTCAGCTTGCCATCCAGATGATCCCAGACTTGGCGGTAGCCTACAGCACGTATCGAAGGCAATCCCGGATGCAGATCACCTCTTGAACGCAGTGCTACGACCTCTTCCACGAACCCCTGTTCCAACATAATTGTGAATCTTTGTGCAATTCGCTCATGCAGCACCTGGCGATTCGCCGGAGCGATGGCCAGATTGGCGACAGTATAGGGCAATTGTCCCGGTCCAGAGGTGCCTGCGTCAGTACTTTGCGCAGATTGTCTGAGGCGATGGGCCGTCATTGTCTGGCCACTCACGCGCCAGACTTCCAGGGCCCGGCTCAGGCGCTGGGGGTCATTGGGGTGAATGCGCGCGGCAGACACCGGGTCAATCGCCGCCAATTGCTCGTGCAGGGCCTGCCAGCCAAGGCGCGCAGCCTCTTCTTCGATCTCGGCGCGCACCTGTGGATCGGCGGGCGGCATGTCTGCCAGGCCTTCCTGTAGAGCCTTGTAATAGAGCATCGTGCCGCCCACCAGCAGCGGGATATTGCCCCGCGCGGTGATCTCAGCCATGGCGGCGAGGGCATCGGTACGAAAATCCGCCGCCGAGTAGCTTTGCGACGGATCGATAATGTCGATCAGACGATGGGGATGGGCAGCCAATAGTTCTTTGGACGGTTTGGCGGTGCCGATATCCATGCCTCGATAAACCAGGGCCGAATCGACGCTGATCAGCTCACAGGGCAGGACCTTGGTCAGCTCGATCGCCAAGTCGGTCTTGCCGGCCGCTGTCGGGCCCATCAGGAAGATGGCGGGAGGTAGGGCGCTCATCAGCGACCGCGCAGGAATAGTTTGTCCAGATCATCCAGGCCCATCTGGGTCCAGGTCGGTCGGCCGTGGTTGCACTGGCCACTGCGCTCGGTGTTTTCCATGTCCCGCAGCAGGCCGTTCATTTCCGGCAGGGCCAGGCGCCGGTTGGCGCGGATCGCGCCGTGGCAGGCCATGGTGCCGAGCAGTTCGTTGATATGTGCCTGGATCCGGTCACTGGTGCCGTACTCCATCAGGTCCGCCAGCACGTCAGCCACCAGCCGGTTAGCCTCAGCCTGCTTGAGCAAGGCGGGAATCTGCCGGATAGCCAGGGTTTCCGGGCCCAGTCGCTGCAATTCAAAGCCCAGTTTCTGGAACACCGCGAGGTGCTCCTCGGCGCAATCGGCTTCGCGCTGGCTGACGGCCAGGGACTCTGGCACCAGCAATGGCTGGCCGCTCAGGCCTTCGCTGGCCATGGCGATCTTCAGGCGCTCGTACATGATCCGCTCGTGGGCTGCGTGCATGTCCACCAGCACCAGGCCGTGGGCGTTTTCCGCGAGGATATAGATGCCCTTGAGCTGAGCCAGGGCATAACCGAGCGGCGGGATATCACCGCCACCTTCCGGCAGGGCCACCGCGCCCGGCTCGGCACCAGGCAGCGGCGCAAAAAATTCGCGATAGGCCGCCTGGGCCTCGGCCACTGGCACCGCCGACTGCGGACGCGGGGTGTATTGATATTGATAGCCCGCCCCCGCGCCGGAACCCGCCGCCGGGTAGCTTGGCTGGGATTGCGGCGCTTGCAGCAGGTTGGCCGCCAGGCTCATTTCGCCCTGGGGCCCGAATTCACCGGCCTCAGGCCCCGTCGGGCGGACGATGGCGGTGACTATCGGCGCCGCCAGTTGATCATCCGGACGCACATCGCCCAAGGCACGGTGCAAGGTGCCATAGAGGAAATCGTGGACCATGCGCCCGTCACGGAAGCGCACCTCATGCTTGGTCGGGTGCACGTTGACGTCGACTACTGCCGGGTCCACTTCAAAAAACAGTACGAAGGTCGGATGCCGGCCATTGAACAGCACGTCGCGATAGGCCTGGCGCACCGCGTGGGCCACCAGTTTGTCGCGCACTGCACGACCATTCACAAAAAAATACTGCAAGTCGGCCTGGCTGCGGGAGAACGTCGGCAGGCCGACCCAACCCCACAAATGCAGGCCATTGCGCTCGATTTCAATCGGCAGCGCCTGCTCCAGGAACCCAGCACCGCAGATCGCCGACACGCGCCGGGCGCGGGCGGCATCGTCGTTGGCCTCGTGCAGGCTAAGGATGGTCTTGCCGTTGTGGCGCAGATGGAAAGCCACGTCGAAACGGGCCAGGGCCAGGCGCTTGATGACTTCTTGCAGGTGATCGAATTCGGTTTTTTCGGCCTTGAGGAATTTGCGCCGTGCCGGAGTATTGAAGAACAGGTCGCGCACTTCCACCGAGGTGCCTACCGGATGGGCCGCCGGCTGGACCCGAGGGGCCATGTCGCGGCCTTCGGTTTCTACCTGCCAGGCCTGTTCGGCGCCACGGGTGCGGGAAGTCAGGGTCAGGCGCGCCACGGAGCTGATCGACGCCAGGGCCTCACCGCGAAAGCCCAGGCTCATCACCCGCTCAAGGTCTTCCAGGTCACGGATCTTGCTGGTGGCATGGCGTGCCAGCGCCAGCGGCAGGTCGTCGGAGGAGATCCCGCTGCCGTCGTCACGCACCCGCAGCAACTTGACTCCGCCCTGCTCCACGTCCACGTCAATGCGCTTGGCGCCGGAGTCGAGGCTGTTTTCCAGCAACTCCTTGATCACCGAGGCCGGACGCTCAACCACCTCGCCGGCGGCGATCTGGTTGGCCAGCCGTGGGCTGAGCAGTTCGATGCGCGAAGCGCTGTTCAATACCGATTCGCTCATTACTGGGCTGCCAATTCAGTGCCGGGGATGGTCAATACCTGGCCGACTTTCAGTTCATCGGTTTTCAGGCTATTGGCGCTGCGCAAGGTGGCAGCCGAGACCTGGAAGCGTACGGCCAGCATGGCCAGGGTGTCGCCGGGCTGCACCCGATGGTCACGCGGGCCCTGGGCAATTTTCCCGGAGTCCCGCAGCCAGGCGATATAAGTGCCCGGTGGCGGGTTCTGCTGGAAGAACTGGCGCACGCCGGCGCTGATGGAGCGCGCCAGCGCCTGCTGGTGGCTGGCGGAGGCGAGCTTGTTGGCTTCGTTGGCGTTGGAGATAAAGCCGGTTTCGACCAGGATCGACGGGATATCCGGCGACTTGAGCACCATGAACCCGGCTTGCTCCACCCGCTGTTTGTGCAGCGGCGTGACCCGGCCCATGTTGCTCAACACCTTCTGCCCGACGTTCAGGCTGGAGGTCAGCGAGGCGGTCATCGACAGGTCCAGCAACACACCTGCGAGCATGCGGTCCTTGTCATCCAGGGACACGTTGCCGGCACCGCCGATCAAGTCGGAACGGTTTTCGCTGTCAGCCAGCCAGCGTGCGGTCTCGGACGTGGCGCCACGATCCGACAGGGCAAACACCGAGGCGCCGAAGGCTGCCTTCGACGGTGCGGCGTCGGCGTGGATCGAAACGAACAGGTCCGCGCCCTTTTTGCGGGCGATTTCAGTACGTCCACGCAATGGGATGAAGTAGTCGCCAGTACGGGTCAATTCGGCGCGATAACCCTTCATCCCGTTGATCTGGCGCTGCAGTTCACGGGCGATGGCCAGAACCACATCTTTTTCGTGCTGGCCACGGGAGCCCGAGGCGCCCGGGTCTTCACCGCCGTGCCCGGCGTCGATCACTACGATAATGTCGCGCTTGCCGGCCGGCGCGGGTGGCAGCGGTGGCAACTTGACCTGGGGCTGCGCAGGATTGACCGGCACCGCCGGGGTGGTGGCAACCGCAGGGGTCGGCGCCGGGGTGGGCGCGGCGTCGGCAGGATTGTCAAAGAGGTCGACCACCAGGCGGTTGCCATACTGGGCGTTCGGCGCGAGGGAAAAACTCTTGGGCGTGACGACTTTCTTCAGGTCGATGACCACCCGCAGGTCGGTCGGCGTGCGCTGGGCCGAGCGCATCGCGGTAATCGGCGTGTTGGCGGTGGAAACCTTCAAGGGCGCAGCCAGGGTTGCACCGTTGATGTCGATCACCAGGCGATCAGGCGCCGTCAGGGTAAAGACGCTGTGCTGGACCGGGCCAGACAGGTCGAACACCAGTCGCGTGTTATCCGGTGCTCGCCACAGGCGCACACTTTTTACCTGTGAAGCGGCCAGAGCATTGACAGTCATTGCCGCAAGCAACACCCCCACGACAGCAACCAACGCGCGAAAGCGCATACCTAACCCACCCATTATTAGAATTCCAAAGCCAAAGCGGCGCACCAAGACTCACTGCGCGCGCTCTGGGACAACAATTTCAACTGACGCCCATGGTTATGCGGGGTAATGGTAATGGTCAGGTCAGGCTTTGGCAAAAAGCCTGTGCCCTTGTCCGGCCACTCGATCAGGCATAAAGCATCGCCATCGAAGTAATCGCGGATGCCCATGTACTCCAATTCCTCAGGATCCACCAGGCGGTACAGGTCGAAATGGAACGCGCGCAGGTCACCGATCTCGTAAGGTTCTACCAGGGTAAACGTCGGACTTTTCACCGCGCCAGCGTGCCCAAGCCCGCGAATGATGCCGCGCGACAGCGTGGTTTTGCCGGCACCCAGGTCACCCTGCAGAAAAATCAGGCCCACGCCCTGGGTGATCTCGGCAATGCGTTTACCAAACGCCACCATGGCCTCTTCATCGGCAATAAACAGGGTTACTTCAGACACGGTGACTGCTCCTCCAGCAACTGACGAATGGCAGGAATCAGGTCGCTGGCTACCAGGCCGCGACCAAAGGTGCCCTGGCGATCGCCCGCCGTGGCGTGCAACCACACCGCCAGGCTGGCGGCCTCGAACGCCGGCATGCCCTGGGCCAGCAGCGCGCCGGTCAGGCCGGCGAGCACATCCCCCAGGCCCGCCGACGCCATGGCCGGATGCCCCTGGTCACAACGCGATACCCGCCCATCCGGGCTGGCGATCAGGCTGCCAGCGCCCTTGAGTACCGTGACGGCATTGAATTTCTGGCTCAGCGCGCGCGCCACCTTAAGTCGGTCGGCCTGAACCTCGGCTGTCGAAATACCCATCAGCCGCGCCGCTTCCCCCGGGTGCGGGGTGATCACACAATCGGCCGGCAAGGTTACATGGCCTGCGGCCAGCAGGTTCAGCGCGTCAGCATCCCAGACCTGGGGTTGCCGGGCATTGGCCGCCACCGACAACAGGCTCTTGCCCCACGCCATGTCGCCCAGGCCAGGGCCGATAACAATCACCGAGACTTTTTCCAGCAGGCCCATCAATTGGTTGGCCGAATGCACGCCCCGCGCCATGATTTCCGGCAAGCGGGTCAAGGCCGCCGGGACGTGTTCGCTGCGGGTCGCCAGGGACACCAGGCCAGCACCGCTGCGCAGCGCGCTTTCGGCACTCAGCAACCCCGCCCCGCCAAAGCCATGGTCGCCGCCAATCACCAGGACATGGCCAAACTGGCCCTTGTGGGCCTCTGGGGAACGCGCAGCCAGTTGCGGCAAATGGCCGGGCAACAGGGGCTGAACGTCAGTTATTTCGTGTTTTGTCTGCGGCATGCGTCTTCAAGCTCCGATGTCTGGCAGAATTATACGCATCTAACCTGCGGTTTCTCTCGTCTCATGCCTGCTATTACCACCGATCTGCCCGCCCTCGCCCAATCGATCAAAGACTGGGGCCGCGAGTTGGGCTTTCAACAAGTCGGCATCAGCGGCCTGGACCTGGCCGAGCATGAACAGCACCTGCAGCGCTGGCTCGACGCGGGCTATCACGGCGAGATGGACTACATGGGCGCCCATGGCAGCAAACGCTCGCACCCTGACGAGCTGGTACCCGGCACCTTGCGCGTGGTGTCCCTGCGCATGGATTACCTGCCCGGCGACACGCAGATGGCGCAACTGCTGGCCCAACCCGAAAAAGCCTACATCTCCCGCTACGCCCTGGGCCGCGACTACCACAAGCTGATCCGCAAGCGCGTGCAGCAACTGGCCGACCGCATCCAGGCACAGATCGGCCCGTTTGGTTTTCGCGCCTTTGTCGACAGCGCCCCAGTGCTGGAAAAAGCCATCGCCGAACAGGCAGGTTTAGGCTGGATCGGCAAAAACACCCTGGTCCTCAACCGCAAGGCCGGTAGCTACTTCTTCCTCAGTGAGCTGTTTGTCGACCTGCCGCTGCCCATCGATCCGCCCCACAGCACCGAACACTGCGGCCGCTGCACCGCCTGCCTCGATATCTGCCCGACCAATGCCTTCGTCGGCCCCTATGTGCTGGACGCCCGGCGCTGCATTTCGTACCTGACCATCGAACTCAAGAGCGCGATCCCCGAAGAGCTGCGGCCGTTGATTGGCAACCGGGTTTTCGGCTGCGATGACTGTCAGATCGTTTGCCCATGGAATCGTTTCGCCCGCCCCTCAGGAGAAAGCGATTTCAAGCCGCGCCACAATCTGGATAACGCCGAACTGGCTGAGTTATTTATGTGGGATGAGGATAAATTCCTCAGCAGCACCGAAGGCTCGCCGCTGCGCCGCGCCGGCTATGAGCGCTGGCTGCGCAACCTGGCCGTGGGCCTGGGCAATGCGCCCTCGAGCATTCCGGTGCTGGAAGCCTTGAAGGCACGCCTGGACTACCCCAGCGAACTGGTCCGCGAACATGTGGAATGGGCGCTGAACCAGCACGCGCTCCGTCAATGTTCGTCGTTGTAGACGAACTTGGGCATTTCCCAATGAAAGCGGATCGCCAGCAGACGCAATAGAAAACCGCTGAACAAGGTCAGCAGGATCGCCTGCTCGCTGGGCAATTCGAGGTAGATGCACAGCATGTAGCACCAGGCGGCGAGGAACGACACGCTGGCGTACAGCTCGCGGCGGAAGATCAATGGGATATCGTTACAGAAGATATCCCGCAGGATCCCGCCGAAGACCCCGGTGATCACCCCGCTGACCGAGGCCACCAGCATGCCGTGGCCCATTTCCAGGGCCGTCATGCAGCCGATCAGGGTGAACGCCACCAGGCCCACGGCGTCCAGCGCCAAAAACAGTGAACGCAAATGACGCATCAATGGGGCGATAAAGATCGTCACCAATGCCGCTACCGAGGTCAGCACCAGGTATTCCGGGTGTTTGACCCAGGTGAGCGGGTAGTGGCCAAGCAACACATCGCGTACCGAACCGCCGCCAAGGGCTGTGACGCACGCAATCAGCACCACGCCGAACCAATCCATGCCACGACGGCCGGCCGACAAGGCACCAGTCATGGCTTCGGCGGTGATGGCGATGAGGTAGAGCATCAGCAGCATGATGGCGATCCTTGCAAAGAGGCGCGCAGTCTAATCATTTGGCAGGGGCACCAAAAGGGGGCGACCAGAAAACCCACGCGAACATCCGTGTAGGAGCCCGGCTTGCCGGCGATGGGGCCCTTGAGGACGCCATCGCCGGCAAGCCAGACTCCTACAGAGGGCACAGCCCTGCTGCAAGTCAGGCCTTGATGAAATGCTTGCGGTAGTGCTGCAACTCGGCAATCGACTCGCGGATATCATCCAGGGCCAGGTGGGTGCTGCCCTTGTGGAAGCTGTCCTTGACCTCTGGCGCCCAGCGCGCGGCCAGTTCTTTCAAGGTCGACACATCTAGGTTGCGATAGTGGAAGTAGCTTTCCAGCCCCTTCATGTGGGTATAAAGGAAGCGACGGTCCTGGCAGATGCTGTTGCCACAGATCGGCGACTTGCCCTTGGGCACCCACTTTTCCAGGAACGCAATCGTCTCGGCCTCAGCCTCAGCCATGCTCACGCGGCTGTCGCGCACGCGCTGGGTCAGGCCCGAGTTGCCGTGGGTGCGGGTGTTCCACTCGTCCATGGTGGCCAGCACCGCGTCGCTGTGGTGGATGGCGATCACCGGACCTTCGGCCAAGGTGTTGAGGTTGCTGTCGGTGACAATGGTCGCCATCTCGATGATGACGTCGGTGTCAGGGTTCAGACCGGTCATTTCCAGATCGATCCAAATCAGGTTCTGTGGGTTTTGCATGTCGTGGTTCCTTGGCACCTTGGCGTAGCTGCGCAGTTTAGCAGGCGGGGCGTGCTAGACTCGCGACCGTTTTATCCAACCTTTGCATTATCGACACGGAACACCAATGGCCAAACGCCAGCTCAACCGCCGCCAAAACTGGCGCATCGAAAAGATCCAGGGTGAACGCGCTGCCCGCGCCGCCAAACGTGAATCCTCTGCCGTAGAAGCGCTGGAGGGTGGCGACCTCGGCCCCGAGCAAACGGGCCTGGTAATCGCGCACTTTGGGGTGCAGGTCGAAGTCGAGGCCCTGGAAGGCGAACTGGCCGGCGCAGTGTTCCGCTGCCACCTGCGCGCCAACCTGCCGGCGCTGGTCACTGGCGACAAAGTGGTATGGCGTGCCGGCAACCAGGGTATCGGGGTGATCGTCGCGCAACTGCCGCGCACCACCGAACTGCGTCGCCCCGACAGCCGTGGCCAACTCAAGCCGGTGGCGGCCAACGTCGACATGATTGTCATCGTCTTCGCCCCGCTGCCCGAGCCCCACGCCAACCTGATCGACCGCTACCTGGTGGCGGCCGAACACGCCGGCATCCGCCCGCTGTTGCTGCTGAACAAATTCGACCTGATCGACGAACAGAACGCCCCGGCGCTCAATGCATTGCTCGCGGTGTATCGGCAGTTGGGCTACCCGGTGCTGGAAGTCTCGGCGCACCATGGCAACGGCATGGAACAGCTGCAACAGCAGTTGGACGGGCGCATCAGCGTGTTCGTCGGCCAGTCGGGCGTGGGCAAGTCGTCTTTGGTCAACAGCTTGCTGCCGGAAGTCGAGACCCGCGTCGGCCCGCTGTCGGAACTGTCCGGCCAGGGCACGCACACCACCACCACCGCGCGCCTGTTCCACTTCCCGGGCGGTGGCGAGTTGATCGACTCCCCCGGCATCCGTGAGTTCGGCCTGGGCCACGTCAGCCGTGCTGATGTCGAAGCGGGTTTCATCGAGTTCAACGACCTGATCGGCACTTGTCGCTTTCGCGACTGCAAGCACGACCGCGAGCCAGGCTGCGCCTTGCTCAAGGCCCTGGAAGACGGGCGCGTGCAGCAACAACGGATGAACAGCTATCGCTCGATCATCGCCAGCTTGCCCGAAAGCAGCTATTAAGTCGTAGGTACGCGCTTGTGTGGGACCGGGCTTCCCCGCGATGCAGACAACTCGGTGCAACTGATGCACCGAGGTGATGCTATCGCGAGCAAGCCCACTCCCACCTAAGCCGCATCAGCTACCGGCCGGGGCTTCTCCGGGAGCCTTCACCCCACCCTCGTCAAACAAATTCAGCTTCTGGCGCAGCTCATGGGCCGGCAACGGCTGCTGCTCGGGTGGCAGGGCGTTCGGGTCCACCGGGACTTCACCCGGAGCGCCCTCGCCCTGGGTCGGCACTGGCGGTGGAGTGCCCTGCTCGCCTTCGATGGCGCGCTGGGCTTTTTTGGTCAGCACCACGATGTCGATGCGCCGGTTGATCGGGTTGAATGGGTCCTGGGTATCAAACAACTGCGATGAAGCAAAGCCCACCACGCGCGCCACCTGGGTATCTGGGTAACTGCCAGCCACCAGGGCGCGGCGGGCGGCGTTGGCGCGGTTGGCGGACAGTTCCCAGTTACCGAAATCGCCCAGGCCCGAATACGGCTTGGCATCGGTATGGCCGCTGACGCTGATCTTGTTCGGCACCGCCTTGATGGTGTCGGCCATGGCCAGCAGGATGTCTTCGAAGTAGGGCTTGAGGCGCGCACTGCCAGAGTCGAACATCGGTCGATTGGCGTCATCCATGATCTGGATACGCAGGCCGTCCGGGGTGATCTCGAAGTGGATCTGATCCTTGAATTTTTGCAGTTGCGGGTTCTCGTCGACCTTGTTCTGCAGCTCTTGCAGCAACAACTCCAGGCGTTCCTGCTCGACCTGTTCGGCCATGCTCTCGACGGTCTGGCGTTCGATCGGGATGTTTTTCTGGGGCGCTTCGGTCTGGACTTCTGGGTTGATGGTGCGCTCGGGAGCCAATTCTGGCGAACCACCCAGGTCGATCACAAACGGCGTGCCACTCTCGGAGAAGCCGATGGGATCCTTGAAATAACCGGCGATGGCGATCTTCTGTTCCGGCGTCGCAGTGGACATCAGCCACAGCACCAGGAAGAACGCCATCATCGCCGTCGCAAAGTCGGCGAAGGCGATTTTCCAGGCGCCGCCGTGGTGCCCGGCAGCGAAGCGCTTGACGCGCTTGATGATGATTGGCTGGTTGTTTTCCATGGCTTAGCGACCGCGAACTGCTTGTTCCAGCTCGGCAAAGCTCGGGCGGTGCTTCGGATACAGCACCTTGCGCCCGAATTCCACGGCCAGGGACGGCGGCATACCGGAAGCCGAAGCCACCAGCGACGCCTTGATCGCTTCGTAGATATTCAGCTCTTCCTTGGCATCGTGGGCCAGGGAGGTGGCCAGCGGGCCAAAGAAACCATAGGCCGCGAGAATACCGAAGAAGGTCCCCACCAGCGCCGCGCCTACGTGCATACCGATGGCCGCCTGGTCGCCCTCGCCCAGGGACGCCATGGTCACCACGATACCCAGTACCGCCGCGACAATACCGAAACCGGGCATGCCGTCGGCGATGCCGGTCACGGCATGGGACGGGTGCTCCAGCTCTTCTTTCAAACTGAACAGCTCCATGTCGAACAGGCCTTCCAGCTCGTGCGGGGCCATGTTGCCGGAGGACATGATGCGCAGGTAGTCGCAGATGTAGGCGGTCATGCGCTCGTCCTTGAGCACGGCCGGGTACTTGGCGAAGATCGGGCTCGCTGCAGCGTCCTCGATATCCGCCTCAATGGCCATCATGCCTTCGCGGCGGCTCTTGTTGAGGATCTCGTAGACCAGGCCCAGCACTTCCAGATAGAACGTGTGGGAAAAGCGCGAGCTGAACATGCCCAGCGACTTTTTGACCACGTGCATGGTCATGTAGCCTGGGTTAGCCTGCAGGAAAGCGCCAAACGCCGCACCGCCGATGATCAGCACTTCGAAGGGCTGGATCAGCGCAGCAATTTTACCGTGGGACAGAACGTATCCGCCGAGCACGCTTGCGATGACGACGATGATGCCGATAATTTTAGCCATAGGGGATGAGTACTTGCGCCGTCGGGTTCATGGACATATTCGGAAGATCTAAAAACTCTTCTTCTACTTATCGGCAAAACTGCGCCAGACTATAGCCCGTTAAGGCGAAAAGCCAGTTCGGCCCACTCCGGGCGTGTTGACCGCAAGTGATGATCGCGCCCCAATCATGGCAAACGAAACGACAGTCCCAACTGCAAAACCCAACTCCCTGGCTGGCTGGATCAAGCGTCTGGACGAGGTGTGCCTGCCCGTCCCGCAAGCGAGCCACGTTGCGGTGTGCAAGGCCATCGGCGACAGCCGCCGTTCGTTGCGAGATATTGCGGAGCTGATGCAAGACAGCCCGGCGTTGGTCCTGAGCGTCATGCGCGAAGCCAACAACCAGGCCCACGGCAGCCTGGCAGAGCCTGCAGAAAACCTTGAAGTGGCGATCAACCGCCTCGGCCTCAAGCGCACCGAAGAACTTCTCGTGCGCCTGCCGTCGGTGCCGCTCAATGAAATCCCCGTGGCCCTGCGTCAACTGCAACTGATCAGCCAGCACGCCTCGCAACAAGCCAATGGCCTGTTCGCCAGCCGCCTGGCGCGCCTGTGGCAGGACATTCATTGGGGCAGCCTGCTGTTTCTCTCGCCGCTGTGGCCGATGGCCGTGGCCTACCCAAAGCTTTTGGAAGAATGGGAACTGCGGGTGATCCACAAGGGCCAATCGGCACGCAAGGTCGAGCAGGAACTGTTCGGCGTGCGCCTGCTGGAACTGTGCCTGGGGCTGACCGAGGCCTGGCGCTTGCCGATCTGGGTGTCCCAGGGCTACCAACTGCTGCTCAAGGAACAACGCTTGCTGGTCAAGGCCCTGCACATCGCCCGCGATGAAGCGCCCTTGAGCCAGCAGCAAAAACTCGATGACGACCCAGCGCTGCGGCGCTGGCTGAACCAGCCGGCCAACACCGTGCTGCTGGCCAATGGCATGGCGCTGGCAGCGCAGGAGTCCTGGACCTGCCCGCACACCCAGCGCTGGCAGTACCTCACCGCACTGTACCTGCAACAACCGCTGGCCGATGTGCAGCAACAGGTGCACCAGCAGGCAGCCATCAGCGCCCGCCATACCTTGACCGCCGGTCTCTGGCACCCAGCGTTGGCACTGATCTGGCCGTGGCATGTGCAGCGGGTGCATCGCGGCCTGCTGCCAGCACCGCCGCCCACCGCCGAATCCCTGGCGGTCTGGCGCAAGCGCTGCAGCGAACTGTTGGTGGAGCCCAGCCGCTTCGCCAACGCCATGCACCTGACCACCTGTGCCAAGGAGGCCCTGGTGGCCAGTGGCATGCAGCGCGTCATGTTGCTGATGGCCGACAAGGCCTTGACCACGCTGCGCGTGCATCAGGTCGATGGCCTGCCCAAGGACGCCGCCAACCTGAGCCTTGAAACCGCACAAAGCACGCTGCTGCAACGCCTGCTGGAGAAGTCTGCGCAGGTGCGCCTTAACCCGGACAATCACGCGCAATTCGCGGCACTGCTGCCGGCCTCATTGCGTCGCCTGTTTGTCGGCGAGCACCTGCTGTTGCGCTCCCTGAGCTGTAACGGCCGGGTGGTGATGCTGATGGTGGCCGACCAGGGTGGCGGGCCGTTCTCCGAAACCACCGTACAGGCCTTCGGTAAAACCGCCCAATGCATCGAGAAAGCCCTGCACTGCTTTACCAACCGCACCACCTGATGCTTGCGTTACAATCGCCCTCTTTTATCGCCCAACCTAGTGCCCGGGAGACCTCACATGCCTGACTTTTCTGGCTTGCCGCTGGTGATCGAGCCCAGCGACCTGCTTGGCCGCCTCGCCGCCGAGCCGTTGATTCTGGTGGACCTCACCAGCGCCGCCCGTTATGCCCAGGGGCATATCCCCGGCGCGCACTTTGTTGATCCCAAACGCACCCAACTGGGCCAGCCTCCGGCACCGGGGCTGCTGCCGGCCAAGGCCGACCTGGAGAAGCTGTTCGGCGAACTGGGCCACACTCCGGACGCCACCTACGTGGTGTACGACGACGAAGGCGGCGGCTGGGCCGGGCGCTTTATCTGGCTGCTCGACGTGATCGGCCACAAAAAGTATCACTACCTCGATGGCGGCCTGCTGGCGTGGCTGGATGAGCAGCACCCGGTGTCCACCGAGGCAACCGCCGCCGTGGGTGGGCCGGTCAGCCTGACCCTGCACGACGAGCCCACCGCCACCCGCGAATACCTGCAAAGCCGCCTCGGCGCTGCCGACCTGGGCATCTGGGATGCACGCGGGCCGCTGGAATACTCGGGAGAGAAAGTCCTCGCCGCCAAGGGCGGACATATTCCCGGCGCGGTCAACTTCGAATGGACGGCGGGCATGGACAAGGCGCGCAACCTGCGAATCCGCCGCGACATGCCGCAGATCCTCGAAGGCCTGGGCCTGAGCAAAGACAAAGAAATCATTACCCACTGCCAGACTCACCACCGTTCTGGCTTCACCTACCTGGTGGCCAAGGCGCTCGGTTATCCGCGAGTCAAAGGTTATGCCGGTTCCTGGGGCGAATGGGGCAACCACCCCGACACCCCCGTCGAGATTTAAGGTTTAAGGACAGTTCATGAAAAAGCGTTTGTTTATCCTCAGCCAGTACCTGCTGCCCCACCACCTGCTATCGCGCCTGGCCGGCTGCATCGCCGAATGCCGTGTGCGCTGGTTCAAGAATGCCTTCACCACCTGGTTCGCCAAGCGCTACCAGGTGGATATGTCCCAGGCGCTGGTGGAAGACGTGACCGCCTACGAGCACTTCAACGCCTTCTTCACCCGTGCCCTGAAGGACGGCGCGCGCCCACTGGACCCAACCCCGGGCGCGGTGTTGAGCCCGGCAGATGGCGCCGTCAGCCAGCTCGGCCCGATCGAGCACGGTCGTGTGTTCCAGGCCAAGGGCCACAGTTTCAGCGTGCTGGAGTTGCTCGGTGGCGACGCCGCCGTTGCCGCACCGTTCATGGGCGGCGACTTTGCCACCATCTACCTGTCGCCGAAGGACTACCACCGCGTGCACATGCCACTGGCCGGCACCCTGCGGGAAATGGTCTACGTGCCTGGGCGGATTTTCTCGGTCAACCAGACCACCGCCGAAAACGTGCCGGAACTGTTTGCGCGTAACGAGCGTGTTGTCTGCCTGTTCGATACCGAACGCGGCCCGATGGCCGTGGTATTGGTGGGCGCGATGATTGTGGCGTCGATTGAAACCGTATGGGCCGGGCTGGTGACGCCGCCCAAGCGCGAGCTGAAAACCGTGCGCTACGACGAAGCCGCCCGTGCACCGATCCACCTGGAAAAAGGTGCGGAACTGGGGCGCTTCAAGCTGGGTTCGACCGCTATCGTGCTGTTTGGGCCGGATCAGGTGCAGTGGGCTGAAGAACTGGTGGCGGGAACGCCGGTGCAGATGGGCCAGGGTATCGCGCTACCAAAAGCCTGATGCAGCCTTCATTGTAGGAGCCGGCTTGCCGGCGATGACGGTGGTGAATCCAACACCGCTATCGCTGGCAAGCCAGCTCCTACATTTTGATCTCGGCTTACAGCTGCCCGTCGCGGTCGCGCAGGCCCAACAGATACAGCACACCGTCCAACCCCAACGTCGAAATCGCCTGCTTGGCCGACTGCTTGACCAACGGCTTGGCACGGAACGCCACGCCCAACCCGGCGATAGCCAGCATCGGCAGGTCATTGGCGCCGTCGCCGACCGCAATGGTCTGCTCCAGACGTAAACCTTCCTTGTGTGCCAGCTCCCGTAGCAGATCAGCTTTGCGCTGCGCGTCGACAATCGGCTCGACCGCCACGCCCGTCACCTTGCCATCCACCACTTCCAGTTCGTTGGCGAACACATAGTCGATGCCCAGCTTGGCCTGCAATTGCTTGGCGAAGTAGGTAAAGCCGCCCGAAAGGATCGCTGTCTTGTAACCCAGGCGCTTGAGTTCGGCGAACAGGGTTTCGGCACCTTCGGTCAAGCGCAGGGAGGCGCCGATAGAGTCGAGGACGCTGACGTCCAGGCCCTTGAGCAGCGCCAGGCGCTCCTTGAAGCTGGCGCGAAAGTCCAGCTCACCCGCCATCGCGCGTTCAGTGATCTGGGAAACTTGCTCGCCAACGCCCGCAGCCTTGGCCAACTCGTCGATGACTTCGGCTTCGATCAGGGTCGAGTCCATGTCGAACACCGCCAGGCGGCGATTGCGACGGAACAGCGAGTCTTCCTGGAAGGCTATATCCACGTTCAGTTCCTGGGCGACGCTAAGGAACTCGGCGCGCAAGGCCTGTGGATCGGCCGGCTCACCGCGCACAGAGAACTCGATACAACCCTTGCCCTGGTCCGCCGGCATGTCCAGCGGCATACGACCCGACAGACGGTCGATATGGTCGATGTTCAAGCCGTATTGCGCGGTGATCGAGCTGACCCGCTGCAACTGTTCGGCGGTGACCTTGCGCGTCAGCAGCGTGACGATGTGGCGTTTCTTGCCTTGGCCGGCCACCCAGTGCTGGTAATCCTCTTCGGATACCGGAGTGAACCGCACCTGCTGATCCAGCTTATAGGCCGTAAACAGGATGTCCTTGAGCACGGACGAGGCCTGTTCGGTATCTGGAATCTCCACCAGAATGCCGAACGACAGGGTGTCGTGGATCACGGCCTGGCCGATGTCCAGAATGGTCACGCCACCCTGGGCCAGGACACCGGTGATGGCTGCGGTAAGACCCGGACGGTCCTCACCTGTGATGTTAATCAGGACAATTTCGCGCAAAGCGCACCCCCGAGCTGGAAAAAAACCGCATTCTACCCACTTTCAGTGACCATCGGGCACAGCCAGCGCTTTGCCGGTCTTGGGCCTGTCGCTATACTGCGCGTCAACTTCACGGACCAAGAGCCGAGCGCAAGTGAACCGGCCCACGCCAGTAAAAACCGATAACTTCTTCCTGCTGATCTTCCGGGCACTGCGCCACCGCCGTGTACCGATCGCATTACGCATTGCCAGCCATAACGTGATCCTGGTCGCCCTGGCCCTGGTGATCTACGCGTGCGTGATGGGTTTGCAGTTCAAACAGGCCATGCACGAGCAAGCCGACGCCCTGGGCGAGAGCTTGACGACCCAGACCGCCACCTCGGCGACCGAGCTGTTGGTGTCCAATGACATCCTCAGCCTCAACGTGCTGCTCAACAACCTGACCAAGAACCCGCTGGTGGCCCACGCCGCCATCTACAGCGTGGACAACCGGATCATGGCCGAAGCCGGGCAACGCCCGAAAAACGGCCTGTTGGGTGAAGCCGAAGGCTTGTACCAGAGCAATATCACGTTTCAGGATGTGAAAGCCGGCCAATTGCGCATCAGCCTGGACATGCAACAGTTCCAGCAGCCGATGACCATCAGCCTGCAAAGCATGGGCATCCTCAGCGCGATCCTGCTGGCCCTGGCCCTGGCCTTGAGCCTGCGTCTGGGCCGGCATATCTCCACGCCCCTGATGCAACTGCGCATCTGGTTGCGCGACATCGACGAACACACCCCGGCCACCGACCGCCAGGATGAGATCGGCGACCTTGCCCGCCAGTTGCACACAAGCTTTGCCCCGGAGCCGGCCGTGCCCGAAGCCAAGCCTGAGTCTGAGCCAGAGTTCGACGACGCCGACTATGACGACGAGCCCGAGTTCGAGGTGCGCAACCTGCGCGACCCGAGCTTCGACGAGTCGGCGCCGGTGGCAGGCCTCAAGCCGCTACCGCGCACCCTCATCAAGGCCGACGAAGACAGCCTGGACGAAGACGACCCGTTTGCCGACCTGCGTGACGAGTCGGCACCAAGCCCGGTGGTCGCGCCCAAGCCTGCGAACACCCAACCCCAGCACAGCGCGGTATTGGCCGTGCAACTGGGCGCCCAGGAGCAATTGCGCCGCCTGCCACGGGCACGCCTGACCGAGTTGCTGGAACGCTACCGCGACTGCCTTGACCAGGCGGCGTCGCTGTACCAGAGCGAGCTGCACACCCTCAACGATGGCAGCACGCTGATGCTGTTCCACAGCGAAGACAGCGGCGAAGATTATTTGACCAACGCCATCTGCTGCGGTGAGCTGCTGCGCGCCCTGGGCCATGCCTTGCAGATCGAAGTCGCTGACAGTGGCATCACCCTGCAACTGCAACTGGGCCTGACCTTGGGCGACGATCTATATGGCATGAGCCAGATCGACCTGTTGCTGACCGAAAACGCCCAGGATGCCCTGGCCTTGTCGCAACACAGCCGCAACCTGCTGCTGGTGGAGCGCAAGATCAGCGACGACGCCTTGATCCGCCAACGCGCACGTATCCGCCCGATTGCCAGCCCGGAAGGCGCGTGCTGTGTAGAGCGCTTGATGGAGCCTTATCCGTCGATGCTGGAGCGCCAGCTGGCGCGGATGCATGAGACTCGGAACAAGCCCTAAACAACACTGCGGGCTTGTGTAGGAGCGGGCTTGCCCGCGATGGCGCTGGATCAGTCAATCAAGTGTCGACTGACACTGCGCTATCGCGGGCAAGCCCGCTCCCACATTTGATCTGCACCAAACAAAAAGGCCCGCTTACTCAGCGGGCCTTTTATTTGGCTGCGATCCAGGTCAGAACCTGAACACTTCCATATCCGTACGAATCGGCGAAGCCATCGGGATCTTTGGCTTTTCCGGAGCTGCCGGCTTGGCCGGGGCCGGGGCCTGTTTGCGTGGGGCTTCGGCAATCGGTGGCTGGTTGGCCAGCGGCTTGAGGGCTACCGACAACTGCTCAGCCAAACGCTGCAACAACACACCCTGGGCCTGGACCTGTGAAGCGGTGCTGCCGGCATGTTGCTCCTGCAGATGCACGATGCGGTTGTCCCGCACCTGGCCGCGGCGGTCGATCAGGCGCCATTGCGCGTCAAGGATCGCCGGCTGGGAAGCCCCGGAGTCCAGGCGCGTGATGGTCAGCAATACCTGCACATCGGGGGAGAAGCTTGTAGGCGCCGGCGACAGCACCACACGCTGGCTGTCCAAGTGGCCAGCCACCTGACGCAACATCAACTGGTTGATATCCGACGACAGGCTACCGGCCCAACGGCCGTCGATGGAGCCTTGCAGGCTGCCATCGTCCTGGCGTTGCAGCAGGGTTTCACGTTGCAGGTAATCGGCAACCACTACCGGCCCGAGCAAGACCGCCATGCCAGCACTTTGCGCTGGCTGCGCCGGATTTCCGCTATCCAGCTGGTACAGCGACACCGGTTGGTGCGTAGTGCAACCCGCCAACCCCAAAAGGCCGGCGAGCATCAAAAATAAAGGAAGGCGTGGAGCAGTCATCATCCCATCCAGGTGGCTGCCACAAGGCAAACCACAATGTAATACTAAAAATAACCTATACGCGCTCAGCCACGCCGGCGCTGGAAAGGCCATATCATCCGTGAATATGCGCCATGACTCCAGCGCGAAAGCGCCGATCTACGCGTTAAATCGTAGATCGGGCGCTCTATATCGCTTTAAGCGGGTGTTTCTACCAGCAATGCATCTACCCGCTGGAAGCCACGGGGCAATTTGTTCCCGCGGCGTCCACGTTCGCCCTTGTAGTGCTCAAGGTCGTCAGGACGCAGGGACAACGTGCGTTTACCGGCCTGCAGCACCAGGGTCGAGCCTTCCGGGATCACTGCGATGTCGGTCACGTACTCTTCGCGACTGGCCACCCGCTCCCCTGGGATACCAATGATCTTGTTGCCCTTGCCCTTGCCCAGTTGCGGCAGGTCGCTGATCTTGAACACCAGCAAGCGCCCTTCGGTGGTCACCGATGCCAGCCAATTGCCCTCGCGGTCCTCGACCGGGCGCGGCAGGATCACCTTGGCGTTGTTCGGCAGGCTCAGCAGGGCCTTGCCCGCCTTGTTCTTGGCCTGCAAGTCCTCACCCTTGACCACAAAACCGTAGCCGGCGTCGGAGGCGATCACGTACAGCGAGTCATCATCGGGCAGCAATACACATTCAAAACTTGCCCCTGGCGGCGGCGTCAGGCGGCCGGTCAGCGGTTCGCCCTGGCCCCGTGCAGACGGCAAAGTATGGGCCGGTACCGAATAACTGCGCCCGGTGGAGTCGATAAACACGGCAAACTGGTTGGAACGCCCGGCTGCGGCGGTCTTGAACCCATCGCCCGCCTTGTACGACAAGCCAGTGGCATCAATATCATGCCCCTTGGCAGAACGAACCCAACCCTTTTCCGACAGAACGACGGTAATTTTCTCGTTGGGCAACAGCTCGGTTTCAGTCAGGGCCTTGGCTTCGGCGCGCTCGACAATCGGCGAGCGGCGGTCGTCGCCATAGGTTTCGGCATCTTTGATCAGTTCGCTGCGCACCAGCTTCTTGAGCTTGGCTTCGCTACCCAGCAGCGCTTGCAGCTTGGCTTGTTCCTTGAGCAACGCGTCCTGCTCGTCGCGCAGCTTCATCTCTTCCAGGCGCGCCAACTGGCGCAGACGGGTATCGAGGATGTAGTCGGCCTGGATCTCGCTCAGTTCGAAACGCGCGATCAACTCGGCCTTCGGGTGCTCGGCGGTGCGGATGATGTGGATCACTTCATCCAGGTTGAGGTAGGCAATCAGCAAGCCGTCCAACAGATGCAGGCGGCGCTCGACCTTGTCCAGGCGGAACTGCAGGCGGCGGCGCACGGTATTGACCCGGAACTCCAGCCACTCCACCAGCAGGTTGCGCAGGTTTTTCAGCTGCGGCTTGCCGTCCAGGCCGATGATGTTGACGTTGACCCGGTAGCTGGATTCCAGCTCGGTACTGGCAAACAGATGCTGCATCAACACTTCGTGGTCGACCCGGCTATTGGTCGGGATGATCACGATGCGGCAAGGGTTCTCGTGGTCGGACTCGTCACGCAAGTCCGCGACTTGCGGCAGCTTCGACGGCTTGGCCTGCATCAGCGCGGCAATCTGTTCCAGCACCTTCGCGCCGGAGACCTGGTGCGGCAAGGCGGTGACGATGATGTCGCCATCTTCGACGTGGTACACCGCGCGCATGCGCACCGAGCCCTTGCCGGTCTCGTACATTTTCAGCAGGTCGGCACGCGGCGTGATGATTTCCGCTTCGGTCGGGTAGTCCGGACCCTGGATATGCTCGCACAGCTGCTCGACCGTGGCCTTGGGCTCATCGAGCAGGCGCACGCAGGCGCTGGCGACTTCACGCAGGTTGTGTGGCGGTACGTCGGTGGCCATGCCCACGGCGATGCCGGTGGTGCCGTTAAGCAGGATATTGGGCAGGCGCGCCGGCAAGACCAGAGGCTCGTCGAGGGTGCCGTCGAAGTTCGGGCCCCAGTCTGCCGTGCCCTGACCCAGCTCGCTGAGCAGCACTTCGGAGTAACGCGACAGCCGCGCCTCGGTGTAACGCATGGCGGCGAACGACTTGGGATCATCCGGCGCACCCCAGTTGCCCTGGCCATCGACCAGGGTGTAGCGGTAGCTGAACGGCTGGGCCATCAGCACCATGGCTTCATAGCACGCCGAGTCGCCGTGGGGGTGGAACTTGCCGAGCACGTCACCGACGGTACGCGCCGACTTCTTGTGCTTGGAGTCCGCGTCCAGGCCCAACTCACTCATGGCGTAGATAATGCGCCGCTGTACCGGTTTCAGGCCGTCGCCGATATGCGGCAAGGCACGGTCCATGATCACGTACATGGAGTAGTTGAGGTAGGCATTTTCGGTGAAGTCAGCCAGCGACCGGCGTTCTACGCCGTCTAAGCTGTCTGCGAGGATGTCACTCATGCGGGCCTCATCATTGTCTGGTCTGGCGCAGCAGCAAGGTGCCGCCACGCTGGGTAAATTCAAGTTGTTTCAATGCGCTCATGCCCAACAGCACTTGCTCGCCACCCAGGCCCGGCGCCACCAGGGCGCGTACGTCCTGCAGGACGATATCGCCCAACTGCAGGCGGTCGAGGTGGGTGCGATAGCCCTGGCTACGGCCGTTGGCGGTGCTCAAGGTCACCGGCAAACCGCGCTTGAGCCCCAGGCGCTCGGCCAACTCGGCCGGCACCGCCACATCGGTGGCACCGGTGTCGAGCATGAAATCCACCGGCTGGCCGTTGATCTGGCCAGTGGCGACAAAATGCCCCTGGCCGTTGCCGACCAGTTTCACTTCTATATAACCCGCGTGTTGCTGCGAGGTGACCACGGCGTTGGGGTTTTCCTGCCGCGCCTCCCATTGCCCAAAAAACCGTGTTGCCAAAAACAGCCCCGCGCCCCAGGCCACGAACATCAATAGGCGTCCAGCGCGCTTGCCGGGCGGTTGCGTGCTCACGGCTGGGCGCTCCAGCCACCGGCCGGGGCGGCAAAACGATAGACCATCGGGCGTTTTTCACCATCGGCCCGGGCGCCGAAATTATTGTCGATGCCAACCCAGGCACCGTCAGCGTCAATCAGCAGCGCTTCCGCCAGCCCGTAACTCTGGGGGTAGCGCCGATTTGGCAGCAGGGCCTCATCGGCGTACGACCAGCACAACTCGACCTTGGCCGTCACGCTGTCGCGCCGGCAGATCTGGAACGCGTTGCGCTCCAGGGTAAACAGCTTGCCGTTGAACAGCGCCAGGTCGGCAAAATCCTTGGATACCGCCCTGGCCCCCGGAAACTGCGCCGGCTGCATTTCCTGGCCGGCTTCGCTCAACAGTACGCATGGGCCATCACAATCCCAAACGCTTTGCCCGCGCTTGATCGAGATCAGCCCACGCCGCTCGCGCTCGGCCGCCAGCCAGATCTGATTGCCCTCGGGGTTGATCGCCAGGCCTTCAAACAACGCATTGAAGTGCAGCAGCAAGCCACTGGCCCGCGCTTCGCGAACCATGCCAGGGGCAATTTTCAGCCACTCTGGATCACCGCTTGCCGGCACCTGCAGCACTGCCGCATGGGCTTCGCTGACGATGTAGCGATTACCTGCGGCGTCACAGCTGATGCCTTCAAAATCCAGGTCGCCGCCGCGTATCACCGACGCTGCCGTGGTGCGCGCGCGCAAGCCCCACGGCAGGCCCGACTCGGGCACTGGTGGCACGTCGAGCTTTACCGTCTCGGCCTGCCAGGTGTCGGCGCGGGTGTCGAGGCGGTAGATCTGGTCGTCGTCGCGGTCAGAGACCGTCCACAACTCCTTGCCACACAACGCCAGGCCCGACAGGTTGCCGCCGCGCATGCCGTCTACCGGGTGTTCGGACAGCAACTTGAGCTCGACCGCAGGCTGGGCAACTGCCTGGGTAGCTGCCAACCCGCTCAACAACAGTATCGCCAGGGCGAAACCGCTGCGCATCAGCCCAATACCTCGGCCAGGTTGCCTTTGGACTCCAGCCAGGCCTTGCGGTCGCCGGCGCGTTTCTTGGCCAGCAACATGTCCATCATTTCCGAGGTGGCGGCGTAGTCTTCCAGGGTCAACTGCACCAGGCGCCGGGTGTTCGGGTCCATGGTGGTTTCGCGCAGTTGCGGCGGGTTCATTTCACCCAGGCCCTTGAATCGGGTGACCTGCGGTTTGCCGCGCTTCTTCTCGGCTACCAGGCGGTCGAGGATGCCGTCGCGCTCGGCTTCGTCCAGGGCGTAGAAAATCTCTTTGCCCAGGTCGATGCGGTACAGCGGCGGCATCGCCACATAGACGTGACCGGCATCCACCAGCGGGCGGAAATGCTGGACGAACAAGGCACAGAGCAAGGTCGCGATGTGCAAGCCGTCGGAGTCGGCGTCGGCGAGGATGCAAATTTTGCCGTAGCGCAGTTGGCTCATGTCCTCGGCGCCTGGATCGACGCCAATGGCCACGGCGATGTTGTGCACTTCCTGGCTGGCCAGCACTTCGCTGCCATCGACTTCCCAGGTATTGAGGATCTTGCCGCGCAGCGGCAGGATCGCCTGGAACTCCTTGTCCCGTGCCTGCTTGGCCGAACCGCCGGCGGAATCACCCTCCACCAGGAACAGTTCGGAGCGCATCGGGTCCTGGCCGGCGCAGTCCGCCAGCTTGCCGGGCAATGCCGGGCCCTGGGTGATGCGCTTGCGCTCGACCTTTTTGCTGGCCTTGAGGCGACGGCCGGCGTTGTTAATCGCCAGTTCCGCCAGGGCCAGGCCCAGCTCCGGATGTTCATTGAGCCACAGACTGAACGCGTCCTTGACCACACCCGAGACAAACGCCGCGGCCTCGCGGGACGACAGGCGTTCCTTGGTCTGGCCGGAGAATTGCGGCTCCTGCATCTTCATCGACAGCACAAAGGCGATGCGCTCCCAGACGTCTTCCGGCGCCAGCTTCACGCCGCGCGGCAGCAGGCTGCGGTATTCGCAGAATTCACGCATCGCATCCAGCAGGCCCTGGCGCAGACCGTTGACATGGGTACCGCCCTGGGCGGTGGGGATCAGGTTGACGTAGCTTTCCTGAACGCTGTCGCCACCCTCGGGCAACCACAGCAAGGCCCAGTCCACCGCCTCCTTGTTACCGGCCAGGCTGCCGCAGAACGGCTCGTTGGGCAGGCGTTCGAAGTCGCTGACCGAGTCTTCGAGGTAGGAGCGCAGGCCGTCTTCGTAGTGCCACTCGACCTTTTCGCCGGTGCCTTTGTCTTCAAAACTGACCAGCAAGCCCGGGCACAACACGGCCTTGGCCTTGAGTACGTGCTTGAGGCGGCTGATGGAGAATTTCGGGGAATCGAAGTATTTCGGATCCGGCGCAAAGTACACGCTGGTCCCGGTGTTGCGCTTGCCGACGGTGCCGACCACTTCCAGCTCGGTGGCCTTGTAGCCATCGGCGAAGGTCATCTGGTATTCGTTGCCGTCGCGCTTGACCTTGACCCGCACCTGCGTGGACAAGGCGTTGACCACGGAAATACCCACACCGTGCAAGCCACCGGAGAACTGGTAGTTCTTGTTGGAGAACTTGCCGCCGGCATGGAGCTTGGTGAGGATCAGCTCGACACCCGAAACCCCTTCCTCGGGGTGAATGTCCACCGGCATGCCGCGCCCGTCGTCGGACACTTCCAGGGAGTGGTCGGCGTGCAAAATGACCTGGACCGACTTGGCGTGCCCGGCCAAGGCTTCGTCGACGCTGTTGTCGATGACTTCCTGGGCAAGGTGGTTCGGCCGACTGGTGTCGGTGTACATGCCGGGGCGTTTGCGCACCGGGTCGAGGCCCGAGAGGACTTCGATGGCGTCGGCGTTATAAGAGCTAGCGCTGGGAGTGGCCATGGGGTCTCGTCGTGAGTCGTTCGATTAAAAAGTAACCTGCGGTTTCACAATGCGGTGAAATCGAAGGATTGGTACTGATCTGCGCCAACGCCGGCAAAACTCAACAACGCCGGCAACTGTCGGCCAAAACCCTGGTAACCGTGGTCGCCGCCAGCCTGGATACGCAAGGCACAGGCCCGGTAATACTGCTCGGCGAGGCGATAATCCAGTGTTTCGTCCCCGGTCTGCAACCACACCTGATAGCGCTGGGCATCCTGGGGCGCTGCAACCTCAAGCTCAGCCAGGGCCGCGACGTGATCGTGGGTCAGTTCCCAGGTTTCATCGGTATAGAGGTTCTTCTGGGTGCCCAGGTAACCGTCGAACATGCGATGGGGGCTGACCGCCGGGTTGACCAGCAGCGCCTTGAGGCCATGGCGTTCGGCAAGATGGGTTGCATAGTAGCCGCCGAGTGAGCTGCCGACCAGCAGCGGCCGCCCCAGCTCGCCGATCGCCTGCTCCAGCTGGGCAATCGCCTGGCGTGGGTGGTGATGCAAGGCCGGCACCCGCAGTTGGTCGGCCAGACCGAGACTGTCCATCACGCCCATCAGCAAGCTGGCCTTGGTCGAGGCTGGCGCGCTGTTGAAACCGTGGATATACAAGATCGAAGCGGACATGCCGGGCTCTCCGTGCGTTATCGGCCAAAGGGGCGCAGTTTACAGGGAATGACGCAGTGTGAGCAGGGTTACTGCCGAACGCGGTCTGCCAGGGGTGTGGGAGCGGGCTTGCCCGCGATGGCGCTATATCAGTGATAGATTTGTTGGCTGACCCACCGCAATCGCGGGCAAGCCCGCTCCTACATTTTGATGTGTGTTTGCAGGTTTAGTAGCCGTTACTGCCGTAATCCACGGTAAAGGTGAAGTCTTTGACCCGCTCTACCCCAGTGTCCAGCCGTCCATCCGGATGCAGACGCAGCCAACGATAGCCTGGCGCCTCTTCACTGACCTTGAAATCCTCACTGCCGGGGGCGAACTGGATGCAGGTCGACGGCGACGCCAGCAAGCGCACGCCATGGCGTTCGCGGTCGATTTCCTGGTGCACATGCCCCCACAGCACCGCCCGCACCTGGGGGAAGCGATCGAGCACGGCGAACAGCGCCTCGGGGTTGCGCAGGCCAATCGGTTCCATCCACGGGCAGCCAATGGGCACCGGGTGATGATGGAAGCACACCAGATGATGACGGCCCGGCGCTTCACTCAAGGCTTGCACCAGCAATTGCAGTTGCGGCTCGGCCAGATAACCCGGCACCGAGCCCGGCACGGCGGAGTCCAGCAAAATCACCCGCCAGTTGCCCACATCCACCACCGGTTCCAGCAGTGCGCTGCCCATGGTCGCCTGGGCCATGACCTGCGGCTCATCGTGGTTGCCCGGAATCCAGCGCGCCGGGACGCCAAGCTGCTGGCTCAGGTCGCGAAACTGCTGGTACGACGCAAGCGTACCGTCCTGGGACAAGTCACCGGTGGCCAGCAGCAAATCAATCTGCGGTTGCTGGGCCCGCACCAACTCGATCACCCGTTGCAGGCTGTCACGGGTGTTCATGCCCAGCAGCGTGCCGTCGGCCTCAGCAAACAGGTGGCTGTCGGACAGTTGCACCAGCAACGCCGGCGCATCAGGGTTCACGGTGGATACGCTCGGCAAGGCGTTCTCCCAGGGCGATCACAAAAATGGACAATGGGCGCAATTATGCTGGGGCAGGACACAAAGAGGAAACCCGTGAAGCGTACGCAGTTCACCTCTAGCGCACGACTTCAAACTCATGGCCCAAGGCCAGGCAATGACTCAACCATTCACCGAGGAACACATTGAGCTGTGCTTTCTCATCGGGCTGGTGCATGAACACATTGGGGTAAGGATAGATGCTGCGAAAGCGCCGCGCATGTTCGGCGCTGACCACTTCGGCCATCCGCGCATCGTGATACACCTGCACTTCCAGCTGCGGCACCGGCAGCCATGGCAGGCTGTGCTCCTGGCGCACGCGCAGGGTGCTGGTGTACGGGCAGGTGAGGATGACTTCCAGGTTCAGCACGCCGAGCATCTGGTCGCCGTGGGTCACGGCAATGCGCCGCGCTTGCGGCGTGCGGCGCATGTCTGGCAGCAGGCGCATCAGCCGCGCATAGTTAGCCTCGCAAGCGGCTTGCAAGCCGATCAGGTCGACCCGGTAGCGTTCCCGTGTCTTTACTGCCATAGCCCCCTCACTTCCGCGCGATTAAGCGCAAGCCATTGCAGGGCGATAATGCTGGCTGCGTTGGAAATCTTACCGTCGCGCACCGCTTGCAGGGCATCTTCAAATGCCCAGGTGGTGACGCGGATATCTTCTGCTTCTTCGGCCAGGCCGTGGATACCGCCGGCACCGGTACTGTCGCAACGCCCCAGGAACAGGTGGACGAATTCGGTGCTGCCACCCGGCGAGGGGAAATATTTGGTAATCGGCCACAGCGCGGAGAAGGTCAGCCCAGCTTCCTCCTCGGCTTCGCGGTGCGCAACCTCCTCCGGTTGCTCGTCCTTGTCGATCAGGCCGGCCACCATTTCCACCAGCCAGGGGTTGTCGGTGCGACCCATGGCGCCCACGCGAAACTGTTCGATCAACACCACTTCATCGCGCTGCGGGTCGTAGGGCAGTACACACACGGCATCGTGGCGCACAAAGACTTCACGATTGATCACCGGGCTCATGCCACCATCGAACAGCTCGTGGCGCAGCTGTACACGATCGAGCTTGTAGAAGCCCTGGTAGGCATTGTCGCGCTGAACGATTTCAATTTTGTTCGGCGTCGATTTCGCACTGTCGGTCATATCAACCCTCGTTTAATACGGTGTGTGTCTGAGCATCGCGCCATCCTACAGCGCCCGCGTGCCTCGGTGCAGCCCCTTTGCAGTTGCCGGGACGGGCGGCGGCGGTCAAACTCACTGTAATCAGCTTAGTGGCGAACTGACTGGGATGCCGATAGTCCAAGCCCCATCTCTTTCGCTCTTCTCCGCTTTATGAAGGACGCCCATGTCGCTGTTAAAAGTCGCCTCCGTGGCCTGTATTGCCTTGACGCTCGGCGCTTGCCAGAGCCTGTTCCAATCCAGCTACCGTGCACCACTGGAAGCCACCCGCGATGCATCCGAGGTGGTGCAACCCGGCTGCACCACCGCCGACTGCCCGCTGGTGAACATCGATACCGTGCATTTCGCCAACGAGCCCAAGCTCGATGCGCTGATCGAGCAACGCCTGCTGGAAATGACCCGCACCACGCCCGGCGCCCCATTGCCAGCGACACTGAACGCCTATCGGGAAAAATTCCTGCGCGAGTCCGGCCCGCGCAACAGCATGTACTTGCAGGCCAAGGTACGGGAGCAGCATGACGGCTTGGTGATCATCGAACTGTCCAGCTACCTGGACACCGGCGGCGCCCATGGCGAACCTGGCCGCGGCTTCATCAACTACTCGCGCCAGCAGCAAAAAAACCTGACCCTGGCGGACATGCTGCGCCCCGGCAAGGAAGACGCGTTCTGGAAAGCCGCCCAGGTGGCCCACAACAGCTGGCTGATCAGCACCCGCCTGAGCCTGGAGCCGGACTACGTGAAAAGCTGGCCCTTCCAGAAAACCCCGAACGTGGCGCTGACCTACGGCGCGGTGGTGCTCAAGTACCCTACCGCCACCATCGCGCCCTACGCCATGGGCCACGTCGAGTTGCAGATTCCTTACGCTCGCCTCGACGGCATCATCAAGCCTGAGCTGGTGCCCGTGCGCCGCTGAAGGCGCGCCCGAGGATAAATTGCAGCAGCCCTGCCAGCACCAGTGCCGGCAGGGTCGCGCCAACATCCGGGTACAGATTGGCCAGCAGGTGATAGGTACTGATGCCCCCCAACCAAGCCAGCAGCGCCGGCCAACGCAGGCTTGCAACCAGCGCCTGGCCACGCCGGCGCAGGATGAAGTGGTCTACCAGCACCACGCCAAACAGCGGCGCGAATACCGAGCCGATCAACAGCAGGAAGTTCTGATACTGGGCCAAGGGCGCAAAGCAGGCGATCAGCGTGCACACCAGCCCAATCGCCAGCGCCAGGTGCTCGACTTTCAGGCGCAACAGCATGCCGCTGGACACCGCCGCCGAGTGGATGTCGGCGAAGGCGTTTTCTGACTCATCCAACACAATCAGCAGCAGCGGAATCCCCAGGCCAGCCCCGGCCAACGCCAACAACAGCGCATTGACTTCACCACTGGGCGCGAACGCCAGGGTGTAGGCCACGCCCAGGCTCATCAGCCAGAAATTGCCGATAAAAAAGCCCAGGGCCGTGCCGCCGAACACACGGGTGGCGCGCTGGCCGAAACGTGAGTAATCGGCAATCAGCGGCAGCCAGGACAACGGCATGGCAATGGCGATATCAAACCCGACGGCAAACGGCAGCGAACCGTCGCCAGCCTGGGCCCACAGCGCGGCCAGGTCAGCCTTGGCGAACAGGTTCCAGGTCAGCCACAGGCACGCCGCCAGCAGCAGCCAGATTCCCCATTTGCGCAGGATCTTTCGCACAAAGGTCAACGGGCCGCTGATTGCAAGCAAGGTGGCGAGGCCGCCGAAAAACACGGTCCAGAGCAACGGGCTGGCCAACAGGCTGCCTGCACTGAAGGCGCGGGTGCCCAGCAGGCTAGCGGCATCGCGCATGACGATGATCTCGAACGAACCCCAACCGATCAGTTGCAACAAGTTCAACAGCGCCGGCAGGCTGGCGCCTTTGGCACCCAGGCTGAGCTTGAGGGCGGCCATGGACGACAGGCCGGTGTCACTGCCGATCACCCCTACGGCGGCCAGTAACAGCACGCCCACCAGGGTCCCGAGGAAGATGGCCAGCAACGCCCCCGACAGGCCAAGCCCCGGCGCCAACAGTGCACCGGTTTGCAGGACCATCAGGCCGATGCCGAGGGAAAACCACAGGGAAAACAGATCGCGGGCGCCGAAGACACGTTTGTCTATTGGGACTGCAATGTCGGGAGAGTAGGTACTCGGTTGAATGCTCAAGGGGGTCATCTCAGAGGGACATTTGTTATTGGAGAGATTGCTATCGCGGGCAAGCCCGCTCCCACACATTCAAAGATGTGGGAACGGGCTTGCCCGCGATGAGGCCAGTAGAAGCACCTCCAATCCCAAGTCAGACCTTTTTATAGAGCTGACTGCCTTCCTGCTTGAACCGCTGCGCCTGCTCGGCCAGGCCCTTGGCCACATCCACGTCCACCGCCTCGATACGCTGGTTGGCCGCGTATTCGCGCACTTCCTGGGTGATTTTCATCGAGCAGAATTTCGGCCCGCACATCGAGCAAAAGTGCGCGACCTTGGCCGAATCCTTGGGCAGGGTTTCGTCGTGATAGGAGCGCGCGGTGTCCGGGTCCAGGCCGAGGTTGAACTGGTCTTCCCAGCGGAACTCGAACCGTGCCTTGCTCAACGCGTTGTCGCGGATCTGCGCACCGGGATGGCCCTTGGCCAAATCCGCCGCGTGGGCCGCAATCTTGTAGGTAATGATCCCGGTCTTCACGTCATCCTTGTTCGGCAAGCCCAGGTGCTCCTTGGGCGTGACGTAGCAAAGCATGGCGCAACCGAACCAGCCGATCATCGCCGCGCCGATGCCCGAGGTGATGTGGTCGTAGCCGGGCGCGATATCGGTGGTCAGCGGGCCCAGGGTGTAGAACGGCGCTTCGTCGCAGCACTCCAGCTGCTTGTCCATGTTCTCCTTGATCAACTGCATCGGCACGTGGCCGGGGCCTTCGATCATGGTTTGCACGTCGTGCTTCCAGGCGATTTTGGTCAGCTCGCCGAGGGTTTCCAACTCACCGAACTGCGCCGCATCGTTGGCGTCGGCAATCGAGCCCGGGCGCAGGCCATCGCCGAGGGAGAAGCTGACGTCATAGGCCTTCATGATTTCGCAGATTTCGTCGAAATGGGTGTAGGTAAAGTTCTCTTTGTGGTGTGCCAGGCACCACTTGGCCATGATCGAGCCGCCACGGGACACGATGCCGGTGACGCGCTTGGCGGTCAGCGGTACATAGCGCAGCAACACACCGGCGTGGATGGTGAAGTAATCGACGCCCTGCTCGGCCTGCTCGATCAAGGTGTCGCGGAACAGTTCCCAGGTCAGGTCTTCAGCGGCACCGCCGACTTTTTCCAGGGCCTGGTAGATCGGCACGGTACCGATCGGTACCGGCGAGTTGCGGATGATCCACTCGCGGGTTTCGTGGATGTGCTTGCCCGTGGACAGGTCCATCACCGTGTCCGAGCCCCAGCGAATGCCCCAGGTCAGTTTCGCCACTTCTTCTTCGATGGACGAACCCAGGGCGCTGTTGCCGATGTTGCCGTTGATCTTCACCAGGAAGTTACGGCCGATGATCATCGGTTCCAGTTCGGTGTGGTTGATGTTGGCCGGGATGATGGCGCGGCCGCGGGCGATTTCTTCGCGCACAAATTCCGGGGTGATGATTTTCGGCACGCTGGCCCCGAAGCTGTGCCCGGCGTGTTGCTGGTCGAGCAGGCCACTGGCACGGGCTTCTTCAAGCTTCATGTTTTCGCGGATGGCGACGTATTCCATCTCGGCGGTAATGATGCCCTGGCGTGCGTAGTGCATCTGCGTGACGTTGGCCCCGGCCTTGGCGCGGCGCGGGTTTTTCACATGGGCAAAACGCAGGGCGGTCAGCTCGGCGTCGCTCAGGCGCTGTTGGCCGAAGTGCGAACTCAGGCCCGGCAGGCGCTCGGTGTCGCCACGGGATTCAATCCACGGCGAGCGCACATCGCCCAGGCCTTTGCGCACGTCAATGATCACGTTGGGGTCGGTGTACGGGCCAGAAGTGTCGTAGACCACCACGGGCGCATTGATCTCGCCGCCAAAATCGGTGGGGGTCACGTCCAGGCTGACTTCGCGCATCGGCACGCGGATATCCGGGCGAGTGCCCTGCACATAGACTTTTTGCGAGCGGGTAAACGGCTGCACGGATCCCGAGTCAACCTTGGCCGACTCACTCAAATGCACGGTGTTTTTTAGTTTTGTACTCATCACGGGCTCTCCAGACACATCCAGGCAGTGGATTTTTGTCGGAGCGAACCTGTGACGGACGGACGCACTGGAAGCAGTGCTGTGCTTGGCGCACGAGGGCTGTTCGATTGTCGAACAACATCCCGGACGAAGCACAAGAGGACTCGCCGGGTGACGAGAAATCTTGTTCCCTACGCAGGCGCTAACCTGATCAGGTTCAACGGGATCCGGTATTTACCGATCTCAGCCTCATAGCAAGGCACCCCGACAAGAACGCGGCCAGTCTAGACCATGGAGCAGGCAAATTGCCAATAGCGGTGCATTCAGCGTGATGAATGGCGCAATTACAGGATTGTTGTGCGGGGGTGTGGCCACTACACTCGCCTACTGTCTCAACGCCTTGACGCTATGGATTGCTCGTCGTAGCCTTGGGCGCTAAATTATCGCCGTAATATTTATCTAGGGATCGCCTCATGCTGCGCAAACTTTCACTGGCTCTTGCCGTGTCTTGTGCGACCAATGGAATGGTCTGGGCAGCAGAAGCGCCCTTGTCGACCAAAACCGACTTGGTCAGCGTCTACCAGGAAGCGGTGGACAACAACGCCGACCTGGCCGCCGCCCGCGCCCAGTACGGCGCGCAGAAAGAAGTGGTGCCCCAGGCCCGCGCCGGCCTGCTGCCCAACCTCTCGGCCGGTGCCGACGTGAACAACGTGCGCACCCAGATCGACACACCGTCGGCTACCGCCAATCGCGACGCCCATACCTGGCGCGCAACCCTGAGCCAGCCGCTGTTCCGCGCCGACCGCTGGTTCCAGTTGCAAGCTGCCGAAGCGGTCAATGAACAAGCCGCACTGCAGCTGTCGGCCACCGAGCAGGAACTGATCCTGCAAAGCGCGGAAAACTACTTCGCCGTGCTACGCGCCCAGGACAACCTGGCCTCGACCAAGGCCGAAGAGGCCGCCTTCAAGCGCCAACTGGACCAGTCCAACGAGCGTTTTGACGTGGGCCTGTCGGACAAGACCGACGTGCTGCAATCCCAGGCCAGCTACGACACGGCGCGGGCCAACCGGATCCTCGCCCAGCGCCAGGTGGATGACGCGTTTGAAGCGCTGATCACCCTGACCAACCGCCAGTACAACGCGATCCAGGGCATTGTCCATACCCTGCCCGTTTTGCCGCCAGCACCCAACGACGCCAAGGCCTGGGTCGACACCGCCGGGCGCCAGAACCTGAACCTGCTGGCCAGCAACTATGCGGTCACCGCCGCCGAAGAAACCCTCAAGCAACGCAAGGCCGGCCACGCGCCGACCCTGGACGCGGTGGCGCAATACGAAAAAGGCGACAACGACGCCCTCGGTTTCAGCAACCCCAACGCCTTCGGCCAGCCCTATCGTGGCGACGTCGAGCAACGCACCATCGGCCTGCGCCTGAATATCCCGCTGTACAGCGGCGGCCTCACCAGCTCCCAGGTACGCGAATCCTATTCGCGCCTGGGCCAGACCGAACAGCAACGCGAAGGCCTGCGCCGCCAGGTAGTGGAAAACACCCGCAACCTGCACCGCGCGGTGAACACCGATGTAGAACAGGTGCAGGCACGCCGCCAGTCGATCATCTCCAACCAGAGCGCAGTGGAAGCCACGGAAATCGGTTACCAGGTGGGCACACGCAATATCGTCGACGTGCTCGACGCCCAGCGCCAGCTGTACACCTCGGTGCGCAACTACAACAACAGCCGTTATGACTACATCCTCGACAACCTGCGCTTGAAACAGGCGGCGGGAACGTTGAACCCGGGGGATCTGCAGGACCTGGCGCGCTACCTGAAGGCTGACTACAACCCGGACAAGGATTTCCTGCCGCCGGACCTGGCCAAGGCCGCGGCCGAACAACTGAAGGCCCGCCCCAGTAACTAAACCCACCACATGACAAATGTGGGAGCGGGCTTGCCCGCGATACAGGCGCCTCGGGTTATCTGCAACACCGAGGTGATGCTATCGCAGCGATGCGGCGACCCGACAAGCCAGCTCCCACAGTTGGTGTGTGGTATGTGCAAAGTCCTGTGCCCAACCGAGATCCCTGTGGGAGCGGGCTTGCCCGCGATGGCGGTGGGTCATGTAAGGATGTGCTGACTGGCCTACCGCTATCGCAGCGATGCGGCGACCCGACAAGCCAGCTCCTACATTTTTGACCGAGCTGGGTCAGGGTTTGAGCAGTCTGTCCAAGCCATCGAGCAAACGCTTCAACGCGCCCTGATTGGCCTGCATCACCTTAAGCCCCGCCAGCGCCCGCTTGTGCGCATCCTGTGGCAGTTCGAACAGTTGCCGCACTACCTCGGCCAACCCCTGGGCATCATCCACTTCCTGCAACGCCCCGGCGTCGCGCATCATTGCGGCGATTTCGAGGAAGTTGAACAGGTGCGGGCCGCTGATCACCGGCTTGGCCAGCGCCGCAGGCTCCAGCAGGTTGTGCCCACCGTTGGGCACCAGGCTGCCGCCGACAAAGGCGCTGTCGGCCAAGGCGTAGAGAAACAGCAGCTCGCCCATGGTGTCGCCAAGCAATACCGAGGTGTCGGCATCGACCGGCGCCCCACTGGAGCGCTGCACCGTGGCAAAACCCTGCTGCTGGCACAGCTCCAGCACCGTGTTGAACCGCTCCGGATGACGGGGCACCAGGATCAACAGCGCGTTGGGGTAGCTGGCGAGCAACTGCCGGTGGGCTGCCAGCACCACTTCATCTTCGCCCTCGTGGGTACTGGCGGCGATCCATACCGGGCGCTCGCTGGCCTGCCACTGCTCACGCAACGCGGCGGCGCGTGCCAAAAGCGCTGGGTCGATGGTCAGGTCGAACTTGATCGAGCCGGTGACTTCGACCGTTTCCGGGCGCGCGCCCAGGCTGCGAAAGCGCTCGGCCTCGGTGGCGGTCTGCACCGCGAACAGGCTCATGTCTGCCAGCATCGGCGCAGTCAATTTGGCGAAACGCCCGTAACCTTTGGCCGAACGTGCCGACAGCCGCGCATTGGCCAGGGCTACTGGAATCCCGCGCTTGGCGCATTGGTGAATATGGTTGGGCCACAGCTCGGTTTCCATGATGACCGCAAGCCTGGGCTGGACCCGGTCCAGAAAACGCTTGGCGGCACACGGCAAATCGTAGGGCAAGTAGCAATGCTGGATGCGCGGCTCGTTGGCAAACAGTGCCTGGATCCGCTCGGAACCGGTGGGCGTCATGCAGGTGACGGTGATCGGCAGCTGTGGATGACGCTCCAGCAAGCCGCGGATCATCGGTGCGGCGGCGATGCTCTCGCCCACCGACACCGCGTGCACCCAGATCCCGCCGGGTTTGAGTACCGGCAAACCGTAGGAAAAGCGCTCGCTGACGCGCTTGGCGTAGGCCGGCGCCTTGCGGGCACGTAGCCATAGTCGTAAGGCCACCAACGGCAGCGCCAGGTAAAACAGACAGCTGTAGAGAGTTCTATTCATGGCGGCGGAGTTTATCGGCTTTTTCAGCCGATCGCCTGCAAACACGCGGTAAAACGTTCGGCCAGAAAGCGCGCGGCCGGACCCAGGGGCTCATCGCGCCGCCACACCAGTTCCACCACCAAGGCCGGCGGCGTCCATTCGCTGTCCAGCTCGACCATCTGCCCGTGATAGGTCGGGTATTGCACCACATGCCGGGGCAACCAGGCCCAGCCCAGGCCACGGGCCAGCCATTCGGCCAGCACATAGAAGCTGTCGGCGCGCCACACCTGCGGGCTGGCCGCCTCGCTGCCGGGGTAGACGCTGGTCTGGGTCGACATCAGCAATTGGCGAAACTGCGCCAGGCGCTGGCAATCGACAAAACCTTCCCTGGCCAGCGGATGCCCGACGCCACACACCGTGACCATCTCCACACTGCCAACCACCCGCCGCTCAAGGGCTTCGGGGATCTGGTCGTGGTAAAACAGCAACCCCAGGTCAGCCTTGCGCTCCACCAGCTTGCGCGCGACATCGCCCTGGGCCGTGCTGGACAACTGCACCTCCAGGCTGGGAAATTTCCCCGCCAGCGCCTCTAGGCTGTCGAGTACCGGCTGATAGAGCATGGCTTCGTCCTGGGCCAGGCGCAGCCGTGCTTCTTCGCCGCGCATCAACGACAGGGCGCGGCCATTGAGGCGCTCACACTGGCGCAGCACTTCCCGGGCCTCCTCCAGCAGCACAGTGCCGGCCTCGGTCAGGCGTGGCTGGCGACCGCTACTACGCTCAAACAGGCTCACGCCCAGGTCGGCCTCCAGCAAGGCAATGCCATTGCTCACCGCCGACTGCGCCTTGCGCTGGTGCCGTGCCACCGCCGAAAACGAGCGCTGCTCGGCGACGCTGACAAACAGGCGCATCTGCTCCAGGTTCCATTGCACGCTCATTGGCCAAACCCATCTTAAATTCGGATAGGTAATGACTTTACCCCATCTACGGATTCTCTAGAATGCCGGCCTTGTTATGCGCCCCTATTTCCGAGGAACACCCCCATGAACGCCGCCTACTACTACCTGGCCATTGCCATTTGCTCGGAAGTGATCGCCACCGTTTCCATGAAAGCGATCAAGGGCTGGAGCACGCCAATCCCGCTGCTGCTGGTTATCGTCGGCTACGGCGTAGCGTTCTGGATGCTCACGCTGGTGGTGCGCACCGTACCGGTGGGCGTGGCCTACGCGGTTTGGGCGGGGCTGGGGATCGTCATGGTCAGCATCGCAGCGCTGTTTATCTATGGGCAGAAGCTCGATCTGCCGGCGATGCTGGGGATGGGCTTGATCGTGCTGGGCGTGGTGGTGATTCAGTTGTTTTCGAAAACAGCCGGCCACTGACCTTCTACAGTTGTTGATCCTGGGCAAAGATCCCGCTGTCGAGTCTGTATACTTGGCCTCTTGTTCTGAACACTGAGGTCGCCCATGCCATCCGTTATTTCCACCGACGTCCTGATTGTCGGCGCCGGGGTTGCCGGCCTCTGGCTCAACGCGCGCCTGCGCAGCCAGGGGTTTTCCACGATTGTGGTGGAGAACGCGACCCTGGGTGGCGGGCAGAGCGTGAAGTCCCAGGGGATCATTCACGGTGGTGCGAAATACGCCTTGCACGGTGCCCTGACCGGCGCTTCCGAAGCCATTGCCGACATGCCGCGACGCTGGCGTGAAGCGCTGGCGGGCACCGGCGAGCTGGACCTGACGGGCGTGCGCCTGCTGTCCCAGGCCCATTACCTGTGGTCGCCCGGCACCCTGGCCGGCAACCTCACCAGTTTCTTCGCCAGCAAGGCGGTGCGTGGCCGCGTCGACCAGGTCAAGGGCGACGATTTGCCGCCGGCCCTGCAAGACCGCCGCTTCAAGGGCAAGGTCTATCGCCTGGCCGAACTGGTGGTGGACGTGCCGAGCCTGATCGAACGCCTGGCGCAACTGGCCGGCGACGGCCTGCTCGCCGGGCAACAGATCGAGCCGCTGCTGGAAGGCGGCATCCTGGTCGGCCTGAAAGTCGATGGCCGGGCGATCCGCGCCCAGCGCATCGTGCTGAGTGCCGGCGGCGGCACCGCCGAGCTGTTGAGCGCCCTGGGCCTGAGCCAGCCGGCCATGCAAAAGCGCCCGCTGCATATGATCATCGCCAAGGGCCCCGGCCTCAAACCCCTGTACGCGCACTGCCTGGGCGGCGGCACCAAGCCACGGATCACCATCACCACGCACCCGGCCGCCGATGGCAATTGGGTGTGGTACATGGGCGGTGATATTGCCGAGACCGAAGGCGTTCACCGCACGCCCGCCGAGCAAATCGCCACTGCGCAAAAGGAGCTGGCGCACCTGCTGCCGTGGATCGACATGAGCCAGACCCAGTGGGCAACCCTGCGGGTGGATCGCGCCGAACCCCTGCAAACGGGCCTGACCCGGCCAGACAACGCGTTCCTCGCCGAACAGGGCCGCCTGTTGGTGGGCTGGCCAACCAAGCTGGCCCTGGCGCCGGACTTCGCCGACCGCGTGCTCAGCGCCCTGGAACGTGACGGCATCCAGCCAACCCCAAGCACGCCGCTGCCTGAACTGCCACGCCCAGCCATCGCCCAACCCGCCTGGGAGCAATTGTTGCCATGAGCCTGCCGACCCTGCATGACCTTCATCGCCCCCTGGGCAGCACCGGCCTGCTGGTATCGCCGCTGGGCCTGGGCACCGTGAAGCTGGGCCGCGACCAGGGGGTGAAGTACCCCAATGGTTTTCAGATCCCCAATGATGAAGAAGCGCGGATGTTGCTGCGCCAGGCGCGCGAGCTGGGGATCAACCTGATCGACACCGCACCGGCCTACGGCCATAGCGAAGAGCGCCTGGGGCCGCTGTTGCGCGGCCAGCGCCAGGACTGGGTGATTGTCAGCAAGGTCGGCGAAGAGTTTGCCGACGGCGTGTCCCACCATGACTTCAGCGCGGCCCATACCCGGCTCTCCGTGGAGCGCAGCCTGAAACGCCTGGAAACGGATTTCATCGACCTGGTGCTGGTGCATTCCGACGGCAATGACTTGCATATCCTTAATGACTGCGAGGTCTACCAGACCCTGGCGCAGCTCAAGGCCGAGGGCAAAATTCGCGGCTTCGGCTTCTCCGGCAAAACCGTCGAAGGCGGCGTGAAGGCTCTGGAACAAGGCGATTGCGCCATGGTCACCTACAATCTGAACGAGCAAAACGAAAAAGCCGTGATCGATTACGCCGCCGCCCATGGCAAAGGCATCCTGGTGAAAAAGGCCCTGGCCAGCGGCCATGCATGCCTTGAGCCTGGAGTGGATCCAATTCATGCCAGTTTCGTCTTGTTGTTTGCGCAAACGGGCGTGGCCAGTGCTATTGTCGGGACCATCAACCCGCTGCACCTTGCCCATAACGTGGCAACCGCTGCCAAGATCATTCGCCAATCCTGATGCCGCCGACGCGGCCGACCCCGACGCAAGAAGGAGCCGACATGCCGCGAACGCTCATAAGAAAAAACCCCAGTAACTTTAAAACACTGCCGCTGTACGTCGAAGCCACCCCCGAAGGCCTGAGCTACCAGAGCGTGGGCATGCCGCTCAACTTTGCCCAGACTCTGCAACGGCGCAAGCCGGTGGAGGTGGCGGATGCCGAACGCTTCGCCCTGGAACTGGCCAACCTCGGCGTATCGGTGCGCCTGACACTGCACTGGCAAAACCGCGATTACTGGGTGTTGGTGCGCCAGCGCCGGCAGGACCGTGGCGATGTGGTGCTCAAGCTGATTTCCGGCTACGTGCCGGCCCATGAACTGAACCTGCCGTTGCACACGGCCATCCAGGAAATCGCCGAGGAATGCCTGCTGGAAACCCCGGAAGGCTGGCTCGGCGGGCGTTTCAACGACACCTGGCTGCCGGCGCCCTACTCCAGCGCGCTGCATTACCGTGAGGCCTTGCCGTTTCGCCTGTCACCGCTGTCCGGCGCCGCCCGCCCGGTGCGCTGCGCCAGCATGCAACTGATCGAACGCCCCCGGGCCTATGTGCACCTGCCCACGGCCTCCCTGCAATTGATCTATGACCTGCGCCTGGAAGTGCCCAAGGAAGCCAAGTCCTTGAGCCTGTTCCATGTGGACGAACGCCTGGAGGGTGATCAACTGGTGGCGCGCCTGGACCGCCAGCGCCCGGACCTGTACCTGATGCCCCTGAAGGACGGCCAGCCGTGCGCCGAGCTGTATACCCTGAAGAAGGATCAACTGATCCCGGCGAGCACGCGCGGCTTGTACCTGGCCGAGAGTTTTGCCCAGCAGGAAGGCTGGCTGGTGCGCGATGAGCGGATCCGCTGGAAGGACTGGCTCAGGCAACAGGGCCTGAGCGCACCAGAGAAGGAATCGAAGTTGAGCCAGTTGACCGGGCGGGCCAGGCAGATCTTGCGCAAGATGGTGCCGAAGAAGGCGGGTCGCTGAAGCAGCCCCGCCTGTGGCGAGCGGTTTCTACTGGTTGAGTAGTTTTTCCAGCCCAACCGTCAGCGGCGTCGGCTCAGGCAATGTGAAGCTCGCCGCCAAGCGCTGGTTGTTGGCCCTGGAATGCCGGATATCCCCCGAGCGCGGCGCGGTGTAGCTGACAGCCGGCAACGACCCGACGATTTGCGACAGCGCCTGCAGCAACTGCTTGAGGGTGGTGGTGCGGTTCCAGCCGACATTGATCGCGCCCAGCGGCGCATCGGCCATTTCCACGGCTTGCACCAGCACGGCCACCAGATCCCCGACGTACATGAAGTCACGGGTTTGCTCACCGTCGCCGAACACGGCAATCGGCAGGCCTTTTTGCGCGCGCTCGCTGAAGATGCTGATCACCCCGGAATACGGCGATGAAGGATCCTGGCGCGGCCCAAAGATGTTGAAGAAGCGGAAAATCACCGGCTCCAGGCCATGCTGACGACGGTAGAAGTCAAAGTAGTGCTCGCTGGCCAGCTTGTCCGAAGCGTATGGCGTCAACGGTGCCTTGGCGGTTTGCTCATCGATGGAGTCGCCTTCGCCGTTGTTGCCATACACCGCCGCACTGGAAGCAAACACCACACGCTTGACCCCAGCCTGGCGCATGGCTTCGCAGACATTGAGGCTACCCACGAAGTTGCTCTGGTGCGTACTGACCGGGTCATCCACCGACGCCTGCACCGAAGCGACTGCCGCCAGGTGCACTACCGCCGTAACCCCTACCGCTGCACGAGCGACCAGTGCGGCATCGGCCACATCGCCTTCGAGCAGTTGCAGGCGTGGGTTGTCCAGCGGCAGGTTGCTGCGCTTGCCGGTGGACAGGTTATCCAGCACGCGCACCGCGTAGCCCTTGGCCAGCAGTGCATCGACCAGATTGGAACCGATAAAGCCAGCACCACCGGTAATCAGTACGAGAGCATCAGACATAGCGGCAAACCCTATTGAGCGGCATCGTTGGTTTGGCGAATTTTTTCGACAATCGCGGTGGTCGAGCTGTTTTCCACCAACCCCAGGACTTTGACCTTGCCGCCATAGGCGTTGACGATATCGGCGCCGACGACCTGGTCGACCGAGTAGTCGCCGCCCTTGACCAACACGTCCGGCTTGACCTGGGCCAGCAGGTTTTCCGGGGTGCCCTCGGAGAAACTGATCACCCAGTCCACCGCGCCCAACCCAGCCAGGACCGCCATGCGCCGATCCACACTGTTGATCGGCCGGCCAGGGCCTTTGAGGCGGCTGACCGAAGCGTCGTCGTTGATCGCCACGATCAGGCGATCACCCTGGGCGCGGGCCTGCTCCAGGTAAGTCACATGGCCGGCGTGCAGGATGTCGAAGCAACCGTTGGTGAAAACGATGCTTTCGTTATGGGCACGGGCATCGTCAATCGCCAGCAGCAACTGCTCAAGGCTCAACACGCCACGCTCCGAGCCTTCCTCGCGCTGGATCGCACGGCGCAGTTCCGGGGCGCTGATGGATGCCGTACCCAGTTTGCCCACCACGATGCTCGCCGCCAGGTTGGCCAGGGCCACCGCGTGGGGCAATTCCTCACCGGCTGCGATCGCCGCCGCCAGGGTGGAAATAACGGTGTCGCCGGCGCCGGTGACGTCGAACACTTCCCGCGCTCGCGCCGGCAAGTGCATGGCCGGGTGGCCGGGGCGCAGCAGGGTCATGCCGTGTTCGCCACGGGTCACCAGCAAGGCGCCGAGGTCGAGGTCGGCCATCAGGCGTGCGCCTTTGCTCACCAAGTCGTGCTCATCGACACAACCGCCGACGATGGTTTCAAATTCGCTGAGGTTCGGCGTGATCAGGCTGGCGCCCCGGTAGACCGAGAAGTCCTTGCCCTTGGGATCGGCCAGCACCGGGATGCCCCGGGCCTTGGCGGCCTGGATCAGCACCTGGTGGTTTTTCAACGCGCCTTTGCCGTAGTCCGACAGCACCAGCACCTTGATGCCTTCGAGCAACGTGTCGACCTGGTCACTGAGGGCCAGGGCGTCGGTGGCGAAGGGTTCTTCAAAATCGATACGCAGCAATTGCTGGTGACGGCTCATGACCCGCAGCTTGACGATGGTCGGCTGGTGGGCAATGCGCTGGAACAGGGCACGCACGCCAGCGCCGCGCAGGCTGTTGGTCAGGCTGTCGGCGGCTTCGTCGTCACCGGTCACGCCGACCAGGGAGGCCGGGGCGCCGAGTGCAGCGATGTTAAGGGCGACGTTGGCAGCGCCGCCTGGACGGTCTTCGATTTGCTCGACCTTGACTACCGGTACCGGTGCCTCAGGGGAAATCCGTGAGGTACCGCCATGCCAGTAACGGTCGAGCATGACATCGCCGACCACCAAGACAGGGGCTTGATCGAATCGCGGCATGGACAACTTCATGGAGCAACCCACATACAAAATGAACAGGGGCGCGATATTAGCACAGGGAAAAGCATCGACCGATTCAATCCTGGCGGTCGATCCCAGCCTGGCTGCAATAGCGCCTCAATAGGCATCTGTCACGTGGGAGGGCGCCACAGGGTCACCTTCTTCGAACTCCTTGGCGTGCAAGCGGGCGTAGTAACCGTTCTTCGCCAGCAGCTCGACATGGGTGCCGCGCTCGACAATCTGGCCGTCGTCCATCACCAGGATCAGGTCGGCTTTCTCGATGGTGCTCAGGCGGTGGGCAATCACCAGGGTCGTGCGGTTCTTCACCACATGGTCCAGGGCCGCCTGGATATGGCGCTCGGACTCGGTGTCCAGGGCCGAAGTCGCCTCGTCGAGAATCAGCAGCGGCGCATCCTTGAGCAAGGCCCGGGCAATCGCAATGCGCTGGCGCTGGCCGCCAGACAGCAGCACGCCATTCTCGCCCACCAGGGTTTCGTAGCCCTGGGGCATCTTCACGATGAACTCGTCGGCATAGGCTTCGCGAGCGGCATGGTGCACCGCGTCGGCGGGCGCGCCGGCCAGGTCGCCATAGGCGATGTTGTTGGTCACGGTGTCATTGAACAAGGTGACCTGCTGGGTCACCAGGGCAATTTGCCGGCGCAGGTTGCGCAGGGTGAAATCCTGCACGCGTACGCCGTCGAGCAGAATCTGCCCCTGTTCGTGCTGATAGAAGCGCGGAATCAAGCCCGCCAGGGTCGACTTGCCGCTGCCCGAACGCCCCACCAGCGCGACCATTTGCCCAGGCTCGACGATAAAGCTGATGTCGTTGAGCACCTTCTTGTCGCTTTCCGGGTATTGGAAGCTGAGGTTGCGCACTTCAATGCGCCCAGCCAGACGTTCATGCTCGATCACGCCCTGGTCGACTTCGACCGGCTCATCCAACTGCTCGAAAATACTCTCGGCACCCGCCACGCCCTTTTGGATGGTCGAGCTGACTTCGGACAGCTGGCGAATCGGCTTGGGCAACAGGCCGGCCATGGTGATGTAGGCCACCAGGTCGCCGGGCGAGGCATCGCCACGCAAATACAGGACCAGGAACATGACCACGGCCATCGCACTGTAGGTCACCAACTGCAGCATCGGCGTGTATACCGCGCCGGTCTTGGTCATCGCCAGTTGTTTCTCGGTATTGCTCAGGCTCGCCTGCTCGAAGCGCACCTTTTCATATTGCTCGCCGCCAAAGCTGCGGACCACACGGTAGCCGTGGATCGTCTCGGAGGCCACATGGGTCACGTCGCCCATGGACACCTGGATTTTCTTGCTTTGCTTGCGGAATTTACGGCTGGTGCTGTTCACCATCATGCCGATCACCGGCAGGATCGCCAGCATCACCAGGGTCAGCTTCCAGTTCATCCACACCAGGGTGCAGAACAGGAAAATCACGGTCATGCCTTCGCGGATAACCACCTTGATCGCATCGGTGGCAGCACCGGTGACCATGGTCACGTTGAAGGTAATGCGCGAAATCAGGTGGCCGGAGTTGTTCTTGTCAAAAAAGCGGTTGGGCAACTCCAACAGTTTGTTGAACAGCACCACGCGCAGGTCGTGGACCAGGCCCAGGGAAACCCGTGCCAGGAAGAAGTTGCCGAGGAACGAACCCACGCCCTGCCAGGCCGCGATCAGCACGATCATCAGCGGCACGGTTTCCAGTAACTGCAACTTGCCCAGATAGGGGTTGCCGGGGAACAGGCTGGCCTCGGGATTCGCCAGGCCATCGACGAAATACTTGAGGATATAAGCGAGCATCGGTTGGGTCGATGCGAAGATCAGGAACCCGACGATACTCAGGATGAACAGACCCACATAAGGCCGTACGTAAGTCAGGAGGCGGAAGTAAATCGCCAGCGTCGACTGGGTTTTCGGTTCAGGACTGCTCATGGGAATCCGCGCAAATCAATAAGGCGCGGATCATATCACAGGCCTCTTCGCCCCAAAAAACATGAGCAGGGGCCAGCCTTGCATCAAGTCGGTTAAGATAACCGGCTATTGATGGGAGTCAGGCATGCAAGTAATCGATCACAACACCTATGAGGCATTGCGCGCCGGCGCGCAGGTGCTGGAAGCCGATGGTTCTGGCGACAAGGTGCTCCGGTTGACCGATGGTTGCATGCTCAAACTGTTCCGGCGCAAGCGCCTGCTCAGTTCGGCGCTGTTCTACCCGTATGCCCAGCGCTTCGCCAACAACACCCGCGCATTGCAGCAACGGGATATCCCCTGCCCGCGCATCATTGCGGTGTATCGCATTCCCAGCATTGCGCGGGACGCGGTGTATTACAGCCCGCTGGCCGGGGAAACCATCCGCCAGTTGAAACTCGCCAAGGCCGAGGCCGACGCCTTGCGTGTGCGCCTGGGCTGTTTCATTGCGCAACTGCATGAGAAGGGCGTGTACTTTCGCTCGCTGCACTTTGGCAACGTGGTCCTGACTCCGGAAAACACCCTGGGGCTGATCGACATTGCCGACCTGAGTTGCCAGGCCGCCGCCCTGAGCCAGAGCAAGCGCCTGCGTAACTTCAGCCATCTGCGGCGCTATCCCGAGGATCGGCAATGGCTGCTGGGCGATGATGCCGGGCAAGCCTTCTTCGATGGCTATCGCCAGGGCTTGCCGGCCGGCAGTCAGCAGGCGCCGCTGATTGAGCGCCTGCGGCAATTACTGGACTGACTTCACCGGGTGATGATCAGCACCGTGGCGCCTCGGCGATTGGCGAAGCGCTCGACGATGCGCATGTTGCGCTCGGCCAGCCAACTGATGAGCCAGGGCTCGTTACCGCGGGCCTCGATCAGGAAATAGCGGAATTGATCCGCATAGGCCGGCGACATCGCCGCTTCCCGGGTCAATTGCTTGAGCAGATAACCACGCCCGGCGTAATAACCGATCCGGCCGTCATCGAAATACGCTGGGACATCCGGCTCGACATTCGCCGCCATCCAGCGCCCCGCGTCAACGTACTGGACCTTGCCCGGCCCGGTGGACACCACATTGGACAACATCACCAAAAGGCAGACCGCCACCAGGGCCTTGCCCAGGCGCGGGAACTGTTGGGCAAACATCTGCATCGCCAAGGCCAGCGCCGGCACAAACAGTAGGTTCAGGAAGCTCATGTAGCGCAAGTTCATGAACTGCTGCTGGATAAAGAACAGCAGCAATACCAACAGGTACAACAGCGCCGCCCAGGCAAAAGGCCGGTATTCGTGCCAGTAGCGCTTGATCGCCTGCCAATTGCGGCCACGCAAAAACGGCACGGCAAACGGACCGCAAATATTTACAAAGCCGATGGCCATGGCCGCCAGGATGCCAAAAAAGATGATGCGTCCGGCTTCATCCTGGGAGTACTTGTTGATCAGCGAGTTGGCGAACTGATCGCGCAGCAAGTCAAACGACGCCAGCACCTGGTTGGGGTTGATCAAGCCCAGATAGTAGTCAACGCGAGCCGATGTAAAACCATCCGTGGCCGAGACCAGCACTATCCCCGCCACGACACCCAACAGCGGCAGCGCCACAAACTGCAGGAGCGCCAGGCGCCGCTCGCGCACCCACAGGCCAGGCAACTGCCATAAGCCCAACGCCGGCAACAGCAACAACGCTTCCAGCCGGAAGGCTGCCGCCGCGACAATCGCCAGGTGGATGATTGCCGCCCGCAGCCATCCACCGCGGGCCTGCCAGCGCATGGCCAGCCAAAGCGTCAGGATGCAGAAGAACCAGAAGCCGAACTCACGCAGGATCTCGCCACGAAACTGGTTGAACGCAGGCATCGCCAACACCACCAGGCAAGCCCAAGGCGCCACCTGCACCGAGCGCTGGCGCACGCAGTCAACCAGTAGCGCACAGGTACCGGCAGCAAACAGCGAACACCACAAGTACGCACTCAGTTCTATGGGCAGGGCTGAAACCGAATGGGTGCCCGCCAGGAGCAGGGAGAACCAGGGCCAGTTGAATACGGCAAAGGCGGCTTTCGGGCCATGGACGTGAGCGTCCTGGGCAATGGTCAGGTAGAAAGCCGCATCACGTCCGACAGTCGCTGCGCCCAGCACAGCGATCAGGGACAGCAGCAGGCTCCCAAAAAATGCCACTCGAACGGGATGCTCGACGACAATACTCAACACCCGGGCCCACAACTTGCTGCCTATTCCAACCACACCCCCCCCTTAAAACCTGGCGTCACATCGCGTGCACAAGATTTGAAAACATACATTTCAGAAAAACCACTGCACCACGAAAACCCAGCGCCCAGTCATTGCAATCAACTCTGGCGCTGCATAGGTAATTCCCGGCGTAGCGTAACAGGCTATAAAGCGCTTACTTGAACATCAGCTGAAGCGCCTTGCGTGTGTACGACCAGCGCGTCAGGGCGCGCCAGTCGGTACGTACCGCCTGGCAGTAAAACTGCCTGGCGAGCGTGTATTCCCCAGCACTGAAGCAATTGCGAAACAACGACAGGCAGCGCTGCGCGAGAAACGCACTGCGCAGGCCTTGCAACTCTGCTGGCATACGCACCGGCGAAAACACCTCGTCTACCAGGCTCACGCCAGCGGCGACACTGTGGTTGATGTCATGTCGCAAGCTGTCCGCATGCTTGTAGATCAGCGCCAGTGGCTGGTCGATGACCGTGCAAGGCACGCGCGCCAGGGCCTGGGCAAACACCGGGATATCCTCGGCATTACGCATGCGCTCCGGGTAGTTGCCCACCGCGAAGATGTCGCGGTGCATGGCGCAAGCGCCATTGGAGATCGCGATGGTCTTGTCCAGCAAGTACCCGCGCACCCGCTGGTATGGGGTGGCAGGCAGCGGCTTGACGGCATGCAGGCGGCGCTTGCCATCTTCAAATACCGACCAGTGGCCACCGATGATCAGGCGGCTATCCGGGTGAGCAGCAATATGCTGCGCAACCAGGGCCAGGGCGCCTGGGGCCATTTCATCATCGGCGTCGAGGAACATCAGGTACTGGCCCGCAGACTCCTCAATCCCGCGATTGCGCACCGAGGCCAGGCCGCCATTGGGCTTGCGCAGGGCCTGGAAACGCCCGGGGTGCTTGGCCAGCAGAGCTTCCAGCACCTGCGGCGTCTCATCGGTAGAGCCGTCATCAATCACCAACAGCTGCGCATCGGCTTCGTCGAGTTGCGCCAGCACCGACTCAACCGCGCGCCCCAGGGTGCGCGCGTAGTTGTAGGCCGGGATGACGACGCCAATCAGTGCTTCAGTCAACGGCTTGCCCTTCCACACCGTCTTTGACGACCAGGATGTCTTCCATGATCAGGTACTGCAGATCGGAGCCGAAGAACATGTTCAGGGCGTCGGTCGGCGAGCAGATCATCGCTTCGCCGCGGCGATTGAGCGAGGTGTTCAGGGACACACCGTTGCCGGTCAGCACTTCCAGCTCTTTCATCATGTCGTAGTAGCGCGGGTTGTACTCGCGCTTGAGCACCTGGGCGCGGGAGGTGCCATCTTCATGGACTACTTCCGGCACGCGGGTTTTCCACTCTTCGGCCACTTCAAAGGTGAAGGTCATGAACGGGGCCGGGTGATCGACCTTGATCATCTGCGGGGCCACGGTGTCGAGCATCGACGGGCAGAAAGGCCTCCAGCGCTCGCGGAACTTGATCTGGTGGTTGATCCGGTCAGCCACGCCCACGGCGCTCGGGCAACCAATGATCGAACGTCCGCCCAGGGCGCGCGGGCCGAACTCCATGCGGCCCTGGAACCAGGCCACCGGATTGCCGTCGACCATGATCTGGGCGATGCGCTTGGGCATGTCGTCGATCTGGCGCCACTTCGGCTTGCTCGGGTGCTTGGCGCACGCGGCAATCACTTCTTCATTGCTGTAGGACGGGCCGAGATAGACGTGTTCCATCTTCTCTACAGGTACCCCACGGGCATGGGACACATAGGCCGCCGCGCCCACGGCAGTGCCGGCATCGCCGGACGCCGGCTGCACGAACAGCTCCTTGACGTCGTCGCGGGCAATGATCTTCTGGTTCAACTTGACGTTCAGCGCGCAGCCGCCGGCGAAGGCCAGCTTGCCGGTTTCCTTGAGGATATCGCCCAGGTAATGGTCGATCATCTGCAAGGCCAGTTTCTCGAACAGCGCCTGCATGCTGGCTGCGTAGTGGATGTACGGCTCGTCGGCGATGTCGCCTTCACGCTTGGGACCCAGCCACTCAATCAGTTTTGGCGAGAAGTAGAAGCCCTTGCCCTTCTCTTTATAGCGGCGCAGGCCGATGACGTTGGCGTAGTCGGTGTTGATCACCAGCTCACCGTTTTCAAAGGAGGCCAGGCGCGAGAAGTCGTACTTGCTGGCATCGCCATAGGGTGCCATGCCCATGACCTTGAACTCGCCGTCGAGCATTTCAAAGCCGAGGAACTCGGTGATCGCGCCGTACAGGCCGCCCAGGGAGTCCGGATCGTAGAATTCCTTGATCTTGTGGATCTTGCCGTTTTCGCCGTAACCGAAGAAGGTGGTGGCGTACTCACCTTTACCGTCGATCCCGAGGATCGCGGTCTTCTCCTGGAAACCCGAGCAGTGATAGGCGCTGGAAGCGTGGGCCAGGTGGTGTTCAACCGGCTCGATCTTGATCTTCTTCGGATCGAAGCCCAGTTGCTCCAGGCACCAGACAATCTTGTTGCGGTAGCGCTTGTAGCGCCGGTTGCCCATCAGGATCGCGTCAAGGGCGCGGTCCGGGGCATACCAGTAACGCTTGGCATAGTGCCAGCGGGCCTCGCCGAACAGGCTGATCGGGGCAAACGGGATCGCCACCACATCAACGTCGGAGGGTTTGATGCCAGCCTGTTCCAGGCAGAACTTCGCCGACTCGTAGGGCATGCGGTTCTTTGCATGTTTATCGCGTACGAAGCGCTCTTCTTCGGCGGCCGCGATCAGCTTGCCGTCGATATACAACGCTGCGGAAGGATCATGGCTAAGGGCGCCGGACAGGCCAAGAATCGTCAATGCCACTGGGGTCTAGCCTCTTTTAGTCTGCATGCAGGCGCTGGCGCCTGAAAAAATGTGAGCCCCTCGCCTCGGCGAGAAAAGCTAAAGGGCGGGATTATAGCTTAAAAGCGGCAAAACGCCTCTAGCCGCAAATGGCACGGAGAAACAAGAGGCATCATCGGAAAATCTCGATACTGCCGTCTCGATTTTGCCGGTAGACGGTGTAGGGCAGTACCAAAGTATCGAGAACGCCAGATAGCACGAAATCAATGGCTATCCACGGCACCGAGGCGATCTGCTGGTCTTCCAGGCTTTTTTTGCTGTTGGGTTCGCCATTGAGGGAGCAGAAGTCATACACCACCCCGCTGTAGATACGGGGCACGCTCTCGCAGTGGCTGCGCAGGTCCTTGAGCTTCTGGCTGGCCACCGCATCTTCGCGAAACACCGTATTCAGGGTGCCGCAGGCCGTGGTCGAAAGGACAATGGCGGCGAGCAGCAGAATGTTTGTAGGATTCACGGGTAACCCTCTTTGGTATGGGGCGCACAGCCTAACCCAAGACTGTGTAAGACGAATATGCCGGCATTTTGCGGGAATATTCTTCAAAAAACGCCGCGCAGAATCGTTAAACTCGCGCCCTTTTTCCGCGCCCGCGCTGCGCGTCATGGAAGTTGGTTTGCTCATGAAAGTTGTTGCCCCCACGTGTTTTGCGATGTTGCTCCAGAGCCTGCCGGGCCTGCAGCAAACTGCCCTGGCCGAAGATGCCCTGCTGATCCTCGACCCCAGCGTGGTGACAGGTTCGCGCAGCGCCAGTCGCAGCTTCGACCTGCCCTACTCGGTGGACAGCATCAGCCGTGAGCAGATCAGCGACGGCCAGTTGGGTATCAATGCCTCGGAGGCCCTGTCCCGCGTGCCGGGGCTGGTGGTACAGAACCGCCAGAACTACGCCCAGGACCTGCAGATTTCCTCCCGCGGCTTTGGCGCGCGCTCGGCGTTTGGCGTGCGCGGGATCAAGCTGATTGCCGATGGCATCCCCGCCAGCACCCCGGATGGCCAGGGCCAGGCCGCCACCTTCAACCTCGACACAGCGGACCGCATCGAAGTACTGCGCGGCCCGGCCGCCACCCTGTATGGCAGCAACGCCGGCGGGGTGATCCAGATGTTCTCGCGCAATGGCGAAGGCCCGCCCCGTATCGGCGCCGAAACCCTGTTTGGCAGCGACGGCCTGAACAAGAATCACCTCAGCGCCGAAGGTGCGGTGCAGGGCGCCGGGTTTGTCCTCGATGCCTCGCGCATGGACACCGACGGCTACCGCGACCACAGCAGCGCCCGCCGTGACCAGACCTTCGCCAAGCTCAACCTCGAACCCGATGACGACAGCAAGCTGGCCCTGATCTATAGCAGCCTGGAGCAAAACGGCACCCAAGACCCGCTGGGGCAAACCTGGGCAGGCTACAAGGCCGACCCGCGTTCGGTAAACAGCAATGCCCTGGCGTACAACACGCGCAAGAGCATTGATCATCAGCAACTGGGGATGAATTACGAGCGGTACATTGGCGATGCGACGTTGCAGGTGAATGCCTATACCGGGCGGCGGAGTGTGATTCAGTATTTGTCGATTCCCAAGGGCACACCCACAAATGAGCTTGGCGGCGGCGGCGTGGTGCAATTCGACCGCAAGTTCTACGGCGGTGGCGTGCGCTGGATGCAGCCCATCGACAGCGTGCCGGGCGAATTGATGATCATCACCGGCCTGGACTTCGACCAGAGCGAAGACAGCCGTCACGGCTACAAGAACTACAACGGCATCACCTTCGGCGTGAAAGGCGAATTACGCCGCAATGAAATCGACACCGCCCGCAGCCTCGACCCTTACATCCAAGCCAACTGGGCCATCGAGCGCTGGACCCTGCAAGCCGGGCTGCGCCACAGCACGATGGAAATGGACGTGGATGACCAGTTCCTGAGCAACGGCGATGCCAGCGGCAATAAGACCTACCAGAAGAACACGCCCTCGATGAGCGTGATGTACGCCTTCACCCCAGACCTGCACGGCTACGTCAGCGCCGGCAAGGGCTTCGAAACGCCGACCCAGGCCGAAATGGCCTACGCCCCGGGCGCCATCGAAGGCTTCAACTTCGGCCTGAAGCCGTCAGAAAGCACTCAATATGAAGTGGGCTTGAAGGCGCAGGTGAACAACAGCACGCGGGTCAACGCTGCCGTATTCCAAATAACTACGGAAGATGAGTTGGTGGTCAATGCATCGAAGGATGGACGCACCAGCTACCAAAACGCCGGCCGCACCCTGCGCCGTGGCTTTGAGCTGGGTATCGAAAGCCAACTGAGCGAACAGTGGAGCGCCAACCTCGCCTACACCCGCCTGCAAGCCACCTACGACAGCAACTTCAGCAACAGCGGCAAAACCGTGGACAAGGGCAACTACCTACCCGGCATCCCACAGACCACGCTCTTTGCCGAACTGAACTGGAAACCAAGGGACTGGGTGAGTACCGCCGTCGAAGGTATGTACCGCAGCAAGATCTATGTCGAAGACACCAACCAAAAGCATGCTGCTCCGGCTTACAGCGTTTTCAACTGGCGTGCACGCTTTGAGCAGAAGGTCGAACACTGGACCTTTCACCAGACCCTGCGCCTGGACAACCTGCTGGATCGCCAGTACGTCGGTTCGGTGATTGTCGGCGATGGCAACGATCGTTATTACGAAGCCGCGCCCGGCAGGTCGTGGTATGCGGGCGCAGGAGCCCAGTACAGCTTTTGAGTGATAAAAACCAATGGGCAAATAACATTGCCCATTTGGTTCCCACATTAATAACAGACACTTCCTATAACCCAGCCCCTACACTTTGGAAAAGTACCCACCAAAATCATAAAGAACTATAAACGCAAACACCTACTCAACTTTTGAGCAATCACCCATCAGCCTTTAATTGCCACTCTCCATTAGCCCCGTAAACCAGTTCATGATCTATGGGCTCTCGATAGGGATCACCAAAGTTCACATGACCACCATCACCTTTGCCATTAGAGGCGGTTGGCTGCCATTCCTGGGTATCGGCGTTAAAAAATTCGGCGTCATCACCAGCGGTTGTGTCCTTTGGATTGCGGACACCCGACTGCACTTTATCTATCGGACTTGTTGGATTCACCGGATCTATCGGCTTATTTTTACCGGCCAGATCACTGTAAAAAGAAAACGGTTGAAAACCTGTTATCGAAGTCATTTGCACACTCCCGGAATTAACATTTCGATCACTCAATAAACATCTATATAAGATATTTTTATCACGCGTCGATACAACCTATTAACCCCAACGAACAATGTCCAGAGCACTACTTAATCAAAATATTAAGTAATGCCCCTTGCCTTCGAAAACACTGTGACTTCCCAGACCTGAAAAAATCGCTACGACTTATGACGGCCTCACGCGGATCACCTAGCTAACGCGCTCACCTTGGGCAAGCGCTGATCAATCACGCGATACAAAGCACTATCAGCCGGCCAGTTGCGCATAAACCGCGCACGGTCCTTGGCAAACGCCGGCGCGAAGCTGCTCAGCGAGCCATGCTGACACATCGAATCCAGATCAATCAGCACCCAACGCCCTCCCTGCCAGAACAGGTTGCGCCCCTTGAAGTCGCCATGGCTGATCCGCTCGCGAATCAGTTCGCCAAACAGGCGCTCCAGGGCCAGCAGTTCAGGCTCGGGCACCTCGCCGCTGTCCACGTAAGGGGCCAGGTGCTCGATCAGGTCGGGCCCGGACAGGTGCTCGGTGACCAGATAAGCCCGGCCGCGCAGCCAGAAAAAGCGTCGTTCCAGAAGCGCCAGGGGCTTGGGTGTGGCAATCCCCAGGAATGTCAGGCGGTTGCCTTCGCTCCAGGCGTGCCAGGCGCGGCTGGGCCTCCAGAAGCGCCTGAGCCAGTGGGCAAAACCCTTGATGTTGTAGCGTTTGATCACCAGCGCTCGACCTGCAGCATCAACCCCGGCCACCGTGGCCGAGGCGCCGGCTTTGTACATTTGGCCCTGGTCGATAAGCCTATCGACGTTTGCCAGCACCGGCAGCAGGGTGGCTTCTTCTTCACGCCGGATCGCCCGCAGCCCAAAGGCCCCGCGCACTACGCTGAACAAGGTGCACTCACGGCCGATCTTGCCCATGAAGTCTTTCAGGCGCCATGCGCGCACTTTGCGCACCTGTTTTTGCAAGGCTTCCAGAGGCAACGCGTGCTCGCCGTTGCTTAACAGGTAGTGCACCAGTAATTCTTCGGTAAACGGTTCGAGGTCGCTCGGTAACTGGGCAAAAAACACCCCGAGGTTTTCCAGCACCCGGTTGCGTGACAGGGGTTTACCCGCCTGCTCGACGCAGATGCCCCCCCCGTCGATCAAATACAGCTTGTCAGCCTGACGCATCAGGTTGTCCAGGTGCAGATCTTCCTGCCACAAACCCTTGGCGTGCATCTGGGCAATCGCACCCAGCGCTTGGGCCAGTACCGCCTGTTGCTCATCGGCCAAGAGCGGCAAGGCTTCGACTGCCGCCCAGGCGTCGGCCAGGCTTTGGGCCCCTTCCAGAAACTCGAACAGCAGCCAGCCACCCTCGCCGTCTTGCAGGCCGTCGGCGAGCAACAGCGGGGTAGTGAGGCCTTGCTCGGCGAGCAGGCGCACGCCCTGGAGTTCGCGCTGGAAATGTCGCGCGGCGTTGCTACCCACCAGCAACTTGGCCAGCACCGGCCGGCCGCGCCAGATGGCCGCGCCCACATAACGCTGGCCGGGCAACACCCGCAACAGGCTCAGCAGCTGCAACTGCCCAGGGCCCGCTGCATCCGCCAACTCAATACTCAACGGCAGCGCGGGGGTGCGCCCGGCGTTTTTGAGTTCAGACAGCCGCATCAGCGGGCCTCCTTGTGACTGCGGCGCCCCGCCAGGTAAGTTGCCCAGGTATCCACCAGCGAACTGTCGACCGGCTGGTCGAGGTAAGCCGCCAGAAATTGCCGCACCTGCTCTGCGGTCCATGCCCCGGCACGGCGCAGCAGCGGCTCCAGATCCTTGACCCGATCACGCCGGCCCAGCAACAGCGGCCGGGTTTTTTCCAGGTCGATCAACTGCGCCGCGTAACCGTCGCCGGTGGCCTGCAGGAAGATGTGCTTGGGGTAAAAACAGCCATGCACCTGGCCGACACCATGGAGCTTGCGCGCCAATTGGCCGCAGGCCACGAGGATTGCGTGGTGCTGGGCTTCGCTCAGGGCCGGCCACTGCTCCAGGAGTGAATCCAGGTCATTCCAGCCATCCAGCGCGCGGGTCAGCAGCAAGGCGCGGTATTCGCCGGCAACTTTGCGCTCGCCATAAAAGGCGGCCTGCAAGGCTGGGATCGCCTTCTGCCGATAGCGGCTGATATTGCGAAACTCGCGGGCAAAGGTTGGCTCGCCAAACGGCCGATGCAGGGTGCGCGTCAGGTAGTTGCTCTGGCGCTTGAGGTAGAAGCCACGGCCCTCCAGCTCCAGGCGGAACACACTGCTCCAGCCGCCGCGACTGGTGTTGGGCTCGTCCACTGCATCCAGTTGCCTGGCCCATAGGGCATCGAAGTCAGCCAGGCCATTGCGCTCCAGCAAGGCCCGGTCTTCAGTTGCCAGGAAGTCATTCATTCGCGTCCCTCGAAAAACTTCAGCACATGGCGGATCCGCTGTTTATCCGATGTGTTCAGGTGCTTGCGCCGACGATATTGCATGTAGAAGCGTAGGCGCTGGGTGGCCGACAAGTGGTATTTGGCGACCTTGTCCAGGCACGCCAAGTCCTTGGTGATCCGGTATTTGAGCCAGAAGCCGCGCCAGAAGTCGCCGTTGGGGCAGTCGATCAGGTACAGGGTCTGCTGGTCGTCGATCAACAGGTTGCGCCACTTCAAATCGTTGTGGGTAAACCGGTGGTCGTGCATGGTCCGGGTGTATTCGGCGAGCTGGCGGCTGACCTTGTCGACCCACACCGGGTCGGACAATTGCGGGTCCTTGCGTTCGGCCAGGGCCGCCAGGTCTTCAGTGCGCGGTAACTCGCGGGTGATCATCGCCCCACGGTCATAGGCCAGGCCCTTGCGCTCCAAGCCCCAGGCCACCACTTCGGCCGTGGGGATGCCCCACTTGGCGAAGCGCTTGAGGTTCTGCCATTCGGACTTGACCCGTGGCTTGCCCAGGTAACGCCGCAAGCCTTTGCCGGCGCCGGTGTAGCGCTTGACGTAGTAGTTGACCCCGCCGCGCTCCACGCGAATCACTTCGGACAGTGGGTCTCGGGTCAGCCGCTCGCCTTGCAGGGCGAACACCGCGTCGAGGCTACCAAAATCGTCCACAAGCTCCGAGTAAGCAGGTTCCAGGTTCCAACCCGCCATCAGAGCGCGCCTCCGTAGCGAATTTTACGGTCATAGAGTTTGCTGGCCTTGCGCTCCAGCCACTGTAGCAACGCGCCTTCCTCGGCCAGGATCTGGCGCAGGGGCTGCTGGAAGTAGCCCTTGAGGAAGCGCAATTTGTCGCGGCGGGTCAGGCCGATATCCAGGATCGAAAAATACAGGGCCGCCAGGTCCTTGTTGCGCCAGCGCTGACTGATGCGCGGCCGCACCTGGGCGCGGTGCAGGTCGATCACCGACAGCTTGAAGTCATCGACCGTCACCGGCTTGTCGGTGTGCAGCAGGAAGTGGCAGATGTAGCAGTCACGATGGTTGACGCCGGCGCGATGCATCATCCCGGTCATGCGCGCCACTTCGGCAATCAGCGCGCGCTTGAGACGCGGCTCGGGCGGCTGCTTGAGCCAGTCCATGCTCAAGTCTTCCAGGCTGATGGTCGGCGCCAGCTCTTGGGTGACAATAAAGGAATGCTGGTCGGCCGGGTTGGCGCCACGTTCGCCGTAGGCCACGGCGGTCATGGTCGGGACGCCCACTTCGTGCAGGCGCTGGATCGCCTGCCACTCCTGTCCGGCGCCCAGCACCGGCAATTTGGCGGTGAACAGGTTCTTGAAGATTTCACCCCAGCCGATGCCACGGTGGATTTTCACAAAGTAGCCGCGCCCATCCACCTCGGTGCGCAAGGTGCGACGGGCTTCCAGTTCACGGTAAACCTCACCCTCCAACAGCTCGACTTCGGCGAACGCATCGCGCCCGGCCCAAAGGCTCTTGAACGGTTCGGCAAGAATCAACTTCATCAGTGTTGCTCCGCCAGAATTACATCCGCAGCGTGCTGCGGCATGCTATAGAGGTCGGCCGTCTCGGCGAAGGCCAGACCATTGCGGCTCCAGGCCGCACGTTGCTGCTGATCACTGAGCATCCCGGCCAGGTACTGGTTGAGCTGGGCCTGCTCGAAAGGCTCGTCCAGCACACGCCCGCAATCGGCCTCGCTGATGTAATGGGCATAACCACACACCGCCGTGACCAATACCGGCAACCCGGCCACCAGGGCTTCGAGCAGCACGGTCCCGGTGTTTTCGTTGTACGCCGGGTGAATCAACAGGTCGGCGCCCAGCAAAAAACGCGGGATATCGCTGCGCCCCTTGAGGAACTGCACATTGTCGCCCAGGCCAAGGGTAGCACTCTGCAATTGGAATACTTTGGGGTCGTCCTGGCCAATTACAAACAGACGGGTGCGCTTTTTCAGGTCTGGCGGCAGTGCGGCCAGTGCCTTGAGGCTGCGATCCACGCCCTTGGTCTTGAAACCCGAGCCGATCTGCACCAGCAGCAAGTCATCGTGCGCAAGGTTGAATTCGGCGCGAAAGCCTGCGCGGATCTCGGCCGCATTCGGCGGCGCCCGACGGTCCTGGGCGATACCCGGCGGCAGCAGGTGGAAGCGCGCCAGCGGCGTGTCGTAGTGCTTGATAAACAGCGGCTGCTGGACCTCGGAGATCATCAGCACTTGGGTCTTGGCGTCCTTGGCAAACACCGCGCGCTCGTACTCGGCAAAGTGCCGGTAGCGGCCGAAGCTGCGATACAGCGAGTGCCGCAGGTTTTGCGCCTTGTCTTCAAAACAGCCGTCTGCCGCGTAGTACACATCCAGGCCGGGCATTTTGTTGAAGCCGATCAAGCGGTCCACCGGGCGCTTGGCCAGGTCGGCCTGCATCCAGGCGGTCAACTTCTCGTTGCGCCGATGGTTGAAGAACGCCTTGACCGGCGCCACCAGCACTTCAAAACCTTGGGGCACGTCGCCTTCCCAGATCAGGGTGTAGACACGGATCTGGTGGCCGCGCTGCTGGCACTCCAGGGCGATGCGCATGAAATCGCGCTGCAAGCCACCAAAGGGGAAATATTTGTACAGTACAAATGCCAGTTGCATTAGTGCAGCTCCTCAGCCAATAACAACGTGCTCAGTCGGCTGGCCACACGCTCAGGGTTCAGGCGAGTGAAGCACAACGGCCACTCGCGCTTGAGATCAAACCGGCGCTGGTCTTCGGCGGTCGGTTGGTAGGTGCATTTCTTTTGCAGGCAGGGCGCGCAGGGGAAATCGCTGCCCAGATGGATCTGCGCCTTGCCGTAGGCACCGGTCAGGCCCGGATTGGTCGGGCCGAACAGGGAAATTGTCGGCACATCCAGCGCGGCGGCCAGGTGCCCGAGGCCGGTATCCACCGCCACACAGGCCCTGGCGCCGGCCAGTACCCGCGCCACACCGGCCAGGTTCAGCTTGGGCAGCACCTCGGCGTTGGCCAGGCCTTGGGCCAGGCGCTCGGCGCGGGCTTTTTCGGCGGCATTGCCCCATGGCAACTTCACGTCCACCCCCAGGCTGCCCATGCGTTCGGCCAGGTCGCGCCAATAGGCTTCGGGCCAGTGCTTCGTGTCCCAGGTGGTGCCGTGCAGCAGCAGCACAAAGGGCTTCTTCGGCGGCAGGCCGAGCAGTTTTTCGGTGCTCAGGCCGTAATCCCCCAGGCCTTTGGGCAGGTCATAGCCCAGGGCCACGGCGAACAACTGGCGCAGGCGCTCCACCGCATGCTGCCCACGCGCAACCGCCAGGCGCCGGGAATAGAAGCGCGCGGCGATGGGTTCGCGGGCTGAATGTTGGTCAAAGCCCGCCACCGGCGCCCGCACATAGCGGGTCAGCCAGGCGCTTTTCAGCAGGCCCTGGGCGTCGATCACCAGGTCGTACTTGGTCGATTGGACCTGCTTCTTGAAGCGGCGCCACTCGCCACTCTTGAAGGTCTGCCAGAGGTTCTTGCGCCAGCGGCGAATCGCCACTGGGATCACCTTGTCCACCGCCGGATGCCAGGTGGGGATTTCGGCGAAGCCTTCTTCCACCACCCAGTCGAAACGAATCCCCGGGATCGCCCGGGCCGCGTCGGTCAATGCCGGCAAGGCGTGGATCACATCGCCCAGGGATGAGGTCTTGATTACCAGTACCCGCAACTCAGTGAACCTCGACCACGTTGCCCTGCAAGCGCTGCAAGGCTTGGGCTACCGAGTCGGGCAGCAACTGGCGCAGGCAGTTGTAGTGGCCGAAACGGCAGGTGCGGTCAAAGCACGGGCTGCACTCCAGGCCCAGGCGCACCACCTCGACCTTGTCGGCCAACGGCGGCGTGAAGCCTGGCGAGGTGGAACCGTACACCGCCACCAGCGGGCGGTTCAGCGCGGCGGCCACGTGCATCAGGCCAGAGTCGTTGGACACCACCGAGTCGGCGCAGGACAGCAGGTCGATCGCCTCGGCCAGGGACGTATCGCCACTGAGGTTGACCGCTTCTTCGCGCAGGCCGGGGATCAGGCGCTGGCGGATGTCCTCGCCCACCGAATGATCGTTTTTCGAGCCAAACAGCCAGACTTGCCAGCCTTCGCGGATTTTCAGCTCGGCAACCTTCGCATAATGCTCCGACGGCCAGCGCTTGGACTCACCAAACTCGGCGCCTGGGCACAGTGCCAGCACCGGGCGGTCGAGGCTCAGGCCGAACTTGGCCAGGGCTGCATCGCGGGTGACCGGGTCGATTTGCAGGCTCGGCCGTGGATACGGTGTCGGCAGCTCGGCATTGGCCGCATAGGCCAGGGCCATGAAGCGCTCGATCATCAGCGGGTAGCGGGCCTTGTCGAGCTTGCGCACGTCGTTGAGCAGGCCATAACGGAACTCGCCGCGCCAGCCGGTACGCTTGGGGATGCCGGCGAAGAACGGCACCAGGGCCGACTTCATCGAGTTGGGCAGCAGGATCGCCTGGTCGTACTGGCCGGCCAGGGACTTGCCGATCCGCCGCCGGGTCGCCAGTTCCAGCGCGCCATGGCCGAGCGGGAAGCTCAAGGCCTGCCGTACTTCGGGCATGCGCTCCAGGATCGGCCGGCTCCACTCGGGGGCGAGCACGTCGATTTGGCAGTCGGGATGACGCTGTTTCAGGCACTGGAACAGTGTCTGCGCCATCACCATGTCACCGACCCAACTGGGCCCAACGATCAGAATATTCATGTAGTTTCCACAAACGATTCGGGGAGGCTCATGCCTCCCCGCCTCGATAATTACTGTAGGTCACGGTGTGTGGGGGAGCGTGCTTGCCCGCGATAGCATCACCGCGTGCTGTCAGCCAGACCGCAGCGCCTGCATCGCGGGCAAGCCCGCTCCCACATAAAGCCGGTCTCCACATTCAATTGGGGTCGCTGTAGTGTTTTAGCTTAACCCCAGTTCTTGCCAGATCCGTTTCACCTGGCGCCGTTCGTCAGCAAACTGATCCCCGGCAACCACCCCCGCCTCGTTCTGCAAGGCCTGGCGATGAGCCGCCGAGCGGTAGGCCTTATACACCTCACGCAACAGGTGGGCATCGGCGGCGGGCATCAGCCCGACCTGCTCCAAGCCTTCCAGGATGCGGATATTGTCGGTGTAGCGCAGTAATGATGGATGCTGCGCAGACCACGCCAAAGCGGCGTATTGCACCATAAATTCAATATCGACGATACCTCCGGCGTCCTGCTTGAGATCGAACAGCGCCGTGGGCTCGAAGGCGTTCGCCGCCGTGCCGGCCCCGGTCGACTTGGTGCCCAGGTTATCGCGCATCTTGGCACGCATCTCGCTGACCTCCTGGCGCAGCTTCGCCAGGTCCTGCGTGCGGCCCAATACCTGCGCACGCACGCCTTCAAACGCGCGGCCCACGTCCTGGCTGCCGACCAGCACCCGCGCCCGCACCAGGGCTTGATGTTCCCAGGTCCAGGCCTCGTTTTCCTGATAACGGGCAAAAGCCCCCAGGGAGCTGACCAGCAGCCCGGATGCGCCAGAAGGTCGCAGGCGCATGTCCACTTCGTACAATTGCCCGGAGTTGGTCTGGGTGGTCAGCAGGTGAATGATGCGCTGGCCCAGGCGAGTAAAGAACTGCGCGCCATCGATCGGCTTGTCGCCGTCGGTTTCGGCCTGCGGGTCACCGTCGTGGATAAACACCAGGTCCAGGTCCGAGCCATGCCCCAGCTCGATCCCGCCGACCTTGCCATAGCCGACAATAATGAATCCGGGGTCGCACAGGGTGCCGTCCAGGCGTTGCGGCGTGCCGTGGCGCGCCACGGTCTGGCGCCAGGCCAGGGCCAGCACCTGCTCCAGAATGGCCTCGGCGAGCCAGGTCAGGTAATCGCTGACCTTCATCAGCGGCAGGCTGCCGGCGATTTCCGAAGCGGCGACACGCAGGCGGTGCGCCAACTTGAAGTGGCGCAGGGCTTCCATCTGCTGCTCAAGGTCATCTTCGGGGATACGCGTGAGGCGCTCGCGCAGTTCGGCGGCCAGTTCCGGCGCCAAGGGCGGCTTGAACAGGCGGCCTTCGTTGAGCAGTTCGTCCAGCAGCAGCGGGAAGCGGGTGATCTGCTCGGCAATCCACGGGCTGGCCGCGCACAGGGTCAACAGCCGACGCAGGGCGTCAGGGTTTTCCGTCAACAGCACCAGATACGCAGAACGCCGCGCGACAGCTTCTACCAGCGGCAGTACGCGCTCCAGCACCAGGTCCGGGTTGGCGTGTTCGACGGCCTGGGCCAGCAGGCGCGGGATAAACGCATCCAGGCGCTCACGTCCCAGGCGCTGCATCGCCCGCAGTTGCGGGCTGCCGCGCAGGCTGGCCAGGGCTTTCAGGGCCTTGGGCGCATCGGCAAAGCCGCCTTCGGCCAATTGGCGACAGGCGGCCTCCTCATTTTGGGATTCTTCCCACAAGGGCAGCCACTCGCCGCCGACCACCAATTCGCTTTCCACCCCCTCCTCTTCGTCCGGATCAGCGATCACCTGGCGGAAATGCCAATCCACCCGGCCACGCCAGTACATCAACTGCCCGTGGAACGCGGTCCAGTCGGCAAAGCCCAGCATGAACGCGATCCGCGCCTGGTCTTCATCACTGTGGGGCAACATCTGGGTCTGGCGGTCGGCGATGGCCTGGATCGCATGTTCGGTGTAGCGCAGGAACTCATAGCCGCTGCGCAACTCGGCAATCACCGCCGGCGGCAGGTAGCCCTGGCCTTCCAGGGTGCCCAGCACCTTCAGCAAAGGCCGCTGTTGCAGGCTCAGGTCGCGGCCGCCGTGAATCAGCTGGAACGCCTGGGCGATAAATTCCACCTCACGGATGCCGCCCGCGCCCAGCTTGATGTTGTCGGCCATGCCCTTGCGCCGCACTTCCTGCTGGATCAACTGCTTCATGGTGCGCAGCGCTTCGATCGCAGAAAAGTCCAGGTAGCGTCGATAGACGAACGGGCGCAACAGGTCGAGCAATTGCGCGCCGGCCACCTGGTCGCCGGCCACCACCCGCGCCTTGATCATCGCGTAGCGTTCCCAGTCGCGGCCCTGATCCTGGTAGTACTGCTCCAAGGCATTGAAACTCAGCACCAGCGCCCCGGCGGAACCGTAGGGCCGCAGGCGCATGTCGACCCGGAACACAAAGCCGTCGACGGTCATCGGGTCCAGGGCCTTGATCAATTTCTGGCCCAGGCGGATGAAGAATTCCTGGTTGTCCAGGGCACGCTTGGCCCCCACGGTCTCGCCGCCCTCGGGGTAGGCAAAGATCAAGTCGATGTCCGACGACAGGTTCAACTCCACCGCGCCCAGCTTGCCCATGCCGAGGATGACCATCTGCTGCGGCTCGCCGCTACGCCCGCCGGTGGGCGTGCCGAATTGCGCGCAGTGGCGCTGGTACAGCCACTGGTAAGCCTGGTCGATGCTGGCGTCGGCCATGTCCGACAGGTCGCGGCAGGTCTGCACCAGGTCCGCCTGTCGGGTCAGGTCGCGCCAGATGATGCGCACTTGCTGGCGGGTGCGCTGGCGGCGCAGCACGCGACCCAGTTCGTCTTCTGTTTGCGCCTGTTGCACGGCTGCGGCAATCTGCCCACACAGCTCATCGGGCGCAAAGCCCCGATCCAGCTCGCCCCAGGCCACCAGCTCAAGCAACATCAAAGGGTCACGAACACTCTGTTCAATCACAAAGTCACTGGCGGCGCACACCCGGGCGAAGTCGGCCCAACGTTGCGGCGTCCACGCAGACAGGCCATGATCGGCATCCAGCATGGCCACCGCGTCACGAAATGACTGCTCGGCCCGGCTGGCAAATGGCAACAGAATGGCTGGGAGTTCAACCAGCATTGGAAGGCTCATGGTCTATCCTTGATCGGCGCGTAAATGACTTGTAGCTGTGAACGCAAGAACCACGCTCGATGAAGGACTGTCGAACAAAGGTTAGAAATAGCTGAAAATTCTTTAATTTTGGCAGGCAACATTAAACTTCTACCTTTTCTTGTTCGCAAAAGATCAACAATAACGATTATGCTCACCAGCCAGACCGAGCCATACGCTCAGTCTTGTGTAGTTTTACTACTCGTATATACATTCGAAAGGCTGAAATGGCCGACGATTTGTAGTAAAACTACAGGACGCCGAAGCAACCTTCGGCCATCCAAGAATTTATGTCGTCTGCCCACAAGGCCAGTCGCAAACTTCAGGCAACCGATTCTGGTAGCCTTTCCGCCCTGGAGCAAGCCATGCAAGACCTCGATCCCGTCGAAACCCAGGAATGGCTGGACGCCCTGGAATCGGTTCTCGACAAAGAAGGCGAAGACCGTGCGCATTACCTGATGACCCGTATGGGCGAACTCGCGACCCGCAGCGGCTCGCAACTGCCCTACGCCATCACCACGCCATACCGCAACACCATCCCCGTTACCCACGAAGCACGCATGCCTGGCGACCTGTTCATGGAACGCCGCATTCGCTCGCTGGTACGCTGGAACGCGATGGCGATGGTTATGCGCACGAACTTGAAAGATTCTGACCTGGGCGGTCACATCTCCAGCTTCGCTTCCAGCGCAACCCTGTATGACATCGGCTTCAACTACTTCTTCCAGGCCCCGACCGAAGAACACGGCGGCGACCTGATCTACTTCCAGGGCCACACCTCGCCAGGCGTCTACGCCCGTGCGTTCATGGAAGGTCGCATCACCGAAGACCAGATGAACAACTTCCGCCAGGAAGTCGACGGTGGCGGCCTGTCGTCGTACCCGCACCCTTGGCTGATGCCTGATTTCTGGCAGTTCCCGACTGTATCCATGGGCCTGGGCCCGATCCAGGCGATCTACCAGGCACGCTTCATGAAGTACCTGGAAGCCCGTGGCTTCATCCCCGAAGGCAAGCAGAAAGTCTGGTGCTTCCTGGGCGACGGCGAGTGCGACGAGCCAGAATCCCTGGGTGCCATCTCCCTGGCTGGCCGCGAGAAGCTGGACAACCTGATCTTCGTCATCAACTGCAACCTGCAGCGCCTCGACGGCCCGGTTCGCGGCAACGGCAAGATCATCCAGGAACTCGAAGGCGTGTTCCGCGGTGCCCAATGGAACGTGACCAAAGTCATCTGGGGCCGTTTCTGGGACCCACTGCTGGCCAAGGACGTCGACGGCATCCTGCAACGCCGCATGGACGAAGTCATCGACGGCGAGTACCAGAACTACAAGGCCAAAGACGGCGCGTTCGTACGTGAACACTTCTTCAACACGCCTGAACTCAAGGCGATGGTTGCCGACCTGTCCGACGACGAGATCTGGAAACTCAACCGTGGCGGCCACGACCCGTACAAGGTCTACGCGGCATACCACGAAGCGGTCAACCACAAAGAACAACCGACCGTCATCCTGGCCAAGACCATCAAGGGTTATGGCACTGGTGCCGGCGAAGCGAAGAACACTGCGCACAACACCAAGAAAGTCGACGTCGACAGCCTGAAGTTGTTCCGCGACCGCTTCGACATCCCGGTCAAGGACGAAGAGCTGGAGAACCTGCCGTTCTTCAAGCCCGAGCCAAACAGCGCCGAAGCCCGCTACCTCAGCGAGCGTCGCACTGCACTGGGCGGTTTCGTGCCACAGCGCCGCGCCCAGAGCTTCAGCGTACCGACGCCACCACTCGATACCCTCAAGGCTATCCTGGACGGCTCGGGCGACCGTGAAATCTCCACCACCATGGCTTTCGTGCGGATCCTCGCGCAGTTGGTCAAGGACAAGGAAATCGGCCCGCGCATCGTCCCGATCATCCCGGACGAAGCCCGTACCTTCGGTATGGAAGGCATGTTCCGCCAGTTGGGCATCTACTCCTCCGTCGGCCAGCTCTACGAGCCAGTCGATAAAGACCAGGTGATGTTCTACAAGGAAGACAAGAAGGGCCAGATCCTCGAAGAAGGTATCAACGAAGCGGGCGCCATGAGCTCCTTCATCGCTGCCGGTACTTCGTACTCCAGCCACAACCAGCCGATGCTGCCGTTCTACATCTTCTACTCGATGTTCGGCTTCCAGCGTATTGGCGACCTGGCCTGGGCAGCAGGCGACAGCCGTACCCGTGGCTTCCTGATCGGCGGTACTGCCGGGCGGACCACGCTGAACGGCGAAGGCCTGCAACACGAAGACGGTCACAGCCACATCCTGGCTGCCACCATCCCGAACTGCCGCACCTTTGATCCAACCTACGGCTACGAGCTGGCGGTGATCATCCAGGACGGCATGAAGAAGATGACCGAAGAGCAGCAGGACGTTTTCTACTACATCACCGTGATGAACGAGTCCTACCAGCAACCAGCCATGCCGGCCGGTGTTGAAGAAGGCATCATCAAGGGCATGTACCTGCTCGAAGAAGACACCAAGGAAGCGGCACACCACGTACAGCTGATGGGCTCCGGCACCATCCTGCGCGAAGTGCGTGAAGCGGCGAAGATCCTGCGTGAAGAGTTCAACGTCGGTGCTGACGTATGGAGCGTTACCAGCTTCAACGAACTGCGTCGCGACGGCCTGGCCGTGGAACGCAGCAACCGCCTACACCCAGGCCAGAAGCCTGCGCGCAGCTACGTCGAAGAGTGCCTGACCGGCCGTAAAGGTCCAGTCATCGCCTCTACCGACTACATGAAACTGTTTGCTGAACAAATTCGCCAGTGGGTCCCGTCCAAGGAATTCAAAGTCCTGGGCACCGACGGTTTCGGCCGCAGTGACAGCCGCAAGAAGCTGCGTCACTTCTTCGAGGTCGACCGTCACTTCGTGGTGTTGGCAGCCCTGGAAGCCTTGGCTGACCGTGGTGAAATCGAACCCAAGGTGGTAGCAGACGCTATCGTCAAGTTCGGGATCAACCCGGAAAAACGCAACCCACTGGACTGCTGAGGAGATTTTTTGTGAGCGAACTCATTCGCGTACCTGACATCGGCAGCGGTGAAGGTGAAGTAATCGAGCTGTTTGTAAAGGTCGGCGACACCGTCGAAGCCGACCAGAGCATCCTGACCCTGGAGTCGGACAAGGCGAGCATGGAAATCCCTGCTCCCAAGGCTGGCGTGGTCAAGAGCCTGAAAGTGAAGCTGGGCGACCGCCTGAAAGAAGGCGACGAACTGCTGGAGCTGGAAATCGAAGGTGCCGCTGATGCGGCCCCGGCGGCGGCGCCTGCTGCCGCTGCTGCACCGGTGCAGGCTGAAAAGCCAGCGGCGGCTGCCGAGGCCCCTGCGGCCCCGGCCGCTGCACCGGCGGCGGCGACTGTCCAGGACATTCACGTCCCGGACATCGGTTCGTCGGGCAAGGCCAAGATCATCGAGCTGCTGGTCAAGGTCGGCGACACTGTCGAAGCCGACCAGTCGCTGATCACCCTGGAGTCCGACAAGGCCTCCATGGAAATCCCATCGCCGGCTGCCGGCGTCGTGGAAAGCATCGCGGTCAAGCTCGAAGACGAAGTCGGCACTGGCGACTTCATCCTCAAGCTGAAAGTACAAGGCGCTGCGCCTGCTGCTGCCCCGGCGCCGGCCGCTGCTCCTGCTGCCAAGGCTGAAGCTGCACCGGCTGCCGCCGCCCCGGCTCCTGCGGCAAAAGCCGAGGCCGCACCGGCCCCGGCGGCTGCCCCAGCGCCAAGTGGTGCCAAGGCTCACGCCGGCCCTGCCGTGCGTCAACTGGCCCGTGAGTTCGGCGTCGAGCTGAGCGCTGTCAGCCCTACCGGCCCACACGGTCGTGTGCTCAAGGAAGACGTGCAGGTCTACGTCAAATCCATGATGCAGAAGGCCAAGGAAGCTCCGGCTGCCGGCGCTGCTACCGGTGGCTCGGGCATTCCGCCGATCCGCACCGTAGACTTCAGCCGCTTCGGCGAAATCGAAGAAGTGCCGATGACGCGCCTGATGCAAATCGGCGCTGCCGGTCTGCACGCCAGTTGGCTGAACATTCCGCACGTGACCCAGTTCGACCAGGCCGACATTACCGACCTGGAAGCTTTCCGCGTTGCGCAGAAAGCCGTGGCCGAAAAGGCCGGCGTGAAACTGACCGTGCTGCCACTGCTGCTCAAGGCCTGCGCGCACCTGCTCAAGGAACTGCCGGACTTCAACAGTTCGCTGGCACCAAGCGGCAAGGCGATCATTCGCAAGAAATACGTGCACATCGGCTTCGCGGTCGACACCCCGGATGGCCTGCTGGTACCGGTCATCAAGAACGTCGACCAGAAGAGCCTGCTGCAACTGGCTGGCGAAGCGGCTGCACTGGCTGCCAAGGCCCGCGACAAGAAGCTGACTCCGGACGACATGCAAGGCGCCTGCTTCACCATCTCCAGCCTCGGGCACATTGGCGGTACTGGCTTCACGCCAATCGTCAACGCGCCGGAAGTAGCGATCCTTGGTGTTTCCAAGGCCACCATCCAGCCTGTGTGGGACGGCAAGGCCTTCCAGCCGAAGCTGATGCTGCCACTGTCGCTGTCCTACGATCACCGTGTGATCAATGGCGCGGCCGCTGCACGCTTCACCCAGCGCCTGAGCCAGTTGCTCAACGACATCCGCACCATCCTGCTGTAAGCCGCAGCAGCCTCCCCTTCACCGGGGAGGCTGGTTGCAACGATTTCCGAGCGCCACGCTCGTACCTCAACCCCGCCAATTTGGCGGGGCTTTTTTTGCCTGTGGTTTGCAGGAGCCGGCTCCTACAGGGAATCGACAGACCATCTATCAGGCCGACTGTAGAAAACCGCCCTGCGGCCGATAACCCACTTATAGCACTTAGCCTTCATCCTCTCTTGTCAGTCCGCGCTGCATGATGCAACCTTGCCGCAGACAGCAGCAAAGAGGGCGATAGCCCGGCGCGATGCGCATTTTTCCAAGCGAGTTCCCCCATGAAAAGCCAACCCGATGTCGCCCGAACGGCGGCCGAGGTCGTGACGCAATTACCGGTGCCTTCGCGCCTCGGTATGCTGCGTTTCGAGCGGCTGAATGAGGCTAGCTGGGCGCTGCTGTACCTCGACCCCAATTGTGAACGCCAATTCGGCTTGCCCGCAGTAGAGCTGTGCTCGCTGATCGGCTCGCCCTACGCCAGCCTGATGGAACCCCAGGCGCGCTATCAGTTGCACGACACGATCCAGCAGCAACTGACCACCAGCCCCCATTACCTGGTGCGCTACACCCTGCACACCAACGACGGCCCGCTGAGCCTGCTGGAGGTCGGCGAGGCCTACAAGCAACACAATCGCCACCTGCTGCGCGGCTACCTGATGGTGGTGGACGGTTTATTCAGCAACCTGGCGCCGCTGCCCGCCGCCGACCTGGAAGACCAGAACAGCCGCCTGCAGATCGCCCTGGAGCTCAACCAGCGCGCCCAACAGGAGCAGTTGCAGCACCTGGAGCGGGTGCGCGCCCAGCAGGAACTGATCCTGCTGCTGGCCCGCCAGCGCTACAGCACCAACAACTCCCTGCAAGAAGCCGCCGAACTGATCACCCGCAGTGCCTGTGACATCTACCAGATCGACTGCGCCAGCATCTGGAACCTCGAAGGCCAGCAGTTGGTGCCGATCTCTGCGTTTCATCGCGCCGACCAGCAACACCATATGCCGGCGCCGATTGATGCCAGTGGCTTCCCGGACTACCTCGAAGCCCTGCAGAGCAGCCGCGCCATCGATGCCGGCAATGCGATGCGCGACCCGCGCACCCGGGACATGGTCGAAAGCCTGCGGCCCATGGACATCCACGCCATGCTCGACGCCAGCATCCGCGTCGATGGCCAGGTGGTGGGCGTACTGTGCCTGGAACAAAGCGCTGGCACCCGGGACTGGCTGTCCGATGAAATCGCCTTTGCCGGCGAATTGGCCGACCAGTTCGCCCAGGTCATCAACAACCATAACCGGCGCACCGCCACCAGCGCCCTGCACCTGTTCCAGCGCGCCGTGGAGCAAAGTGCCAATGCCTTCCTGCTGGTCAATTGCGACGGCGTGGTGGAGTACGTCAACCCCAGTTTCACCGCGATCACCCAGTACAGCACCGAGGAAGTCCACGGCCATCGCCTGGCCCAGTTGCCGGCCCTGGAAAACCTCAGCGAACTGCTGTTCGACGCACCCTCCAGCCTTGCCAAGAGCAACAGTTGGCAGGGCGAGTTCAAGAGCCGGCGCAAAAACCTCGAACCGTACTGGGGCCAGCTGTCGATCTCCAAGGTGTATGGCGACAACCGCGAACTGACCCACTACATCGGCATCTACGAAGACATCACCCAGACCAAGCTGGCCCAGCAGCGTATCGAGCGTCTGGCCTACACCGACAACCTGACCAACCTGGGTAACCGCCCGGCGTTTATCCGCAACCTCGACGAACGCTTCGCCCGCGACAGCGACGCGCCCATCAGCCTGCTGCTGGTGGATATCGACAACTTCAAGCGGATCAACGACAGCCTCGGCCACCAGACCGGCGACAAGCTGCTGATCAGCCTGGCCCGACGCCTGCGCAACAGCCTCAATGCCGGCGGCAGCCTGGCACGCTTTGCCAGTAACGAATTTGCGGTGCTGCTCGACAACGCCGACCTTGAGGCCGGCCAGCAAATGGCCTGCCAGTTGCTGATGACCCTCGACAAACCGATGTTCGTCGACAACCAGTTGATCAGCGTCACCGGCTCCGTGGGCCTGGCCTGCGCGCCGCTGCATGGCCGCGACCCGCAGACCCTGATGCGCAACGCCGGCCTGGCGCTGCACAAGGCCAAGGCCAACGGCAAGCACCAGGTGCAGGTGTTTACCGAGGCCCTGAATGCCGAGGCCAGTTACAAACTGTTCGTCGAAAACAACCTGCGCCGCGCCCTGACCCAGAACGAGCTGGACGTGTTCTACCAGCCCAAGCTGTGCCTGCGCAGCGGGCGCCTGCTGGGCATGGAGGCGCTGCTGCGCTGGAACCACCCGGAAAAGGGCATGATCCGCCCGGACCAGTTCATCAGCGTCGCCGAAGAGACCGGCCTGATCATCCCCATCGGCAAATGGATCGCGCGCCAGGCCTGCCGCATGAGCAAGCACTTGAGCGCCGCCGGCCTGGGCAACCTGCAGGTGGCGATCAACCTGTCGCCCAAGCAGTTTTCCGACCCGGACCTGGTGGCCTCCATCGCCAGCATCCTCAAGGAAGAACAGCTGCCGGCCAACCTGCTGGAGCTGGAGCTGACCGAGGGCCTGCTGCTGGAAGCCACCGAAGACACGCGCCTGCAACTGGACCAGTTGAAGAGCTTTGGCCTGACCCTGGCCATGGATGATTTCGGCACCGGTTACTCGTCCCTCAGTTACCTGAAGAAATTCCCCATCGACATCATCAAGATCGACCGCAGCTTTATCCATGAGATCCCGGACAACCAGGACGACATGGAAATCACCTCGGCAGTGATCGCCATGGCGCACAACCTCAAGCTCAAGGTGGTCGCCGAAGGCATCGAGACCGCCGAACAACTGGCGTTCCTGCGCCGCCATCGGTGCGACGTCGGCCAGGGCTACCTGTTCGACCGGCCAATTCCCGGCTCCGAGTTGCTAGAGAAGCTCAAACGCTATCCGCGCGGGCCAATCGCCTGACAGCGCTGTAACACTCGGGCACACTGGTGGTCTGAACTGTTAACTCAACCTGACGAGAGGACTGATCATGGTCTTGCGCTCGGAAATCCTGGTGAATAAAAACGTGCTGCCTACTGCCGAACAAGCCTTGCCTGGTCGTGAAACCCCGATGAACCTGCCCGAGACGCACTTCGTCAACGGTAACCCGCTGCTGGGCCCGTTTATGGACGATGTGGGCTTTGCGATCTTTGGCCTCGGTTGTTTCTGGGGCGCCGAGCGCAAGTTCTGGCAGCGCGACGGCGTGGTCAGCACGGTGGTCGGCTACGCCGGCGGCTTCACGCCAAACCCGACCTATGAAGAAGTCTGCTCGGGCCTGACCGGCCATAGCGAAGTGGTGCTGGTGGTGTATGACCAGGCCAAGCTCAAGTACGAAGACCTGTTGAAGATGTTCTGGGAACTGCACAACCCGACCCAGGGCATGCGCCAGGGCAATGATATCGGCAGCCAGTATCGCTCGGTGATCTATGCCACCACGCCTGAGCAACTGGACGCGGCGCAGGCCAGTGCACAGGCTTATCAGGAAGAACTGACCAAGGCTGGCCTGGGCGAGATCACCACGCAAATCGACCAGGCGCCAACGGTGTACTTCGCCGAGGCCTACCACCAGCAGTACCTGGCGAAGAACCCGCAGGGTTACTGCGGGATCGGCGGTACTGGCGTGACCTGCCCGATCTGACCTCAAAAGCATCGCGGGCAAGCCCGCTCCCACATGGGATCGCATAACCATGTGGGAGCGGGCTTGCCCGCGATAGCAATCTAAACAGCGATGCCGTTATTCGGCGATCAACCAATCCATCTGCCAGCCACCCTGGGTCTGCCCCAGTTTCTTTGACAGCCACGGCAGCAGCTCACGCAGTTCCTCCTCCAGCCCCCACGGCGGGTTGGCAATCGCCAGGCCCGAGCCGGTCAGGGTGTTGGGCGTGTCCAGCGGATGCACCAGCAATTCCACACGCAGCAGCTTCGGCGCGCCGGTGCCGGCCAGGTCCTGGTAGAAGCGGCGCAACATGCGCTGATCCTTCACCGGGTACCAGATCGCGGCGACCGTCTGGCGCATGCGGCCCACGGCTTCCTTGAGGGAGGCGGCGCAGCGCTGCATCTCGTCGAGTTGCTCGAAGGGTGGGTCGATCAGCATCAACGCGCGCTTTTCCGGCACCGGCAGCAAGGCCCGTGGCACGTGCCAACCTTCGCCCAGATGGACCTTCACACGCCGATCGCCCTTCATGTTGTCCTTGAGCAACACACCGTCTTCGGGGTGTTTTTCGTTGAGCAGCACGCGGTCCTGGGGCCGGGTCAGGCGCCGCGCCAGCTCTGGCGAACCCGGGTAATAGCGCAATTGGCCATCCGGGTTCATCTCGTGCAGCACCTGCATGTAGTCGGCGGTCAGCGCCGGCAGGTCCGCCTCGCCCCACAGGCGGGCGATGCCTTCCAGGTATTCACCGGTGCGGTTGGCCTGGTCGCCTTGCAGGTCGTACAGACCAATCCCGGCGTGGGTGTCGAGATAGGCAAACGGCTGCTCCTTGCGCGACATCAGGGCGATGAGGCGGGTCAAGGTCAGGTGTTTGAAGACATCGGCATGGTTGCCGGCGTGAAAGGCGTGACGATAATTCATGGTTGCTCCTGCGCAGGGGGCGAAGTTTACCTTTTACGCGGGCAAAGGTGCAGGGCTGCATGCTGGGCGGTGCTTATGTCGCAAATGTAGGAACAGCAGCGAAAACGTTCTAGCGAGTTATGTGCGAGCGGGCTTGCCCGCGATGCAGGCGACGCGGTATTACCCGTACTCTGCGCTGATGCCATCGCAGGCAAGCCAGCTCCTACCTTATCCGGGGCTGCCCCATGCAATCCAGGGAGGTCAGTAACACTCATGAAAGACGCCACAATCGCATTGCATCACGGCTTCAAGTCGGACCCGACCACCAAGGCCGTCGCCGTGCCGATCTACCAGAACGTCGCGTTCGAGTTCGATAACGCCCAGCACGGCGCCGACCTGTTCAACCTCGACGTGCCCGGCAACATCTACACACGGATCATGAACCCCACCAACGATGTGCTGGAGCAGCGCATGGCGGCGCTGGAAGGCGGGATCGCTGCCCTGGCCGTGTCGGCGGGCAGCGCGGCGATCCACTATGCCATCCAGGCCCTGACCCGCGCCGGCGACAATATCGTCTCCACCCCGCAGTTGTACGGCGGCACCTACACCCTGTTCGCCCACCTGCTGCCGAGCTTCGGCGTGGACGTGCGCTTCGCCCGTGATGACTCGGCCGAGGCCATCGCCGAGCTGATCGACGACAACACCAAGCTGGTGTACTGCGAAAGCATCGGCAACCCGGCCGGCAATATCGTCGACCTGCAGGCCCTGGCCGACGTCGCCCATGCCCGTGGCGTACCGCTGATGGTGGATAACACCGTCGCCACGCCGATCCTGTGCAAGCCGATCCAGTTTGGCGCGGATATCGTCGTGCATTCCCTGACCAAGTATGTCGGCGGCCACGGCAACTCCCTGGGCGGAGTGATCGTCGACAGCGGCACCTTCCCCTGGACCGACTACCCGCACAAATTCCCCGGCCTCAACCAGCCGGAGCCGGCCTACCACGGTGTTGTGTACAGCGAAAAATTCGGCCCGGCGGCCTTTATCGCCCGTGCCCGCACCGTACCGCTGCGCAACACCGGCGCAGCCTTGGCGCCAATGAACGCCTTCCTGCTGCTGCAAGGCCTGGAAACCCTGGCCCTGCGCATGGAGCGCCATACCGAGAACGCGCTGAAAGTCGCGCAGTTCCTGCAAGCCCACGAGCAGGTGGAATGGGTCAGCTACGCCGGCCTGCCGGATCACCCGCACCATCACCTGGCGCAAAAGTACATGCAGGGCAAACCCTCGGCGATCCTGTCCTTCGGCCTCAAGGGCGGCTATGCGGCCGGTGTGCGTTTCTACGATGCGCTGCAAATCTTCAAGCGCCTGGTGAATATCGGCGATGCCAAATCCCTGGCCTGCCATCCGGCGTCCACCACCCACCGGCAGATGAACGAAGACGAGCAAGCCAAGGCCGGGGTACGCCCGGAGATGATCCGCCTATCGGTGGGTATCGAGGCGGTTGAAGACCTGCTCGATGACCTGCAACAGTCACTGGACGCCTGACTCACCCGCGCACGCAGCCAGGCAAGGCTGGCGTGGCTGCGTGCGCTACAGGCAATTTCAGTAAATCCCGACACAAAAAAAGGCCCGCCATCCAAGAATGCGGGCCTTTTTCAGTTCACCTGGCCATCAAGGCCAATACGAACGCCTCATTTGTTGAGGTTGTAGTCTTTCTCGGCAGCAGTGAAGCGCTCAACCATACCGGCAGTCGGGGCGCCCATCTTGCTCACGAAGTAGATCGCCAGGCTGGCGAACAGGAAGCCTGGGATGATTTCGTACAGACCCAGCAGTTCGAAGTGTTTCCACACGATCACGGTGATCGCGCCGACCAGGATCCCGGCCAGTGCGCCGTTGCGGGTCATGCCTTTCCACAGGACCGAGATCAGCACCACAGGACCGAACGCAGCGCCGAAGCCGGCCCAGGCGTAGCTCACCAGGCCCAGTACGCGGTTTTCCGGGTTGGCGGCCATTGCGATCGCGATCAACGCTACCACCAGCACCATGATCCGGCCGACCCATACCAGCTCAAGCTGGGACGCGCCCTTGCGCAGGAAAGCCTTGTAGAAGTCTTCGGTCAGGGCGCTGGAGCACACCAGCAGTTGGCAGCTCAGGGTGCTCATCACGGCAGCCAGGATGGCCGACAGCAGCACGCCAGCAATCCACGGGTTGAACAGCAGCTTGGCCAGTTCGATGAACACACGCTCAGGGTTTTCGGTCACGGGACCGGCGACTTCAGGGTGTGCCGAGAAGTAGGCAATACCGAAGAAGCCTACCGCCACGGTGCCGGCCAGGCACAGGATCATCCAGGTCATGGAGATACGACGGGCATTGGCAATCGACTTGACCGAATCCGCCGCCATGAACCGCGCGAGGATGTGCGGCTGGCCGAAGTAGCCCAGGCCCCAGCCCATCAGCGAGATGATGCCGATGAAGGTGGTGTTTTTGAGCATGTCGAAGTTGGTTGGATCGTTCGCTTCGATAGCCAGGAACGTGGTATCGACACCGCCGGTGGCCAGCAGCACGATGATTGGCGTGAGGATCAACGCGAAGATCATCAGCGTGGCTTGTACGGTATCTGTCCAGCTCACTGCCAGGAAACCACCGATGAAGGTGTAGGCAATCGTCGCCGCAGCACCGGCCCACAGCGCAGTCCCGTAGGACATGCCAAAGGTGCTTTCGAACAGACGCGCACCCGCGACGATGCCGGAGGCGCAGTAGATGGTGAAGAACACCAGGATCACTACCGCCGAGATAATCCGCAGCAGGCCGCTTTTGTCTTCAAAGCGGCTGGAGAAGTAGTCCGGCAGGGTCAGGGCGTCGCCGTTGTGTTCGGTCTGCACGCGCAGGCGACCGGCCACAAACAGCCAGTTCAGGTAAGCACCGACGATCAGGCCGATGGCGATCCAGCTTTCCGACAGGCCCGACATGTAGATGGCGCCCGGCAGGCCCATCAACAACCAGCCGCTCATATCCGAGGCGCCAGCCGAGAGTGCGGTAACGACGCTGCCGAGGCTGCGACCACCGAGGATGTAATCGGAAAGGTTATTGGTGGAGCGATAGGCCATGAGACCGATCAGCACCATTGCGGCGATGTAGATCACAAATGTGATCAGGGTTGGATTACTTACGCTCATTGAGTTACGCCCTGGCTTTGTTTTTATGTAGCGGCGGTCTGTCAGCTCTTGTAGACGAAGCTGCATGCCGCGCATTTATGACTGACGTTTCCCCAGGAAAGCCATCAGCCGATGAACCGAACTTTACAATTGGTTGCACCTTGGCCGCGAATGCTATTCAACAAAGCAAATAAGGTGCAACCAGTTTCTTGAGAATTAGTTGCACCTGTAGGCGTTTTTCGGCAAATGGCAGTTTTTTGCTCCTTTTCGGAGCAAGAACAGCCAAATCCAGAAGTAAATGCACCAACAACAAGCCGATTCCGTCGAGTGAAAATGAATTCTGACGAGCAGTGCGGATTTCCTGAAGAAAATGGGTTGCACCCGGTTGCACCTCGTACGGCGCAAAGCTAATCTTGCCGCCAGCTGATGCCACGCAGTAGTGGCACCCATGAGGATAAAAATATGGCTACGACCACCCTTGGGGTCAAACTCGATGACCCGACCCGCGAACGCCTGAAGGCCGCCGCGACCTCCATTGATCGCACGCCGCACTGGCTGATCAAGCAGGCAATTTTCAATTACCTGGAGAAACTGGAGGGTGGTGCAACCCTGACCGAACTCAACGGTTCGGGCCTCAAGGACGCAGACGACGCCGGTGAGGTGCAGAACGACCACGCCCACCAGTGCTTCCTCGAATTTGCCGAAAGCATCCTGCCGCAATCGGTGCTGCGCGCCTCGATCACTGCCGCCTACCGCCGCCCTGAGCCGGAAGTGGTGCCGATGCTGATCGAGCAGGCCCGCCTGCCGGCCCAGATGGCCGAAGCCACCAACAAGCTGGCCGCCTCGATTGCCGAAAAACTGCGTAACCAGAAGAGCGCCGGCGGCCGTGCCGGTATCGTCCAGGGCCTGCTGCAGGAATTTTCCCTGTCGTCCCAGGAAGGCGTGGCGCTGATGTGCCTGGCCGAAGCGCTGCTGCGTATCCCTGACAAAGGCACCCGTGACGCGCTGATCCGCGACAAGATCAGCACCGGCAACTGGCAGCCGCACCTGGGCAACAGCCCGTCGCTGTTCGTCAACGCCGCCACCTGGGGCCTGCTGCTGACCGGCAAACTGGTCGCCACCCACAACGAGGCCGGCCTGACCTCCTCCCTGAGCCGCATCATCGGCAAGAGCGGCGAGCCGATGATCCGCAAGGGCGTCGACATGGCCATGCGCCTGATGGGCGAGCAGTTCGTCACCGGCGAAACCATCGCCGAAGCCTTGGCCAATGCGAGCAAGTTCGAAGCCAAGGGCTTCCGCTATTCCTACGACATGCTCGGTGAAGCTGCACTGACCGAACACGATGCACAGAAGTACCTGGCCTCGTACGAACAAGCCATTCACTCCATCGGCAAAGCCTCTCACGGCCGTGGGATTTATGAAGGCCCAGGCATCTCCATCAAGCTGTCGGCCCTGCACCCGCGCTACAGCCGTGCCCAGTACGAGCGCGTGATGGACGAGCTGTACCCGCGCCTGCTGTCCCTGACCCTGCTGGCCAAGCAATACGACATCGGCCTGAACATCGATGCCGAAGAAGCCGACCGCCTGGAGCTGTCCCTGGACCTGCTCGAGCGCCTGTGCTTCGAGCCGCAACTGACCGGCTGGAACGGTATCGGTTTCGTGATCCAGGCCTACCAGAAGCGCTGCCCGTACGTGATCGACTACGTGATCGACCTGGCACGCCGCAGCCGTCACCGCCTGATGATCCGCCTGGTAAAAGGCGCGTACTGGGACAGCGAGATCAAGCGCGCCCAGGTCGAAGGCCTGGAAGGCTACCCGGTCTACACCCGCAAGGTGTACACCGACGTTTCCTACATCGCCTGCGCACGCAAGCTGCTGTCGGTACCGGAAGTCATCTACCCGCAGTTCGCCACGCACAACGCCCACACCCTGTCGGCCATCTACCATATTGCCGGCCAGAACTATTACCCCGGCCAGTACGAGTTCCAGTGCCTGCACGGCATGGGTGAACCGCTGTACGAACAGGTTGTAGGCAAGGTTTCCGAAGGCAAGCTGAACCGTCCGTGCCGCGTGTACGCTCCGGTCGGCACCCACGAAACACTGCTGGCCTACCTGGTGCGTCGCCTGCTGGAAAACGGCGCCAACACCTCGTTCGTCAACCGGATCGCCGACCAATCCATCTCGATCCAGGAGCTGGTGGCCGATCCAGTGGCCAGCATCGAGCAGATGGCTACGCTGGAAGGCGGCTTCGGCCTGCCGCACCCGCGTATCCCACTGCCGCGCGACCTGTATGGCAGCGAGCGCGCCAACTCGGCCGGTATCGACCTGGCCAACGAACACCGCCTGGCGTCGCTGTCCTGCGCCTTGCTGGCCACCGCGCACAACAACTGGAAAGCCGCGCCGATGCTCGGCTGTGCTTCGAGCAATGAAGCCGCTGTGCCGGTACTGAACCCGTCCGACCTGCGGGATGTGGTCGGTCATGTCCAGGAAGCCACGGTCGAAGACGTCGACAACGCGATCCAGTGCGCCCTCAACGCCGCACCGATCTGGCAGGCCACCCCGCCGGCCGAACGCGCCGCGATCCTGGAACGTGCCGCCGACTTGATGGAAGGCGAGATCCAGCCGCTGATGGGCCTGCTGGCCCGCGAAGCCGGCAAGACCTTCGCCAACGCCATCGCCGAAGTGCGTGAAGCCGTGGACTTCCTGCGCTACTACGCAGTGCAGGCGCGTAACGACTTCACCAACGACGCCCACCGCCCACTGGGCCCGGTAGTCTGCATCAGCCCATGGAACTTCCCGCTGGCGATCTTCAGCGGCCAAGTCGCCGCCGCACTCGCCGCCGGTAACCCGGTACTGGCCAAGCCGGCCGAACAAACCCCGCTGGTTGCCGCGCAAGCCGTGCGCCTGCTGCTGGAAGCCGGCATCCCTGAAGGCGTGCTGCAACTGCTGCCGGGCCAGGGCGAAAGCGTCGGTGCCCGCCTGGTGGGTGATGATCGCGTCAAAGGCGTGATGTTCACCGGTTCCACCGAGGTGGCGCGCCTGCTGCAACGCAACGTCGCTGGGCGCCTGGATGCCCAGGGCCGCCCAATCCCGCTGATCGCCGAAACCGGTGGCCAGAACGCGATGATCGTCGACTCCTCGGCCCTGACCGAACAGGTGGTGATCGACGTCGTGTCCTCGGCCTTCGACAGTGCCGGCCAGCGCTGCTCTGCCTTGCGCGTACTGTGCCTGCAGGAAGATTCGGCAGACCGCGTCATCGAAATGCTCAAGGGCGCCATGGCCGAATGCCGTCTCGGCAATCCGGAGCGCCTGTCCGTGGATATCGGCCCGGTGATCGATGCCGAAGCCAAGGCGGGCATCGAGAAACACATCCAGGCCATGCGCGACAAGGGTCGCACCGTGTATCAGGTGGCAATCGCCGACAGCGAAGAAATCAAGCGCGGCACCTTCGTGATGCCAACCCTGATCGAGCTGGAAAGCTTCGACGAGCTGCAACGGGAGATCTTCGGCCCGGTCCTGCACGTGGTGCGCTACAAGCGTAAGGAAATCGACCAGTTGATCGGTCAGATCAATGCTTCTGGCTACGGTCTGACCCTGGGCGTGCACACCCGTATCGACGAGACCATCGCCAAGGTGATCGACAACGTCCATGCCGGTAACGTCTACGTCAACCGCAACATCGTCGGGGCCGTGGTCGGCGTGCAGCCATTCGGCGGCGAAGGCTTGTCGGGCACCGGTCCGAAAGCCGGTGGCCCGCTGTACCTGTACCGCCTGCTGTCGACACGTCCTACCGATGCGATCGAGCAATCCTTCGTACGGGGTGACGCACTGGCCGCGCCGGATGTACGTCTGCGTGACGCCATGAGCCAACCGCTGACCGCCCTGAAAACCTGGGCCGAGAGCAATAAGTTCAGCGACCTGGGCGCCCTGTGCAACCAGTTCGCCGCGCAATCGCAAAGCGGTATCACCCGCCTGCTGGCCGGCCCGACCGGCGAGCGCAACAGCTACGCCATCCTGCCCCGCGAGCACGTACTGTGCCTGGCAGAGGTGGAAGGCGATCTGCTGGCGCAACTGGCGGCGGTATTGGCTGTAGGCAGCTCGGCGGTATGGCCGGAAACTGACCTGACCAAGGCGCTGTTCCCACGGCTGCCGAAGGAAGTTCAGGCGAAGATCCAGCGCGTGGCCGACTGGACCAAGGACGAAGTGATCTTCGATGCGGTCCTGCACCATGGCGATTGCGACCAACTGCGCGGGGTTTGCCAGCAAGTGGCGCAGCGTAGCGGCGCGATTGTCGGGGTCAACGGCCTGTCTTCGGGCGAAACCAACATTGCGTTGGAGCGCCTGGTGATCGAACGTGCATTGAGCGTCAACACCGCTGCGGCGGGTGGTAACGCGAGCTTGATGACCATCGGCTAATCAATCCAGTGGGGCACCTGCAATGGGTGCCCCACTGCATTGCATCGGTCGAAACCGGATAAGTGTGGGAGCGGGCTTGCCTGCGATAGTGGCGGGTCAGCCATGCAAATATTGCCTGGCCTACCGCTATCGCCGGCAAGCCAGCTCCCACATTGACCGCGTCATACCTTTGCGCTGTGTTTTGCTGCTCCATCACCCAGATCAATCTTGCTATCGCGCCTCTATTCGCGCACTTAGACTGCAGCCTATTCCCACATAGGTAAGCCGCCATGTCCGAGACGCTCCTCAGTTCCCGCAATCTGGCTTTCGAGCTGTATGAAGTCCTCGATGCCGAGGGCCTGACCCAGCGCGAGCGGTTTGCCGAACATAATCGCGAAACCTTCGATGCCGCCATCGGCACTGCCCGCAGCATCGCCGAAAAGTACTTCGCCCCGCACAACCGCAAAGGTGACGAAAACGAACCGCGCTACGAAGACGGCCAGGCGATCCTGATCCCGGAGGTGAAACCTGCCGTGGATGCCTTCCTCGAAGCCGGCTTTCTGAATGCGGCGCGCAGTTTCGAAGCCGGGGGCATGCAACTGCCGACACTGCTGTCCCAGGCCTGCTTTGCGCATTTCCAGTCAGCCAATGCGGCTTCCACTTCGTACCCGTTCCTGACCATGGGCGCGGCCAATCTGATCGAAAGTTTTGGCACCGAGGAGCAGAAGCAGCGTTTTCTGCAACCGATGATCGAAGGCCGGTTCTTCGGCACCATGGCCTTGACCGAGCCCCATGCCGGCTCGTCGCTGTCGGATATCCGCACCCGCGCCGAGCCGGCGGCGGACGGCACCTACCGGCTCAAGGGCAACAAGATCTTTATCTCCGGTGGCGACCACCCGCTGTCGGAAAACATCGTGCACATGGTCCTGGCCAAACTGCCGGATGCGCCCGCTGGGGTGAAGGGCATTTCGCTGTTTATCGTGCCCAAGTTCCTGGTCAACGAGGACGGCAGCCTGGGCCCGCGCAATGATGTGCTGCTGGCCGGACTGTTCCACAAGATGGGTTGGCGCGGCACCACTTCGACGGCGCTGAATTTCGGCGATAACGGCGAGTGTGTCGGCTATCTGGTGGGCAAGCCGCACCAAGGCCTGGCGTGTATGTTCCAAATGATGAACGAGGCACGGATTGGCGTCGGCATGGGCGCGGTGATGCTTGGCTACGCCGGTTACCTGTATTCCTTGGAGTACGCCCGGGAACGCCCGCAAGGCCGCCTGCCGGACAGCAAGGACCCGAACACCTCACCGGTGTCGATCATCCAGCACGCCGATATCAAGCGCATGCTGCTCACGCAAAAAGCCTATGTGGAAGGCGCCTTCGACCTGGGCCTGTACGCCGCGCGGCTGTTCGATGACACCACCACCCTGGACAACGAAACCGCGCGCAAGCAGGCCCATGAATTGCTCGATCTGCTGACGCCGATCGTCAAGTCCTGGCCCTCGGAGTTCTGCCTCAAGGCCAACGAACTGGCGATCCAGATTCTCGGCGGCCACGGCTACACCCGCGAATACCCGGTGGAGCAGTACTACCGCGACAACCGTCTGAACCCGATCCACGAAGGCACCCACGGCATCCAGTCCCTGGACCTGCTGGGGCGCAAGCTGGGGCAAAACGGCGGCGCGGGTTTGAAGCAGTTGATTCGCCTGATCGCCGAGACGGGCGCACGGGCGCAGGAATATCCGTCACTCACGCCATTGCGCGAGCCGCTGGAGCAACTGGTGGCACGCCTGCAAAGGGTGACCCTGGGACTGTTGACGGATCTCGCCCAGGGCAAGGTCAACAGCAGCCTGGCGAACTCGGCGCTGTACCTGAAAGTGTTTGGGCATACGGTGATTGGCTGGCGCTGGCTGGAACAGGCGATCCGCGCCGAAGAAGGGTTGGCCAGGGGCAATGCGGCGGATGTGGCCTTCTATAAAGGCAAGCTGCAAGCGGCCCGGTACTTCCTGACGTGGGAAGTACCGGGCTGCCATCATGAACTGTCGATCCTGGAAACTCGGGACGATACGTGCCTGGCCATGCAGGATGAATGGTTCTGATCAGGGCTGGCCGATGGCCTTGGCAATCACGTCGACCGTGGCGCTGACTTGCTCTTGGTAACGGTCGAGTTCCTGCTGGTGACGCTGCTGCATGTCGATCTGCTCGGCACATAGATTCAGCGCCGCCAGCACCAGCAGCTTGTCGCCGATCAGGGTCGGGTACTTCTGCTTGGTGGTGGCCAGGGACGCCTTGAGCAGGGTCACGGCCTTGAGCAGGGTGTTGTCTTCCCCGTCCGGTGCCTTGATCGAGTAATCCTCACCGAGAATCGAAACGACCTTTATCCCTTCACTCATGCGCTCACAGGACCTGCGCTCACACGCTCAACCAACGCCTGGATACGGGCTGCAGTGGCGCCCTGCTTTTCTTCCTGTTCCATCAGGTTCAGTTGCAAGCTGTCGTTCTCATCCTTGGCGCGGGCCAGTTCCGCCTTGAGGGATTCGTTGGTGCCCAGCAATGCTTGATTCTGCTGCACCAGGTCACTGACCAGTTGTTCCAGTTGGCTGAGGGATGTTTCTAACATTTTGAATTCTCGGGCTTTTTCAAAGGGCGGTGACGATAAAGAAAATTCACCGTGGAAGCCAGGGTTATCCTGGCGCGCAGCCCCGATTTCACGGGTCAGGCCACGCTGTGGAGCCTTAGTGACTGCATTTACGCCATCTGGTTCCTGAATCCATTCCAATGCGCGCAAGGTGCGACAAAAGCGCACAGCCCCTCAAGACTTTAGTCGTATGTCCGATAGGTCATGCTTACCCCGCCTCAAAGCCGCACGGATCGCGCCTCTCCCAGGACCATTGCATGTCTCTTCGTAATATGAATATCGCGCCGCGCGCGTTTCTCGGCTTCGCGTGCATTGGTGCGCTGATGTTGTTTCTCGGTATTTTTGCGCTGAACCAGATGAGCAAGATCCGTGGCGCCACCGAAGACATCACCCTGCGCAGCGTGCCGAGCATTCGCGCGCTGGACGACTTCACCCAACTGACCCTGCGCCTGCGCGTGCTGTCCTACCGCTTGCTGACCAACCGCGAGCCGGATGTGCAACAAAAGACCCTGGAAGCCTTTGAATTGCGCAACCAGCAGATTCGTGCCGCCCAGAGCGTGTACGAAAAGCTGATCGACAGCCGCGAGGAGCGCTCGGCCTACGACGACTATGTACGCCTGCTGGGCCAGTACCGGCAGATCGAAGAGCGGATGAAGAGCCTGTCGCGCAACAATCAGACCGAAGAGCTGCGCACCTTGCTCAACACCGAACTGCTGAGCAACTCCGAGGCGGTCAACGCGGTGCTGACGCGCCTGCTGGACATCAACAATTCGATGGCCAACGACAGCAACCAGAAAGCTGCCGATCAATATGATTCAGCCTTTGACCTGGTAGTGGCCCTGCTGGTGCTGGCCACGGCGCTGACTGTGCTGTTTGCCTGGCTGCTGACCCGCAGCATCACCCTGCCCATTGCCCAAGCCCTGGACGCCGCCGAGAACATTGCCGAAGGCAACCTGACCCAGCCGATCAAGGTCGATGGCGACGACGAAGCCGGCCGCCTGTTGCGCGCGATGAATAAAATGCAGGAGAAATTGCGCGACACCCTGCAGCGCATTTCCGGCTCGGCCACTCAACTGGCCTCGGCTGCCGAAGAGCTGAACGCCGTCACCGACGAAAGCGCCCGTGGCCTGACCCAGCAGAACAATGAAATCGAGCAGGCAGCCACCGCTGTCAACGAGATGACCAGCGCCGTCGAAGAAGTCGCGCGCAATGCGGTCAGCACCTCCGAGGCCTCGAAAAACGCCACCACCTCGGCGGGCGATGGCCGCGACCTGGTGCAGGAAACCGTCAGCGCCATCGAACGCATGAGCGGCGATGTACAGGGCACCGCCACCCTGATCGGCGCCCTGGCCGAAGAATCGCGGGATATCGGCAAGGTGCTGGATGTGATTCGCGGCCTGGCCGACCAGACCAACCTGCTAGCCCTCAACGCCGCCATCGAAGCGGCGCGTGCCGGGGAAGCCGGGCGTGGTTTTGCGGTGGTTGCCGATGAAGTAAGGGCCCTGGCCCATCGCACCCAGCAATCGACCAGTGAAATCGAGCGGATGATCGGCAGTATCCAGGCCGGCACTGAACAGGCGGTGGACTCGATGCGCAACAGCACCGAGCGCGCCGAGTCGACGCTCAATATCGCCAAAGGCGCAGGGATGTCCCTGGATACCATCAATAGCGCGATTATCGAGATCAACGAGCGCAACCTGGTGATCGCCAGCGCCGCCGAAGAGCAGGCCCAGGTCGCGCGGGAAGTGGACCGCAACCTGGTGAACATCCGCGACTTGTCGGTGCAATCGGCCACGGGCGCCAGCCAGACCAGTGCGGCCAGCGGCGAGTTGTCACGCCTGGCGGTGGATTTGAATGGGATGGTGGGGCGTTTCCGCCTCTGAAATACAGTCACCCCCTGTAGGATCTGGCTTGCCTGCGATGGCAGCGCCGCGGTGAGCCTGATTCACCGCGGCGCTGCCATCGCAGGCAAGCCAGATCCTACAAAAGCTTTTTGACAGCGCAGCAATTCAACAGGTTAGAATCGCTGGCACGCAGACTGCATGGTCAGTCTGCGCCTCGCCTTAATTCCGGAGTACTGCCTTTGAATGCGACGACCATCAACAGCCTGTTCTTGATCGGCGCGTTGCTGGTAAGTGCGAGCATTCTGGTGAGTTCTCTTTCGTCCCGCCTGGGGATCCCGATCCTGGTGATTATCCTGGCCGTGGGCATGATTGCCGGCGTCGATGGCGGCGGGATCATTTTCGATAACTACCCTACCGCGTACCTGGTGGGCAACCTGGCATTGGCAGTGATCCTGCTCGATGGCGGCTTGCGGACCCGGGTCGCGAGTTTTCGCGTGGCACTGTGGCCGGCCCTGTCGCTGGCGACCGTGGGGGTGTTGATAACCACCGGCCTCACCGGTATGGCGGCGGCCTGGCTGTTTGACCTCAATATCATCCAGGGCCTGCTGATCGGCGCCATCGTCGGCTCCACCGACGCCGCCGCCGTGTTCTCGCTGCTGGGCGGCAAGGGCCTGAACGAACGGGTCAGCGCCAGCCTGGAAATCGAATCCGGCAGCAACGACCCGATGGCGGTGTTCCTCACCGTAACCCTGATCGACATGCTCGCCAGCGGCCAGACTGGCCTGCACTGGAGCCTGTTGACCCACCTGATCCGCGAATTCGGGATCGGCGGCATTATCGGCCTGGGCGGCGGTTGGTTGATGCTGCAACTGGTCAACAGGATCAACCTGGCAAACGGCCTGTACCCGATCCTGGTGATCGCCGGCGGCCTGTTCGTCTTCGCCTTGACCAACGCCCTGCACGGCAGCGGCTTCCTCGCCGTGTACCTGTGCGGCCTGGTGATCGGCAACCGTCCGGTGCGCAGCCGCCACGGCATCCTGCATATGCTCGACGGCATGGCCTGGCTGGCGCAGATCGGCATGTTCCTGGTGCTGGGGCTGCTGGTCACGCCCCATGACCTGCTGCCCATCGCCCTGCCGGCCCTGGGCCTGGCGCTGTGGATGATCCTGTTTGCGCGGCCGCTGTCGGTGGCGGTTGGCCTGCTGCCGTTCAAGGCGTTCCATGGCCGCGAAAAAGTGTTTATCGCCTGGGTCGGCCTGCGCGGCGCGGTGCCGATCATTCTTGCGGTGTTCCCGCTGATGGCCGGCTTGCCCCATGCCCAGCTGTATTTCAACCTGGCGTTCTTTATCGTGCTGGTGTCGTTGCTGGTGCAGGGCACCAGCCTGCCGTGGGTAGCCAAGCTCTTGAAAGTAACGGTACCGCCCGAGCCCGCGCCGATTTCCCGGGCGGCCCTGGAAGTACACGTCACCAGCGAGTGGGAGTTGTTCGTCTACCGCCTGGGTGCCGAGAAATGGTGCATCGGCGCCGCCCTGCGCGAGCTGAAAATGCCCGAAGGCACGCGGATCGCCGCCCTGTTTCGCGGCCAGCAACTGCTCCATCCGTCGGGTAGTACGGTGCTCGAAGCCGATGATTTGCTGTGCGTGATCGGCCATGAACACAACCTCGCCGCCCTCGGCAAACTGTTCAGCCAGGCGCCGCAACGGGGCCTGGACCTGCGCTTCTTCGGCGACTTCGTGCTCGAAGGCGACGCCCAGCTGGGCGCGGTGTCGGCGCTGTACGGGCTCAAACTCGACGGCATCGATCCGGACATGCCGCTGGGCCAGTTCATCACGCAGAAGGTCGGTGGCGCCCCCATCGTCGGCGACCAGGTGGAGTGGAACAACACCATTTGGACAGTCGCCGTGATGGACGGGAACAAGATCGGCAAAGTCGGCGTCAGATTCCCCGAAGGAAGTCGCCCGGCCCCCGGACTCTTCCTCTAAACTGCGGGGCGACGGTGTGCCATTGGCCATCAACACGCCCCCTATTCTTCATCTTGTTCGACCGGTCTCTATGACAATCCTGCGCACTTTTTTAGCCACTGCCCTGCTGGGCCTGAGTCTCTGCGTCAGCCCGGTGTTCGCCGCCGACCCGCCAAGCATCGAGAGTGTGCAACAGACCCTGGACAAGCTGCCGGACCGCAAACTGCCCGACGCCGACATGAAGGCGCTGCAAAATGTGTTGCAGCAGACCCTGACGTTGCTGGGCAACAAGCAGGACTACGAGCAACGCCTGAGCGATCTCAAGCGCCAATTGCAAGACGCGCCACGCCAGACCACGGAAAACGCCCGTGAACTGGCCCGGCTCAAGGCCACCAAGGTGGTCCCGGTCGCCCAGCGCTACGCCAGCCTGCCAGTGCCGCAGCTCGAACAACTGCTGGTGCAGCGCAGCACCCAGCAAGGCGACCTACAAAAGGAGTTGGCCGACGCCAACAGCCTGAGCATCGCCGCCCAAACCCGCCCCGAGCGTGCCCAGACCGAAATCAGCAACAGCCAGACGCGCATCCAGCAGATCAACGGCATCCTCAAGGCCGGCAAGGACAATGGCAAACCGCTAAATGGCGACCAGCGCAACCTGCTGAACGCCGAACTGGCGGCGCTCAACGCCTTGATCCCGCTGCGCCGCCAGGAGCTGGCGGGCAACAGCCAACTGCAAGACCTGGGTAACAGCCAACATGACCTGGCGGTGGAAAAAACCGCGCGCCTGGAGCAGGAAATCCAGGACCTGCAAACCCTGATCAACCAGAAACGCCTGGCCCAGTCCCAGGAAACCGTGACCCAGCAGTCCATCGAAGCGCAGAAGGCCGGTGGCAGCAGCCTGCTGGCTACGGAAAGCGCAGCCAACCTGAAACTCTCTGACTACCTGCTCAAAAGCACCGACCGGCTCAATGAGCTGACCCAGCAGAACCTGCAAACCAAACAGCTGCTGGACAACGTGACCCAGAGCGATTCGGCCCTGGACGAGCAGATCAACGTGCTCAAGGGCAGCCTGCTGCTATCGAAGATCCTCTATAAACAGAAACAGGCCTTGCCGCGCCTGAAGGTCGACCGCGACCTGGCCGACGATATCGCCAACATTCGCCTGTACCAGTTCGAGGTCAACCAGCAGCGCGAACTGATCAGTTCGCCCAGCACCTACGTCGACAACCTGCTGGCCAACCAGCCCGAGGACCAGGTCACGCCACAGTTGCGCCGCACCCTGCTGGAGCTGGCCGTGACCCGCAGCGACCTGCTCGAACGCCTGAGCCGGGAGTTGAGCGCGCTGCTCAACGAATCCATCACCCTGCAACTGAACCAGAAACAACTGCTCAGCACCGCCGCCAGCCTGCGCGCGACCCTCGACGAACAGATGTTCTGGATCCCCAGCAACAAGCCGCTGGACGTCGAATGGCTCGAAGGCGTGCCCAACCGCCTGAGCAAACAGGTCGACACCCTGCCCTGGGCCTCCAGCCTCAGCGAACTGTATGACGGCCTGGCCCAGCGCCCGCTGCTGTTCCTGCCCCTGCTGCTATTGATCGGCGCGCTGTTGTGGCGGCGCAACAGCCTCTACGAGCGCCTGAAAAAAATCCATATGGATATCGGGCACTTCAAGCGGGACAGCCAGTGGCACACTCCGGTCGCGATCCTGGTGAATATCCTGCTGGCCTTGCCGGTAACCCTCGGCCTGGCGCTGTGCGGCTACGCCCTGCAGATCGATGCACGCGGGCAGAACGCCAACCTGGGCATGGCCCTGGTGCAAATTTCCCAGGCGTGGCTGGTGTTCTACACCGCCTATCGCATCCTCGCGCCGGGTGGCGTGGCCGAATTGCATTTCCGCTGGGAAAAACCCCAGGTCGAGTTTCTCCAGGGCTGGATCCGCAAGCTGGGGCTGGTGGTGCTGGCGCTGGTGGCCGTGGTGTCCATCGCCGAGCACCAGCCGGCAGCCCTGGCCGATGATGTGCTGGGGATCGCCGTAGTCCTCACCTGTTATGGGCTGATGGCCTGGCTGCTCAGCCGCCTGCTGCTCAACAGCCCGACCCATGAAAAGGCCTCGCTGTTTCGCAAGGTCGTCGGCGTGGCGTTTACCGCGCTGCCCATCGCGCTGTTTATCGCCGTGTGTTTTGGCTACTACTACACCGCGCTCAAACTCAGCGACCGCCTGATCAACACCCTGTACCTGCTGATGTTCTGGCTGGTGATCGAAGCCACCTTCGTCCGTGGCCTGGGTGTTGCCGCGCGGCGCCTGGCCTATGCCCGGGCACTGGCCAAACGCCAGGCCGCCAAGGAAGCCGGCGACGGCGAAGTGGTGATCGAGGAACCGACCCTGGATATCGAGCAGGTCAACGAACAATCCATGCGCCTGATCCGCCTGGCCCTGCTCGGCGGCTTTATTGCGGCGCTGTACTGGGTCTGGTCGGACCTGATCTCGGTGTTCTCCTACCTGGACAACGTCACCCTCTACGAATACACCAGCGGCACCGGCGCCAATATCAGCATGGTGCCCATCAGCATCGGCGACATGCTGGGCGCGCTGATCATCATCGGCATTACCTTTGCCCTGGCGCGCAACCTGCCGGGCCTGCTGGAAGTACTGGTGCTGTCGAAGCTGGACCTGGCCCAGGGCAGTGCCTACGCCACCACCACCCTGCTGTCGTATGTGATCGCCGGCGTGGGCTTTGTGTCGACCCTGTCGACCCTCGGGGTGAGCTGGGACAAGTTGCAATGGCTGGTGGCCGCACTGTCGGTGGGCCTGGGCTTCGGCATGCAGGAGATCTTCGCCAACTTTATCTCCGGCATCATGATCCTGTTCGAGCGCCCGGTGCGCATCGGCGACACCATTACCATCGGCAACCTGTCGGGCACGGTGAGCAAGATCCGCATCCGCGCCACCACCATCACCGACTTCGACCGCAAGGACATCATTGTCCCGAACAAAACCTTCATCACTGGGCAACTGATCAACTGGTCGCTGACCGACACCATCACCCGGGTGACCCTCAAGCTCGGCGTGGACTACGGCTCCGACCTGGACCTGGTGAAGGAATTGTTGCTCAAGGCCGCCAGGGATAACCCACGGGTATTGAAAGACCCGGAACCCCACGTGTACTTCCTCAACTTTGGCGAAAGCACCCTGGACCACGAACTGCGCATGCATGTGCGCGACCTCGGCGACCGCAACCCGGTCATCGATGAGGTCAACCGCTTCATCAACCGCGAGTTCAAGAAGCAGAGCATCAACATTTCGTTCCGCCAGATGGAGGTTTACCTGAAGAACCTGCACGGCCAGGAATACAAACTGGTGGAAATCGAGCCCTTGAGCAAGCCGGCCAATGACGGCTCGCCGCAACCCACGCCGCCGGCCAAACTCGACTAACCGCGCTATCCCCAGCAGAATGCTCGGACATTCTGCTGGAGATGGCCGGTGAAAGCCCTCGACGACCTGACCTTCGACAACCGCTTCGCCCGCCTGGGCGACGGTTTCTCAACCCACGTATTGCCCGAGCCCATCGACGAGCCGCGGCTGGTGGTGGCGAGCAACGCCGCCATGGCCCTGCTGGACCTCGATCCAGCCGTCGCCCAGACGCCAGTGTTTGCCGAACTGTTCGGCGGCCACAAGCTGTGGGCCGAGGCCGAACCGCGGGCGATGGTCTATTCCGGGCATCAGTTTGGCTCCTATAACCCGCAACTGGGGGATGGTCGCGGCTTGCTGCTGGGCGAGGTGTATAACGCGGCGGGCGAACACTGGGACTTGCACCTCAAGGGCGCCGGGCAAACGCCGTACTCACGCATGGGCGATGGCCGCGCGGTGCTGCGTTCGTCGATCCGCGAGTTTCTCGCCTCCGAAGCCTTGCACGCCCTGGGCATCCCCAGCAGCCGCGCCCTGTGCGTGATCGGCTCGGACACCCCGGTATGGCGCGAGAAGCAGGAACGCGCGGCCATGGTCCTGCGCCTGGCGCCGAGCCATATCCGCTTTGGGCACTTCGAATACTTCTACTACACCCAGAAAACCGAGCTGCACCAGCAACTGGCCGAGCATGTGCTGAAGTTGCACTTCGCCCACTGCCAGGAGCAACCCGAGCCGTACCTGGCGATGTTCCGCGAGATCGTCGAGCGCAATGCCGAGTTGATCGCCAAATGGCAGGCCTACGGCTTTTGTCACGGGGTGATGAACACCGACAACATGTCGATCCTGGGCATTACCTTCGACTTCGGGCCGTTTGCCTTCCTCGATGACTTCGACGCCCACTTCATCTGCAACCACTCCGATCACGAAGGCCGCTACTCCTTCAGCAACCAGATGCCCATCGGCCAATGGAACCTCAGCGCCCTGGCCCAGGCGCTGACGCCGTACATCAGCGTGCAAGCCCTGCGCGAGACCCTGGGCCTGTACCTGCCGCTGTACCAGGCCCACTACCTGGACCTGATGCGCCGCCGCCTGGGCCTGACCACCGCCGAGGACGATGACCAGAAACTGCTGGAGCGCCTGCTGCAACTGATGCAAAACAGTGGCGTGGACTACACCTTGTTCTTCCGCCATCTGGGCGACGAATCCGCCGCACTGGCCGTGGCGCGCCTGCGCGATGACTTTGTCGACCGCGCGGGCTTCGATGCCTGGGCCGACGACTACAAGGCCCGGGTTGAGCGCGACGGCACAGGCAGCGAGGCAGAACGCCGCGAGCGCATGCACGCGGTCAACCCGCTGTACATCCTGCGCAACTACCTGGCGCAAAACGCCATCACCGCCGCCGAATCAGGTGACTACAGTGAAGTGCGAAGGCTGCATGAGGTATTGAGCCAGCCATTTGAAGAACAGGCCGGGATGGAGCAGTACGCGCAACGGCCGCCCGATTGGGGCAAGCATTTGGAGATCAGTTGTTCGTCCTAGGATCAAAAGCGCAGCGTGCTCACGCCACGTTAGTCTTCACTGTCGCCTATTCGTCTGGCCTTGATAATCCCCGTGACGGGCGCCAGATTGAGCCCATAGGCCACACCCAAGGAGCCCATCATGTCCGATTCTCTTGTAATCCCCTGCCCACACTGCAACGCCCTCAACCGCATCCCCCACGAACGCCTGGGCGATGCCCCAAAGTGCGGGCGCTGCAAGCAGCCGGTGTTGCTCAGCAAACCGTTTGAATTAAGCCAGGGCGATTATTCCAGCCAGATCAAGGGCGATTTACCGCTCCTGTTGGATGTGTGGGCCGAATGGTGCGGGCCGTGCAAGTCGTTTGCGCCGGTGTTTGAACAGGCGGCCGGGCAGCTGGCCGGCAAGTGCCGGCTGGCCAAGCTCGATAGCGAGGCCAACCAGCAGCTTTCGGCGCAATTGGGCATTCGCTCGATTCCCAGCCTGATCCTGTTCAAGAACGGCCGGGAAGTGGCGCGCCAGAGCGGGGCATTTGCGTTACCGCAACTGATGAGCTGGTTGCGTAGCCAAGGGGTGTAACCCTGTAGGAGCGGGCTTGCCCGCGATGGCGAGGGGCAACTTGATGGATATGCAAGCTGGCACACCGTCATCGCAGGCAAGCCAGCTCCCACATCGAGCGTGCTCATCCTTGATGATCAGGCGTTTTCCAGCAGGTTATGCAACTCCACAAACTGCTGGGTCAGCTTGTGGCGCGGGTCGAGGTGGATCAGCGGTTTGCTCTCCTGGTGGGATTCGCGCATGCGCACCGAACTGGCCAGGTACACCGGCAGTACCGGCAGGCCCTCGGCGATCAACTCGTCCAGCATCTTCTGCGGCAGGCTCGCCCGGGCCTGGAACTGGTTGACCACGATGCCTTCCACTTCAAGGCCTTCGTTGTGGTCCTCCTTGAGCTCTTCGATTTCCGCCAGCAGGCCGTACAGCGCCTGGCGCGAAAAGCTGTCGCAATCGAAAGGGATCAGTACACGATCAGCCGCGATCAACGCCGAAACCGCATAGAAGTTCAGGGCCGGCGGGGTATCCAGGTAAATCCGGTCGTAATCCTCGGCCAGTTCATCCAGCAGCTTTCGCAGCTTGTTGATCTTGTGCTTGGCCTCGAGCTTGGGCTGCAGGTCCGCCAGTTCTGCGGTGGCGGTGATGACGTGCAGGTTGTCGAACGGGGTTTCGTAGATATCCACCTGGTTTTTCTTCGAAAACGGCCCGGATGACAGGGTCTGCTTGAAGAAGTCGGCAATGCCCATGGGAATATCGTCACCCGTCAGCCCTGTCAGGTACTGGGTCGAGTTGGCCTGTGCATCGAGGTCCACCAACAGGGTTCGATAGCCTTCGCTGGCGCTGACCGCCGCCAGGTTGCAGGCGATGCTGGACTTGCCAACGCCACCTTTTTGATTGAACACCACGCGCCGCATGGAAAAACCTCCGTGTATCAATGAATGCCCGAGTGTAGAGGGCAAAAGCGCCCGCTCGCTACCTTGATCAAGCTTGTACTACAGCATCTGAAGACGGATCCCGCATAACTATCTCGTAATACGCCAACCAATAAAGAGTTGCCTGACACCAGCCCCCCGTAGCCATTGGCGGACAATCACTGATTCTTTTCGGCGAATTTGTAAATTCTCGTGAACAATTCTTTACCAAAGTTTGCTAGAACCCCACCGCACCCGGATAATGCGCGCCACTCGGCCATCGCGCCATGCCCCGGTTTTATGGGCAATTTGCAGCACAAGGAAGCCCGCAGGGGCGGGAAATCTTCTCAGTGATCAACTTCAACATCGCCCAATGGCGCGCCTGGGCCCCTGGGCTCGACAGCGTGGATGCCTGGCGCGACTGGTGCCAGGCCCCAGTGTTGGTGGCCCAAAGCGATGCCGCGCCCGATGTGTCGTTCCTGCCGGCCATGCAGCGCCGGCGCCTGAGCCGCCTGGCCCGGATGGCCTTCAGCGTCGGCTGGCCCTTGGCCGACGGCCTGCAGGACCTGCCGCTGGTATTTGTCTCGCGTCATGGCGAAACCCCACGCACCCTGGACATTCTCAGCGACCTGGCCAACGACCAGCCGCTGTCGCCCACCCAATTCAGCCTGTCGGTACACAATGCGGTGATTGGCCTGTGGTCGATCCTGCGTAACGAAACCAGCGAAATGACCGCCCTGGCAGCCGCGGGCGACGGCCTGGAGCACGGCATGCTCGAAGCCGCAGCCCTGCTCAACGAAGGCGCGCCGGCCGTTCTGCTGGTGATTACCGAAGAGCAGCCACCCCTGGCCTACGCGCGGTGGATCGATGATGTGCCGTTCCCCTACGCCCTGGGCCTGCTGCTGACCCCAGGCGACGAATGGCAACTGGCGCTGCACACCACAACGGTCCAACCCACCGAGACCCAGTGGCCCCACGCCCTGAACCTGCTGCGCACCCTGCTCACCGAGCAAGGTGCCTGCCAACATGCCTGGAAGAACCGAGTATGGAACTGGCAACGCAAACCCTGACCGACAAGCCCCGGGACGCCTACTACTGGCGCCTGTTCGCCACGGCAGCCAGCTTCGTGCTGTTCGGCGTGGGCGGCTTGTGCCTGCGCTTGCTGGTGTTCCCGCTGCTCAGTTGCCTGCCGGGGGACGCCCGGCAGCACCAGCGCCGTGCGCGCCTGACCGTCGGGCGGTTGTTCTGGTTCTTTATCAACATGATGTACCGCGCCGGCATTCTCACCTACAGCGTCGAAGGCGCCGAAAAACTCGGGCGCCCCGGGCAGATGATCATCGCCAACCACCCGTCGCTGATCGACGTCGTGGTGCTGATCGGCCTGGTACGCCAGGCCAATTGCGTGGTCAAGCAGAGCCTGTGGCAAAACCCCTTCACCCGTGGCCCCGTGAATGATGCCGGCTATATCAGCAACGATGGCAGCATCGACATGCTCGATGCCGCCGCAAGTGCCCTGCGAGGCGGCCAGACCCTGATTATCTTTCCCGAAGGCACCCGCACCGTGCCGGGCAAAGCCCCGGCCTTTCATCGCGGGGCCGCCGCCATCGCCCTGCGCGGTGCGACAATCATCACCCCCGTGGTGCTCAAGGTCAGCCCGACCACGCTGACCAAGGCCGAGCCCTGGTATCGCATCCCCAACCGCCGCTTTCACTTCAGTTTGCGGGTGGGTGCCGATATAGACCCACAGGTGTTTGCCTCACAAGGGCCACCACCTCAGGCCTCACGCAAGCTCAACGATTATCTGCATCACTATTTCATTAAGGAGCTCGCCGAAGATGAGCAACCCCAACAGCCTTGAACACGAAATCAAAACCCTGATCATCGAGGCCCTGGGCCTGGAAGACATCGACGCCTGCGACATCGGCAGCGAGCAAACCCTGTTCGGCGAAGGCCTGGGCCTGGATTCGGTAGATGCCCTGGAATTGGGCCTGGCGATCCAGAAAAAGTACGGCATCAAGATCGATGCCGACGCCAAGGACACCCGCAATCACTTTATCAACGTGGCCAGCCTCGCGGCGTTCGTCACGGCCCGACAGGCAGCTTGAGACCCGACCATGCAAACTCGTGACGATATCTTCAACACCCTGCGCGACGCCCTGGTGGAACTGTTTGAACTGGAGCCTACGCGGGTCACCCTCGACGCCAACCTGTACCAGGACCTGGAAATCGACAGCATCGATGCGGTGGACCTGATCGACCATATCAAGCGCCAGACCGGCAAGAAAATCGCCGCCGAAGAGTTCAAGGCCGTGCGTACGGTCAATGATGTGGTCGAGGCGGTCTACCGTCTGGTCCAACCGACCGCATGAGCCGGCTGATCGGCCTTGGCCTGTTGCTGGTAGGGCTGCTGTACCCTTTCGCGGTGTATTACGGCACGGAGCATTTCGCCCCGTGGCAATTCGGCCTGCTGCTGGCCAGCCTCTGGCTGCTGCGCGCGCTGACCGGCCCGCGGCGTCCCGGCAGCGGCTGGATGGCCGGCGTGGCGCTTGTGTTTTGCCTGCTGCTGGCCTGGTTCGACAACCCGCAGTTGCTGCGCTGGTACCCAAGCCTGGTCAGCATCTTCATGCTGGCGCTGTTCGGCCTGAGCCTGAAGTACGGCCCGCCGATGGTCGAGCGCCTGGCGCGCCTGAGCGATCCGCATCTGCCTGAAAAGGCCATTGCGTACACGCGCCAGGTCACCGTGGTGTGGAGTGGGTTTTTCTTGTGTAACGGCCTGCTCGCCGCTGCGCTCACCTTGTGGGCACCGTTGAGCTGGTGGACGTTGTACAACGGCCTGATCGCCTATGGGCTGATGGGGTTGTTGTTTGCCGTGGAATGGCTGATACGACAAAGGGTTCGAGGCCGCGTATGAATTGGGTCAATCTTGAGCATCTGTTGCTTGAGCCTGTGCAACTGCGTTCGGTCACCACTGAACCTGCAATGAACCACGCACAACTGTGCGAACGGGCCCTGAGCCTGGCGGCCGGGCTCAAAGCCCGTGGCATCCAGCGCCTGGCCGTGCACCTGAGCGACGCCGGCGAGCTGGCGATTGCCCTGCTGGGCGCCTGGCGCGCCGGGGCCAGTGTGCTGCTGCCCGCCGACCTGCAACCCCAGACCCGCCAACGCTGGGCCACTGCGGTCGACGCCTGGCTGACCGAAGCGGGCGACCTGGAGGCGCTCTACCACCCGCCGCTCGCCGCCGCAGCCCTGGACCTGGACGCCTGCCAATTGGGCCTGTGCACCTCCGGCTCCAGCGGCGCGCCCAAGCGCATCGACAAGACCCTGCGCCAACTGGCCAACGAGGTACAGGCCCTGGAAGCCTTGTGGGGCGCCGACCTGGGCCGCGCGTGCATCGTCGGCAGCGTCGCTACCCAGCACATCTATGGCCTGTTGTTCCGCGTGCTGTGGCCGCTGTGCGCCGGTCGCAGCTTTGTGCGCCAGCAACTGCCGTTCCCCGAAGACTTGCAGCGCGTCAGCCGCCAGCACCCGCATTTCGCCTGGGTGGCCAGCCCGGCCCTGCTCAAGCGCATGGGCGATAACCTCGACTGGACGGCCTTGAGCACGGTCAAGCGCGTGTTCTCCTCCGGAGGCGCGCTGCCTGCCGATGCTGCCGACAGCCTGCACCAACGCCTGCACCAGTGGCCGACCGAGATCCTCGGCAGTTCGGAAACCGGCGGCATTGCCTGGCGCCAGGGCCACACGCCCTGGCAGCCGTTTGCCGATGTACGCCTGACTCAGGATGCCGATGGCGCCTTGTGCATTGCCTCGCCGTACCTGCCGGCCGGGCATGTCGAGCAGACGGCCGATGCCGCGCAGATCCACGCAGATGGGCGCTTCGAACTGCTCGGGCGCCTGGACCGGATCGTCAAGCTGGAAGAAAAACGCATCTCCCTGCCGATGCTCGAACAGGCCCTGGCCGACCACGCCTGGGTCGCGGAAGCGCGCCTGGGAGTGGTCCAGGAAAACCGCGCGTCCCTCGGTGCCCTGGTGGTACTCAGTGGCGACGGCCTGCACGCCCTGCGCAACCAAGGCCGGCGCAGCGTCACCCAAGCCCTGCGCCAGCACCTGGGCCAGCACTGCGAAGCCCTGGCCCTGCCCCGCCGCTGGCGCTTGTTGCGCCAGTTGCCGCTCACCCCCCAGGGCAAGCTGCCCCAGGCCGATGTCGAAGCCCTGCTGCTGGCGCCGCGCCCCAAGGCGCCGGAATTGCTGGCGCAAGTCGAGACCGACGGCGAATGGACCCTGCAACTGAGCATCCCGCCGGACCTGGCCTACTTCAGCGGCCACTTCCCTCACACCCCGGTGTTGCCAGGGGTGGTGCAGGTGGAATGGGCGTTCAACCTGGGCCAGCAACTGCTCGATCTACCGCCGACCTTTGCCGGCATGGAAGTGCTCAAGTTCCAGCAACTGGTGCGCCCTGGCGACGTGATCGAGTTGCACCTGCGTTTTGATCGCGAGCGGGGCAAGTTGTATTTCGCTTATCGCAATGACAGTGCGGCGTGTTCCAGCGGGCGGGTTTTGCTGGAGAATTCTCATGCATAGGTTGGGTAAGCGCACATCCCAAATGTGGGAGCTGGCTTGCCTGCGATGCAGGCAACTCGGTCCATCAGGTGCCCACCACCATGCATAACCCCTGCGCCCTGATCCCGGTCTACAACCATGAAGCCGCCGTGCCCGCCGTGGTCCGCAGCCTGCTGGACCATGGCCTACCCTGCCTGCTGGTGGACGATGGCAGCAGCCCGGCCTGCGCCGCCGTGCTGGCGCAACTGGCAAGCCTGGATGACGTGTCGCTGCTGACCCTGCCCGTCAATCAAGGCAAGGGCGCGGCAGTGATGGCCGGCTTTCGCGAAGCTGCGCGCCTGGGCTTTACCCACGCCCTGCAAGTGGACGCCGACGGCCAGCACGACCTGCGCGAAGTCGCGCTGTTTCTCGACGCCTCGCGCACCCACCCCGACGCGGTGATCTGCGGCTACCCCGAATACGACGACAGCGTGCCCAAGGGCCGCCTCTATGCGCGCTACCTGACCCATGTCTGGGTGTGGATCAACAGCCTGTCGCTGCAGATCCGCGATTCGATGTGCGGCTTTCGCATCTACCCCCTGGCACCGGTGCTGGCCTTGATGGACTCGGCACGGATCGGCAAGCGCATGGATTTCGACTCCGACATCCTCGTGCGCCTGTCATGGCGCAACCAGCCGATGCGCTGGCTGCCGACCCAAGTGCATTACCCGGCCGACGGCCTGTCGCACTTTCGCCTGGTCCACGACAACCTGCTGATTTCATCCATGCACACCCGGCTGTTTTTCGGCATGTTGCTGCGTGCGCCAATGATCCTCTGGCGACGGTGGCAGGCATGAGCGACAACCCCCGGCACTGGGCCGACCGCCAGGAACGCGGCAGTTTCTGGCTGATGAAACTCACCGCATTCGCCGCCAAGGTCCTCGGGCGCCGGGTGCTGAGCCCGCTGCTGTATGGCATCGTCCTGTACTTTTTCGTGTTTGGCCGTGCCGCGCGCCAGAGCATCTGGCAGTACCAGCAGCGCCTGGCCGACTGGAGCGGGCGCGACGACCTGCGCCCCAGCCACACAAGGGTGTTCGGCCAGTTCATGGCTTTCGCCGACGCCTTGCTGGACAAGCTCGACGTATGGAACGGCAAGCTGCGCCTGGAACAGATCGAAATCATCGACCCGGCCCAATTGCGCGGGCAACTGCGCGGCGAACGCGGGCAGATGCTGGTGGGCGCGCACCTGGGCAACCTGGAAGTGTGCCGGGCCCTTGCGGAGCTGGGTGAGAAAGTCACCATGAACGTGCTGGTGCACACCAAGCACGCCGAACAGTTCAACCGCCTGCTGGGCGAAGCCGGGGCGAGCAACCTGCGGCTGATCCAGGTCAGCGAGCTGGACCCGGCGGTGATGCTGCTGCTCAGCCAGCGCCTGGACGACGGTGAGTGGCTGGCGATTGCCGGCGACCGCATCCCGCTGCACGGCGGGCGCACGGTGCGCGTGGATTTTCTCGGCCATAGCGCCGCCTTCCCCCAGGGCCCATGGCTGCTGGCCGGCCTGCTCAAATGCCCGGTCAACCTGCTGATGTGCCTCAAGCACCAGGGGCGCTATCGGCTGATCATCGAGCCCTTTGCCCCATTGATCGAATGGAAACGCAGCGACCGCCAGCAGGTGATCGCCCACTGGGCCGCCCGCTACGCCGAACGCCTGGGCCAGTTCTGCCTGCAAGCGCCCCAACAATGGTTCAACTTTTACCCTTTCTGGAAGACCGATGACGACGCATCTGCTTGAGCCGGTAACCTTCGGCGAACTCCCTTTGCGCATCGAAGACGTGCTGGCCCTGGCCAACCGTCAGGCGCCCACCCGCCTGCAAGACGATGCCGGGTATCGCCAGCGCATCGCCAAGGGCGCGCAGTTCCTCGATTCGCTGCTGGACAAGGAAGGCGTGATCTACGGCGTCACCACCGGCTACGGCGACTCGTGCGTGGTGGCGGTGCCGTTGCAGCATGTCGAGGCATTGCCGCGTCACCTGTACACCTTCCACGGCTGCGGCCTGGGCAAGTTGCTCGACGCCCAGGCCACCCGTGCGGTGCTGGCGGCGCGTTTGCAGTCGCTGTGCCACGGCGTGTCCGGGGTGCGGGTTGAACTGCTGGAGCGCCTGCATGCGTTCCTTGAACACGACATCCTGCCGCTGATCCCGGAGGAAGGCTCGGTGGGCGCCAGCGGCGATCTGACGCCGCTGTCGTACGTGGCCGCGACCTTGTCCGGCGAGCGTGAAGTGCTGTTTCGTGGCGAGCGCCGCCTGGCCGCCGACGTACACCGTGAGCTGGGCTGGACGCCATTGGTGCTGCGGCCCAAGGAAGCCCTGGCGCTGATGAACGGCACCGCCGTGATGACCGGCCTGGCTTGCCTTGCCTTCGCCCGCGCCGACTACCTGCTGCAACTGGCCACGCGCATCACCGCGTTGAACGTGGTGGCGCTGCAAGGCAACCCGGAGCACTTTGACGAACGCCTGTTCGCCGCCAAGCCGCACCCCGGGCAGATGCAGGTTGCGGCGTGGCTGCGCAAGGACCTGGCCATCGACGCCCCGACCGCGCCGCTGCACCGTTTGCAGGACCGCTACTCGCTGCGCTGCGCGCCCCACGTCCTCGGCGTGCTGGCCGACAGCCTGAACTGGCTGCGTTCGTTTATCGAGATCGAGCTCAACAGCGCCAACGACAACCCGATCATCGACGCCGAGGCCGAGCGCGTGTTGCACGGCGGGCACTTCTACGGCGGGCATATCGCCTTTGCCATGGACAGCCTGAAAAACCTGGTGGCCAACGTCGCCGACCTGCTCGACCGGCAACTGGCGCTGCTGGTGGACGAGCGCTACAACCATGGCTTGCCGAGCAACCTGTCGGGCGCCCCGGCGGACCGCGCGATGATCAACCACGGCTTCAAGGCGGTGCAGATCGGCACCAGCGCCTGGACCGCCGAAGCGTTGAAAAATACGATGCCGGCCAGCGTGTTTTCGCGCTCCACCGAGTGCCACAACCAGGACAAGGTCAGCATGGGTACGATCGCCGCCCGCGATGCAATCCGCGTGCTGGAGCTGACCGAACAGGTGGCCGCCGCCACCTTGCTCGCCGCCAACCAGGGCGTGTGGCTGCGCGCCCAGGTCACGGATGCCAGGCCGTTGCCGCCGGCCCTGGCCGCGATGCACATCGAGCTGGCCAAGGACTTCCCGCCGGTGATCGAAGACCGTGCCCTGGAGGGCGAACTGCGCCTGTGCCTGCAGCGCATCGCCGCGCAACACTGGAGGCTGCATGCGTAGCCCCGGCGTGTTGCATTGCGACACTGAAATCCTCGTGCCCTTCTTCGACATCGACACGATGAACGTGGTCTGGCACGGCCACTACGTGAAATACCTGGAAATCGCCCGCTGCGCGCTGCTCGACAAGCTCGGCCACAACTACACGGCGATGCTCGAATCCGGCTATGCGTGGCCGGTAATCGACCTGCAACTGCGCTACGTGCGTGGCGCCACCTTTGGCCAGACCCTCAACGTGCGCGCCAGCCTGGTGGAGTGGGAGAACCGTTTGAAGGTCAACTACCTGATCACCGACCTTGCCAGCGGCGAACGCCTGACCCGCGCCAGCACCGTGCAAGTGGCCGTCGAGATTGCCAGCCGCGAGATGCAACTGGCCTCGCCCACCGTGTTCATCACCGCCGTCGAAAGGGCCCTGGAATGCTGAGCTTGCCCGCGATGGTCGCCAACAATAACGCGGGGGGCCTGACACTGCGCAGCGCCCTCCGGTTTTTCGCGAGCAAGCTCGCTCCTACAGAGGGGCGTCGAAAGGACTTCCCTGTGGGAGCGGGCTTGCCCGCGATGGTCGTCAACGATAACGCGGGGGGCCTGACACTGCGCAGCGCCCTCCGGTTTTTCGCGAGCAAGCTCGCTCCTACAGGGGTTGGGTTGCTGCTGAGCGTTGGGGCTTATGCCTTCGACTTGCAACAACTGAGCGATCAGTTGGCCAAGCCCTCGGTGATCCACGGCAGCTTCATCCAGGAAAAGCACCTGCGCGCCCTGCCCCAGCCGCTGACCAGCAAAGGCACCTTCGTATTGGCCCGGGACCACGGCCTGCTCTGGCTGCTGAAAACCCCACTGCAACAGGACTATCGCTTCAACGCCCAAGGCATAGCCCGGCGTGATGCCAACGGTTGGCAACCGCTGCCGAACAAAAGCGCCGGCGCCGAGCAGAACCGTTTGTTCCTGGCCGTGCTGCAAGGCGACAGCAGCGGCTTGCAGCGCGACTTCGAGTTGCAGCTGCAAGGCGAGGCCAAGGCCTGGAAACTCAAGCTGATCCCCCGCTCGCTGCTGCTCAAGCAAGTGTTCACCCAGATCAATATCGACGGCGGCGAGTTGGTGCACACCATCGAACTGCTGGAAACCCAGGGCGACAGCACCCTGTTACGCATGCAAGACAGCACCAGCACGCAACCCTTGAGCGACGCGGAGCAACACGACTTTGCCCAGTGAGCGTTGGTTGCCGCGCCTGTTCCTGATCCTGCTGGTGGCCGTGCTGGCCCTGGCCGGCTGGCAATGGCGCGAGGGCGCGCCGTTGTCGGCCAACCTGATGGATCTGGTGCCGGGCAACACCCCGGACGCGCTGGAACTGGCGGCCGAGCAACGCATGCAAGAGCCGCTGAACCGCGAGATGCTGGTGCTGGTCGGACATGCCGATCGCCAGCACGCACTGGCCATGGCCCAACAGCTCGGTGAACAGTGGCAAGCCAGCGGCCTGTTTGAAAAGGTCACCTGGACCCTGCAAGCCGACCTGCCAGCCCTGCGCCAACAATTGCTGCAAGGGCGCCTGGCGATGCTGTCGACCAAGGACCGCGAGCAGTTGGTCAGCGAGCCCGAGGCGTTTATCGCGCAGCGGGTGCAGGCGCTGTTCGACCCCTTTACCGGCTTCAGCCTGGTGCCGAGCCAGGACGATTGGCTGGGCCTGACCGGACGCATCCAGAACAGCCAGCCGCAACACGGTGCGGTGCAGCTGGATATCGGCAGCGGCGCGTTGATTGCCGATGCCGACGGCAAAAGCTGGGTGCTGCTGCGCGCGCGTACCCAGGGCAATGCCTTTGATATGAAACTGCCGCTGCAAGTCGCCGACCTGCTGCAAGCCAGCCGCGACCAGGCCAGCGAGCAAGGCGTGCAACTGCTCGCCGCCAGCGGCCTGCTGTACGCGGCCAACGGCCAACAACAGGCCAGCCGCGAGATGACCTGGGTCGGCGGCGGCGCAACAGTAGGGATTCTGTTGCTGTTGCTGCTGGCGTTCCGTCGCTGGCGGGTGTTGCTGGCCTTTGTCCCGGTGCTGGTGGGCATGCTGTTTGGCGCGGTGGCCTGTGTGGCGCTGTTTGGCCATATGCATGTGATGACCCTGGTGCTGGGCGCGAGCCTGATCGGCGTGGCCGTCGACTACCCGCTGCATTACCTGTCCAAGAGCTGGAGCCTGCAACCCTGGCGCAGCTGGCCGGCCTTGCGCCTGACCCTGCCGGGCCTGAGCCTGAGCCTGGCCACCAGTTGTATCGGCTACCTGGCCCTGGCCTGGACGCCATTCCCGGCGCTGACCCAGATCGCCGTATTCTCCGCCGCCGGCCTGGTGGGCGCCTACCTGTCGGCGGTGTGCCTGTTGCCGGCGCTGCTCAACGGCCTGGACCTGCGCCCGGCGCAATGGCCGCTGCGGGTCGCCGAGTTCCTGCTGGGGGTGCGTGAATCCTTGCTCAAGCGCCTGCCGAGCCAGGCGCTGCTGGTGCTGGCCCTGCTGTTCTGCGCCGGCGGCCTGTGGCAGTTGAACAGCAAGAACGATATTCGCCAGTGGATCGGCGCACCGCCGCAGTTACTGCAAGAAGCCCAGGCCATTGCGCGCATTACCGGCTACCAACCCACCAGCCAGTTCTTCCTGGTGCATGCGGACAATCAACAACAGTTACTGGAGCGCCAGGCGGCGTTGAGCCAGCGCCTGGATCAACTGGTGCACATGGACAAGCTGCAGGGCTACCTGGCACTCAATCAACTGGTCAGTACGCCCGGCGAACAGCAACACGTGCGCGAGGCCCTGAATCAACTGCCGGCGCTGTGGCAACCGCTGCTCGACCTCGGCATCCCCGCCAGCGCCCTGCAAGCGGAGGTGGCGCAGTTGCAGGCGCTGCCCACCGCCGACATCGACGCCGCCCTCGCCGGCCCGCTGGCCGAGCCGTGGCGCCTGTTGTGGCTGGGCAATGTCGACAGCGGCGTGGCGGCGATGGTCAGCCTGCAAGGCCTGAACAACCCGGCGCTGCTGCGTATCCAGGCCCTGGACCTGCCGGGCGTGCAACTGGTGGATCGCCTCGGCGACTTGAACCAGGTATTTGCCGCGACCCAGGTCAGCGCCGCCGAACTGAAATTATTGTCCTGTGTACTGATCGTCTTGCTGCTGATCCTGCCCTTTGGCCTGGGCGGCGCGCTGCGCATTGTCGCCCTGCCGCTGTTGGCTGCGCTGTGCAGCCTGGCCAGCCTCGGGTGGCTGGGGCAACCGTTGACCCTGTTCAGCCTGTTCGGCCTGTTGCTGGTGACAGCGATCAGCGTCGACTATGCGATCCTCATGCGCGAACAGATCGGCGGGGCCGCGGTCAGCTTGCTGGGGACGCTGCTGGCCGCGGTCACCACCTGGCTGTCCTTTGGCCTGCTGGCGGTGTCCAGCACCCCGGCGGTGAGTAACTTCGGCCTGTCGGTCAGCCTGGGCCTGGCCTTCAGCTTTATGCTGGCGCCATGGGCCGGCCGCCAGGAACATGCGCAATGATGCCAACTAATTTTTTTTTGTTGAATGTGATGATCGCCAACCCGGCAAGGAGCCACAGTGCCCACAGTTGAAATGGAACGTCGCCAGGTCGTTGTGATCGGGGCCGGCCCGTCCGGTGCCATTGCGGCCGCGTTGCTCAAGCGCAACGGGCATGATGTGTTGATCATTGAGCGCGAACACTTCCCGCGTTTTTCCATCGGCGAAAGCCTGTTGTCCCATTGCATCGACTTTATCGAAGAGGCCGGCATGCTCGAGGCGGTCAACGCCGCCGGCTTCCAGCTGAAAACCGGCGCCGCGTTTGCCTGGGGCGAGCGCTACAGTGCCTTCGATTTCGGTGACACCTTCAGCGAAGGCAAGCCCACTACCTTCCAGGTCCAGCGCGCCGAATTCGACAAGTTGCTGGCCGATCAGGCGGCGTTGCAAGGCGTGGAGATCCGTTACGGCCAGACCCTGGTCGGGGTGGATTTCGCCGCGGGCCACCGCTACCTGCATGTACGCCGCGAAAACGGCCGCGAATACCACATCAAGGCCGGCTTTGTGCTCGACGCCAGCGGTTACGGCCGCGTGCTGCCACGCCTGCTGAACCTTGAGGCGCCGTCAAACTTCCCGTTGCGCCAGGCGGTGTTCACCCACGTCGAGGACCGTATCGAACATCCGGGCTTCGACCGCAGCAAGATCCTCATCACCACCCACCCGACCCAGCGCGATATCTGGTTCTGGACCATCCCGTTCAGCAACGGCCGCTGCTCGGTAGGCGTGGTCGCGGCCAAGGAGCATTTCGACGGTTGCGATGGGGATCTGGATGCCTGCCTGCGCGGCTTTATCGAGCAAACCCCGAGCCTGTCCAAGGTGCTGGCGAACGCGGTCTGGGATACCCCGGCGCGGACCATCGGCGGCTACTCGGCAAACGTCACCACCTTGCATGGCCCGGGCTTCGCGCTGCTGGGCAATGCCGCAGAGTTCCTCGACCCGGTGTTCTCTTCAGGCGTGACCATCGCCATGCGCTCGGCCAGCATGGCGGCAGGTCTCCTGCACCGCCAACTCAAGGGCGAAAGCGTGGACTGGCAAACCGAGTTCGCCGCGCCACTCAAACGCGGGGTCGATACCTTCCGTTGCTACGTCGAAGGCTGGTACGCCGGCACCTTCCAGGATGTGATCTACCACCCTGGCAGCTCGCAGGAAATCCGCCGCATGATCAGCTCGATCCTCGCCGGTTATGCCTGGGACGAGCGCAATCCCTTTGTCAGCGAACCCAAGCGCCGCTTGCGGATGCTCTCGGAAATCTGTGCGGGGGAAAACCTATGAGCAGCCCACCTGTGTCTAAAGAGTACTTGAGCAAAAACTACGTCGAAGAAACCAAGTTCGGCTTCTGGTTCCTGCGCAGCCACACCTGGCAACATCACGTACTGCGCGTGGCAATCAACGACCTGCGCAGCCTGTTCAGCACGCCGTTGCCGGAAGCACCAGTGCTGCTGGATGCCGGTTGTGGCCAGGGCAAGTCGTTTAGCTATTTACAGCAGGTGTTCGCTCCCAAGCGCCTGATCGGCCTTGACGCCGACCCGCACAGCCTCGACCTGAGCCGTGCCGAAGCGGCGCGCCAGGGCATTGAGATCGAGTTGATCGGCAGCGATTGCGCCACCCTCAAAGTGGCCGATGAAAGTGTCGACATCCTGTTCTGCCACCAGACTTTCCACCACCTGGTGGAGCAACAACGGGCGCTCACCGAGTTTTATCGAGTGCTCAAGCCCGGCGGCTACCTGCTGTTTGCCGAGTCCACCGAAGCCTATATCGACACCTGGGTGATTCGCTGGCTGTTCCGTCACCCGATGCATGTGCAGAAAAGTGCCGATGAGTACCTGGAGATGATCCGCGAGCAGGGTTTCGAATTTGGCCCGCAGAACGTGTCGTACCCGTACCTGTGGTGGAGCCGCTCGGCAGACTTCGGCCTGCTGGAGCGTTGGGGCTTGCGCCGGCCCAAGCCGTTTGGCGAGCGTGAAGAGACGTTGGTGAATGTGGTTGCACGCAAGCCACTCACAGGCCCGCCAGCATGATCCGCGCGCTGTTGATCGGCTGCCTGTTGCTGCTGGCCGCATGCGCCAGCCAGCCGCCGCTGCCGGTGCATACACCGAGCCTGGCCTTGCCCCTGCAATTGCATATCGAGCGCGAGCAGGACGGCCAGCGCCAGGACTGGTTGCTGGTGATCCAGCGCGAAGGCGAGGCCTTGCGCTGGTCGCTGATGGACCCGCTGGGCATCCCCCTGGCCCGGCAAAAGCTGGTGGCCGGCAGTTGGCAGGCAGATGGCCTGCTACCACCCAACCCCCAGGCCCGCGAGCTGTTTGCGGCGTTGCTGTTTGCCCTGACCCCGGCCGCCGAAATGCCCGGCAACTACCCCCAAGCCCGTGAAGACGATGGCGTACGGGTACTCAAGCCGCACTGGCAGGTGATCTACCGCGCCCCCTTGACCTTCAGCGTGAACATGCCGGGCCAGCACCTGAACTACCGCGTCACCGCGCTCGAGAGCAGCCCATGACCGCTTATCTCAATGCCCTGGGGATCATCTGCGCCCTGGGCCGTGGCCAGCAGCAAGTGCGGCGCAATCTGTTTGCCGGGGATTGCTCGGGCATGCGCGCCGAGAGCGGCTGGGTGCCCGAGCGAGTACTGCCGGTGGGCAGCGTGCCTGGCGAACTGGCGCCACTGCCGCCGCACCTGGCGCAACAGAGCAGTCGCAACAACCAGCTGTTGCTGGAGGCCGCCTTGCAGATAGAAGGCCCGATCCGGCAGGCGATCCACACCTTTGGCGCCTCGCGTATCGGGGTGGTGCTGGGTACCAGCACCTCGGGCATCGATGAGGCCAGTCGCGGCATCGCCCATTACCTGCGCGAAGGGCAGTTCCCCCAGACCTATGACTACCGCCAACAAGAGCTCGGCGCCCCGGCCAACTTCCTCGCCGACTGGCTGCAACTGAGCGGCCCGGCCTATGTGATTTCCACCGCCTGCACCTCCAGCGCCCGCGCAATGATGAGCGCACGCCGCCTGCTGGACCTGGGCCTGTGCGATGCGGTGCTGTGCGGCGGGGTCGATAGCCTGTGCAAGCTGACCCTCAATGGCTTCACCTCGCTGGAGGCGGTGTCTTCCGAGCGCTGCAACCCGTTTTCGCTGAACCGCAACGGCATCAATATCGGCGAGGCAGCGGTGCTGTTCCTGATGAGCAAAACACCAGCGCCCATCGCCCTGCTGGGCAGCGGCGCCAGTTGCGATGCGCACCATATTTCTGCGCCAGAGCCCAGTGGCAAGGGCGCATTGCAGGCGATGAGCAAGGCCCTGGCCAGTGCAAAATTGGCACCGGCGCAGATCGGTTACCTGAACCTGCACGGCACCGCGACCCAGCATAACGACGCCATGGAAAGCCTGGCCGTGGCCACCCTGTTTCCGGCTGGCGTGGCCTGTTCCTCGACCAAGCCGCTGACCGGCCATACCCTCGGCGCTGCCGGGGCACTGGAGGCTGCGTTCTGCTGGCTGAGCCTGGTCGAGGGCACACTGGCGCCGCATATCTGGGACGGTCAAGCCGACCCGGCGTTGCCCGCCCTGCGCTGGGCCAAGGTCGGCGACACCCTGGAAAAACGCTGCCTGATGAGCAACTCGTTTGCCTTCGGCGGCAACAACGTCAGCCTGATTATCGGAGACGCCCCATGAGCCATTGGCCACTCGCCGAACTGCTGCCCCACGCCGGGGACATGATCCTGATCGACCAGGTGTTGGCGTTCGATGAAGAACAGATCCACACCCGCGTCACCGTCAAGCCCGGCGGCCTGTTCAATCGCCCCGACGGCAGCCTGCCGGCCTGGGTCGGCGTCGAGTTGATGGCGCAAAGCGTGGCCGCCTATGCCGGCTGCCGCGCGCGCCAGAACGGCGAAGCGGTGGAGTTGGGCTTCCTGCTGGGCACGCGCAAGTTCGAATGCAATGTCGAGCACTTTCCCCTAGGTGCCGAACTGACCATCCACGGCCTGCGCTCCCTGGAAGACGACAACGGCATGGGTGTGTTCGAATGCCACCTGACCGGCGACGGGATCCAGGCCAGCGCGCGCCTGAACGTATTTCGACCGCCCCAGGCGGCCAACTATTTAGCTGAATCGAAGGACACGTGTCATGACTGAATCCGTACTGGTCACCGGCTCCAGCCGGGGTATCGGCCGCGCTATCGCCCTGCGCCTGGCCCAGGCCGGCCATGACCTGGTGCTGCATTGCCGCAGTGGCCGTGCCGAGGCGGATGCCGTACAGGCCGAAGTCGAGGCCCTGGGCCGCAAGGCACGGGTGCTGCAATTCGATGTGGCGGACCGTGCCACCTGCAAGCAGATCCTTGAAGCCGACGTAGAAACCCACGGTGCCTATTACGGCGTGGTGCTCAATGCCGGGCTGACCCGCGATGGCGCGTTCCCGGCGCTGTCGGAGGACGACTGGGACGTGGTGATGCGCACCAATCTCGATGGTTTCTATAACGTGCTGCACCCGGTGATGATGCCGATGATCCGGCGGCGCGCGGCCGGGCGCATTGTGTGCATTACTTCGGTCTCGGGGCTGATCGGCAATCGTGGCCAGGTCAATTACAGCGCGTCCAAGGCCGGCCTGATCGGCGCCGCCAAGGCCCTGGCCATTGAGCTGGGCAAGCGCAAGATCACCGTCAACTGTGTGGCTCCGGGCCTGATCGACACGGCAATGCTCGATGAAAACGTGCCGGTGGAAGAACTGATGAAGATGATCCCCGCGCAGCGCATGGGCACCCCCGAAGAAGTCGCCAGTGCGGTGAACTTCCTGATGTCGGCGGAAGCCGGCTACATCACCCGCCAGGTCCTGGCCGTGAACGGGGGCCTGTGCTGATGAAACGTGTGGTAGTCACCGGCATGGCCGGCATGACCTCCCTGGGCTGCGATTGGGACACCATCGTCGCCAACTTCCGTGCCCAGCGCAGCGGTATCCGGCGCATGGACGAGTGGGATCGCTTCAGCGAACTGAACACCCGTTTGGCCGGGCCGATTGACGACTTTGTCGTGCCGGCTCACTGGACCCGCAAACAACTGCGCAGCATGGGCCGGGTTTCGCGCCTGGCGGTGTGGGCTGCCGAACAGGCGTTGCACGACGCCGGCCTGCTGGGCGATGCGTCGATCAAGGATGGACGCATGGGTGTGGCCTGCGGCTCATCCACCGGCAGCACCGATGAGATCAAGGCGTTCGGCAATATGCTGCTCAACTCGGTGGCCGAGGGCCTGAACGCCAACTCCTATGTGCGCATGATGCCGCACACCACGGCGGCCAATATCAGCATCTTCTTTGGCCTCACCGGGCGCCTGATCCCCACCTCCAGCGCGTGCACCAGCGGCAGCCAGGGCATCGGCTACGCCTATGAAGCGATCAAGTTCGGCCGCCTGCCGCTGATGCTCGCCGGCGGCGCCGAAGAACTGTGCCCCACCGAAGCCATGGTGTTTGACGCGCTCTACGCCACCAGCCTGAAAAACGACGCCCCGCAGACCAGCCCACGGCCCTACGACAGTGGTCGCGACGGCCTGGTGATTGGCGAGGGCGGCGGCATGCTGGTGCTTGAGGAGCTGGAACATGCCCTGGCCCGTGGCGCGCATATCCATGCCGAGATCGTCGGTTTTGGCAGCAACGCCGACGGCCAGCACACCACACGTCCCGAGCAGGCCACCATGCGCCGGGCCATGGAGCTGGCCCTGGAAGATGCCGGCCTGGCGCCGGATGCCATCGGCTATGTCAACGGCCACGGTACCGCCACCGAACAAGGCGACATTGCCGAAACCCTGGCCACCAGCAGCCTGTTCGGCAGCCGCATGCCCATCAGCTCGCAAAAGAGTTTCCTGGGCCATACCCTGGGCGCCTGCGGGGCGCTGGAGTCGTGGTTCAGCATCGAGATGATGAACCGCGACCAATACGTGCCGACGTTCAACCTCGATCAAGTCGACCCACGCTGCGGCCAACTGGATTACCTGCGCGGCGAGTTCCGCCAGATGCACAACGATTACGTGATGAACAACAACTTTGCCTTTGGCGGCGTCAACACGTCGCTGATCTTTCGCCGCTGGCAGTAAGCCTTTTATCTGATTGGAGAGAACGCAATGTCTTCGTTGCTACGCGCCACCCTTATCGCCCTGACCCTGCTGACCGCTGCCGGCTGTACCAGCAAGCCGGTGCTCAACACCCAGCACGCACTCGCCGCCAACGAGCAGGTCAGCGAAGCGAAAATGAAACAGAGCATCCTCACCGCGCTGGACAAGCGCAACTGGACCGTACAACGCGCCGACCCACGCCTGATCCAGGCCCAGATCAACGTGCGCAACCGCTACTACGCCGAAATCGACATCCGCTACACCGGCACCAGCTACGCCATCACCTACCGCGACAGCCAGGAACTGGGCTACAAGGACGGCAAGATCCATCGCAACTACAACCGCTGGGTGAGCATGCTCGACCGCGACATCATGGCCGGGCTGCGCTCCAATGGCGCAGCTGAAGCGGGCACGGCGGCGCAGTTGTTCAAGGAGACGGGGACGTCGAAGCAGAACTGATCGGCGCCTGAAAAACCGGCACCTACCTAGCACCAGAAACGACAAAGGGCGCCTTTCGGCGCCCTCTTCACAAGCAGGCTGGCTTGTCATCGCCTTGACAGCCAAAAACTGCTCACTGGAAAGTTCAGCGATTTTGTCAAATCAACACGCTGCCTTCTTTGGGCTGATAGAGAAGTGTCATCCATGTCACTCAGTGAAAAAGAAACGATTCTGCGCAACGCCAAGGTAAATCACTAAATCGGTTCCGTTACCTGATATGTGACCGCGGTTACACCAACGCCTTGCGCGTCAGCAGCTCGACAAACGCCTTGGCCATGGGTGACTGCTGGTCCTTGCGCTGCACCAGCCACACCGCCGTTACCGCCTCCGGGTCGAGCAAGGTGCGGTAGACCACGCCATCGATGCGGATGCGCTGGTACGACGCCGGCAACACCGACACTCCCAACCCCGCCGCCACCAGGCCGATGATGGTCATGGCCTCGCCGGCCTCCTGGGCGAAGTGCGGGCTGAAGCCGGCGTCGCGGGCCAGGCTGAGTAACTGGGCGTACAAACCGCTGCCATAGGCCCGTGGGAAAAACACAAAAGGTTCGTCGGCCAACTGCGTCAGATGCAAGCCCCGCTCGCTGCCTTGCGCCAACGGATGGCCGGCACTGAGCACCGCCACCAGGGGCTCACGCATCAACTCCACGACACTTAGTGAGTCCGGCAACGGCAACGGGCGCATCAAGCCGACCTGGATCGACTCATCCACCAGCGCACCCGCCACTTCGGTACTGCTCATTTCCTGCAGGTTCAGGTGCACCGCCGGGAAGGCTTGGCGAAAAGCAAAAATCGCTTGTGGGATGCTGGAGTTGAACGGCGCCGAAGAGGTGAAGCCAATCTTCAGTTCACCCAGTTCCCCCAACTGCGCACGGCGCGCCACATCCGCAGCCTTGTCGACCTGCGCCAGCACCAGGCGGGCCTCCACGAGGAACAGGCGCCCAGCCTCGCTCAGCTCGACCCGACGATTGGTGCGCTCGAACAGCCGCGCGCCGACCTGCTGTTCCAGCGCCTGGATCTGCTGGCTCAAGGGCGGCTGGGAGATCCCCAAAACCTGGGCGGCCCGGCCGAAATGCAGCTCTTCAGCCACGGCGATGAAGTAGCGCAAGTGGCGCAATTCCATGAAAACCTCATTAGGTCGTAAAAGCTATCAAACAGGTCGAACAATATATTGGAAAGAATCATTAGCCAGCTATATTCTTTTTTGCATGGCCAGTCCTGGCTGCCTTTGCTTGCCGAGGTCCCGCGTGAAAGCTGCTGTCGCTCCACTTGCCCAAGAACGTCCGCCCACTGCCCTGGATGAGGTGGTGGCGCAGCTCAACGACGTGTACATCGAAAAAGGTACGCCGATGTTTATGCGTACAGTGCTGGCGCTGTTTTCCGGCGGTTTTGCCACCTTTGCCCTGCTGTATTGCGTACAACCGATGATGCCGGCGCTGTCCCACGAGTTTTCCATCAATGCCGCGCGGAGCAGCCTGATCCTTTCTGTCTCCACCGCGATGCTCGCCTTTGGCCTACTGATCACCGGGCCAGTTTCCGACCGCCTGGGGCGCAAGCCGGTGATGGTCACCTCGCTGTTCTGCGCGGCCGTGTGCACCATCGCCAGCGGCCTGATGCCGACCTGGGAAGGCATCCTGTGGATGCGCGCGCTGCTGGGCCTGTCCCTCAGTGGCCTGGCTGCCGTGGCCATGACCTACCTCAGCGAAGAGATCCACCCGCAGCACATCGGCCTGGCCATGGGCCTGTATATCGGCGGCAATGCGATTGGGGGCATGAGCGGGCGCCTGATCACTGGCGTGTTGATCGACTTTGTCAGCTGGCATACCGCAATGCTGGTCATCGGCGCGCTGGCGCTGATTGCGGCGACGGTGTTCTGGAAAATCCTGCCGCCCTCGCGCAACTTCCGCGCCAGCAGCCTCAAGCCGCGCAATTTGCTCAATGGTTTCGTCATGCACTTCAAGGATGCCGGCCTGCCCTGGTTGTTCCTCGAAGCCTTCTTGCTGATGGGCGCCTTTGTCACGCTGTTCAACTACATCGGCTACCGCTTGCTGGCCGATCCCTATGACCTGAGCCAGGCGGTGGTGGGCTTGCTGTCGGTGGTGTACCTGTCGGGCATCTACAGCTCGGCGAAGATTGGCTCGCTGGCCGACCGCCTGGGCCGCCGCCGCGTGCTGTGGGCCACCATCGTGCTGATGCTCGCCGGCATCACCCTGACCTTGTTCGGCCCGCTGGCACTGATCATCATCGGCATGCTGATCTTCACCTTCGGCTTCTTCGGCGCCCACTCGGTGGCCAGCAGCTGGATTGGCCGCCGCGCAGTCAAAGCCAAGGGCCAGGCTTCGTCGCTGTACCTGTTCAGCTATTACGCGGGGTCGAGCATTGCCGGGACGGCCGGTGGGTTTTTCTGGCACTACGCCGGCTGGAACGGGATTGGCGGGTTTATCGTCGCGCTGCTGATCGTTGCGCTGCTGGTGGCGTTGAAGCTGGCCAAGTTGCCACCGCTCAAACTGTAGGAGCTGGCTTGCCAGCGATGTGGCCCGAAGAATCACCGCAGGGCTCAGGCATGTCATCGCCGGCAAGCCGGCTCCTACAACAATCGTCAGCTAATAAAAAACCGGCCTGAGCCGGTTTTTTATTAGCTGATGCTTACTCGTGATACTGCGCCGACAACTCATGCACCGCCCGCAGGAACGCGCCCGCATGCTCCGGGTTCACTTCCGGGGTGATGCCGTGGCCGAGGTTGAACACGTGGCCGCTGCCCTTGCCGTAGCTGGCGAGGATACGGCCCACTTCGGTGCGGATCGCTTCCGGCTTGGCGTAGAGCACGGTTGGGTCCATGTTGCCTTGCAGGGCCACCTGGTTGCCGACGCGGCGACGGGCTTCGCCCAGGTCGCAGGTCCAGTCCAGGCCCAATGCATCGGCGCCCGCATCGGCGATGCTTTCCAACCACAGGCCGCCGCCCTTGGTGAACAGGATCACCGGCACTTTGCGGCCTTCGTGTTCGCGGATCAGGCCGCTGACGATTTTGCGCATGTAGGCCAGGGAGAACTCCTGGTACGCCGCCGCCGACAGGTTGCCACCCCAGGTGTCGAAGATCTGTACCGCTTGCGCGCCGGCCATGATCTGGCCGTTGAGGTAGGACACGACCGACTGCGCCAGCTTGTCCAGCAGCAAGTGCATGGCTTGTGGGTTGTCGTAGAGCATGGCCTTGGTCTTGCGAAAGTCTTTCGACGAGCCGCCTTCGACCATGTAGGTGGCCAGGGTCCACGGGCTGCCGGAGAAGCCGATCAGCGGTACGCGGCCGTTGAGTTCGCGGCGGATGGTGCTGACGGCGTCCATCACGTAGCCGAGGTCTTTGTGCGGATCGGGGATCGGCAGGGCTTCGATATCGGCCAGGGTGCTGATCACTTTCTTGAAACGTGGACCTTCGCCGGTTTCAAAGTACAGGCCTTGGCCCATGGCATCGGGGATGGTCAGGATATCGGAGAAGAGGATGGCCGCATCCAACTGTGGATAGCGGTCCAGCGGCTGCATCGTGACTTCACAGGCGAACTCCGGGTTCATGCACAGGCTCATGAAATCGCCCGCGTTGGCGCGGCTGGCGCGGTATTCCGGCAGGTAGCGACCGGCTTGACGCATCATCCACACGGGGGTGACGTCTACGGGTTGCTTGAGCAGGGCACGAAGGAAACGGTCGTTCTTGAGGGCAGTCATGTCGGCATCCGCAAAAAAAGTGCGGGCATTTTCTCAGAGCCGGACGCAAAAGGCACGGTTACAGGTCAGCCTTTTGTCTATCGGGTCAATTTGTCGCAATGGCTGGCAGCACAAACCTCAATAGGCAATGGGGTTTGTGTAGGAGCTGGCTTGCCTGCGATGGCATCAACTGGGCCTGGCTGACAGACCGAGTTGCCTGCATCGCAGGCAAGCCAGCTCCCACATTTTGATCCCGTTTCAACTCGGGATCAGATCAGACCTGCAGGTAGTCCAGGATGCCTTCGGCGGCGTTGCGGCCTTCGAAGATCGCCGTCACCACCAGGTCAGAGCCGCGCACCATATCGCCACCGGCGAAGATTTTCGGGTTGCTGGTCTGGTGCTTGTACTGGCCCTGTTCCGGGGCCACGACGCGGCCCTGGCTGTCAGTCTGGATCTGGAACTGCTCGAACCACGGCGCCGGGCTTGGGCGGAAGCCGAAAGCGATGACCACGGCGTCGGCCGGGATGATCTCTTCGGAACCCGGGATCGGCTCGGGGCTGCGGCGGCCACGGGCGTCCGGTTCGCCGAGACGGGTCTCGACCACCTTCACGCCTTCGACACGGTCTTCACCGACGATAGCGATCGGCTGGCGGTTGTAGAGGAACTTCACGCCTTCTTCCTTGGCGTTCTTCACCTCTTTGCGCGAGCCGGGCATGTTGGCTTCGTCGCGGCGATAGGCACAGGTCACCGACTTGGCACCCTGGCGAATCGACGTGCGGTTGCAGTCCATCGCGGTGTCACCACCGCCGAGCACCACGACCTTCTTGCCTTTCATGTCGACGAAATCTTCCGGCGACTTTTCAAAGCCCAGGTTGCGGTTGACGTTGGCGATCAGGAAGTCGAGCGCGTCGTACACGCCCGGCAGGTCCTCACCGGCAAAGCCGCCCTTCATGTAGGTGTAGGTGCCCATGCCCATGAATACCGCATCGTATTCTTCGAGCAGTTGCTCCATGGTCACGTCTTTGCCGATCTCGGTGTTCAGGCGGAACTCGATGCCCATGCCGGTGAAGACTTCGCGGCGATTGCTCAGCACGGTCTTTTCCAGCTTGAACTCGGGGATGCCGAAGGTCAGCAGGCCGCCGATTTCCGGGTTCTTGTCGAACACCACCGGGGTCACGCCGCCACGTACCAGCACGTCGGCACAACCCAGGCCCGCCGGGCCCGCGCCGATAATCGCGACGCGCTTGCCGGTGGGCTTGACCTTGGACATGTCCGGGCGCCAGCCCATGGCGAATGCGGTGTCGGTGATGTACTTCTCCACCGAACCGATGGTCACCGCGCCGAAACCGTCGTTGAGGGTGCACGCACCCTCGCACAGACGGTCCTGGGGACAAACCCTGCCGCAGACTTCCGGCAGGGTATTGGTCTGGTGCGACAGTTCGGCGGCGGCGAGGATGTTGCCCTCGGCCACCAGCTTGAGCCAGTTGGGAATGAAGTTGTGCACCGGGCACTTCCATTCGCAATACGGGTTACCGCACCCCAGGCAGCGGTGGGCCTGGTCGGCCGAGTGCTGGGGTTTGAAGGGCTCGTAGATTTCCACGAACTCTTTCTTGCGTTGACGCAACAGTTTCTTCTTCGGATCTTTGCGCCCGACATCGATGAACTGGAAGTCGTTATTCAGACGTTCAGCCATGTTAAAACCTCATCAAACTCTTCAGGCGCATATCACTGCGGGTTGGCACGGATGCTGGAAAGCAACGATTTCAAGTTGGCAGCCTTGGGCTTTACCAGCCAGAAACGACGCAGGTAATCATCGAGGTTCTCGGCGAGGTTACGGCCCCATTCGCTGCCGGTTTCCTCGACGTACTCGTCCAGCACGTGCTGCAAGTGGTTCCGGTAGGACTCCATGGCTTCGCCGCTGATCCGCTGGATCTCGACCAACTCGTGGTTGACCTTGTCGACGAAGGTGTTGTCCTGGTCCAGCACGTAGGCGAAACCGCCAGTCATGCCCGAACCAAAGTTGTAACCGGTCTTGCCCAACACGCAGACAAAACCACCGGTCATGTACTCGCAGCAGTGATCGCCAGTGCCTTCGACCACGGTGTGGGCACCGGAGTTACGCACGGCGAAACGCTCACCGGCGGTCCCTGCGGCGAACAGCTTGCCACCGGTGGCGCCGTACAAGCAGGTGTTGCCGATGATGGCACTGTCCTGGGTCTTGTAGATGCTACCCACGGGCGGGACGATCACCAGCTTGCCGCCGGTCATGCCCTTGCCCACGTAGTCGTTGGCGTCGCCTTCAAGGTACATGTGCAGGCCGCCGGCGTTCCACACGCCAAAGCTCTGGCCGGCCGTGCCCTTGAAGCGGAAAGTGATCGGCGCCTTGGCCATGCCCTGGTTGCCGTGCTTGCGCGCGATTTCGCCAGAGATCCGCGCACCGATGGAACGGTCGCAGTTGCAGATATCCAGGGCGAACTCGCCACCGCTGGCGTCATTGATCGAGGAGCCGGCCATATCGACCATCTTCTCGGCCAACAGGCCTTTGTCGAACGGTGGGTTGCGGTCGACCTGGCAGAACTGTGGCTTGTCTGCCGGGATGTGATCGCTGCCCAACAGCGGCGTCAGGTCCAGATGGTGCTGCTTGGCGGTCTGGCCCTGGAGGATGTCCAGCAGATCGGTACGCCCGATCAGCTCTTGCAGGGAGCGCACGCCCAGCTTGGCCAGCCACTCACGGGTTTCTTCGGCGACGTAGGTGAAGAAATTCACCACCATGTCGACGGTGCCGATGTAGTGATCCTTGCGCAGCTTCTCGTTCTGCGTGGCCACGCCGGTGGCGCAGTTGTTCAGGTGGCAGATGCGCAGGTATTTGCAGCCCAGGGCGATCATTGGCGCGGTACCGAAGCCAAAGCTTTCGGCGCCGAGGATTGCGGCCTTGATTACGTCGAGGCCGGTTTTCAGGCCGCCGTCGGTCTGTACCCGGACTTTGCCGCGCAGGTCGTTGCCGCGCAGGGTCTGGTGAGTCTCGGCCAGGCCCAGCTCCCACGGTGCACCGGCGTACTTGATGGAGGTCAGCGGCGATGCGCCGGTGCCGCCGTCATAGCCGGAGATGGTGATCAGGTCGGCATAGGCCTTGGCCACGCCAGCGGCGATGGTGCCGACGCCGGCTTCCGCGACCAGTTTCACCGAGACCAGGGCCTGCGGGTTGACTTGCTTGAGGTCGAAAATCAGCTGCGACAAGTCTTCAATCGAGTAGATGTCGTGGTGCGGCGGTGGCGAGATCAGGGTCACGCCCGGCACGGCATAACGCAGCTTGGCGATCAGGCCGTTGACCTTGCCGCCCGGCAGTTGCCCGCCTTCACCGGGCTTGGCGCCCTGGGCCACCTTGATCTGCAGCACTTCGGCGTTGACCAGGTATTCCGGGGTCACCCCGAAACGGCCAGTCGCGACCTGCTTGATTTTCGAGCTCTTGATGGTGCCGTAGCGCGCCGGGTCTTCACCGCCTTCGCCGGAGTTGGAACGCGCACCCAGGCGGTTCATGGCTTCGGCCAGGGCTTCGTGGGCCTCGGGCGACAAGGCGCCCAGGGAGATACCGGCGGAGTCGAAGCGTTTGAGGATCGACTCCAGCGGTTCGATTTCGCTAATAGCCAACGGCGTGTCCAGGGTTTTCACCTGGAACAGGTCGCGGATCATCGACACCGGGCGGTTATCCACCAGCGCGGTGTATTCCTTGAACTTGGCGTAGTCGCCCTGCTGCACAGCGGCTTGCAGGGTGCTGACCACATCCGGGTTGTAGGCGTGGTATTCGCCACCGTGCACGAACTTGAGCAGGCCACCTTGCTGGATCGGCTTGCGCGCGCTCCAGGCCTCCAAAGCCAGGGCTTTCTGTTCGGCTTCGATATCGACGAAACGCGCGCCCTTGATGCGGCTTGGCACACCACGGAAGCTCAGCTCGCAGACTTCTTCCGACAGGCCGATAGCCTCGAACAACTGCGCACCACGGTACGAGGTGACGGTGGAGATGCCCATCTTCGACAGGATCTTCAACAGGCCCTTGGTGATGCCTTTGCGGTAGTTCTTGAACACTTCGTACAGGTCGCCCAGCACTTCGCCGGTGCGGATCAGGTCGCCCAGCACTTCGTAGGCCAGGAACGGATACACCGCCGATGCGCCAAAGCCGATCAGCACCGCAAAGTGGTGCGGGTCGCGGGCGGTGGCGGTTTCGACGAGGATGTTGGAGTCGCAGCGCAGGCCTTTTTCGGTCAGGCGGTGGTGGACCGCGCCGGTGGCCAGCGAAGCGTGGATCGGCAGCTTGCCCGGGGCGATATGGCGGTCGGTCAGCACGATCTGGGTACGACCGGCGCGCACGGCTTCTTCAGCCTGATCGGCGACGTTGCGCACAGCAGCTTCCAGGCCGAGGCTCTCGTCGTAGTTCAGGTCGATGATCTGCCGCTCGAAGCCTGGACGCTCCAGGGTCATCAACGAGCGCCACTTGGCCGGGGAAATCACCGGCGAGCTGAGGATCACGCGCGAAGCGTGCTCTGGCGATTCCTGGAAGATGTTGCGCTCGGCACCGAGGCACACTTCCAGGGACATGACGATGGCTTCACGCAGCGGGTCGATCGGTGGGTTGGTCACCTGGGCGAACTGCTGGCGGAAATAGTCGTACGGCGTGCGCACGCGCTGGGACAGCACGGCCATCGGCGTGTCATCGCCCATGGAGCCGACGGCCTCGTAGCCTTGCTCGCCGAGTGGGCGCAGCACCTGGTCGCGCTCCTCGAACGTGACCTGGTACATCTTCATGTACTGCTTGAGCTGGTCGACGTCATAGAAAGCCGAACCGTGGTCGTTGTCTTCCATGGTCGCCTGGATGCGCAGGGCGTTCTTGCGCAGCCATTGCTTGTACGGGTGACGCGACTTCAAGCGGTTATCGATGGCATCGGTGTCGAGGATCTGCCCGGTTTCGGTGTCCACGGCAAGGATCTGGCCAGGGCCGACGCGGCCTTTGGCAATCACGTCCTGCGGCTGGTAGTTCCACACGCCGACTTCCGACGCCAGGGTGATGAAGCCGTTGGTGGTGGTCACCCAACGCGCCGGGCGCAGGCCGTTACGGTCGAGCAGGCACACCGCGTAGCGACCATCGGTCATGACCACGCCGGCCGGGCCGTCCCACGGTTCCATGTGCATCGAGTTGTACTCATAGAACGCCCGCAGATCGGGGTCCATGGTCTCGACGTTCTGCCACGCTGGCGGAATGATCATGCGCACGCCACGGAACAGGTCGATGCCGCCGGTGACCATCAGTTCCAGCATGTTGTCCATGCTCGAGGAGTCGGAACCCACGCGGTTGACCAGCGGGCCGAGCTCTTCGAGGTCCATCAGGTCGTTGGCGAACTTGGTGCGACGGGCCACGGCCCAGTTGCGGTTGCCGGTGATGGTGTTGATCTCGCCGTTGTGGGCGAGGAAGCGGAATGGCTGGGCCAGCGGCCATTTCGGCAGGGTGTTGGTGGAGAAGCGCTGGTGGAACACGCAGATCGCGGTTTGCAGGCGCTCATCGCTCAGGTCTGGATAGAAGGCGGTCAAATCCGCCGGCATCATCAGGCCTTTATAAATGATGGTCTTGTGGGAAAAGCTGCAGATGTAGTGGTCGGTGTCCAGGGCGTTGGCCACGGACGAGCGGCGACGCGAGGTGAACAGCTTGATCGCCATGTCCTGGTCGCTCAGGCCGTCGCCTGCGATAAACACTTGTTCGATCTGCGGCAGGCGCTCATGGGCCAGGCGGCCGAGCACGCTGGTGTCGATCGGCACTTTGCGCCAGCCGACGAGTTGCAGGCCGGCGGCGAGGATCTCGCGGTTCATGTTCTCGCGAGCGGCCTGGGCTTTGACCGGGTCCTGATTGAAGAACACCATGCCCACCGCGTATTGCTTGGGCAAATCGGCGCCGAAGGTTTCCTTGGCGACAGCGCGCAGGAACAGGTCGGGCTTTTGAATCAGCAAGCCACAACCGTCACCGGTCTTGCCGTCGGCGTTGATCCCACCGCGGTGGGTCATGCAGGTCAGGGCCTCGATGGCCGTTTGCAGAAGGGTATGACTGGGTTCGCCCTGCATATGGGCTATCAGGCCGAAACCACAGTTATCCTTGAATTCATCGGGTTGGTACAGACCTGCTTTCATAGACACTTTCTCACCAGGCTGCCTCTTATTTCGAGGCAAATTTCTTTTCAATTCAACCGGTTACCTTCCACGCCGAACGTACGCCGGCTTAGCGGGGGCAAAAGGGAGGTCATTGTACACACCGACACAGACGCCCACAAATTTGGCGACGAACTGTCGCAAATCTATGTCGCATTTATGAAAGGTTTAAAGCGATATGCTGTGCTAGTCAAAACTTTTTTAATTTTGACTGCTACTACTCAAAAGCTACTGTGAGGCAGACACCACAAAGCGCGCGGCCTTCAGGGCTGCACGCTTTGTTGTTTTTTTTGAGGTGCTGGGAGGGCGACCTGGGTAAGGTCGCCGGACTTCAGCGAGTTGTTGCGAGTTCTTGTTGAACGCTGGCAACAGTGCGAGGCCAAGGTTTACCAGCCTGAACCTTCGCTGGCAAGGCCTTGATCGCGGAATCGGCTGCCGCGCGGCTCGGGAAACTGCCGTAGGTGATCACGTAGAGAGGCTTGCCGTTGAGCACTTTCTTGAAATAACGGTACTCGCCGCCCTGCTCTTTGACGAACGCCTGGGCGTTGGCTTCGGAGCTGGTGCCGAGGATCTGCACCACGTAGTTCTTCGCCGGTTGGCTGCCGTACCAGCCGCTGCCGGCAGCGGCCTTGGCCACGGTCACCGGTTTTTCAGCAGGCTTGGCGACGGGTGCAGGCTTGGCCGCCGGGGCTGGCGTCGGCTTGACCACGGGTGCCGGGGCTGGCTTGGCGGTGGCAACCTGGGTCGGCGCAGGCGTCGGCTTGGCCGCAGGCACCGGTGCCGGGCTGGCTGTCGCGCCAGGCGGCGGAGCCACGGTGGTGACGGTCGGTGGCGTGGCGCTGGAGCCTTCTACCGGCACGCCGTCGTCGCCTTCGGAAATGGCACCGGCCTCTTCTGCCAACGGGCCACGCATGACCGGCTGGCCGACCATCGGCAGGTTGGTAGGCTGGCCAGAGCCGGCAAACTCAACGGCTGGTGCGCCATTGGTAGTGGGCTTGCCCAGTGGCAGTTGCGCCTGCTCGGTCGGTGCACCTGGAGCAGTCGGGGCCTTGCTACGGCCGGGAATCAGCCAGGCGGCGGCAACGGCAACCACGACAACAGCGGAAATCGCCAGTACGTGTTTCTTCGGCATGGTGAACCCCATCTTTGGACGCTTAACCGCAGAGCGGCTGGCAATCATTGCTTCGATCATCGCATCCCGGGCCACCTGGTTGATGGTGCCAGGCCAGCCGTCGGAGCTTTCGTGAATATCAGAGATCTGCTGGGCAGAGAAAAGTTCGATGCCCTGGCCGGCACCTTCAAGGCGCTGGGCCAGGTACTCGCGGGTTTCTTCTTCTTCGTAGGGCTGCAATTCGATGACGTGAAACAGCTCTTGCTCGCCACTGAGCTGCTCCAGGTCGGCAATCAGCGACGCCTCACCGAACAGGAAGACATGCGGGCGCCCTTCCGGCGTACCCGCCGCCAGGGCGAGCAACGCTTCCAGGGCGGACTCGTCGAGCTGCTCGGCATCGTCCACCAGCAGGTAGACTTCCTGGCCGGTCAGGCCCAGTTGCACTACTTGCTTGAGAATTGCAGTCGGCTCGGCATTGGCCACGTCCAGCGCCTGGGCGACCTGGCGCAACACGCCTGCCGCATCGCCGGCACCACGGGCGGAAACCACCACGCTCTGCACCGATTGCTTGTTGGTGCTGGCCACCAGGGCCTGGCGCAGCAGGGTCTTGCCGCTGCCCAAGGGGCCAGTGACCACCAACAGCAACTGGCTGTAGCGCGCCAGGTGGTGCAACTGCCCCAGCACCGGCTTGCGCTGTGCAGGGAAAAACTTGAAACCGGGGACCCGTGGCGCAAAAGGGTCATGGCTCAACTGGTAATGGCCGAGGAAAGCCTCGTCGGCATGCAAACTAGTCATCGGGATCTGGTTAACCTTTCAGCTGGGCCAGGGCGCGGTAATCCGCTCCCAGCGTGGCCTGTAGAATCTCTTTCGGATAATCGTCGGTCACTACCGCTTCGCCCATTCGGCGCAACAGCACCAGACGCAAACGACCATCGATCACTTTCTTGTCTATCGCCATATGTTCAAGGAAATCGGCTTCAGTCATCTCCTCGGGAGGAATGACCGGCAACCCGGCGCGCTGGAACAGGCGGATACCACGATCACGCTCTTGGACACTGATCCAGCCCAGGCGTTGCGACATCTCCAACGCCATCACTGTGCCAGCCGCCACGGCCTCACCATGCAGCCAGACACCATAGCCCATGTGGGTTTCAATCGCATGGCCGAAGGTGTGGCCCAGGTTCAGGGTGGCGCGCACGCCAGACTCACGCTCGTCGGCATTGACCACCAGCGCCTTGGCCGCACAGGAGCGGGAGATAGCCTCGGTCAGCGCCACCTGGTCCAGGTTGCGCAAGGCATCGACGTGATCTTCAAGCCAGGTCAGGAAAGGCTCATCGCAGATCAACCCGTACTTGATGACTTCCGCCAGGCCCGCCGACAGCTCGCGGGGCGGCAGGGTATTGAGGGTGGCGGTGTCGATCAGCACGGCATTGGGCTGGTAGAACGCGCCGACCATGTTCTTGCCCAGGGGATGGTTGATCCCGGTCTTGCCGCCCACCGACGAATCGACCTGGGACAGCAGGGTGGTCGGCACCTGGATAAAGTCCACGCCACGCTGGTAACAGGCCGCGGCAAAACCGGCCATGTCGCCGATCACGCCGCCGCCAAGGGCCACCACCGTGGTACGCCGGTCATGACGCGCGGTGAGCAGCCCGTCAAAGATCAATTGCAGGGTTTCCCAGTTCTTGAAGGCTTCGCCGTCGGGCAGAATCACCGAGATCACCGAATACGCCGCAAGACTGCGACTCAGACGCTCAAGGTAGAGCGGCGCGACGGTCTCGTTGGAGATGATTGCCACTTGTCGCCCGGCAATATGCGGCGCGAGCAACTCGGGCTGGTCCAACAAGCCTTCGCCAATATGGATCGGGTAGCTACGCTCGCCAAGATCGACCTTAAGTGTCTGCATGTGTCCCCGCGCTGAAGATGGAAGCAGGCGTCCTGCCCTGTATTAACGTTGTCGGCACCGTCGAGATCGGACGCTGCCTGATGGCTCTACGCCACACCTCGGACGGTTGCAACGCGCTGCCGAGGATAGCGCATTTCGGCCCTGGCTTTAACGGGGTGGCAACTGCTGCAAGCGTTCGAGAATGTCGATTACGACCATGCGCGGTGGCCGTTCATCGGTTTCCACCACCAGATCGGCGATTTCCCGATAAAGCGGATCGCGCAGGGTCAGCAAGTCCCGCAGGGTTTTCTCGGGGTTGGCGGTACGCAACAATGGCCGGTTGCGATCACGTGCGGTGCGCCCTACCTGCTGCTCGACCGACGCATGCAAATAGACCACCCGACCGCCATCCCGCAGCGCCCGTCGGTTTTCCTCGCGCATCACCGCACCGCCGCCGGTGGCCAATACCACGCCATCGCAGCCGCACAACTCGGCAATCATCGCCTGTTCGCGGTCACGAAAGCCCAGTTCGCCTTCCTTATCGAAGATCCACGGGATATTGGCGCCCGTGCGCAATTCAATTTCCTTATCGGAGTCTTTGAATGGCAGGCGCAGCTCTTTGGCCAGCAAACGGCCGATGGTGCTTTTTCCAGCCCCCATCGGCCCTACAAGAATCAAATTTCGCACAGAATCAACGACTCACAGCAATCGCCTGGTTATTCATAATACGCGGAGTCAGGAATACCAGCAGCTCGGATTTTCTTTGGGCAACGACATCACGCCGGAAAAGGCGGCCAAGATACGGCACATCGCCCAAAAATGGCACTTTATCTACCACCTTGCTCTGGTTTTTGGAGAAAACCCCGCCAAGGACGATGGTCTCGCCGTCCCTGACCAGCACCTTGGCGTTGACCTCGTTCTTCTTGATCGGCGGCACATCGTTGAGTTTGTTCAGGTAGTCCGGTTCATCCTTGGTCACCCGAACCTCCATGATTACCTGGTCGTCCGGAGTGATTTGCGGCGTCACCTCCAAAGAAAGCGAGGCTTCCTTGAACGAGACCGAGGTCGCCCCCTCGGACGTAGCTTCCTGGTAAGGAATCTCGGTACCCTTGAGAATCCGTGCGGTTTCCTTGTTGGACGTGACCACCTTGGGCTGGGAAATCACCTCGCCATTGCCGCCCTTCTCCATGGCGGTGAGCTCCAGGTCCAGCAGCACGTTATCGGTGATAAACGCGATGCCAAGGCCGGAGCTTGCATTGACGACGCCCAAGTCCACGAAGGGCGAGCTATCGGGAGACTCGCCATCCCCTGTCGGGCTTTTATCCACCCCGCCACCACTCCAGTTACCTTTATTGCGCAGCAACCCGCCCCAGCGCACCCCCACACTTTTGTCATAATCGATATTGGCTTCGACTATCCGCGCCTCGATCATCACCTGGCGCACCGGGATATCCAATTGATTGACGATGCGCCGCAGCTCCTCCAGACGCTCTCCCGTCTGGTAGGCAATGATGTTGTTGGTGCGATCGTCTACCGTCACCGAGCCACGCTCATCGGCCACCCCCTCAGGCCCGCTTACCGACTGGAACAGCTTGGCCAGCTCAGACGCCTTGGCGTAATTGACTTGCAGCAGCTCCCGGCGCAGGGGCGCCAGCTCGGTCATCAATTTGCGCGATTCCAGGGCCAGCAGCTCGCGGGCGGCCAGCTCTTCGGCCGGCGCCACCAGCAGCACATTGGCCGTCACACGCTTGTCGAGGCCCTTGGCTTGCAGCACCAGGTCCAGGGCCTGATCCCACGGCACGTCCTTGAGGCGCAGGGTAATCGAGCCGTGCACATCATCACCGGCCACCAGGTTAAGCCCGGCCACGTCGGCAATCTGCTGCAGTACTGCGCGGACCTCGATGTCCTGGAAGTTGAGGGAAAGCTTGTCGCCGCTAAACGGGCCACGCCCGCTACCCTGGGGCGAAGCACCGGGTGGTGGCAGGTGAATCAGGTCGATCCGATTGGGCACAGCCTCAGTCATCGGTGCCGTGAACGCTATCCATAGCGCCACACCGAAGGACGAAATAATCCTTTTCATTTTTTGCTTCCGTTATGAGTTCACGTTCAACACCAAGGTGCGCGGGCGCTCAAGCCAAGCGCCCTCGCCATCAGGGAAAAGTTCGACCAACTCCAACTGACCTTCATGGATCTTCACGACGCGCCCATGATCGGCACCCAGGTAATCCCCCACCGCCAGGCGATGAACCCCTGCTGCGCCGCGCAGCAGGGCAAATGTCTGCGCGCCCAGGGACAAGGTGCCGACCATCTGGAACTGGTCCACGGCAAACCCTTCGAGAAACTGCCGGGGGCGGTCTAGGTCCGGGGCAGGCCCGGGCTTGCCGGTGGGACGGCTGGCGGGTTGGTCCGGCGGCTGGAAAGGGTCACGCAAGGGAGTCGGGCTGGAGACAAAGCGTAGTCCCGGCAGTGTTGCAGGCGTTTCGTCAGCCAGCGGCACTGCCTGCTGGCGAATCGCTTGCAACTCGGCGTTCAGCGCCTGCAATTGCGGATCACTGTCGCATCCAGCAAGCAAGACCAGGCTAAGGCCCAGGCCCAGGCCCGCAACCTTGAAGCGGCTCATGGTAATGCTCCCTGGTTGCCGTACCGGTAGGTCTTGGCGAGCATCGTCAGGCTCAGCAATGCGCCAGCCTGGGAATCCACAGGGCGAATGACAAAGTCATGCAGGGTCACGATCTGCGGCAACCCGGCCACGCCACTGATGAAGGCCAGCAGGTCGTGATAGGTGCCCACCAGCTTGAGCTGCATCGGCCGCTCGACGAACACCGGTTGCACCTGCTCGTCCAGCACACTGAGCTGTTCGACCAGCACCCCGCTGACCTGACCCAGCCGGGCGAAGTCTTCCAGTAGGCCGGGCATTTGCGTAAGTGTCGGCATTTGGCGCAACTGCTCGGCAAAGGCAGTGCGCAGGGTTTCAAGCTCACGTACCACGCCCTCATGCTCGGCGGCTTGCCGGGCTTTGGCAGCAAACTGCTGGCGCAGCGTTATTTCTCCCGCCTCCTGGCGCTGCAAGACCTCACGGGCACCGCCCAGGTAGACAGCATCCCCCGCCGCCAGCACTAGCAAGGCGAGTACCGCGCCCAGCAGAATCCTGCCAGCCAAGGGCCAGTGGGCGATGTTGCGGTACAGCGTGGACAGTTGCAGGAGTGCCAGCCCTGACGGGCTGGACACAAGGCTCACCGCTGCGTCTCCTGGTGCTCCCCATGGTCCACCATCAACTGGAAGGCACTGCCGGCGGCGCCCTCCTCGGCCCGGACATGACGCAGATTGGGCGCCCGCAGGCTGTTGGAAGCCTCAAGGCTACGCATCAACCGCGCGACATCATCGTTGGACACCGCCGTGCCGGTGACTTGCACCGATGTGCCGCTGACGCTGACCTCACTCAGTTGGATACCATCGGGCATCGCGCGGGCCAACTGCTCGAACAATTCCTGGCCCGATGCACGATGGCCCTGGAGATCTTCGACCACCTTCATCCGCTCCATTAGTTGCTGGCGCTGTTCGCGCAGCTCGTCGATGGTCTTGATGCGCGAATCCAACACCGTGACTTGCTTGCTCAAGTGGTTGTTGCGGGCCACTTGTCGATCAATCGCCCGGTCAATGACCCGGTCGGCCAGCCATACGGCGGCCAATGCAATAGTGGTGATCACCAACAGGAAAATCAGGAAAAACTTGCGACGGCGCTCAGCGCGTTCTTCACGCCAGGGTAAAAGGTTGATTCTTGTCATCAATCGAAACTCCTGAGGGCCAAACCGCAGGCGACCCGCAATCCCTGGGCATCGGCAGCCCATTGTGCACTATTGATCCCACTCCCCGGCGCTATCCGGGCAACCACCTGGTCGGTCATCCGCGCCAGGGCAAACGCCTCTACATCCACCACTCGCGCAACCAGGCCGGCCAGGGCCAACACTGCTTCGCGCGCCTCCACCTGCTCCTTGAGGCACGCCACAAGCAGCACATCAACATAACCGGGTTCACGACCCGATGGGCCCTGCACCTGAAAATCAATTGCAACCTCATCTAACGGATAAGGAATGTACTGGTCGGCTTCACAGCGCAGGCGCTGCTCCATCTCGTCGGCCTCAAGCCCCGCCTCCAGCGCCACCACCCGGCTGATCACCGATGGCCCCGCCACGGCAACTGCCGCATGGGTGACCTGGGTCCGGGCCCGGAACAATGCCTTGGAAAGGGTCTGCGCGACAACCTCCAGATCAACGATATTACTGTCGAGCACCGCATGGCCGGGCAGAGGCTGGCTCGCATACGCGCGCACCGCATAGCCATCGCCGGCGCGGGCCAGCTCCAATATCTTCACGTTGCTGTCCTGGATGTCCACGCCCAGTACGGTATCGGCTTTTCGCCTGAAAAATCCCTTTTTCATAAAACTCCCTAAAGCTTTGCCTGTCTCAGGGCTGGTCAGTTCCGGGTTTGATGCATTCGGTCGGCTCGGTTGAGCGGCGCCCATGACGCCCCGAGGCGAAAAATGCTTTAATGCCCAGCGTTTTTTCCCGCTTTTTATCTGCAGGTCGGGTCGATACATCTTTAGTCATGCCTATCCCGACACCTAACTCATTCTTTTCTCTGGAAATCCAAAAGCCTTGATTCGTCTGCTGAAGTTTTTCGGGTACTCCTTCGTCGCTATCGTTTGCGGGCTGCTGCTCGTGTTCAGCGGCGCCTATCTCTACCTTAGTCCGGGATTGCCCTCGGTAGAGGCCCTGAGAAGTATCCAGTTGCAGATTCCTTTGCGGGTCTACAGCAGCGATGAAAAACTGATCGCGGAGTTCGGCGAAATGCGCCGCACCCCGATCCGTTTCGCCGACATTCCACCCAATTTCATCAATGCCCTGCTGTCGGCTGAAGACGATAATTTTGCCAACCACTATGGCGTGGACCCCAGCAGCCTGGTGCGCGCAGCCACGCAGCTGGTAAAAAGCGGACACATTCAATCGGGCGGCAGCACCATCACCATGCAGGTGGCGAAGAACTTCTTCCTCACCAGCGAGCGCAGCTTCTCGCGCAAGGCCACGGAAATCCTCCTGGCGCTGCAGATCGAACGCCAACTGACCAAGGACGAAATCCTTGAGCTGTACGTCAACAAGATCTACCTGGGCAACCGCGCCTATGGGATCGAAGCGGCGTCCCAGGTGTACTACGGCAAGTCGATTCGCGACGCCAGCCTGGCACAAATGGCCATGATTGCCGGCCTACCCAAGGCCCCGTCGCGCTTCAACCCGCTGGCCAACCCGGCCCGCAGCAAGGAACGTCGCGACTGGATCCTGGGGCGCATGTACAAACTGGGCAAGATCGACCAGAACGCCTATGAGACGGCGGTGGCCGAGCCGCTGAACGCCAGCTACCACGTGCCGACGCCAGAAGTCAGCGCACCGTATATCGCCGAGATGGCCCGCGCCGAAATGGTTGGCCGCTATGGCAGCGATGCCTACACCGAAGGTTTCCGCGTTACCACGACCATTCCGAGCAACTTGCAGGAAATCGCCAACCACGCGGTGCATGAAGGCCTGATCACCTATGACCAGCGCCACGGCTACCGTGGACCGGAATCGCGCCTGCCGGGCAAGACCCTGAGCGCCTGGACCGTCGAACTGGGCAAGCAGCGCTCCATCAGCGGCCTGGATCCAGCCATCGTCACCCAGGTAAAAAAGGATGGCGTGCAGGTCCTGACCCGCAGCGGCGAAGAACATGTGGCGTGGGACAGCATGAAGTGGGCGCGCCCCTTCCTGAACACCAACAGCATGGGGCCGATGCCCAAGCAGCCATCTGATGTGGCCCAGGTCGGTGACCTGATCCGCGTGCAGCGCCAGAAAGACGACAGCCTGAAATTCAGCCAGGTCCCGGTCGCCCAGGGCGCACTGGTCTCCCTGGACCCGCAGAACGGTGCAATCCGCGCCCTGGTCGGGGGCTTCGCCTTCGAGCAGAGCAACTACAACCGCGCCACCCAGGCCAAGCGCCAGCCCGGCTCCAGCTTCAAGCCATTTGTCTACAGTGCCGCGCTGGATAACGGCTACACCGCCGCCAGCCTGGTCAACGACGCGCCTATCGTGTTTGTCGACGAGTACCTGGATAAGGTCTGGCGCCCGAAGAACGACACCAACACTTTCCTCGGCCCGATCCGCGTGCGTGAGGCGCTGTACAAGTCGCGCAACCTGGTATCGATCCGCCTGCTGCAAGCGATGGGCGTGGGCAAGACCATCGACTACATGACCCGCTTCGGCTTCAACAAGCAGGACCTGCCGCCCAACCTGTCCCTGGCCCTGGGCACCGCGACCCTCACGCCAATGGAGATCGCCACCGGCTGGAGCGTATTCGCCAACGGCGGCTACAAGGTCACGCCGTACCTGATCGACAAGATCGAAAGCCGCAACGGCGACACGCTGTTTGTCGCCAACCCGCCGAGCGTGCCCAACGGCGTTGCCGCCAGCGATGGCCTGGCCGCGCCCGCCAATGGTGGCATCACCGTCGAGCCTGCGCCTGGCACGGCACCTACCGATGCCGCTTCTGCCCCGCAGGCACCGGCGGTGGCAGAGCGCGTGGTTGATGGGCGGACCACCTACATTCTTACCAGCATGCTGCAGGACGTGATCAAGCGCGGCACCGGCCGTCGCGCCCTGGCCCTCGGCCGCACGGACCTGGCAGGCAAGACCGGTACCACCAACGAATCCAAGGATGCGTGGTTCTCCGGCTACAACGCCGATTACATCACCACCGTCTGGACGGGTTACGACCAGCCAGAAAGCCTCGGTCGCCGCGAATACGGCGGCACCGTCGCCTTGCCGATCTGGATGAGTTACATGGGCGCCGCCCTCAAGGACAAGCCGGCTCACACCCAGGCCGAGCCGGAAGGCATCCTCAGCCTGCGCATCGACCCGATCAGCGGCCGCGCTGCAGCACCGGGCACGCCGAATGCGTACTTTGAACTGTTCAAGAGCGAAGACACGCCGCCGTCGATGAATGAACTGGGCAATGGCGTGGCACCGGGCAGCCCGCTGCCTGCGGATGAGTCGGCGCCGATCGATCTGTTCTGACAAACACAGATCCAATTGTGGCAGCGGGCCCGCTCCCACATTTTGACGGTGTACCCTCCCACCGTTTTGCACAGCCACAAAAAAGCCCCGACTCGCAAGAGCCGGGGCTTTTTTTGGTGCGCTACAACGGCTTAGCCGTTGAACACATCATCCACGCTTTGCAGCGGGTAGTTCTTCGGATACGGCAGGGTGGCCACACCTGTCTCGATGGCGGCCTTGGCCACGGCATCGGAGATCACGGTGATCAGGCGTTTGTCCATTGGCTTGGGAATGATGTACTCACGGCCAAATTCCAGCTTGGCGCCACCGTAGGCGTCGCATACGTCCTGAGGTACCGGCAGCTTGGCCAGTTCACGCAGGGCGTTGGCGGCAGCTACTTTCATCTCTTCGTTGATGCGCTTGGCGCGAACGTCCAGGGCGCCACGGAAGATGAACGGGAAGCCCAGTACGTTGTTGACCTGGTTCGGGTAGTCCGAACGGCCAGTGGCCATGATCACGTCGTTACGGGTGGCGTGCGCCAGTTCCGGGGCAATTTCCGGATCAGGGTTCGAGCAGGCGAACACGATCGGGTTGGCCGCCATGGACTTCAGGCCTTCGGCGCTCAGCAGGTTCGGGCCGGACAGGCCGACGAACACGTCAGCACCGTCAAGTGCGTCAGCCAGGGTGCGCTTGGAGGACGGGTGGGCAAACATCGCCTTGTACTGGTTCAGGTCGGTACGCTCGGACTGGATCACGCCCTTGCTGTCGACCATGTAGATGTTTTCAAGCCGGGCACCCATGCTCACGATCAGCTTCATGCACGAGATGGCCGCGGCACCGGCGCCCAGGCAGACGATTTTCGCGTCGGACAGGGTTTTGCCAGCGATTTCCAGGGCGTTGATCATGCCGGCCGCAGTAACGATCGCGGTGCCGTGCTGGTCATCGTGGAATACCGGGATGTCGCACTGTTCGATCAGGGCCTTTTCGATCTCGAAGCACTCAGGTGCCTTGATGTCTTCCAGGTTGATGCCACCGAAGGTGATGGAGATGCGCTTGACGGTGTCGATGAAGGCTTGCGGGCTTTCGGAGTCGACTTCGATGTCGAATACGTCGATGCCGGCAAAGCGCTTGAACAGCACGCCCTTGCCTTCCATCACTGGCTTGGAAGCCAATGGGCCGAGGTTACCCAGGCCGAGAATCGCGGTGCCATCAGAAATCACTGCAACCAGATTGCCCTTGCCGGTGTATTTGTAGGCCAGTTCAGGATCGCGGGCGATTTCACGCACGGGCTCGGCTACACCGGGGCTGTACGCCAGCGACAGGTCGCGTGCGGTAGCAGTGGCTTTGGTGAGCTCGACACTCAGCTTTCCTGGACGAGGATGGGCATGATATTCGAGAGCGGCAGTTTTCAAATCAGACATATCGGCATTCCGCTTTTTACTGTTGGACGACGGACCGCCGAGGATACTCGTGTCGCAAAGTCCCTACAAGACTGGGCAGTCACCGGTGTCAAGGGCCCTGCCCTACGACTTTCGGCCAAGAGCCACGGGATACAAGGCCTACAACTGTTCACAATCGACTGAAAAAATGTCTACAATTTTTTCTTATTGTGCCAATTGCAGCATGCCGGGATCGGTCAAGGGGAGCAGCCAGCGTGCCTGGCCACTTTTCAGGCCACCACGTCGGGAACGGTCCAGCACCCAGCCACGAGCCTCGACCTCCTGGCCTTGCAGGCGCTTGAGCAGGGCGTTATCAAATTGCCCGACCAGATTGGGTGCAACCCGTAATACCAGTGAGTCCTGCAATTCGATCCAGATCCCGCCGCGATTGCGTTCGACCTTGCTCACGCGCCCGCTGACCACGGCGAAGCCCGACTGCTGGATTTGCCCGGCTTTCTGCACAGGCGACTGGCGCCACAGGCCCAACCTGGCCGCCCGCGCACTGCGCTCGGCGGCTTGCTGGCAGGCGACCAGATCGACATTGGGCGCCACCGCCACCAGGAACCCGAGGCCCTCGGCGAGCAGTTGCGCCTCCAGATTCGCACCGTTGGCCCCATAAAGGTGCGCCAGGGTTCGCCCATAACGGTCCTTGCCCTCGCGACCCGACACCAAGCCGACCCGGCCACCACTGGCATCCACCAGCCCTTGCAGGCGTTGGCGCGCGGCCACGGCGAATGGCTCGTCCGGGCGGCCTTTCTTGCCGGTCTCAGGGGCGTTGACGCCGATCATGCGCACACTGCGCCCGTCCTTGAGACGGACGGTGTCGCCATCCACCACGCGCTGCACCTCGACGGCGCTGACCGAGGCCGGCGCTGGGCAAAACACCTCGGCCTGGGCGGCCGATAGCCAAATCGCGGGCACAAAAAAGGCGCCCACAAGGGACGCCTTCTTCATAAGCAGGTAAAAGCCCATCAGGCTTTCGAACCTTACTCTGCAGCAGCTGGAGCTTTCTTGCCGAAAGCACCGAAACGGTCGGCGAAGCGCTGTACACGGCCGCCAGTATCCAGAGTCTTCTGCTTACCGGTGTAGAACGGGTGGCACTCGTTGCATACGTCAGTACCCAGTGGCTTGCACAGGTTCGAACGAGTTTCGAACTTGTTGCCGCAGCTGCAAGTAACTTGGATGGTTTCGTACGCTGGATGGATATCGGCTTTCATGGTGTCTTCCTCAGGCTAGCGTGCCGCCACTCGACACTATTGTCGAATACCGCACGTAATTAGGCCGCGGATTCTACCAGAGCTTTTTAATCACGCAAGCGCCGCCATGCCCCCTTTCATCAGAAACTGTGGCAGGACACTCCCCTGCGGGTCTGCTAGGCTCGCGCCCTTCTTCACCGTCTGCCATATGAGAACCTCCCGCGTGCCCGACGCCATTTTGCGCCTCGCCCTGCCCTCGCCCCTGCGCCGCCTCTTCGATTATCGGGCGCCTGCGGGTGTCGTAAGGTCGCAGTTGCAGCCGGGGATGCGCGTGCGCGTACCGTTTGGCCGGCGGGAAATGATCGGGATTCTGATCGAAGTGGCAGACCACAGCGAAGTGCCGGCAGAAAAGCTCAAGCCGGCCCTGGCCATCCTGGACGCCACGCCGCCACTGCCGGCGTCGCTGTTCAAGCTGTGCCTGTGGACTTCCCAGTATTACCAGCACAGCCTGGGCGACACCTTGAGCTGGGCGTTGCCAGTGCTGTTGCGCCAGGGCGAGCTGGCCGAGACCCGCCAGGAGCGCTTCTGGTCGATAACGCCCGGCGCGCGCCTGGACGACCCGCGCATCGCCCGCGCCCCGCGCCAGCGCGAGGCCCTGGCCACCCTGGCGCAGCATCCACATGGCGTGGCGCACCAATTGCTGAGCAAACTGATGCTGAGCAAGGACAGCCTCGACCTGCTGCTGGCCAAGGACCTGGTGCAGGTGGAAATCCGCCGCCACGCCCCCGGCGAGCGCCACGAGCACTGGCTGGCCCAACCGGAACTGCCACTGAACCCGGGACAACGCGCCGCGTTTGAGGCCATCAGCGCCGGCGCCGACAGCTTCCACGCGTTCCTGCTGGCCGGCGTCACCGGCAGCGGCAAGACCGAAGTCTATTTGCAACTGATCCGCGAAACCCTGGAGGCCGGCAAGCAGGCCCTGGTGCTGATCCCCGAGATCAACCTCGGCCCCCAGACCCTGGCGCGCTTCGAGCAGCGTTTCAATGCGCGGATCGCCCTGGTGCACTCGGCCGTCAACGACCGCGAGCGCCTGGAATCCTGGCTGGCCGCCCGGGACGGCGAGGCCGACATTATTATCGGCACCCGTTCGGCGCTGTTCACGCCGATGAAAAATCCCGGCCTGATCATCATCGACGAGGAACACGACGGCTCTTATAAACAGCAGGAAGGCCTGCGCTACCACGCCCGCGACCTGGCCCTGGTGCGCGCCCGCCAGGAAAACATCCCGATTGTGCTCGGCTCGGCCACGCCCTCCCTGGAGAGCCTGCACAACGCCTACACCGGGCGCTACGGCCTGCTGCGCCTCAACGAGCGCGCGGGCGGCGCCAAGCAACCGCGCTTCCTGCGCCTGGATGTGAAAAGCCGGCCACTGGACAGCGGCATCTCCGGGCCGATGCAGCAAGCCATCGGCCAGACCCTGGCGGCCGGCCAGCAAGTGCTGGTGTTCCTCAATCGCCGGGGCTTTGCGCCGACCCTGCTGTGCCACGACTGCGGCTGGATGTCCGAGTGCAACCGCTGCGATGCGCGCATGACCGTGCACCAGCGCTCCGGCGAGCTGCGCTGCCATCACTGCGGCCATGTGGAGCGGGTCCCGCGCCACTGCCCGCAATGCGGCAAAGTCGACCTGCGTCCCGTGGGCGCAGGCACCGAGCGCGCCGAGGAACGCCTGGGGATTCTGTTTCCGGACTTCCCGGTACTGCGGGTGGACCGCGACAGTACGTCGCGCAAGGATGCGATGAACCAGCTGTTCGCCACCATCCAGAAAGGCCAGCCGTGCATCCTGGTCGGCACGCAGATGCTTGCTAAAGGCCATCACTTCCCACGGGTGACCCTGGTCTCGATCCTGGATGCCGACGGCGGGCTGTTCTCCGGGGACTTTCGCGCCAGCGAACGCATGGCGCAACTGATCGTGCAGGTCGCAGGCCGCGCCGGGCGCGCCGAAGAGCCGGGCAAAGTGATCATCCAGACCCACCTGGCCGACCACCCCCTGCTGATTCAACTGACAGAACAAGGCTATTTCGCCTTCGCCGAGCAGGCGTTGAGCGAGCGTCGCTCCGCCGGCTTGCCGCCCTTTGCGCACCTTGCGCTGTTGCGCGCCGAGGCCCATAAACCGGGGCAGGCCGAAGGTTTCCTGGACGAGGCATGCAGCGCCGCTGAACGTTTGCTCGGTGAGCTGGGTCTGAGCGGCATCGAGTTGCTGGGCCCTGTGCCAGCACCGATGGAGCGCCGCGCCGGACGTTATCGCGCCCAGCTCCTGTTGCAAGCCACCGCCCGCGCACCGCTGCATCGGCTATTAAGTAGCTGGTTACTTGCGCTGGAGCAAATGCCCAGCGGGCGACAGGTGCGATGGTCGTTGGATGTCGATCCGGTGGATTTGTACTGATAGATAAATTGCTATCGCAGGCAGGCCGGCTCCCACATTTGACGGTATTCACACATCAAAATGTGGCAACGGGCTTGCCCGCGATGAGGCCCGCAGGTCCAGTAACGGACCTTGAAGGTTGGCAAGCCCGCCCTCGCACCGGATAATGTCCAGTTTTTCCACCTGCGCATCGCGCACCGCCGCTTGCGGTCGAAAGAGAACACCATGAAAGACACAATTCGCCAGTTGATCCAACAAGCCCTCACCCAACTCGTCAACGAAGGTGTGTTGCCTGAAGGCCTGACGCCGGCGATCCAGGTGGAAAACTCTCGAGACAAGACCCACGGCGACTTCGCCAGCAACATCGCAATGATGCTGGCCAAGCCTGCGGGCATGAAACCACGCGACCTCGCGGAAAAAATCATTGCCGCGCTGCCGGCCGACCCACAGGTCAGCAAGGCCGAAATCGCCGGCCCAGGCTTTATCAATATTTTCCAGAACACCCAGGCCCTGGCTTCACGCCTGGACGCCGCCCTGGCCGACGCCAAGATCGGCGTGCGCAAGGCCGGCCCCCTGCAGCGCGTGGCCATCGACCTGTCGGCCCCCAACCTGGCCAAGGAAATGCACGTCGGCCACCTGCGCTCGACCATCATTGGCGACGGCGTGGCGCGGGTCCTGGAGTTTCTTGGCGACACCGTGATCCGCCAGAACCACGTGGGCGACTGGGGCACCCAGTTCGGCATGCTGATGGCGTACCTGCAAGAGAACCCCATCACCAGCAACGAGCTGTCGGACCTGGAAAACTTCTACCGCGCCGCCAAGAAGCGCTTTGACGAATCCGAAGAGTTCGCCAACCGCGCCCGTGGCCTGGTGGTCAAGCTGCAGGCCGGCGACCCGGAATGCCTGGAGCTGTGGGCACGTTTCCGCGATATTTCCCTGTCCCACTGCCAGAAAATCTACGAACTGCTGAACGTCAAGCTGACCATGGCCGACGTGATGGGCGAAAGTGCCTACAACGACGACCTGATCAATGTGGTCAACGACCTCAAGGCCAAGGGCCTGCTGGTCGAGAGTAACGGCGCCCAGTGTGTGTTCCTCGACGAATTCAAGACCGCCGACGGCGAGCCGCTGCCGGTGATCATCGTCAAGGCCGACGGCGGCTATCTGTACGCCACCACCGACCTGGCGGCCGTGCGCTACCGCAGCGGCGTGCTCAAGGCCGACCGTGCGCTGTATTTCGTCGACCAGCGCCAGGCCCTGCACTTCCAGCAAGTGTTCGAAGTGGCGCGCCGCGCCGGTTTCGTCACCCACCCGATGCACATGGAACACATGGGCTTTGGCACCATGAACGGCGCCGATGGCCGCCCGTTCAAGACCCGCAACGGCGGCACCGTGAAGCTGATCGACCTGCTGAACGAAGCCCAGGAGCGTGCCTACAACCTGGTGAAGGAAAAGAACCCGGAACTGGCGGAAGCCGAGCTGCGCAATATCGCCCGGGTGGTGGGCATCGGCGCGGTGAAATACGCCGACCTGTCCAAGCATCGCACCAGCGACTACAGCTTCAACTTCGAGCTGATGCTCAACTTCGAAGGCAACACCGCGCCGTACCTGCTGTATGCCTACACCCGTGTGGCGGGCGTGTTCCGCAAGCTGGGCAAGGATTTCAGCGAAGTCGACGGCCAGATCATCCTGCAAGCACCGCAAGAGCACGACCTGGCCGCCAAGCTGGCGCAGTTCGGCGAAGTGCTCAACAGCGTGGGCGAGAAAGGTACGCCGCACATTTTGTGCACCTACCTGTATGAAGTCGCCGGGTTGTTCTCCAGCTTCTACGAGAACTGCCCGATCCTGAGCGCCGACGACGAAACGCAAAAGCAAAGCCGCCTGCGCCTCGCCGCACTGGCTGGACGGACCCTCAAGCAAGGCCTGGAACTGTTGGGCCTGGAAACTCTGGAGCGTATGTAAGTTGGCAGCCAAGAAAAAACCTGCACCCAAGCGCGGCGCCAGCCGCTACCAGGCACCGGCCAAACAACCGATCCCGGGCTGGATGTGGCTGGCCATCGGCCTGTCGGTCGGTGCGTTTATCGTGTTCCTGATGAAACTGGAGCCGGGCCAGGGCGAAGACGTCAAGCGGGTCAAGCAGGAGCAGCAGAAGGCCAGCAAGATCGCCGAAGCGAACAAGACACCGCCGAGCCCAACCGCGCCTGTGAAGCCGAAATACGACTTCTATACGCTGCTGCCGGAATCGGAAGTGATCGTGCCGCAAGACGCCGTGCCGGAGAAAACCCTGCCGACGCCGCAAGTGCCGACCACCCCGGTAACCCCGGCGGAAGCAGCCAAGATCGACACCGCACGAGCCCAGGCGGCGTTGGCCGGGATTACCCCGCCGCCGGCACCACCGGTTGCCACTACCAAGGCGGCACCGGTCACCAAGTTCTTCCTGCAGGCAGGCTCGTTCCCCAAGCAGGCGGATGCGGACCGGGTGCGGGCGCAGATTATCCTGCTCGGGCAGACGGTGACGGTGGAATCCGGGACGGTGAAGGAAGCGACCTGGTATCGCGTGCTGGTGGGGCCGTTCAGCAATCGTGAACAGCTGACCGTGGCCCAGAAGCAACTGGCGGGTGCGGGCTTTAGCAACCTGTTGTTACAACAACGCCAGAGCCGTTGAGCCACAGGCAACACGGATCAGATGTGGGAGCTGGCTTGCCTGCGATGACGGTGTATCAGTCAATATTTTCAGTGACGGGTGCACCGCGATCGCAGGCAAGCCAGCTCCCACATTGGTTTTATAGTGCTCTTGAGCTTGTGCCGGCCCGCTAGACACCACTCGTCCGCGCACCCTTCCTACGGTTGAAATCTCCCCCGCCACCCCCATATGAGTTCCATCAGGGCATTTTCGCCCCGCAGCGTGGAGACTCTCCCCTTGACCACCATCGTTTCAGTTCGTCGCCACGGCAAAGTCGTCATGGGCGGCGACGGCCAGGTTTCCCTTGGTAATACCGTGATGAAAGGCAACGCCAAAAAAGTGCGCCGCCTGTACCACGGCCAGGTCCTCGCCGGTTTTGCAGGTGCCACCGCTGACGCCTTTACCTTATTCGAACGTTTTGAAGGCCAACTGGAAAAACACCAGGGCCATCTGGTGCGTGCCGCCGTCGAACTGGCCAAGGAGTGGCGCACCGATCGCTCCCTCAGCCGCCTCGAAGCCATGCTCGCCGTCGCCAACAAAGACGCCTCCTTGATCATCACCGGCAACGGTGACGTGGTGGAGCCCGAGAACGGCCTGATCGCCATGGGTTCCGGCGGTGGCTATGCCCAGGCCGCAGCCAGCGCCCTGCTGAAAAAAACCGACCTGTCGGCCCGGGAAATCGTCGAGACCGCCCTCGGTATCGCCGGCGATATCTGCGTGTTCACCAACCACAACCTGACCATTGAGGAGCAGGACCTCGCGGAATAAGCCGTCGGCTTGTTCCTGCTTGAGGACCACACACCACTATGTCCATGACTCCCCGCGAAATCGTCCACGAACTCAATCGCCATATCATCGGCCAGGACGATGCCAAGCGCGCCGTTGCCATCGCCCTGCGTAACCGCTGGCGCCGGATGCAACTGCCCGAAGAATTGCGCGTTGAAGTAACCCCCAAGAACATCCTGATGATCGGCCCGACCGGTGTCGGCAAGACCGAGATCGCCCGGCGCCTGGCCAAGCTGGCCAACGCACCGTTCATCAAGGTCGAAGCGACCAAGTTCACCGAAGTCGGCTATGTGGGCCGCGACGTCGAGTCGATCATCCGTGATCTGGCCGACGCCGCCCTGAAACTTTTGCGCGAACAGGAAATGACCAAGGTCAGCCACCGCGCCGAAGACGCCGCCGAAGAACGCATCCTCGACGCCCTGCTGCCACCGGCACGCACGGGCTTCAATGAAGACGCCGCCCCCGCCTCGGATTCCAACACGCGCCAGCTGTTCCGCAAGCGCCTGCGTGAAGGCCAGTTGGACGACAAGGAAATCGAGATCGAAGTCGCCGAAAGCGCCGGCGTCGACATCTCTGCACCGCCCGGCATGGAAGAAATGACCAGCCAGCTGCAGAACCTGTTCGCCAACATGGGCAAGGGCAAGAAGAAAAACCGCAAGCTCAAGGTCAAGGACGCGCTCAAGCTGGTGCGTGACGAAGAAGCCGGGCGCCTGGTCAACGAGGAAGAGCTCAAGGCCAAGGCCCTGGAAGCGGTCGAGCAGCACGGCATCGTGTTTATCGACGAGATCGACAAGGTGGCCAAGCGCGGCAATTCCGGTGGCGTCGATGTATCCCGCGAAGGCGTGCAGCGCGACCTGCTGCCGCTGATCGAAGGTTGCACGGTCAATACCAAGCTGGGCATGGTCAAGACTGACCACATCCTGTTTATCGCTTCCGGTGCGTTCCACCTGAGCAAGCCCAGCGACCTGGTGCCCGAGCTGCAAGGCCGCCTGCCGATTCGCGTGGAGCTCAAGGCCCTGACGCCGGGCGACTTCGAACGCATCCTCAGCGAACCGCATGCTTCGCTGACCGAGCAATACCGCGAGCTGCTGAAGACCGAAGGCCTGGGGATCGAGTTCCTGCCGGATGGCATCAAGCGCCTGGCGGAAATTGCCTGGCAGGTCAACGAGAAGACCGAGAACATCGGTGCCCGTCGCCTGCACACCCTGCTTGAGCGCCTGCTTGAGGAAGTGTCTTTCAGCGCCGGCGACATGGCGGGCGCGCAGAATGGCGTGGCAATCAGGATCGACGCCGACTACGTCAACAGCCACCTGGGCGAATTGGCGCAGAACGAAGACCTGTCTCGTTATATCCTGTAAGCCTTACACAGGAACCGCTCTGCTTTAATGTGGGAGCGGGCTTGCTCGCGAATGCGGTGGGTCAGTTTATGCAACGGTGACTGACCCACCGCATTCGCGAGCAAGCCCGCTCCCACATTTTAAAGCCGGTTCCTTCAGGATCATCTCTGAGCGGTTCCCCAAATGACCAAACTGCCTACCGCCATCAACCTGCACAAAGCCTCCAAGACCCTCTCGCTGACCTACGGCCCCGACGAGGTCTATCACCTGAGCGCCGAACTGCTGCGGGTCCACTCCCCTTCCGCCGAGGTCCAGGGCCACGGCAAACCGATCCTGCAATTTGGCAAGCTGAATGTCGGCCTGACCAAGATCGAACCTGCCGGGCAGTACGCACTGAAATTGACCTTCGACGACGGTCATGACAGCGGACTGTTCACTTGGGACTACCTCTACCAACTCGCCGTACGTCAGGACGAGCTGTGGGCCGATTATCTTGCCGAGCTCAAGGCGGCCGGAAAAACCCGCGACCCGAGCCAGTCCGTCGTCAAGCTGATGCTCTAACTCAAGCCTCTTGCTCATTAGTGGGCATTTTCTAATTTCATCTGCTTGAATGCCCCTCCGTGTGGCCAAAGATTGGCCCGCTTGCGAAAAAAATTAAACTCGGGTAACCAATGGAATTGGCAAGTTCCCTGCATTTGACGATGCGGTATTTACGGTCACCCGAGCAGCAGTACCAGGCTTGTGTTGTGCCTCGATAATTGGGAGCACAGCGGTACCCGGTACTCGTCTTTCGGACAATGGAGCGTCGTAGATGAGTAACAAGAATAACGATGACTTGAAACGCCAGGCCTCGGAAAACACCCTGGGGCTCAACCCGATCATCGCATTACGGAAAAAGGATTTACTGGCTTCTGCGCGCATGGTGCTGACCCAGGCCATCAAGCAACCGCTGCACAGCGTCAAGCACGTCGCCCACTTTGGCGTCGAATTGAAGAATGTGGTGTTCGGCAAGTCCGAGCTTGCCCCCGAAAGCGATGACCGTCGCTTCAACGACCCGGCGTGGAGCCAGAACCCGCTCTACAAACGCTACCTGCAAACCTATCTGGCGTGGCGCAAGGAGCTGCACGACTGGATCGGCGACAGCAACCTGTCGGAGCAGGACATCAGCCGCGGCCACTTCGTCATCAACCTGATGACCGAGGCCATGGCGCCGACTAACAGCGCCGCTAACCCGGCCGCCGTCAAACGCTTCTTTGAAACCGGTGGCAAGAGCCTGCTCGATGGCCTCTCGCACCTGGCCAAGGACCTGGTGCACAACGGCGGCATGCCGAGCCAGGTGAACATGGGCGCCTTTGAAGTGGGCAAGAGCCTGGGCACCAGCGAAGGCGCGGTGGTGTTTCGCAATGACGTGCTGGAGCTGATCCAGTACAAGCCGATCACCGAACAGGTGTACGAGCGCCCGCTGCTGGTGGTGCCGCCGCAGATCAACAAGTTTTATGTGTTCGACCTGAGCCCGGACAAGAGCCTGGCGCGTTTCTGCCTGCGCAATAATCAGCAAACCTTTATCGTCAGTTGGCGCAACCCCACCAAGGCCCAGCGCGAATGGGGCCTGTCGACCTATATCGAAGCGCTGAAAGAGGCGGTCGATGTGGTCACGGCGATTACCGGCAGCAAGGACATCAACATGCTCGGCGCCTGTTCGGGCGGCATCACCTGCACCGCGCTGCTGGGCCACTACGCGGCGCTGGGCGAGAAGAAGGTCAACGCCCTGACCTTGCTGGTGAGCGTGCTGGACACCACCCTCGACACCCAGGTGGCCCTGTTCGTCGACGAACAGACCCTGGAAGCGGCCAAGCGCCATTCGTATCAGGCCGGCGTGCTGGAAGGCCGGGACATGGCCAAGGTATTTGCCTGGATGCGCCCCAATGACCTGATCTGGAACTACTGGGTCAACAACTACCTCCTAGGCAATGAACCGCCGGTGTTCGACATCCTGTTCTGGAACAACGACACCACGCGCCTGCCGGCAGCCTTCCACGGCGACTTGATCGAACTGTTCAAAAACAACCCGCTGGTGCGGGCCAACGCCCTGGAAGTGTGCGGCACCCCGATTGACCTCAAGCAGGTGACAGCCGACATCTACTCGCTGGCGGGCACCAACGACCACATCACGCCGTGGCAGTCCTGCTACAAGTCGGCGCAGTTGTTTGGCGGCAAGGTCGAGTTCGTGCTGTCCAGCAGCGGGCATATCCAAAGCATCCTCAACCCGCCCGGCAACCCCAAGGCGCGTTACCAGACCAGCGAGAGCATGGGCGAGAAGGCATTGGACTGGCAGGAAAATGCCACCAAGCATACCGACTCGTGGTGGCTGCACTGGCAGGGATGGGTGGGTGAGCGTTCAGGCAAGCTCAAGAAGTCCCCTACGATTTTGGGTAACAAGGCCTACGCAGCAGCAGAGGCTGCGCCAGGCACATACGTTCACGAGCGCTAAGGCCACACTTTTGTGTGATTGCAATGAGATCAAATGTGGGAACTCGGTCAGGGTGGGAGCGGGCTTGCTCGCGATGCAGGCAACACGGTGTATCTGTCAGGCCGAGTTGATGCCATCGCGGGCAAGCCCGCTCCCACACACACCTGCTCCCGCATGGGCCGCATTCCAGCAGTAACACTTCACAGGGCTTGAGCATGCCGCAACCGTTCATCTTCCGTACCATCGACCTGGATGGCCAGACCATCCGCACGGCGGTACGACCGGGCAAGTCTCACTTGACGCCATTGCTGATTTTCAACGGCATCGGCGCCAACCTTGAGCTGGTGTTTCCGTTCGTCCAGGCTCTTGACCCGGACCTGGAAGTGATTGCCTTCGACGTACCCGGCGTCGGCGGGTCGTCGACACCCAGCCGCCCCTATCGTTTTCCCGGCCTGGCCAAACTCACCGCGCGCATGCTCGATTACCTGGACTATGGCCAGGTCAATGCCGTGGGGGTTTCCTGGGGCGGCGCCCTGGCGCAGCAGTTTGCCTACGACTACCCGGAACGCTGCAAAAAGCTGATCCTCGCCGCCACCGCCGCCGGCGCCTTTATGGTACCCGGCAAGCCGAAAGTGCTATGGCTGATGGCCAGCCCGCGGCGCTACATCCAACCGTCCCATGTGGTGCGTATCGCACCGATGATTTATGGCGGCTCGTTCCGCCGCGACTCGAAACTGGCCGCCGAACACGCGAGCAAGGTGCGTTCGGCCGGCAAGCTGGGCTACTACTGGCAACTGTTTGCGGGCCTGGGCTGGACCAGCATTCACTGGCTGCACAAGATCAAGCAACCGACCCTGGTACTGGCCGGCGACGACGACCCGCTGATCCCGCTGGTCAACATGCGCATGCTGGCCTGGCGCATTCCCAATGCCCAACTGCACATCATCGACGATGGCCATCTGTTCCTGATCACCCGGGCCGAAGCCGTGGCACCGATCATCATGAAGTTTCTCCAGGAGGAACGCCTGCGTGCGGTGATCCATCCGCAGCCGGCGCCCTATAGCAACACCTGAGCGGTATCGGGTCAGGACGACCCCTACGCGCAACTTGGCCAGAACCGACTATGGTTCTGAATTGGCGTGCTTGTTGGCGAATTGACGAAGGAGTGTTGACCCATGCGTGACCGACCCGTAAACGTCCCGGCGCCTACACCCGCCGCGTTCATCAATGCACAAAGTGCGATCACCGGGCTGCGCGGCCGGGATCTGCTGTCGACCCTGCGCAGTGTCGCCGCCCATGGCTTGCGCAACCCGCTGCACAGCGCGCGGCATGCGTTGGCATTGGGTGGGCAATTGGGCCGGGTACTACTGGGTGAAACCGTGCACGAACCCAACCCCCACGACAGCCGCTTCGCCGACCCCACCTGGACCCTCAACCCCCTGTACCGGCGCAGCCTGCAAGCTTATTTGAGCTGGCAGAAACAGACCCGGCATTGGATCGACGACAGCAGCCTGAGCGAAGACGACCGCGCGCGGGCGCATTTTGCCTTCTCGTTGCTCAACGATGCGGTGTCGCCGTCCAACACCCTGCTCAACCCGCTGGCGATCAAGGAGTTGCTCAACTCCGGCGGCAACAGCGTGGTGCGTGGCATGAGCAACCTGTTCGATGACTTGCTGCACAACAACGGCCTGCCGCGCCAGGTCACCAAGCAGGCCTTCGAGGTCGGCAAGACGGTGGCCACCACGCCTGGCTCGGTGGTGTTTCGCAATGAACTGCTGGAGCTGATCCAGTACAAGCCCATGAGCGAAAAACAGTACGCCAAGCCGCTGCTGGTGGTGCCGCCGCAAATCAACAAGTACTACATTTTCGATTTGAGCCCCGCCAACAGCTTCGTGCAGTACGCCCTGAAAAACGGCCTGCAGGTGTTTATGGTCAGTTGGCGCAACCCGGACGTGCGCCATCGCGAGTGGGGCCTGTCGACCTACGTGGCGGCCCTGGAAGAAGCCCTGAACATCTGCCGGGCGATCAGCGGCGCCCGTGAAGTGAACCTGATGGGCGCCTGCGCCGGGGGCCTGACCATCGCCGCGCTGCAAGGCCATCTGCAAGCCAAGCGCCAACAACGGCGGGTCGCCAGTGCCACCTACCTGGTAAGCCTGCTGGACAGCCAGATAGACAGCCCCGCCATGCTGTTTGCCGACGAACAGACCCTGGAAGCGGCCAAGCGCCGCTCCTATCAACAGGGCGTGCTGGATGGCCGCGACATGGCCAAGGTCTTCGCCTGGATGCGCCCCAACGATCTGATTTGGAATTACTGGATCAACAACTACCTGCTCGGCAAGGAGCCACCGGCGTTCGACATCCTGTACTGGAACAACGACAACACCCGCCTGCCGGCAGCCTTGCACGGCGATCTGCTGGATTTTTTCAAGCACAACCCACTGAGCCACCCCGGTGGCCTGGAAGTCTGCGGCACGCCCATCGACTTGCAGAAAGTCACGGTGGACAGCTTTAGCGTGGCAGGGATCAACGATCACATCACGCCCTGGGACGCGGTCTACCGCTCGACCTTGCTGCTGGGCGGCGACAAGCGCTTCGTGCTCTCCAACAGCGGGCATATCCAGAGCATCCTCAACCCGCCGGGCAATCCCAAGGCGAATTTTGTCGAGAACCTCAAGCTGAGCAGCGACCCCCGCGCCTGGTACTACGACGCCAGCCACATCGAGGGCAGTTGGTGGCCGCAGTGGCTTGAGTGGATCCAGCAACGCTCCGGGGTGCAGCGCGAAACCCTGACGGCCCTGGGCAACCAGAACTACCCACCGATGGAAGCGGCGCCGGGCACTTATGTGCGAGTGCGCTGAGCTCAACGATCAGATTAAGAAGACTGGATGAAAACCCGCGACCGGATCCTGGAATGTGCCCTGCAGTTGTTCAACCATAAGGGCGAGCCAAATGTGTCAACCATGGAGGTGGCCAATGAAATGGGGATCAGCCCCGGCAACCTCTATTACCACTTCCATGGCAAGGAGCCCCTGGTACTGGGGCTGTTCGAGCGTTTTCAGGGGGAGTTGGCGCCACTGCTCGACCCGCCGGCCGATGTGCAGCTGGCACCGGAGGATTACTGGCTGTTCCTGCACTTGATCGTCGAGCGCATGGCGCACTATCGGTTCCTGTTCCAGGACCTGTCGAACCTGGCCGGGCGCTTGCCGAAGCTAGCCAAGGGCATTCGCAACCTGCTGACCGCGCTCAAGCGCACCCTGGCTTCGCTGCTGGCGCGGCTCAAGGCCGAAGGGCAGTTGGTCAGCGATACCCAGGCACTGGGGCAGTTGGTGGAGCAGATCACCATGACCCTGCTGTTTTCCCTGGATTACCAACGCATCCTCGATCGTGAGGCCGAGGTGCGGGTGGCGGTGTATCAAGTGATGATGCTGGTGGCGCCGCATCTGTTGATGCCGGCGCGGTTGGCTACCGAGCGTTTTGCTCTGCGCTACCTGGACGACACGGACTAGAAATGTGGGAGCGGGCTTGCTCGCGATTGCGGTGGGTCAGCCAACAAATCTGGCACTGATACACCGCTATCGCGGGCAAGCCCGCTCCCACACAAGCCCACACACATTAGGAATGTGTTGTTGCAAGCACCCAGTAAAACGCCCGACCTTTGCAGGCCGGGCGTTTTTATACGTCCCGTGAATCAGGACTGACTGGATGGCGTCGGGGTGGCCGGCGTTACAGTCGGGGTCGCTGCGGCGGGCGTCGGCGCGGTGGCCGAGTTGGTCGCAGGTGCCGGGGTTGCAGGCTTGGCCGCTACAGCAGGCTTGGGCGTTGCAGGTTTCTTGGCTACGGCCGGCTTTTTCGCTGCTGGCTTTGCCGCAGGTTTTGCCGCTGCTGGCTTGGCTGCAGGCTTCGCGGCGGCCGGTTTGGCAGCGGGTTTTGCTGCCACTGGCTTGGCAGCCGGCTTGGCCGCAGCCGTTTTTGCCACAGGCTTGGCAGCAGGTTTCGCTGCCGGCTTGGCCGCTGGTTTTGCAGCAGCTTTAGCCGCTACTGGCTTCTTGGCAGCAGGCTTGGCGGCAGGTTTGGCTGCTGCCGTTTTCGCCGCTGGCTTGGCTGCAGGTTTAGCGGCTGGCTTGGCCGCGGCCTTGACCAGTGGCTTGGCCGCGGTTTTCGCCGCAGGTTTGGCCGCAGCCGTTTTCGCGGCCGGCTTGGCAGCAGGCTTGGCCGCTGCTTTGACGGGAGCGACTTTAGCACCGGTCAGCTTTTCGATTTGCTTGGTCAGGGTATCGACCTTGCTGTGCAGCGCCTTCACTTCATTGCGGCTCGGCACGCCCAGGCGCGAAATAGCACTGTTCAGGCGCTTGTCGAGTGCACCTTCAAGTTCGCCCCAAGTACCCAGTACCTGCTTTTTCGCATCACTGATACGGGACTTGGCCGAACTCGCGCTCGCCTTGGCCGCATCTACTTGTTTACCGACTGTGCTCTTGGTCAACTTCTCGGCCTTCTCGCCGTCTTTAACCAAAGTCTCGAAGAGTTTGCTGCCGTCACTGTCGATCTTCGAGTACACGCCTAAACCAGCCAGCCAGATCTTGCGGGAATATTCTTCAACTTTCCCGACCCAAGAGCTGCCTTCTTTCTGAGTAGTCTTTTTAACAGCCATCCGATGTCTCCTTAGTGTTTACGCGCGACACGTTCGAGCAATGCCGTTAGCTCATCGAGCTTAGCAGAGAGTGTCTCCACGTCATGTTTAGACGCAATGCCGATTCGATTCAAGGCACTTGCAACACGCGCGTCAAAAGCCTTCTCGACTTTATCCAGTCGCACTTCCACGCGACCTTTGACGCTGGAGACATTGCTCTTAACGTAATCAATCTGACTGTTGGCGGCATCAAGTTGTTCATTCACAACTTTTTTGCCTTTGCTTTCAACATGTTGACCAGTCTTAACGAGTTCCTTGAAGTACTCGCTGCCTTCGCTGCCGACCTTCGCGTAAGCCCCCAAACCCGCCAGCCAGATCTTGCGAGCATAGGTTTTAACGTCGCTCAGAGCGCTGATTTGGGTATCGATTTTTTTCTTCAAAATAACTTTGGCCATGGTGCACCTCACGCATAAAAGGGTGGAGGAACTGCCCACAGGAGTTGAGGGCTGAGTACAAAGTAGGGAGAAAAATTAGAATCGGCACCCTAAGAACAGCACAATGAGCCTCCAGCCAATGCGGCGCGCAGTCGCAGATCAGGCCAGGGCTTTATCCAGGGCCTTCTCGATTTCGGACTTGATGGTGCCACTCATGGCCGACATCAACAGGCCCAGTTCCACTTCAATCCTTAACGAATCCTCGGCCACTTTCAGCGTGCCTTTGACGCCGGAACGCTTGAGGTTCAACGTGTCGCCAGACCAAGATGGCTCCAGGCCATATTGTTCCTTGAGTTTATGCGCCAACTTCTCGGCTTTCGCCCTGGCAGCTTCCTTACCCAGTGCGTGGGCACGTTCAATCTGTATGCGGGCCATTTGAATGACTCCTCGTTATAAAGACGTATTGAGCACCCTGCTCACCCGCCATGCGGCAAAAGGTCTCGGCGGCCACCTATCTTACCTTCAGCCTTGCCAAGACAAAGCATGCCTTGGGGATTAGAATGCCCCCATTCTCTTTTGGTGACAGCGATATGACTGATCAGCGCAAAGGCAGCGATGCCGAACCCACCACTCACTTCGGCTTCAAGAACGTCCCGGAAAGCCAGAAAGCGGAAAAAGTCGCTGAGGTGTTCCACTCCGTGGCCGCCAAGTACGACCTGATGAACGACGTGCTGTCGGGCGGCATGCACCGCCTGTGGAAACGTTTCACCATCGAGTTGTCCGGCGTGCGCACCGGCAACCGCGTGCTGGACATCGCCGGTGGCACCGGCGACCTGGCCGCCAAGTTCTCCAAGCTCGTTGGCCCCATCGGCCAGGTGGTATTGGCCGACATCAACGGCTCGATGCTCAAGGTGGGCCGCGATCGCCTACTGGACAAGGGCGTGGCCGGCAACATCGAGTTCGTCCAGGCCGACGCTGAAAAGCTGCCGTTCCCCGACAACCATTTCGACTGCGTGACCATCGCCTTCGGCCTGCGCAACGTGACCCACAAGGAAGACGCCCTGCGCTCGATGCTGCGGGTGCTCAAGCCCGGTGGTCGCCTGCTGGTGCTGGAGTTCTCCAAGCCGACCAACGCGCTGATGTCCAAGGTCTACGACACCTACTCGTTCGCCTTCATGCCGTTGATGGGCAAGCTGATCACCAATGATGCCGAGAGCTATCGCTACCTGGCCGAGTCGATCCGCATGCACCCCAACCAGGAAACCCTGAAGTCGATGATGGTCGAGGCCGGCTTCGACCGCGTGACCTATCACAACATGACCTCCGGTATCGTCGCCCTGCATCGCGGCATCAAGCCCTGATGTTGTTCACGGGCCTTCTCGCCAGTGTCGAACACGGCCTCAACCGTGTCCTGCGCCTGGACAGCACCGCCCTGGCACGGCTGGCGCACCTGAACGGCAAGATCATTGCCGTCGATTGCACCAGCCCGGCCTTGCAGCTGTTTATCCTGCCCAGCGATGAAGGCCTGATGCTCGCCGCGCACTGGGCCGCCGATGCCGACTGCACCCTGCGTGCACCGGCGGCGAGCCTGCTGCGCCTGGCCTTGAGCCGTGACAAGACCGCGATCCTCCACGGCCCCGAGGTGACCCTTGAAGGCGACAGCGCGGTGCTGATGGACCTGGCCGCCGTGCTGCAAGACCTGGAGCTGGACTGGGAATACGAGCTGTCGCGCTGGCTCGGCCCGGTGGCCACCCAGTTGATCAGCGGGCACCTGCGCAGCCGTTCGCGCTGGTACCAGCAGGGTTTCGCCAGTCTCAATCAGAACCTCGCCGAATACCTGAGCGAAGAATCGCGCACCCTCGTCGGACAACGGGAAGCCGAAGCGCGCTTTCGTGAACTCGACCAGGCCAAACTCGACCTGGAACGGATTGAGGCGCGCTTCGAGCGCCTGAACCGCTCCCTTGATCCAAGCGATAACGCATGAAGCTGCTCGCCGTCCGCCGTCTGTTCCGAATCCAACGCGTCGTCATTCGCTACCGCCTCGATGACCTGCTGTTCGCCCTGCCGCTGCCGTGGTTGTTGCTGGCAGTGCGCTACGTGCTGCCGTGGCGCTGGTTCCCGCGCAAGACCCTGGACCTGAGCCGTGGCGCACGCCTGCGCCTGGCCTTGCAGGACCTGGGGCCGATCTTCATCAAGTTCGGGCAGATCCTGTCGACCCGTCGGGACCTGCTGCCCGAGGATATCGCCGACGAGCTGATGCTGTTGCAGGACCGCGTGCCGCCGTTCGACTCACAGCAGTCGATGAAGCTGATCGAAGAACAGCTGGGCAAGAAAATCAGCGAAGTGTTCAGCCGTTTCGACGTCGAGCCCCTGGCCTCGGCCTCGGTTGCCCAGGTGCACGCCGCCCAGCTTAAAACCGGCGAAGAGGTGGTGGTCAAGGTGATCCGCCCTGGCCTCAAGCCGATCATCGGCCAGGACCTGGCCTGGCTGTTCATTCTGGCCCGCGCCGCCGAGCGCTTCTCTGCCGATGCGCGCCTGTTGCACCCGGTGGATGTGGTCGCCGACTACGAAAAAACCATCTACGACGAACTCGACCTGTTGCGTGAAGCAGCCAACGCCAGCCAGCTCAAGCGCAACTTCGAAGGCTCGCCACTGCTGTACGTGCCGCAGGTCTATTGGGACTGGTGCCGGCCAAAGGTGCTGGTGATGGAGCGCATCTACGGCGTGCAGGTCACGGATCTGGCGACCCTGGCCGACCAGCGCACCGACATGAAGATGCTCGCCGAGCGTGGTGTGGAGATTTTCTTCACCCAGGTGTTTCGCGACAGCTTCTTCCACGCCGACATGCACCCCGGCAATATCTTCGTCAGCACGGTAAATCCATGGAGCCCGCAGTACATCGCGATCGACTGCGGCATCGTCGGCAGCCTCACGCCCGAGGACCAGGACTACCTGGCGCGCAACCTGTTTGCCTTCTTCAAGCGTGACTACCGGCGCGTGGCGCAATTGCACATCGATTCGGGCTGGGTGCCGGCCGAAACCAAGCTCAATGAGTTCGAGGCAGCAATCCGCACCGTGTGCGAGCCGATCTTCGAAAAACCGTTAAAAGATATTTCATTCGGCCAGGTACTGATGCGCCTGTTCCAGACCGCGCGACGCTTCAATATGGAAGTGCAGCCGCAACTGGTGCTGCTGCAAAAGACCCTGCTCAATATCGAAGGCCTGGGCCGCCAGCTGTACCCGGACCTGGACCTGTGGAACACCGCGCAACCGTTCCTCGAACGCTGGATGCGCGAGCGCGTCAGCCCGAAAACCCTGCTGGGCAACCTGCAAAGCCAGGTCGAGCAGCTACCGCACCTGGCCAACATGACCCGCGACCTGCTCGAGCGCATGTCCCAGCCCCACGCCAAGGACCCGGCGCCACCGTGGCACCAGCGCAAGGACGACTGGTTCCTGCGCCTGCTGGGCGCGGCGCACCTGGGCGGTGGCGCGGTGCTCGCAGCCGGTGGGCCGTTGAACGAGCTGGGTCATTGGCCGGCCGGGATCATGGTCGCCGTGGGTCTTTATCTGGTCGTGCGTCGATAGGCCGACCGGTTATACACTGTTGCACATTGCCGGGGCGGGTCGCGCACGGCTGTCGGAGTCGAAGATGAAAGACTGGCTGGACGAGATCAAATGGGACAGTGACGGCCTGGTGCCGGCCATTGCCCAGGACCACAAGACCGGGCGCATCCTGATGATGGCCTGGATGAACCGCGAGGCCCTGAGCCTGACTGCCGCCGAGCAGCGTGCCATCTACTGGTCACGTTCCCGTGGCAAACTGTGGCGCAAGGGCGAAGAGTCCGGGCATGTGCAAAAGCTGCACGAAATGCGCCTGGACTGCGACGCCGACGTGATCGTGCTGATGGTCGAGCAAGTCGGCGACATCGCCTGTCATACCGGCCGCCACAGCTGCTTCTACCGAGTGTTCGAGAACGGCGCGTGGAAAACCGTCGAGCCGGTGCTCAAAGACCCGCACGCCATTTACTCGGCAGGACATTGAACATGAGCGATACCCTGAACCGTGTGGCCCAGGTGCTGGAGGACCGCAAAGGTGCGGACGCCGACAGCTCCTATGTCGCCAGCCTGTACCATAAGGGCCTGAACAAGATTCTGGAAAAACTCGGCGAAGAATCCGTCGAGACCATCATCGCCGCCAAGGATGCTGAAATCAGCGGCGATTACAGCGATGTCATCTATGAGACCGCTGACTTGTGGTTCCATAGCCTGGTCATGCTCGCCCAACTGGGGCAGCACCCACAGGCCGTGCTGGATGAACTGGACCGTCGCTTCGGCTTGTCCGGGCACGCCGAAAAGGCCTCGCGCCCGTCCGCCTGAATAACTTTCTGACTGAGGAATTGCAGCATGGGCATTTTTGACTGGAAACACTGGATCGTCATTCTCGTGGTGGTCGTCCTGGTGTTCGGTACCAAGAAACTGAAGAACCTGGGCACTGATGTCGGCGAATCCATCAAGGGCTTTCGCAAGGCCATGAACGACGACGAAAAGCCGGCCGATACCGGCGCCACCCCGGTTCCACCGGCGCAACCTGTACACCCGCAGGCGGCACAGCCGATCACCGAGCGTCGCACCTTCGACGTACAGGCCGAGAAAGTCGAAGAGCCGTCCCGCAAAGACTCGTGAGCACTGACTAATGTTTGGTATCAGCTTCTCTGAACTGCTGCTCGTCGGCCTCGTTGCCCTGCTGGTGCTGGGGCCTGAACGCCTGCCCGGCGCCGCGCGCACGGCCGGCCTGTGGGTCGGGCGCCTGAAACGCAGTTTCAACGCCATCAAACAGGAAGTTGAACGGGAAATCGGCGCCGACGAGATTCGCCGGCAACTGCACAACGAACACATTCTGTCCCTGGAGCAGGAAGCGCGCAAAATCCTCGCGCCCCAGCAACAGGCGCCGACACCGGTTGAGCCGGTGGCCGAGCAGAGCATTGCGCCGGTGGCCGAGACAGCCCCGATCGCCACGCCCGCTCCCCCAGCAGAGCCTGCGCCGACGCCCGCCGCGTCGCCCGCTCCCCACGACCCTACATTGCCGCCGCGAGCCCCATGAGCGCTGATAAACCGGAAAACGACCAGCATATGCCGCTGGTCTCGCACCTCACCGAGTTGCGCACCCGCCTGCTGCGGTGTGTCGCGGCGATCTTCGTGATCTTTGCCGGGCTGTTTGCCTTTACCCAGCAGATCTACACCTTCGTCTCGACGCCGCTGCGCGAGTACCTGCCGGTGGGCGCGACGATGATCGCCACCGACGTGTCCTCGCCGTTCCTCACGCCGCTCAAGTTGACGATGATGGTGTCGCTGTTCTTGGCGATCCCGGTGATCCTGCACCAGATCTGGGGCTTTATCGCACCGGGCCTGTACAAGCATGAAAAACGCATCGCGGTGCCGCTGTTGGTGTCGAGCATCATGCTGTTCTACACCGGCATGGCGTTCGCCTACTTCCTGGTGTTCCCACTGATCTTCAAGTTCTTCGCCGCCGCCACCCCGGCCGGTGTGGAAATGATGACCGACATCACCAGTTACCTCGACTTCGTGATGACGCTGTTCTTCGCCTTCGGCGTGGCCTTCGAGATCCCGGTGGCGGTGGTGCTGCTGGTGTGGATCGGCGTGGTCGACGTGAAGTACCTGCGCAAGATCCGCCCGTACGTGATCATCGGCTGCTTCGTGGTCGGCATGATCCTGACCCCACCGGATATCTTCTCGCAAACCTTGCTGGCCGTGCCGATGTGGATGCTGTTTGAAATTGGCATCTTGTTTGGCAGCCTGATAAGCAAGCGCGGCGAACACCCGGATGACCAACCCGCCGATGACGACCAGCCGCCAGCGACCCAACCGTGAACCTGCTGCTGCTTGAAGAGGCCGACTTTATCGCGCCCGACCGGGTCGTGCTGCGTGACCGGCGCCTGGTGCACATGCAAGAAGTGCATCGCGCCGCGGTCGGCGACAGCCTGCGCGTGGGGCGCATTGGCGGCTTGATGGGCAATGCACAGTTGCTGCGCCTGGAAGCGGGCGAGGCCGAGCTGCAAATCAGCCTCGACCAGCCGCCACCGGCCAAGTTGCCACTGACCCTGCTGCTGGCCCTGCCACGCCCGAAAATGCTCCGTCGGGTGTTGCAGACCGTAGCGTCCATGGGTGTGCCACGGGTGGTGCTGGTCAACAGTTATCGGGTCGAGAAAAGTTTCTGGCAGACCCCGTTCCTGGAGCCCGAAGCCATCCGCGAGCAACTGATCCTCGGCCTGGAACAGGCGCGGGATACGGTGCTGCCCGAGATCGTCATCGAAAAACGCTTCAAGCCCTTCGTTGAAGACCGCCTGCCGGCCCTGGCCCAGGACACCCTGGGCCTGGTCGGGCATCCCGGCGATTACCCGGCCTGCCCACGCGGCCTGGATGAACCGGTGACCCTGGCCATCGGCCCCGAAGGTGGCTGGATTCCCTATGAAGTGGACTTGCTGGCCAAGGCCGGCTTGCAGCCGGTGCAACTGGGCGCGCGGATCCTGCGCGTAGAAACTGCCGTGACCGCCCTGCTCGCCCGCCTCTTCTAACCCCGCCCCTCCAAACACCACGGGGCTTTGTGCCGCTACAGAATCCCGCTCGCATGCCGATACCCTCAGGATAAGTCCAAGCCTTGTTCAGGGGAGTTCACCGCATGTACCGTTGGCTAGCTGAAAAACTGGGGAATGTGAGCGTCAATCGCAAGCTGAGCGTGGGCTTTGGCCTGGTCTTGGTCCTCACGCTGCTGATCACCTTCACCGGCTGGACGGGCCTGAGTGGCGTGATCAGCCGTGGCGATAAACTGGGTTTTATTTCCAGCCTCAACGAACTCACCAAAGACCTGCGCCAGGCCCGGCTGGACTATGAAATGCGCCGTGGCGAACAAGGCCCGGGGCTGGTCAACGATCTGATGGATAAACTCGACAGCGGCCTGAAGACCGCGCGCAGCCAGATCGAACAACCGGCCGATGTCGCCATCATCGATGAGCAGTTGGCCGCCGTCGCCAAGTATCGACAGGCCTTTGGCGCCATGGTCCAGGCCGGTGCCCACCGCGAAGATGCACGCAGCAAGCTTGGCGCTACCGCCGACAACGCCGTCGGGCGCGTCGCGGAAATCGAAAAAGTCCTGCTGCAAGGTGACAGCGTCCCCCAGTTCAACAGCGCGGTCGAACTGAGCAAGTTGATCCAGCAGGCGCGCTTCCAGGTGCGCGGCTATACCTACAGCGCCAAGGTCGAAGCTGAGCAACCGGCGCTGGATGCCATTGCCAACGCCCTGAAGAGCGCCGACAGCCTGCGCAGCCAACTGCCGGATCAATACAGCGCCAACCTGCAGGAGGCCAGCGACTCCCTCAAGGCCTACCTCGCCGCCGTCAGTCAGTTCCGCGATTCCCAGGTGGCCAGCGCCGCGGCCCTCAAGGCCATGGCCGAGCAAGGTGACCTGCTGTTCGAGCGCAGCAAAAAGCTCACCGCCTCCCAAACCATCATCCGCGACGCCGACGCCGCACAGGCCAAGTTCCTGCTGATGCTGGCCACCGCCCTGGCGCTGGTCTTTGGCATGGTGGCGGCCTGGGCGATTACCCGGCAAATCGTGATTCCACTGAGCCAGACCCTCAAGGTCGCCGAGCGCGTCGCCGCCGGTGACCTGACCCATGATCTGGTTTCGCAACGCCAGGACGAACTGGGCCAACTGCAACGCGCCATGCAAAGCATGACCATGGGCCTGCGCGACCTGATCGGCGGGATCAGCGACGGCGTGACGCAAATTGCCAGCGCCGCCGAAGAGTTGTCGGCGGTTACCGAGCAGACCAGCGCCGGGGTCAACAGCCAGAAGGTGGAGACCGACCAGGTCGCCACCGCGATGAACGAAATGGCCGCCACCGTGCAGGAAGTGGCGCGCAATGCCGAGGAGGCCTCGGAAGCCGCCGTCGCCGCCGACCAACAAGCCCGCGAAGGCGACAGGGTGGTCGGCGAAGCCATCGCCCAGATCGAGCGCCTGGCCGGCGAAGTCGGCAATTCCACCGAGGCCATGGGCCATCTCAAGCGCGAAAGCGACAAGATCGGCAGCGTGCTGGACGTGATCAAGTCCGTGGCCCAGCAAACCAACCTACTGGCACTCAACGCCGCCATTGAAGCGGCACGCGCCGGGGAAGCCGGCCGTGGCTTCGCGGTGGTGGCCGATGAGGTGCGCAGCCTGGCGCAGCGCACGCAAAAATCCACCGAAGAGATCGAAGAGCTGATCGTCGGCCTGCAAAGCGGCACCCAGCAGGTGGCGACCATCATGGACAACAGCCGTGGCCTCACCGACAGCAGCGTCGAGCTGACCCGTCGCGCCGGCAATGCCCTGGGGAACATCACCCGCACGGTCTCGGCCATCCAGGCGATGAACCAGCAGATCGCCACCGCCGCCGAGCAACAGAGCGCCGTGGCCGAAGAGATCAACCGCAGCGTGCTGAACGTACGCGATGTGTCCGAGCAGACCGCAGCAGCCAGCGAAGAGACTGCCGCCTCCAGTACCGAACTGGCGCGCCTGGGCACCCATCTGCAATCACTGGTCGGCCGCTTCCGGGTCTGACCCCTGCCCTTCGCGGCGATCCGTCCGGGTCGCCGCTCGCAGCTTGTGAAATTTCCTACACGTTTTTCAGGCCATGATCGGTACACCTGGCGCCTACGCCGACTAGCGTTCAAATGGATTCAATGTGTCCGCGCCCGTCGGCGCCCCGGCACGTCGAACGCCTTTGTTCACTTGCCGGAGGTTGGCCATGCTTCGTCGAATGACTCAACTGCTGGGTAACACCAGCGTCACCCTCAAACTGGTCCTGGGTTTTGCCTTGGTGCTGGCCCTGAGCCTTGTAATCGCCCTGACTGGCTGGCAGTCCCTCGCCGCCTCGCTCTACCGCTCACAAACCCTGACCGTGCTGGCGCAAATGGCAGTGACCGGTGAACAAGTGCGGGCCGACCGCATCGTGTACCGCACCCTGGACAACGCAACCAGCCTCAATAAATTGAGCGTCTCCATGGACAAGGTCGACGGGTACATGAGCGAGCTGTCAAACCGTCTCAAGGCGCCAAAAGCCCTGCAATACCTGCAGAGCATGGCCAGTATTTCAGGCAAGTTCAAAACCACGCTCAAGGATGTGCCCTCACTGGTCAAGCAGCGGGAAACTGCCCGCGAACAGCTGAAACAGAGCTCCATCCGTACCAGCGACAGCCTGGCGCAACTGGCCAGCGACCTGCCCGACCAGGACGACGAAAAAGCCCTCGATGCCATCGAAGCCCTGCGCCTGGCCATTGAACAAGCCGAAGACCGCGCCCTGACCCCGGCCTGGGCGGCCAGCAGCCTGGATACCTATGCCCAGGCCGTCAGCGACGCCGAGCGCAGCCTCGAACTCGCCCAGGCGGCCGTGGAGAAACTGCCCGTGGACAGCAGCGCATTGAAAAATGCCGTGCTCAGCCTGCGCACCCATCTGGCACGCCTGCGCGATACCCAGCTCACCACCGAAACGGCGCAAAACGAGTTGGAGCAGCAGCTGGATCAACTGCTGGTACAGAGTGACCTGTTGAGCCAGGACCAGACCCAGCGCCGCAATCGGGAAGCCGAACAGGCCCGCACCCAGACGCTCGCCATTACCGCTGCGGCTGTGCTCTTTGGCGCCCTGGCCGCCTGGATAATCGCCGGGCAGATCGTCAAGCCACTGCGCAGGGCCCTGGCCGTGGCCAATCGCATTGCCGACGGCGACCTCAGCCACGATGTGCAGACCCGGCGCCGCGATGAGCTGGGCCAGTTGCAATGCAGCATGGCGCAAATGACCCTGAACCTGCGGGGGCTGATTAGCAGCATCAGCGACAATGCCCGGCAGATCGCCAGCGCCGCCGAGGAGTTGTCGGCCGTCACCGAGCAAACCCGGGCGGGCGTGAATAATCAGCGTGACGAAACCGAGCAGGTGGCGACCGCCATGAACCAGATGCTCGCCACCGCCCAGGAAGTCGCGCGGCATGCCGAACAGGCCTCGATTGCCGCCGGCCAGGCCAATCAGCAGACCGAACTGGGCGACCAGGTGGTGACGGATGCGGTGGCGCACATTGAACACCTGGCCCACGAGATGGCGCGCTCCAGCCAGGCGATGCTGGGCCTGCAACGGGAAAGCCAGAAGATCGGCAGCGTGCTGGAGGTGATCAAGTCGGTGTCCCAGCAGACCAACCTGCTGGCGCTCAATGCGGCGATCGAGGCCGCACGCGCAGGTGAAGCCGGCCAGGGATTTGCCGTGGTGGCCGACGAAGTACGCAGCCTTGCCCAGCGCACCCAACAGTCCGCCGAGGAAATCGAAGAACTGATCGGCGGGTTGCACAGCGGCACGCAACAGGTCGCCGACATCATGGACAACAGCCGCGCCCTGACCGACCGCAGCGTCGGCCTGACGCGCAATGCCGGCGACGCCCTGACGGAAATCGCGCGCACTGTGCTGGTCATCCAGGAAATGAACCCACAGATCGCCGCCGCCGCCGAACAGCAAAGTGCGGTGGCCGAGGAGATCAATCGCAGCGTGTTGAAGGTCAGGGATGTGTCGGAGCAAACCGCCGCTGCCAGCGAACAGACGGCGGCGGCGAGTATTGAATTGGCACGGCTGGGCACGAATCTTCAGCAGTGCGTAGGCAAGTTCAAGGTATGAACCTGCCCCCGTGGGTTACAGAACCTGGCGCAGGAACGCCTGTGCCCGTGGGTCCTTCGGTGCATCGAAGAACTGCGCGGGTGCAGCGTCTTCCAACAGTTTGCCGTGATCGAAGAACAGCACCCGGTCTGCCACTTCACGGGCAAAGCCCATTTCGTGGGTCACGCAGACCATGGTCATGCCTTCCAGGGCCAGGGTCTTCATGACGTCCAGCACTTCGCCGACCATTTCCGGGTCCAGTGCCGAGGTGGGCTCGTCAAACAACATGACCTTGGGCTCCATGGCCAGCGCCCGGGCAATCGCCACGCGCTGTTGCTGGCCACCCGAGAGCCGCGAGGGGAACTCGTTGGCTTTTTGGGCGATGCCGACCTTTTCCAGCAATGCCAGGGCCTTGGCCTCGCGCTCCTTCTTGCCGCGCTTGCGCACGACTTTCTGCGCCAGGCACAGGTTTTCCAGCACGGTCATGTGCGGGAACAGGTTGAAATGCTGGAACACCATGCCGACTTCCCGGCGATAGGCGTTCACGTCGGTCTTGGGGTCGGCCAGTTGCAGACCATCAATGCTCACCGAGCCCGAATCGAACTCTTCCAGGCCGTTGAGGCAGCGCAGGAACGTCGATTTGCCGGAGCCGGACGGGCCGATCACCACCAGCACCTCGCCCTTGGCCACCTGGGTGGTGACGTGATCCACCGCGCGCACCACGTGCCCACGGGTGTCGAAGACTTTTACCAGATCGCGCACTTCAATCACTTTGGGCGAGCCTCCGCTCAAGCCGGCTGGCCATTTTCGACAGCGGCAGGTTGATCAGCAGGTACAGGCCTGCGACACAGAACAGGATTTCAAACGGCGAGAACGAGGTGGTGATGACCTCGCGACCGCTCTTGAGCAGCTCGGTAATGGCGATCACCGACACCAACGAGGTGTCCTTGACCAGACTGATAAATTGCCCGGCCAACGGCGGCAGCACGCGCTTGAAGGCCTGCGGCAGCACCACATGGCGCATCGACTGGCTGGCGCTCAAGCCCAGGGAGCGGGCAGCTTCGCCTTGGCCACGGGCAATCGACTGCACGCCGGCACGCACGATTTCGGCCACGTAGGCGCCGGTAAACAGCGACAGCGCGGCGATGCCGGCGAACTCGCGCGACAGGTTCAGCACCGTGCCGATGAAGAAGTAGAAAATGAAGATCTGTACCAATAGCGGCGTACCGCGTACCAGTTCGACATAGATCGTCGACAGATCGCGCAAGGTCGGATTATTCGACAAACGACACAGGCCGGTTGCCAGGCCGATGAACAAGCCCAATACCCCCGAGACCAGCGACAGCCACAGGGTGGTCCACAACCCCCACATCAATGGGCCCAGCGCCCAGTGCCGGGTCACGCCGATCACGTCGCCCTCGGCCACATCGTCGCCACGGGCCACTTGCAGGCTGTTTTCGGCCACCGTCAGGTGCTGTTCGGCGCCGGCGTCGTTGCGCAGGGTGACTTGCGCCACGTCGCCCTTGCGCACCAACTCGACCACCGTGGAAATATCCGCCGCCCGCTTGGACTCTTCAGCCTGGTAGGCGAAGTATTGCGGCACGCGGTTCCAGCGCCATTCGTAGGACATCAGCGAGGTGGCGTAGTACAACGCGCCGGCCATGCCGACCAGCACCAGCACGGTCAGCAGGTGCCAGGGCCATTGGGCTTTTTTCTGTTTCATTGCGGGTTCCGGGATGTGTATCGGCTGTCAGGCCGCCATCGCGGGCAAGCCCGCTCCCACACTGGAATACATTCCAAATGTGGGAGCGGGCTTGCCCGCGATGGGCGCGACGCGGTTTCTAGCTTATTCCATGTCCTTGAGCCACTCGGAGCTCTTGAACCACTTGTCATGGATGCGATCGTAGGTGCCGTCGTTGCGGATCTGGTGCAGGAAGTTATTGATGAAGTTGATGCTGTCGTAGTCGCCCTTCTTCAAACCGAATGCCAGCGGCTCGTAGGTGAAGGGTTCTTCGAGGTACACCAGCTTGCCATTGCCGACTTTTTTCTCGGCAACCACGTTGTACGGCGCGTCGTAGACAAAGGCGTCGGCCTTGCCGTTGACCACGTCGAGCACACCTTCCTGCTCGTTGTCGTAGCCGTGGTACTTGGCCTTGGAGATCAGCTTCTTGGCCACCATCTCACCCGTAGTGCCGAGTTTGGAGGTCAGGCGGTACTTCTCGTCATTCAGGTCTTTGTAGGACTTGATGGTACCTTCCAGTTCCTTGCGGATCAGCAGGGTCTGGCCAACCACGATGAAGGGTTCGCTGAAGTTCAGGCGCAGGTTGCGTTCCTGGGTCAGGGTCATGCCGCTGCCGATCATGTCGAACTTGCCGGTGAGGAAGGCTGGGATGATGCCGTCGTAACCGGTGGAGACCAGTTCCAGCTTGACCCCCATGGACTTGGCCATCGCCTTGAGCAGGTCGACTTCAAAACCAATGATTTCGCCACGCTTGTTGGTCATCTCAAACGGCATGTAGGTCGGATCCATGCCGACTTTCAAGGTGCCGCGCTTGACCGCTTCGTCAATCGCACCGGCCTGGGCCGTATTGACTGCCAGCAGGGCCGTAACGCCGAGCATCAGCATCGAAAGATACTTTTTCATCACCAAGTCCCCTGACTCATTTTATTTTGATGCAGGCCTTCACAGGGCTGCACTATTTCTTCGGGGAGCGATGCTAACCCACTCGCCCACCGGCACAAAGGTCTAGCCGGGATTTGTTGGCGGATATGACAGAAAAACCCCACAAAACCCCGGAGAAAAGCGCAGTTAGACGGCTTGACCTGACGGGTAAGCCCCTAGGAGTTATGTAAGCAGTTGTGACCATCATTCGATCTCCGACAACCAGTCCGTGTCCCGAAACCACTTGTCATGCAGCCGATCGTAGGTGCCGTCCTGGGCTATCTGATTAAGGAAGTGATTGATCCAGTTCAGGCTATCGTAATCGCCCTTTGGCAATCCAAACGCCAGGGGTTCGTAGGTGAAGGGCTGCTCCAGGGCCAGCAGTTCGCGGTTTTGCGGCTTGGCCAGGGCAATCAGGTTATAGGGTGCATCATGGATAAAGGCATCAACCCTCCCGTCGACCAACTGGCGCACGCCTTCCTCCGCCGTGGCAAAGCTGCGCAGTTGCGCAGCCCCCAGGAAGCGCCGCGCCGCCGCTTCGCCGGTGGTGCCGTCTGCGGCAGCAATCCGATAGCCGGCTTCGTTCAGGTCTTCAATGCTGCTGACTTTGCCGGCCAGGCGCGGGTGCAGCAGTACGGTCTGGCCAACGATGATGAACGAGTCGCTGAAGTTGAGCTTGAGGTTGCGCTCCTGGGTTACGGTCATACCGCTGCCGATCATGTCGAAGCGGCCGCCCAGCAGGCCCGGGATCAGCTCGGTATAGGCCACCGGGACCCATTCCAGCGCCACCCCCAGGGCATTGCTCATTTCTTCGAGCAGGTCAGCTTCAAAGCCGATGACACGCCCCTGCTTGTCGGTCATTTCAAAGGGCACGTAGTTGGGGTCGGTCCCCACTTTCAAGACCCCGCGCCGCACGGCCTCATCAATGGCGCCCGCGTGCGCCATCTGTACCTGTAGCAACGCGACAATACCCAGCAGTATCGACCAGTAACCCTTGATCATGAAAAGCCCCTTTTTCATTAAGCAGCCGCGTACCGTGCGTTGCGGGTCTAGCGCAAGCCACAGGCGGTCGAGTCAGATTTGGGGGGCGATCCTAACCCACTGGCAGGCACGGCAATACGCCTTGAACCAGGGTCTTTTGTATCGAAGTTAGAAGGCTAAGGCAGAAGCGAAAAACGCTGTAGGAAGGGCGTTTCAAGCGCCCCCGAGACGAATCCCGGGGGCGTCTGAATCAGGCTGGCTGAGCCTGGGATGACAGCGGCTTGAGCGGCAGCAACGGCGCATGCGGGTCGGCCTTGACCGATTCGCGCCAGGCGCCAAGCCATTCGGCATGCCCCTCGCTCCAGACTTGCTCATGCAGGCGCCCCAGGGCCACCGGGTCGCTGAGCAAAGCCACGCGCTCGTTGTTATTCAGACCCGCGGGGCCGACTTTCAGGGCATGTCGCACGCGATCGGCGCGCAGCCACTCAATCGGCTCCGCATGGCCATGGCGGGAGGTCGCCAGGGCACAGGCCAGGGCGTTCTGCTGCGGATCGACCACTGCCCGGATAAAACCGTCATTCAGTGCATGCCAACGGTTTTCGTGGGTGTAGCGGTCGGTCGACAGCAGCGCCTGCGGCGGATTGTATTCCTCGGGGATCAGGAACAGGCTTTCGTCGCGCGACTTGAGGCCCAGCTTGACCCGGCTGGAGATCACCGAGACCGGGATCGACAACATCAGCGAACCGACAATCGGCACCAGCCACCACAGGAAGCTTGGGTTCAACCACACCACCAGCAGCGCCCAGAAGAAGCCCAGCAAGGTCTGCGGGCCGTGGCGCTTGACTGCCTCGCTCCATGGCGTGGAGTCATCGTCACGTTGCGGCGAGTTCCAGGTCGCGGCCCAGCCGAGGAACGCGGCGAGCACGAAGCGGGTGTGGAAAATCATCCGTACCGGCGCCAGCAGCATGGAGAACAACATCTCCAGCAGCATCGACAAGGTCACCTTGAACTTGCCACCGAACTCTTTCGCGCCCTTGGCCCAGATCAGGATGATGCTCAGCAATTTAGGCAGGAACAGCAGCACGATGGTGGTGGAGAACAGGGCCACCGCCTTGTCCGGATGCCATTGCGGCCACAGCGGGTACAACTGGCGCGGTGCCATGAAGTACTGCGGCTCCATCAGGGTGTTGACCGCCAGCAGGGCCGTGGACAGCAGCAGGAACAGGAACCACAACGGCGCCGACAGGTACGACATCACGCCAGTGAGGAACACCGCACGGTGTACCGGGTGCATGCCCTTGACCAGGAACAGGCGGAAGTTCATCAGGTTACCGTGGCACCAGCGACGGTCACGCTTGAGTTCGTCCAGCAGGTTGGGCGGCAGTTCTTCGTAGCTGCCCGGCAAGTCGTAGGCAATCCACACGCCCCAGCCGGCACGGCGCATCAGCGCAGCTTCAACGAAGTCGTGGGAAAGAATCGAGCCGGCAAACGCACCTTTACCCGGCAATGGCGCCAGGGCGCAGTGCTCGATAAACGGCTTCATGCGGATGATCGCGTTGTGGCCCCAGTAGTGGGATTCGCCCAACTGCCAGAAGTGCAGGCCCGCAGTGAACAGCGGGCCGTAGACGCGGGTGGCGAACTGCTGCATGCGCGCATACAGGGTGTCCATGCCCGAGGCACGTGGCGCGGTCTGGATGATCCCGGCGTCCGGCGTGGCTTCCATCAGGCGCACCAGGCTGGTCAGGCATTCGCCGCTCATCACGCTGTCGGCGTCGAGGACCACCATGTACTTGTAGTCACCGCCCCAGCGACGGCAGAAGTCGTCAAGGTTGCCGCTCTTGCGTTTGACGCGACGACGACGGCGGCGATAGAAAATCTTGCCAAAGCCACCGGCCTCGCGGCAGACGTCGAGCCAGGCTTGCTGTTCGGCGATGCAGATGTCGGCGTCGTTACTGTCGCTGAGCACGAAGAAGTCGAAACGATCCAGATCGCCAGTGGCAGCGACCGACTCGAAGGTCGCGCGCAGGCCGGCAAACACCCGGGGCACGTCTTCGTTGCAGATCGGCATGACCAGCGCGGTACGGGCCTCCTTCGGGATTGGCTCGTCGCCGGCGCTTTTCCCGGAGATCCGGTACTTGTCGTGACCGGTAAGCAACTCAAGGAAGCCCATCAGCGCAGTCCAGAAACCCGCCGAAACCCAGCAGAACAGAATGCCGAACATGATCAGGATGCTGGTTTGCAGGGCGTAGGGCAGGACCTGGGTGGCAGTTTGCAGCAGGGTCTGGTTGCGCACCTCGTCAAAGTCGACGAAGGACCAGCCCTGGTACGGCATGATGCCTTTCATGTACCAGCCGGCCACGATCGTCTGGCCGAGCATCAGCACCAGCAGGATATAGCGGCGAATCGAACCGACCGTGCGCCAGCGCGCAGCCGGCAGCACGCGCTCGTCTTTGGGCGGCGCAGGCGGGTTGCTACGGCCGGTCAGCCGGCGCCAGCCACGCACCAGGATATTGGTGCGCCAAGGCTCGGGCACCACTTTGGTACGCCGGATCGGCGGCGTGGCCTTGAGGCAAACCCGACCGCTGGCGTCGAGCACCAGCATTTCGGCTTCCTCTAGCTCCTCGGCCGTGTTGAGGGTCAGCCTTCGGCCAACCGAGGCCTGCGCCGCGTCCACCGGGGTGTCAAAGGTCGACGACGACAGGCGCTCGTGCAGTTCGGAGAAGGACTTGCAGCCCGCCAGTTCGGCGCGCTGCTCGTCGGTCATCGGAAGATGCGCCAGGTACTCGGCAAGAGTCTCTGGCTGGACTTGGGAGTTACTCATCGGCAGGCAACTGATTGCTCCAGGTTTCGGTCAGGACTTGTTCTGTCTTGACTGGCTCCGGGGTGGCTGGGGCAGCTTCTGGCTGCTTGTCTTGCTTGTCCTTGGCGTCTTTCTTGGCGTGTTTCTCGTGTTGCTTGGCCAGGACTTTGTCAGCCTTCAGGACTTGGGTGGAAGCCTGCTCTGGCTCAGGCTTGACGATGTCCTGGACCAGGGCCGCACGCATTTCGGTCGGTTTGCCTGCATCCTTGATCTTCAAGCGCAGGGTCAGGCGCCAGCCTTTGGTGTGCGGGTTGTAGCGCACGCTGTTTTCCACGACTTCGCCGTTTTCACCGACGCTGACCTGGCTGCGCACTGCCGCATCTGGCTTCAGGGCCTTGAGGGACGGGCCCTCGAAGTCCACCAGATAGGCCACGCTGCCGTCTGGCTGGCGGATCAGGTTGGACTGTTTCACATCACCAGTAGAACGCAGGGTCTGCTTGACCCAGGCACTGTCCGGCGAGTGGAACGGTGCGTCGTTGAGAGTCCAGTGCAGGCGGTAGGCGATATCCAGCGGCTCGCCGGGCTTGGGCAGTTCGGCCGGGCTCCAGAAGGCAACGATGTTGTCGTTGGTCTCATCGGCGGTCGGGATCTCTACCAAATCGACGGAGCCCTTGCCCCAGTCGCCTTCAGGCTCGATCCAGGCGCTTGGGCGCTTGTCGTAGTTGTCGTCGAGGTCTTCGTACTGGCTGAAGTTGCGACCACGCTGCAACAGGCCGAAACCACGCGGGTTTTCTACCGAGAAGTTGCTGACCGACAGGTGTTTTGGGTTGTTCAGCGGGCGCCAGATCCACTCGCCGTTGCCGGCATGGATCGACAGACCGCTGGAGTCGTGCAGTTCGCGACGGTAGTTGAGCACTTTGGACGGCTGGTTGGCGCCGAACAGGAACATGCTGGTCAACGGGGCAACGCCCAGCTTGCTGACCTTGTCGCGCAGGAACATCTGCGACTTGACGTCGACAATGGTGTCGGTGCCCGGGCGCAGGATCAGGCGATAGGCGCCGGTGGCCCGTGGCGAGTCCAACAGGGCAAAGATCACCAGGTGCTTGTCACCCGGTTTTGGACGCTCGATCCAGAATTCGGTGAACCGCGGGAACTCTTCGCCGGACGGCAGCGCGGTATCAATCGCCATGCCACGGGCGGACAGGCCGTAGACCTGGTCCTTGCCCACGACGCGGAAATAGCTGGCGCCGAGCATGGTCATGATTTCGTCTTGCTTGTCGTCCTTGTTGATCGGGTACAGCACGCGAAAGCCGGCATAACCCAGCTGGTCGGTGGCTTTTGGATCAAACTTGACGTCGCCGAAATCGAAACGAGTCGGGTCGTACTTGATTTCCTGGACGTCGGTCGCGGTGATTTCGTTGATCTTCACCGGCGTGTCGAAGTGCATGCCCTGGTGATAGAAGGACAACTTGAACGGGGTTTTCTGATCGGCCCACTCGGCTTTTTCATTGCGGAAACGAATTTTCTGGTAGTCAGCGAACTTCATTTCGCGGAATTCGTTCGGCAGATTGCTGCGCGGGGCTTCGTATTTCTGCCCGGCCAGCTCTTTTGCCTTGGCCGACACATCGTCCAGACTGAATGCCCACAGTTGACCCGCGCCGAACAGGCAAAACAGGGCAGAGCCCGTCACCAGTGCGTTTCGTAACCGTTTGGCAGACAATTTTGGTGCATTACAGGGACTAACAATCACGAGCAACCCTCGCCGAAAACAGATCAAAAAACCAACGGCCAGCTATCTATATGCCAGGTTGGCGAGCATTGTTCCGACTCCGATGGGGCTAAATGATTCCCCACGGGCGAGCGGACAAGTCTCTACCTAAGTCAAAAATGGATCAATTTACGCTGATCCCCGTAGCGCGCGATTATCTAGTAGCCGGTGAGATAACGCAGCAGGGGCAGCGAAGTATTTGTAGCGAAAACTTGCGTTTTTGCGCATTAAAAGTCGTTTTTCATACAATCAGGTCTGTAAAAGGAAGGTGACCGGCCCGTCATTGACCAAATGCACCTGCATATCCGCGCCAAAACGCCCCGACGCCACAGTGCCATGCAATTGTTGCGCTTGTAGCAACAAGTGCTCGAAAAGTGCCTCGCCCACTTCCGGAGGCGCCGCTGTGGAGAAGCTGGGCCGCAGGCCGCTCTTGGTATCGGCCGCCAGCGTGAACTGCGACACCAGCAGCAAACCGCCGCCAACGTCCTTCAACGACAGGTTCATCTTGCCCTCGTCGTCACTGAACACCCGATAGTTAAGCAGCTTATGCAACAGCTTGTCGGCACTGGCCGCTGTATCTGAAGGCTCGACGGCCACCAGTACCAGCAAACCCTGGTCTATCGCGCCCACCACTTGCCCTGCCACTTCGACCCGGGCGCCACGCACCCGCTGCAAAAGGCCCTTCATGCTTCTTCAGGGGGCAGATCAAGCAGACGCCGTGCCATCTGGCTCGCGGCACGCACCAATGCATCGGTGATGCCCGGCTCGGACGCTGCGTGGCCCGCCTCGCGGATCACCTGCAGCTCGCTGTTGGGCCAGGCTTGGTGCAGCTCCCAGGCATTATCCAGCGGGCAGATCATATCGTAGCGGCCATGGACGATGATGCCCGGCAGATGGGCGATCTTGTGCATGTCGCGAATCAGCTGGTTGGGCTCCAGGAACGAGTTGTTGGTGAAGTAGTGGCACTCGATACGCGCAATCGACAAGGCGCGTTGAGGCTCGGAGAAGCGTTCGATCAACTGCGGGCTGGGGCACAGGCCCAGCATGCGGCCTTCCCAGGTGGACCAGGCCTTGGCGGCATGCATCTGGGCGATCTGGTCGTTGCCGGTGAGGCGCTTGTGATAGGCGCTGATCATGTCGTCGCGCTCTTCCAGCGGGATGGGCGCGATGTAGTCCTGCCAGTAATCCGGGAACAGGCGGCTCGCGCCGGCCTGGTAGAACCACTGGATATCCTGGGGGCGGGCCAGGAAGATGCCGCGCACGATCAGGCCATGCACGCGCTCGGGATGGGTTTGCGCATAGGCCAGGGCCAGGGTCGAGCCCCAGGAGCCGCCGAACAGCACCCACTTTTCGATGCCCAAGTGCTCGCGAATGCGCTCAAGGTCAGCGACCAGATCCCAGGTGGTGTTGTTTTCCAGGTTGGCCCGTGGCGTGGAGCGCCCGCAACCACGCTGGTCAAAGGTGACGATGCGGTACAGGTTGGGATCGAAATAGCAGCGGCTGTTGGCATCACAACCGGCGCCGGGGCCACCGTGGATGAAGACCACGGGCAAACCTTGCGGGGAACCACTTTCGTCGACATACAGCGTGTGGGTTTCATCGACGGCCAGATCGTGCCGGGCGTAGGGTTTGATCTGCGGGTACAAAGTCTGCATTGCGCACTCCGTAAGGGGTCGGTTCCATCCCTGGGGGGACGTCTATTATTTTGCCGTCTGGCATCATAAACCCGAATTGTGCAATGAGCATGTCCTTGAAGGCCTGGACCTGGGTCAGCGATCAGCCAGGAAGGTTCACGCAACCACGTGTGGGAGCGGACTTGCTCGCGATAGCGGCGTATCAGTCGACATATTCGTGAACTGACAGACCGCCGTCGCGCGCAAGCCCGCTCCCACCGTTTGATCTTCGTTGCCTCAGGTGTAGTGCTTCTGGCCCCAGGCCAATAGCCCTTGCAGCAACTGCCTCAACACCACCCGCGTCGGTTCGGCCAGATCCTGCCGATACCTGAACGGCTCAAACTCCTCCATATACGTGCACTGCCCCAACTCCAGCTGCACCGCATGAATATCCTGCGCCGGGTTGCCGTAGTGCCGGGTGATATGCCCGCCCTTGAAGCGCCCGTTCAGCACATGGCTGTACTGCGGATGCGCCGCACAGATGGCTTGCAGCTGGCTGGCCAACTCGGGGTCGCAGGCGGCGCCATTGAAGGTGCCGAGGTTGAAGTCCGGCAACTTGCCGTCGAACAGGTGGGGGATCACCGAGCGGATCGAGTGGGCGTCGAACAGCAACGCGTAGCCAAATTCAGCCTTGAGCCGTGCCAGTTCCTGTTGCAGGGTCTGGTGATAAGGCGTCCAGATCTGCTCCAGGTAGGTCGCCCGCTCCGCCTTCGACGGCTCCTTGCCTTCGATAAACAACGGCACGCCATCAAACAGCGTCGCGGGAAACAGGCCGGTGGTCGCGCCGACATACAACGGCTTATCGTCAGACGGCCGGTTCAGGTCGATGACAAACCGCGAATACTCGGCCGCCAGGGTGCTGGCCCCCAGTTCCTGGGCAAAGTCGTACAGCGTGGGGATATGCCAGTCGGTATCCGGCAGGCTTTGCGCCTCGGGGATCAGGCCCGCTGCAACCGCAGGCGTCAGATGCAGGCCGGCATGAGGCATGCTGATCAGCAGCGGCACACGGCCTTGTTTGAAGTTCAGAACCTTATCCACAGCAGTACTCCTTACTCACAAAGGCAGCCTTACACATCGACGTCGACGCCATGGCGCACGACGCGTTTATCCAGCTCGCCGCCCAGCCAGTAGGCCAGGTCGGCGGGGCGATCGATCTGCCAGGCGACAAAATCCGCGACCTTGCCCACTTCCAGCGAGCCGTGGGTGTCGCCCATGCCCAGTGCCGTGGCGGCATGTCGGGTGGCGCCGGCCAGGGCTTCTTCCGGGGTCATACGAAACAGGGTGCAGGCCATGTTCAACATCAGCCGTAATGACAGGGCCGGTGAAGTGCCGGGGTTGAGGTCGCTGGCAATCGCGATCTTCACCCCGTGCTTGCGCAAGGCATCCATCGGCGGCAACTGGGTTTCACGCAGGAAATAGAACGCCCCCGGCAATAGCACGGCGACAGTGCCGGAGGCGGCCATGGCGATGGCGTCTTCTTCGGTCATGAACTCCAGGTGGTCCGCCGACAGCGCCTGATACCGCGCCGCCAGGCTGGAGCCGTGCAGCGACGACAGTTGCTCGGCATGCAGTTTTACCGGCAAGCCCAAGCGCTGCGCGACTTTGAACACGCGCTCTACCTGCTCGGTGGAAAACGCCAGGTATTCACAGAACGCATCCACCGCATCCACCAACCCTTCTGCCGCCAGGGCCGGCAGCATCTCGTTGCAGATGTGTTCGATGTAGTCGTCGGCGCGATCCTTGTACTCCGGCGGCAAGGCATGGGCCGCCAGGCACGTGGCGCGTACGCTGACCGGCAACTCCTGCCCCAGGCGCCGGGCCACTCGCAGCATCTTGCGCTCGTTGGCCAGGTCCAGGCCGTAGCCGGACTTGATCTCTACCGTGGTCACGCCGTCACGCAGCAAACTGCGCAGGCGCTTGCGGCTGCTGTCGAACAGCTCGTCTTCGCTCGCCGCACGCGTGGCGCGCACGGTGCTGGCGATACCGCCGCCGGCCGCCGCGATCTCGGCGTAGCTCACGCCTTGCAGGCGCTGCTCGAATTCGCCGCTGCGGTTGCCGCCAAATACCGTGTGGGTATGGCAGTCGATCAGCCCCGGCGTGACCCACGCCCCTTGCAAGTCATGGGTCTGCGCGTAGTCGCCAGGCGGTAGCTCGGCACGGGGGCCGATCCACTCGATCAGCGAACCGGCCGTGACCATGGCGCCATCCTCGATGATCGAGTACTCGCCCCGGGCCATGGTTGCGATGTGGCAGTGTTGCCAAAGCGTTTTCATCAACGCCTCCCTAAGTTATCGGTGAGACAAAGCCGGGTCGTAATTGACCTTGGCCGCTTGCCCGGCTGCGGGCTTGACCCACAGCAGGTAGGCGAGGACCAGCAACACTATCCATACGGCGCCTACCAGCAGCGCGGCCTGGGTGTCCGGGAAGTAGCCCAGCACGCCAAAAATAAACAGCATGAACACAATGGCCGCCGCCGGCGCATAGGGCCAGAACGGTACCGGGAATTTCAGTTCGGCGATCTGCTCCCGGGTCATCGAGCGGCGCATTGCCACCTGCGTGACCAGGATCATCAGCCATACCCACACGGTAGCGAAGGTGGCAATCGAGGCAATCACCAGGAACACGTTTTCCGGGATCAGGTAGTTCAACACCACACCGCCCAGCAGCGCCGCGCCCATCACCACCACGGTCATCCATGGCACACCGTGGCGCGACAGTTGCGCAAAGCCCTTGGGCGCCTGCCCTTGCTGGGCCAGGCCGTACATCATGCGGCCTGCGCCGAAGATGTCACTGTTGATGGCCGAGACGGCCGCCGAGATCACCACGATATTGAGGATGGTCGCCGCCGAGCCAATCCCCAGGTTGCTGAAGATCTGCACGAATGGGCTGCCCTGGCTGCCGATCTGCGGCCATGGGTAGATGGCCATCAGCACAAACAGGGTCAGCACGTAGAACAGCAGGATGCGCAGCGGCACCGCGTTGATCGCCTTGGGGATCACCCGCTGCGGGTCCTTGGCTTCACCGGCGGTGATGCCGATGATTTCGATGCCGCCAAAGGCAAACATCACCACCGCAAACGAGGCGATCAGCCCGCCCACGCCATTGGGCATGAAGCCACCATGGGCCCAGAGGTTGCTCAACCCGGTGGCCGGGGCTTCGCCGGCCGAATGCACGCCGAACAGCATGATGCCGAACCCGCCGAGGATCATTGCGACAATCGCGCCGACCTTGAGCAGTGACAGCCAGAACTCCATTTCGCCAAATACCTTGACGTTGCACAGGTTCAGCCCGCCGATCAGCAGGACGATGCCGAGCACCCAGACCCAGCGTGCGACTTCGGGAAACCAGAAGCCCATGTAGATGCCAAAGGCGGTGACGTCTGCCAGGCAGACGATGATCATCTCGAAGGCGTAGGTCCAGCCGAGAATAAAACCGGCCATCGGGCCCAGGTAAGTGCTGGCGTATTGGCCGAACGAGCCGGACACCGGATTGTGCACGGCCATTTCCCCGAGGGCGCGCATCACCATGAACACGGCAGCGCCACCGATCAGGTAGGCCAGCAACACCGCCGGGCCAGCCATCTGGATGGCCGAGGCGGAGCCGTAGAACAGCCCGGTGCCGATCGCCGACCCCAGTGCCATGAAGCGAATATGGCGGGCGGTCAGCCCGCGTTTGAGACCTTGTGCTTGCTGGTGCATTTCTCGTCCCTAATTATTGTTATCCAGAGAGAATCCGAACCTATGGGCGATCACCTGGGGGAGCTGTCGAGCCTTGGCGAGACAGCTCCCACACGGGATCGGGGTGGTGCTTAGAGACTTGGCAGCAGCTTGGCCGGCACCAATTCGTTCAGGCAGCGGCTGGCCAACAGCTCGCTGGCAGCGTTGATGTCCGGGGCGAAGAAGCGGTCCTTGTCGTAGAAGCCCACTTTGGCGCGCAGGATCCCACGGGCCTTTTCCAGCTTGGGTGAGGTTTTCAGGCCATCGCGCAGGTCCAGGCCCTGGCAGGCGGCCAGCCATTCCACTGCGAGAACCCCACGGGTGTTTTCGGCCATTTCCCACAGGCGCTTGCCGGCAGCCGGCGCCATCGACACGTGGTCCTCCTGGTTGGCCGACGTCGGCAGGCTGTCGACGCTATGGGGATGGGACAACGCCTTGTTCTCGCTGGCCAACGCCGCCGCCGTCACCTGGGCGATCATGAAGCCGGAGTTGACCCCGCCATTGCCCACCAGGAACGGCGGCAATTGCGACATGTGCTTGTCCATCATCAGCGAGATGCGGCGCTCGCTCAGGGAGCCGATTTCAGCGATGGCCAGGGCCATGTTGTCGGCGGCCATCGCCACCGGTTCGGCGTGGAAGTTACCGCCGGAAATCACATCGCCTTCGGCGGCGAACACCAGCGGGTTATCGGATACGGCGTTGGCTTCGACCACCAACACCTCTGCCGCCTGGCGGAACTGGGTCAGGCAGGCGCCCATGACTTGCGGCTGGCAACGCAGGGAGTACGGGTCTTGCACCTTGTCGCAGTTCTGGTGGGACTGGGACACCTGGCTGCTGTCGCCGAGCAAGTCGCGATAAGCGGCGGCCGAGTCAATCTGCCCACGCTGGCCACGGGCCGCATGAATGCGCGCGTCGAACGGCGAGCGCGAGCCCAGCACCGCTTCCACGGTCAGGCCGCCACAGGCGATAGCGGCGGCGAACAGGTCTTCGCCTTCAAACAAACCGCGCAAAGCGTAAGTGGTGGAGACCTGGGTGCCGTTGAGCAGCGCCAGGCCTTCCTTGGCGGCCAGGGTCAGGGGCGCAAGGCCGGCGACTTTCAGCGCTTCGGTCGCCTCCAGCCACTCGCCTTTGTAACGGGCCTTGCCTTCGCCCAGCAGCACCAGGGACATATGGGCCAGCGGCGCCAAGTCACCGGAAGCACCGACCGAGCCCTTGAGCGGGATATGCGGGTAGACCTCGGCGTTGATCAGGGCGATCAGCGCATCGATTACCTGGCGGCGAATCCCGGAAAAACCCCGGCTCAGGCTGTTGACCTTGAGCACCATCACCAAACGCACCAGCGCATCGCTGATCGGCTCGCCAACGCCGGCCGCGTGGGACAACACCAGGGAACGCTGGAGGTTTTCCAGGTCTTCGCTGGCGATACGGGTCGAGGCCAACAGGCCGAAACCGGTGTTGATGCCATAGGCGGTGCGGTTCTCGGCGAGAATCTGCTCGACACAGGCCACACTGGCTTCGATCTGCGCCGAGGCGCTGTCATCCAGGCTGAGGGTTACCGGCTGCTGGTAGATGGCCCGCAGTTGGGCAAGGGTCAGTTGGCCTGGAATCAGATTTAGCGCAGTCACATTCATGCTCCTTTTGAAATAGGGTTCAGTGCAAATTCGGTAAAACGTGGTTCAGCAAATCAGGGGTGTTGAGCAGCTTTGCGGTGGTCGCGATATCCGGTGCCAACCAGCGGTCCTGCTCATAGGCCGGGACGTGCTCGCGCAGCAGGCGCCAAGCCGCGTGGGTGCCGGCGCCGAAGCCTTGGTGCTTGAGGAACTCAAAGGCCTGGGCCGCCAGCAGGTATTCGATGGCGAGGATCTGGGTGACGTTTGCCAGCACCGAATGCAGCTTGAGCGCAGCGTTGGTGCCCATGCTCAGGTGGTCTTCCTGCAGGCCCGAGGTGACGAAATTGTCGAGCACCGCCGGCTGCGCCAGTTGACGATTCTGCCCACAGAGGGAAGCGGCGACGTACTGCACGATCATCATCCCCGAGTTGACCCCCGGGTTGCTCACCAGGAACGCCGGCAAGCCGCTGACGTGAGGATTGATCAGGCGGTCCAGGCGGCGCTCGGCGATGGAACCGATCTCGGCCATGGCGATGGCCAGCATATCCGCCGCCAGTGCCACGGACTGCCCGTGGGGGTTGGCCTGGGACACCACGCGGTAGTTGTCTGGCGTGCCGAGCAGTAACGGGTTGTCGGTGGCGCCGTTGAGTTCGGTTTCAATCTGGCGGGTGGCGTGTTCCAGCTGATCGCGGGCGGCGCCATGGACCTGGGGGATCGAACGGATGCTCAGTGCGTCCTGGGTACGGATGCCCCGGCTGGCGGCAATCACCTCGCTGCCCGCGAGCAAAGCCCGCAGGTTGCTGCCGACCTGCTGCATGCCAGGGTGTGGCTTGAGGGCGATGATCTGCTCGTCGAACGCATCGATCTGCCCGCGCTGCGCTTCAAAGCTCATAGCGCCGATCACATCGGCCCATTGCAGCAAATGGTGGGCATCGGCCAGGGCCAGGCAGCTCAGGCCACTCATGCACGGCGTGCCATTGACCAGGCACAGGCCGTCCTTGGCGCCGAGCACCACCGGCTGCAGGCCTTCGGCGGCCAAGGCGGCCTGGGCGGTAACGATCTGGCCGCGATAGCTGACATTTCCTACACCCAGCAAGGCAATACCGATATGGGCCATATGGGTCAGGTAGCCCACCGAACCCTGGGACGGCACCTGCGGGGTAATGCCATGGTTGAGCAGCGCCAGCAACGAATGCACCACCTGCGGATGCAGGCCGGACTTGCCCTGGCTGTAGTTGAGGACAGCGGCGCAGATGATGGCGCGAGTCTGCTCATCGGTAAGCGGCGCACCGACACCGCAGGCGTGGCTGAGCAAGGTATTGCGCGACAGCTGGCTCAGTTGCTCGCCCTTGAGCGACACATTGCACAACGCGCCCAGACCGGTGTTGACACCATAGGCGCGCTCGCCGCCGGTGACGATGCGTTGCACGATGGACTGGGCATTGTCGATGCGCGCCCAGGCCTGGCCCGACAGCGCAAGCTCGGCGCCGAAGCGCGCGACGGCGACCACGTCCTGCCAGTGCAGGGGGGTGTCGGCGATGACGATTTTTTTAGCCTGGGACATCTTCATACCTTCTTCAAATTTTTGCGGCCTTGCCGGCCTCTTCGCGAGCAAGCCCGCTCCCACATTTGGAATGCGTTCCCCTGTGGGAGCGGGCTTGCTCGCGATGAGGCCGGCCAATTCACCACAAGGCTCGGTTCAGACCACCGCCGCCCGCCGCTGAACAAACCGATCCACGTACTCATCGGCCGGCGAATGCAAGATCTCCCGCGGCGTGCCGACCTGAATCAGCTTGCCGTCCTTGAGGATCGCGATGCGATTGCCGATGCGCACGGCCTCGTCCAGGTCGTGGGTGATAAACACGATGGTCTTGTGCAGGGTCTTTTGCAGTTCCAGCAACTGGTCCTGCATCTCGGCGCGGATCAGCGGGTCGAGGGCACTGAACGCTTCGTCCATCAGGATGATGTCGGTGTCAGCCGCCAGGGCCCGGGCCAGGCCCACCCGTTGGCGCATGCCGCCTGACAACTGGTGCGGGTATTTGTTTTCATACCCCTTCAAACCCACGGTTGCGATCCAGTGCAAGGCACGCTCGGCGCACACTTGCTTGGTTTCGCCGCGCACTTTCAGGCCATAGGCCACGTTGTCCAGCACGCTCTTGTGCGGCAGCAGGCCGAAGCTCTGGAACACCATGCTGATCTTGTGCCGACGGAACTGGCGCAAGGCGTCCATATCCAGTTGCAGAATGTCTTCGCCGTCCACCAGGATCGCGCCGCTGGTGGGGTCGATCAGGCGGTTGAAGTGGCGCACCAGGGTGGACTTGCCGGAACCCGACAGGCCCATGATCACAAAGATCTCGCCGGTGCCGATGCTCAGGGACAGGTCATTGACCCCCACCACGCAACCGGTCTGCGCCAGCACCTGGTCCTTGGTCTGGCCCTGGCCAATCAGCGCCAGGGCTTCCTTGTCACGGGCGCCGAAAATCTTGAATACGTTTTTAACTTCGATCTTGCTGACAGTAGTCATTTGCTCGCCTCATGCCGTGGACGACCATAGGCCTGGGTAATGCGGTCGATGACCACTGCGAGAATCACAATCGCCAGGCCAGCCTCCAGGCCGCGCCCGACGTTAAGGGTCTGGATGCCCACCAGTACGTCTTCACCCAAACCACGGGCGCCGATCATCGAGGCGATCACCACCATCGACAGGGCCATCATGGTGGTCTGGTTGATCCCGGCCATGATGCTCGGCAGGGCCAGCGGCAGTTGCACGCCAAACAGCTGCTGCCAGCGGTTGGCGCCAAAGGCATTGATGGCTTCCATCACTTCCCGATCCACCTGGCGAATGCCCAGGTCGGTCAGGCGAATCAATGGCGGCGCGGCGTAGATCACCGTGGCGAAAATCGCCGGCACCTTGCCCAGGCCAAACAGCATCAATACCGGGATCAGGTACACGAAGCTGGGCATGGTCTGCATGATATCCAGCAGCGGCATCAGCACCGAGCGCAGGCGATTGCTGCGCGCCGAGAGGATGCCCAGGGGAATGCCGATCAGCACTGAGATCACCGTGGCCACCATCATCAGCGCCAGGGTTTGCATCAGCTTGTCCCACAGGCCGACCGCGCCCACCAGGAACAACAGGCCGACGATCACCGCCGTGGTCAGCACCTTGCGGGTGGCGTGCCAGGCAACGCCGCCGACTATCGCCAGCATCAGCCACCAGGGCGCCGCGCGCAGCAGGCCTTCCAGGTTGACGATGGCCCACAGCAAGGTGTCGGAAATCTGCCGGAACACATCGCCGTAGTTGGTCACCAACCCATCGACCCAACCGTTGACCCAGTCGGCGATGGAAAACGTAAAACTCTCAGGAAACATAACGTGCTCTCGATCCAGTGGAGTGTGGCCGGGTGTCCGGCTGCCTGTTCAGGGTAGCCGGGAGCACTGTGCCTACAAGGCCGCGTCTATTTTCTTGGCTGCGTCTTCACTGACCCAGGCGTGCCAGACCTCTGGATGCTCCTTGAGGAAAATCTTCGCCAGCTTCGACGAATCAATCCGCTCTTTGCTCATGCGCGCCAGGTTCTGGTTGAGCAGGTCGATCGGCAGGTTGACCTTCTCCAGCACCGCCACCAGTTCCGGGGCCTGCTCGTGGAACGTTTTGGACAGGCCGACCTTGATGGTCACGCTTTTATCCACGCCGGGTTTTTCGTCGAGCTTGACCAGGTCCACCTGGCCCATCAGTGGCGTCGGCGACCAGTAGTAGAACAGGATCGGTTCGCCACGCTTGTAGCTCGACAGCACCGCTGCATCCAGCGCCGGGCCGGTGCCTGGGCGGAAGTTGGTGTAGGAATTTTCCAGGCCGTAGCTCTTGAGCATTTCGCTGTTGTCCAGCTCGCAGGTCCAGCCGGCCGGGCAGTTGTAGAAGCGGCCTTTGGCGGGCTCTTCCTGGTCCTTGAACACTGCGGAATACTTGGCCAGGTCGGCGATGCTTTTCAGGTCCGGGGCCTTGGCTTCGAGCTTGCGCTTGGCGTCGCCTTCGATCACGTAGCGCGGCACGTACCAGCCTTCAACCGCGCCGACCACGGGCGCACCGACACCCACGACCTTGCCGGCCTTCTCGGCCTTTTTCCACACTTCACTGCGGCCAACCCACTCTTCGGCGAAGATCTGGATATCGTTACTGCCCAGGGCGTTTTCCATGGTGATGGAATTGCCCGGCAGGCTATCGGTTTTACAGTCGTAGCCTTTTTCCAGGACCACTTGCAGGACGTCAGTCAGCAACATGCCGCTTTCCCAGTTCAGGCCGGCGAACTTCACCGGCTTGCCCGACTCGCACCAGCCGGCCGCCTGGGTGGCGCCAGCGCTGGCCAGCAGGCCGGCGGCGAGCAATGGGGTCAGCAGGGTCTTATGCATTCTCATTATGTGACGCTCCCAATCATGAAATGGATTACGGCAGTCAAAAGGCATCCTGCCTTGTCCACGTCCCATCAGGCTTGTGCACTCAGCCCGTTGTTTTTAGGGGTAACTTGGGGTGCAGCGCCCTGCTCTACCGGCAGGATCAGCCGCTCAGGAATCGCACCGTGCCATTTTTTCGCACACAGGTAATACAGGGCGGCGGGCAGTACCAGGCCGATGATCCAGGAAATATCCACACCCCCCAGGCTGGCCACCAGGGGACCGGTGTAGAACTTGGTGGCGATGAACGGCAACTGCACCAGCACCCCGAACACATAGACGCTGATCCCCAGCGGGTTCCAGCGGCCGTAGCGACCATTTGGATCGGCCAGCGCCGGCACGTCATAGCGATCGCGGGTGATGCAGTAGTAGTCCACCAGGTTGATCGCGCTCCAGGGCGTAAAGAACGCCAGCAAAAACAGGATGAAGGACTTGAACGCACTGAGGAACGAGTGCTGGCCGAGCAACGCGATCAACGTCGCCGCGCCGACGATGGCCAGCACGAAAACCAGGCGCTGCATGCGCGACACCTCCATGCGCCCGCGAAAACCGCTGACGATGGTCGCAATGCACATGAAGCTGCCGTAGGAGTTCAGCGTGGAAATGGTGACTTTGCCGAACGCGATGCTGAAATACAGCAGTGCCGCCGTAGCCCCCGTGCCGCCCAGGCCCACGATGTAGGCCACTTCGTTACCGGCAAATTTGCCGTTGGACATCGCAGCGGCAAACACACCGAGAATCATCGCCACCTGTGCGCCAATGACCGAGCCGGCGCCTGCGGCCAGGAAGGTTTTCACCGAGGACGTGTTGCGCGGCAGGTAGCGGGAATAGTCCGCCACATAGGGCCCGAAGGCGATCTGCCAGGAGGCCGCGAGCGATACCGCGAGTAGGAAGCTGCTCCAGCTGAAGTGACGGATTTGCAGGAGTGCGCCAACGTCGGTCTGGCTCATCAGACGGCTGAACAGGTACACAAAGGCAATCACGCCAATGACGCTGGCGACACGACCGATGAAATGGATCACCCGGTAACCGAGCACCGTGACCAGCACGATGACACTGGCGAAAATCAGAATGCCAACGCTGTCGCTGACCCCAAACAACTGGCCCAGCGCCTGGCCGGACAGCACGGTCCCGGTGGCGGTGAAACCGAGGTACATCAAGCACACCAGCACAATCGGGATGGCTGCGCCATACACACCGAACTGCACCCGGCTGGAAATCATCTGCGGCAGGCCAAGCCTGGGCCCTTGCGCCGCATGCAACGCCATCACGCCGCCGCCCAGCAGTTGACCGACCAACAGACCGATCAACGACCAGAACACATCCCCGCCCAGCACCACGGCCAGGGCCCCGGTGACAATCGCGGTGATTTGCAGGTTGGCACCCATCCACAGGGTGAACTGGCTCAATAGACGACCGTGTCTTTCCGCTTCCGGGATGTAGTCGATCGAACGCCTTTCGATCAACGGGGTGGAGCTTGCACGCGCGTCTTTTGCAGCCATGGGTATTCAACCTCTAATGGATTGTTTTCGGTGGTGCGGCTCAAACATGTTTCAAATACACAGCAGGTCAAATGTGGGAGCTGGCTTGCCTGCGATTGCATCACTGTGATCTGCCTGACAGACCCAGTCGCCCGCATCGCAGGCAAGCCAGCTCCCACAGGAACCGAGCCAGGCGTTACTTGATCATTGGCAGGTTCAGGCCCTGCTCCTTGGCGCAATCGATAGCGATCTGGTAACCCGCATCGGCATGACGCATCACCCCGGTGGCCGGGTCGTTGTGCAGCACGCGGGCAATGCGCTCGGCGGCTTCGTCGGTACCGTCGCAGACGATGACCATGCCGGAGTGCTGGGAGAAGCCCATGCCCACGCCACCACCGTGGTGCAGCGAAACCCAGGTCGCGCCGCTGGCGGTGTTGAGCAAGGCGTTGAGCAGTGGCCAGTCGGACACGGCGTCGGAACCGTCCTGCATGGATTCGGTTTCGCGGTTGGGGCTTGATACCGAGCCGGAGTCCAGGTGGTCACGGCCGATCACCACCGGTGCCGACAGTTCGCCGCTGCGCACCATTTCGTTGAATGCCAGGCCGAGCTTGGCGCGCTGGCCCAGGCCAACCCAGCAGATGCGCGCCGGCAGGCCCTGGAAGCTGATGCGCTCGCGGGCCATGTCCAGCCAGTTGTGCAGGTGGGCGTCGTCGGGGATCAGTTCTTTGACCTTGGCGTCGGTTTTGTAGATGTCCTGCGGGTCGCCCGACAGTGCCGCCCAGCGGAACGGGCCGATGCCACGGCAGAACAGCGGGCGGATGTAGGCCGGTACAAAGCCTGGGAAGTCGAATGCGTTTTCCACGCCTTCTTCCTGCGCCATCTGACGGATGTTGTTGCCGTAGTCGAAGGTCGGCACGCCCATTTTCTGGAAGTCCAGCATCGCCTTGACGTGTACGGCCATCGACTGCTTGGCGGCCTTGATCACGGCGGCCGGTTCGGTCTTGGCGCGGGCGCGGTATTGGTCCCAGGTCCAACCGGCGGGCAGGTAGCCATTGAGTGGGTCGTGGGCGCTGGTCTGGTCAGTGACCATGTCCGGGCGCACGCCGCGCTTGACCAGTTCCGGGAGGATTTCGGCAGCGTTGCCCAGCAGGGCGATGGAGATGGCCTTGCCTTCCTTGGTGTACTTGGCGATGCGCGCCAGGGCGTCGTCGAGGTCGCGGGCTTGTTCGTCGACATAACGGCTGTTCAAGCGGAAATCGATACTGACCTGCTGGCATTCAATGTTCAGCGAGCACGCGCCGGCCAGGGTCGCGGCCAGAGGCTGGGCGCCGCCCATGCCGCCGAGGCCGGCAGTGAGCACCCAACGGCCCTTGAGGTTTGAATCGTAATGCTGGCGACCGGCCTCGACGAAGGTTTCGTAGGTGCCCTGAACGATGCCCTGGCTGCCGATGTAGATCCAGCTGCCGGCGGTCATCTGGCCGTACATGGCCAGGCCCTTGGCATCCAGTTCGTTGAAATGCTCCCAACTGGCCCAGTGCGGCACCAGGTTGGAGTTGGCGATCAACACACGCGGGGCATTGCTGTGGGTCTTGAACACGCCGACCGGCTTGCCCGATTGCACCAGCAGGGTTTCGTCGTCGTTCAGGTTGGTCAGGCTTTCGACGATCTGGTCGTAGCACTCCCAGTTACGCGCCGCACGGCCGATACCGCCGTACACCACCAACTCTTTAGGGTTCTCGGCCACTTGCGGGTCGAGGTTGTTCATCAGCATGCGCAGCGGCGCTTCAGTCAGCCAGCTTTTGGCGGTGAGCGTGTTGCCACGGGCGGCGCGGATTTCAACGTCGCGGTACTTGGTAGGCTTGTTCTGGGAAAAGTCAGTCACAAAAAACTCCTCAGCAATCGATGCGCGAACACGATGGTGCGAAGAGGATGTTTAGCGACTCTTATGCACACACCTTTACTTGTACATACAAGCATATGCAATCGAGCGGCCAACTTGATGAGGGAGAGCTTAAGATTTTTTTGGGGTGGGCGTGCAGGCCTCTGAAATCAAGGCTTGGGGGCTTGATGAAATTTCTTAAAGCATTGGTTTGGACAGTTGGGGAGTTGTTACAAAAGCAGGGTATTGCGCCATGCTGGGGCATTCGGTAACAACTTGGTGCGGGGCTGGAAACAGATTGTGCAGCCTATACATAACCCATGTGGGAGCTGGACTGCCTGCGATAGCCATTTGTCTGACACACCGCAATCGCAGGCAAGCCAGCTGCCACATGTTTAATCGCGTGCGGTCAGTTCGATCAGGCAGCAGCGACCTGTCACGCTGATATCCAGCAAGTCACTGTTACCGTCCACCTGCAAACAATCATGATGGCCCAGCACTTCGCCCAGCACCTTCACCTCATCGGCCACACTGAACACCAGCACGGTGTGAGCGGTACTGAAAAACTGCTGCACTCCGTCCACCCATTGCAAACGTGCGTGGTAACGCTGGGGCGAATAGATCAGGTTGAAGTCGCGAATCGGCCCGGTGATCAGGCGGCACGCCACCTGGCTTTCACCCTTGAAGGCAAACGGCTGCAGAGGCAGCAGGCCGCGCTGCTCTTCGCCGTCCACCGTCAGCACCATGCCGGCACCCTGGATCACGGTGATGATCCGCTGATACCCGGCAAACGTGGAAAAACCACCCGACTCGCCGATGTCGGCAATCGACAGGCGCCAGCCAAAACCGTCGAGGCCCAAGCCTGCATCACGGGTGATTTCTTCGGTGCTGCCACCGCCGTTTTTCCACGGCATGCGTACGTAATCGGCGGCGCGCCAGACCTTGACTGCACTCATTTGCTGAAGCGTCCTTCGAGGCTATGCCGCGAACCTGGGTGGATCAGCCGCGCAGCGGTCACCGGCTGGCGCCCGGACCAGGTGCGCCGGCGAATCAGCAGGCACGGCTCGCCCGCCTCGATCTGCAGCAGCTTGCATTCCTGTGGGTCGGCCAGGATCGCTTCCACCACATGCTCACCCTCGGTCAGCGGCGCCACCTGGTTGAGATAGGCGTAGGGGGTTTGCTGGGTGAAATCCTGTTGCAGGTACTGGGGGGCGACCAGGGCGTTGACGAAACGGTCTTCGATTTGCACCGGGATATCGTTTTCGTAGTGCACGATCAGCGAGTGGAACACCCGCCCGCCTTCACGCATTTCCAGGGCCACGGCGCGCTCGGAACCAGCAGCCTCCTCGCCCAGGGTAATCACCTTGCAGGTGTGGCGATGGCCGCGGGAGGCGATCTCATCGGCGATGTTATGCACCTCGAACAGCGCCGACTGGCTCTTGGGCTCGGCAACGAAGGTGCCGACGCCTTGCATGCGCACCAGCAGACCTTCGGCGGTCAGCTCCCGCAGGGCGCGGTTGATGGTCATGCGGCTGAAGCCCAACTGGTTGACCAACTCGCTTTCCGACGGCACACGATAGTGCGGCGGCCAGTTGCCGTTGAGAATCTGCTGGCTGATCATCTGCTTGACGCGGGCATACAAGGGCGCCGGACTTTCGTCCATGTGGGCAGCCAGCGGGGACTTGGCGGGCGGAGTCGGCACGGGGAATCCTTGCAGGAGGAAAAGATGCATAGATTGCCGGAGTTTACCGAGCAGGCAAACGTCTGTATATGTATATACAAATAAACACACGACCGGGGTGCCTTGATCATGTCCGCTTTCTTTGCCGAACGCGCGCTGCTGCCTAATGGATGGGCCACTGATGTACGCCTTGAAGTCAGCGCCGATGGCCTGCTGACCAACGTGACGGCCAATGCCAGCGCAGACGGCGCCGAACGACTGAGAGGCCCTGTGTTGCCGGGCATGCCGAACCTGCACTCCCATGCGTTTCAACGGGCCATGGCGGGGCTAGCGGAAGTCGCCGGCAACCCCAATGACAGTTTCTGGACCTGGCGCGACCTGATGTACCGCATGGTCGGCCAGATCAGCCCCGAGCAATTGCAGGTCATCGCGCGCCAGCTGTATATCGAGATGCTCAAGGCTGGCTACACCTCGGTCGCCGAGTTCCACTATGTGCACCACGATATCAGCGGCCAGCCCTACAGCGACCCCACCGAACTGTCGCGCCAGATCAGCCTGGCCGCGGCCAGCAGCGGGATCGGCCTGACCTTGCTGCCAGTGCTCTACAGCCACTCGGGCTTTGGCGGCCAGGCGCCGAACGACGGCCAACGCCGCTTTATCAACAGCACCGATAACTATCTGGAGCTGCAAGCGCGCCTGCAACCGATCCTGGCGGCACAACCGGCCCAGCAACTGGGCCTGTGTTTCCACTCATTGCGCGCGGTAACGCCGCAACAGATCAGCGCAGTGCTGGCCGCCAGCGACCAGGCCTGCCCGGTGCACATCCACATCGCCGAGCAGCAAAAGGAAGTCGATGACTGCCTGGCCTGGAGCGGCAAGCGCCCACTGCAATGGCTGTATGACAATGTGCACGTCGACCAGCGCTGGTGCCTGGTGCACGCCACCCACGCCAACCCCGACGAAGTGACATTGATGGCCAACAGCCGGGCGATCGCCGGGTTGTGCCTGACCACCGAGGCCAACCTGGGCGACGGGATCTTCCCGGCGGTGGACTTCCTGGCCCAGGGTGGGCGCATGGGGATTGGGTCGGACAGCCATGTGTCCTTGAGCGTGGTCGAAGAACTGCGCTGGCTGGAATACGGCCAGCGCCTGCGCGACCAGCGGCGCAACCGGCTGTATCGCAGCGATCAACCGATGGTCGGCCGCACCCTGTATGACGCAGCCCTGGACGGCGGCGCGCAGGCGCTTGGGCAACCGATTGGCCGCCTGGAAGTCGGCAAGCGTGCGGACTGGCTGGTGCTCGATGGCAATGATCCGTACCTGGCGACGGCCCATGAGGATGGCATTCTTAATCGCTGGTTGTTTGCCGGAGGGGATCGGCAGGTGCGCGATGTGCTGGTCAACGGCCAGTGGGTGGTGCGCGATGGGCATCATGCGGGCGAGGAAGAGAGCAGCCGGGCCTTCACGCAAGTCCTCAGAGACCTACTGTCTTAAGAACAACACATAACCCCTGTGGGAGCGGGCTTGCCCGCGATAGCCGTGTGTCAGTCGAAATCGTCATCGACTGGCCCGCCGCCATCGCAGGCAAGCCAGCTCCCACATTGGGTAATGTGATGCCCTTCTGGTTTTGCAAAAAACCAGCAAAAAAAAGAGCGGGCTTTATGGCATGCCCGCCCTTCTTTACTCGACCTTGTTTCGGGTTACTGCGAGGTCTTGGCCATCTGTTTGTCCGACGTACGCCAGATCAACCGTGTGGTGTCGTAACCCTGCTGGCGCGCCCGGCTCAGCAGGTCTTCACGGGTGTCGGCGCTGACGGTCGGCGTGCGTGACAGCAGCCACATATAGCGCCGGCTCGGGCTGCCGACGATGGCGGTCTTGTAGTCATCGCTGACATACAACACCCAGTAATCGCCCTTGGCCACGCCCGGTAGCAACGCGGTGAACCAGTTATTGAATTCGACCCACAGCTTGTCGGTCTTGCCCGGTACCTGCGGCGTGGCCGTGCCCTTGGCTTCTTCCCACTTCCACTCGGTGGTCAGGCAACGGTTGAACACTGACATGTCGCCATCGGGCAACAGGGAGTAGCGGGCCTCGGATTGCGCGCAGTTGCGCTGGAAATACATGGGCAAGCGGGCCAGTTCGTACCAGGTGCCCTGGTAACGCTTGAGGTTGACGCTGCCGACAGTCTTGGGCTGCAGATCATCGCCAGAATGGCTGGCGCAGCCTGCCAAAAACAGGCTGGCGCAAAGGTATAAAACGAAACGCATCATTCTTCTTCTCCCGCAGGCTTGCGCCCCGGTTTACTTCAGGCCTTGCCCGGAAAACATCAGAACTTTGTCACCGGCGTACTGCACGCTGATAAAGCTGTTTTTATCGCCCCAGGTGCAACTGGACATGCCCAGTGCGCCAGAACAATCGGTGGGCTTGCCCAGCAACGACTCCACTTCAGCCTTGGCCATGCCAGCCGAGAGCTTCTGGTAATTTTCCTGGGTGACCTTGCTGCAAGCGGCCAACAGCACGCAAAAGCACAAGAGGGCGAGACGGCGTAACGACATGGTAGAGCTCCTGGAGGGACACGCAGCAGTGGGGGTCTGCCAGAAGCTTAGAAGGGAAAAGGGGGGTCTGGTTCCCGCAAGGCAAAAACAAAAAAAGCCCCGAATCGCTGAAACGTTTCGGGGCTTGATCTGACGTGCAAGGTTCACTGTAGGAGCGAGCTTGCTCGCGAAAAAGGTACAGCCAACGCAGCAATGCGCCTGGAATACTTTCGCGAGCAAGCTCGCTCCTACAGAAGGCGTTAAGCCTTCTTGTGGTAACCGGTCACACGCGCCACTTCTTCCTTGGACCCCAGGAACACCGCCACACGCTGGTGCAGGCCTTCAGGCTGGATGTCGAGGATGCGCTGGTGGCCGTCAGTCGAGGCACCGCCCGCCTGCTCAACCAGGAACGACATCGGGTTGGCTTCGTACATCAGGCGCAGTTTGCCCGGCTTGGACGGCTCGCGGCTGTCGCGTGGGTACATGAACAGGCCACCACGGGTCAGGATGCGGTGTACGTCGGCAACCATCGCGGCCACCCAGCGCATGTTGAAGTTTTTCTTCAGCGGGCCTTCTTCGCCTTCCATCAGCTCGTTGACGTAGCGCTTGACCGGTTCTTCCCAGTGGCGCTGGTTGGACATGTTGATCGCGAATTCCTGGGTCGAGGCAGGAATGGAGATGTCTTCGTGGGTCAGCACGAAGCTGCCCATTTCGCGGTCCAGGGTGAAGCCCTTGACGCCATCACCCAGGGTCAGCACCAGCATGGTCTGCGGGCCGTAGATCGCGTAGCCAGCGGCAACCTGTTCGGTGCCTGGCTGCAGGAAGGCCTTTTCGTTCAGCGCTTCGTTCTGGCTCAGGTATTCGTTAGGGCAACGCAGCACCGAGAAGATGGTGCCGACTGGCGCGTTGATGTCGATGTTCGACGAGCCGTCCAGTGGGTCGAATACCAGCAGGTACGCGCCTTTAGGGTATTTGCCCGGGATCTGGTAGGCATTGTCCATTTCTTCGGACGCCATGCCGGCCAGGTGACCGCCCCATTCGTTGGCTTCGAGCAGGATTTCGTTGGAAATCACGTCGAGTTTCTTCTGCACTTCGCCTTGCACGTTTTCAGTGCCCATGCTGCCCAGGACGCCGCCCAGCGCGCCCTTGGACACGGCGTGGCTGATTTCCTTGCAAGCACGCGCCACCACTTCGATCAGGAAGCGCAGATCGGCAGGGGTGTTGTTGCTGCGGGTCTGCTCAATCAAATAGCGACTCAGGGTAACGCGGGACATGGACGGCTCCGGAGAATGGGGGGGCTAAAAACCCGCGCAGTTTAGCGCGAGTCGGGGCGCATTTCCTCCTATCAGACGAGATAAGACTGACAGAGTTCATGTAGGCCCCGGCTCAGGGCCTGGCCGGCGGCTTGCGCAGCAGACTGTAGGCCATCGCCCCAAGTGCCGCCACGCCCAGTAACAGCACGGCCCACAGGCCGATTGTCTTCCAGTGGATACCTGCGGCATTTGGCGCAGGCGGTGTACTGGCGCGCCACGCGCCATCGACCCGGGCCTGGCCCAAAGTCGCGAGGCGCTGCGGGGTGTAGCCGGGAATCAAGGTGGTCAGTGCCAGGTTCGCGGCCTTGGCCGACGGGTTGCCCAGCGCCAGGGTAAACGGTGGTTCGCCCCGCGCCAGGAACACCACTTGCGTGGCCCGCACGGCAAAGCTCAACGCCGGCGCCTGCGCCCCCAGGCCACCGCCCCGTTCGTCCACCTCCAGCTTGAGCTGCCGCACCGGATAGCCCGGCAGTTGCAGTTGATCCTGGGTGACTTCTTGCCCGCCTTGCGCCAAGCGATAGAGCAAACCACGGCTCAACGGCTGCCATCCCTGCTTGCTGTCCTGACGCCCTTGCAGCCCCACCGGCGCCAGGCTGTTGGGCTGGCGCAACTCAACGCGCACCCGCTCGATATTCAACACCCCAGGCAGCTGCCAGCTGTACTGCCCAGGCTCAAGGGTGCTGCCGGCCAAAGGCTCGGACCACACCAGCGACAGCGGCAGGCTGCTGGTGCTTTGCACTTCAATGGAGGTCAACTCGGGCGCGGCCTGACCTTGCCATAGCAGGCGCAGGTAGCGCGCCGACTGCCCTGGCAAGGCGACTTCACGCTGCTCCACCCGATCCTCGGCAAATGCCAGGCGCGCCACCTGCCCGTCGCCCCAGGAGCGCCACTGCTGCAAATCGTCACTGGCTTCGATGCTGAAACGCTGGAAACCCTCGTGCTCGGCGGGCCAATCGAGGATCAGCTTTTGCAACGGCGCCTTGACTGCACTGGCATCAAGCAACCAGCCACGGCGCACCTGCGCACCGGTCGGCACCTCGCTGGACGGCTGCACCTGCACCAGGGTGCCCGTGGCGCTGGATTGCACGCGCACGCTGGGCACACTGTCGCTGGCATTATCGGTGGCATACAGCGGGAAGCCCTTCAGCCGGGCCCGGTTGTTTGCGCTTGCGGCCGACTGCCGCACTAATGCATATGCCTGGGGTTCGCCCGCCGCGTTGAACACCCGCAGGTCACCGAGATCCGCCTGGCTGGCGCTCAATTGCACCGCCAGCGGCAACTCCAGGCGATACCAGGGGCCGTCGCCGCTGACGGTCAGCGGCACTTGGGTGGTGAAGTCGGCGAGGCCTTCTGCGGCCGACGCCGATAACACGGCGCACAGGCCCACCAGTGCAATACTCAGTTTGCCGATCAAGAGGACGCTCCTTGGGTTTGAACCTCGGGTTCACTGCGTTTGGGCGGCAGCGGAGCAAAATAGCCCACCACCAGCAACAGCCCGCCCACGCCGATAAACGACACGATCCGCTCCAGCCCGCCACGGTTGCTCAGCTCGACGAGGAACAACTTGGCGACCACTACGCCGATCAGCACCGCGCCGACCAGCCACACTTCCCGGCGATTGCGCAGGTGCCCGCCGATCATCAGGCCCAAGGCAATCAGGGTCCAGACAATCGACAGGCCGGCCTGGACCAACATTGAGTCGAGCAACGCATCCAGATGAAACGGCACGCCGCCCCAATGGTGCGCCGCGCGCATCACCAATGCGGTGAAAAAGGCGAACAGCGAGACCCCGGCAACGCCCTGGGCAATCCACGGGGTGCGGCTGCCCAGTTGCGGCGCCGCGCTGCGCGCCCACAGGTACACGCCCAGCAGCGCAAACAGCAGGCCCAGGTCCAAGGGGTTGAGCAACGGCACATACGGCAATGGCCTGGCCGTGCCGTCGCTGAAAATATTGGCCAGCCAGAACCACACCAGCATCAGCGCGGCCAGCGGCAGCGCGGCCAGCAGGCGGTATTCACGCGCATAAGCAGATATCGGCCATGGCCACTGGCGCGGCGTAGCGACGGCTATCAGGTACAGGCTGGGGAAAATCGCCCAGCCCAGCCAGCGCCAGGCGTTGTAGTGCACCGAAAGCACCAACAGTCCATAGCGCAGCTCCAGGGCGAGCATGCCGATCAGCATCCAGCAGCCCAGCACATGGGCGACGCTCAGGGCCTTTGCCGCCGCCAGGTCGGCCAAATAACGCAGCGCGATGAAATGCACGGCGAACACCGCCAGCCAGGCCAACCAGCCCAATTCGGCCGCCGGGTGGTAATAGCGATGCAACGACACCAGCACCACCAGCGCCGCCGCTGGCATCAGCAACAGGCAGAGGGTACCCAGCGCGGCCCAGCGCAGGCGCAACGCCAGCAACATCCACAACGCCGCGCTGGCCGAAGCCGCCGCCAACAGGAACGCGGCTTGCAACTCTGGCGGGGTGAAGCGCAGCACTTCATGGTTCAGCGCCAATACCCACCACGCCGCGCCCCAGGCCAGCAGGCCGTTGGAAAGATGGGGCAACTTGAGCCGTCGATCACTGCCCTGCAAGCGCCAGGCGCCGACAAATGCGGCCAACCCCACCAGCATCGGCGCCCAGAAACCGATATGCCGAAACGCCGGCAGTTCTTCGCCGCCCCATGACGTGAGCATGAGCAACGCCCCCGCCAGCACTTGCACGCCAAGCGCGCAGAACAGGAAGGTGCGCGAAGCGATCTGCCAGCCGACGAACACCGTCACCAGCCCGGCCAGCGCCCAACTGATCGCGGTGCCCTGCTCGGCCAACAGCAACGGTGCCAATAGATACACAAAGCCCAGGCCAAGGCCGGCCAGGACCGGCAAGCCCTGGCGCTCCCACTTCGAGGTCTGCTCCAGCGCGGCCGTGCGCAGTTGCTGGAAGCTGAACAGCAACGCCACGCCGAGCAACAAGGCGCCCAGCGCCGCGCCGTCCAGCAGCGTGTGTTCGCCCACGTCCAGCTCACTGAGAAAGGCCAGCGCCGAGCCCAGTTGCAACAGCAGGCCGAACCCGCGCGCCAACGCTCGCTGCTGACGCAGGCCAAGCCAGAGGATGCCAGCGCCTTCCACCGCCCAGGCTGCGGCGGTCCAGCGCGCGTCCAGGCCCAGGGGGATCGCCAGGCTGGCGAAGATCACGCCCAGGGCCAGGCAGGTTTCTGCCAGCAACACGGTGCGCCCACCGCTGAGCACACGCGCCAGGACCATATAGATGATCCCCAACGCCAGTGCGCTGAATGCCGGAGCGAAGGCCAGGTGTTGCACCAAGGTGAACTGCAAACCAAACGCCACCAGCGGCGGGCCGAACAACAGGCCGCCATCCACATAATCACCCTTGGCCGCCGACCAGCGCAGCAGCGCGCCACGGCTGTCATCGGCCGGGGCGTCGGGGGGTTCCAGGAGTTTGCGCCGCGCAAACAGCAGGCCGATGGCCAGGTACATCAGGAAGAACAGGATCAGGAACGGCTCGGTACTCCACAGCAGTTCCGGGGTGTAGGAACGAATCCCCCAGGCGAAGCCAATGCCGAAGGTGCCGGCAAAGCCAATCACATTGAGCAGGCGCCAGGCCTTGAACCAGGCGATGGCGAGGATCCCGGCGTTGAGCAGGGCGAAGTAACTGAACAGCGCCACATGGCTGCCTTCGCCAGTGGACGCCAGGATCGGCGCGGCAAACCCGCCGAGGGCTGCGGCGCAGGCCAGGCCGATGGCGTCCTGGGTAATCGCCAGGATCGCCGAAAACACCGTCACCGCCACCAGCAGGCCCAGCGCCGCACCCGGATCGAGCAGCGGGTGCAGGCGCATGGCGGCGAACACCGTCAGGTACAACACGGCAATGCCCGTGCCTTGCAGGATCAGCGCGTAATTGCCCCGGCGCAGGCGCAGCCACCAACCCAGGCCCAGCAAGCCCAGGGCGCAGGCCGCGACACCGGCGTAGCGCATCTCGATCGGCACCACCATGCCTTCGGTGGCATAACGCAGCAAAAATGCCAGGCCCAAGAACAGCAACACCACGCCGACCCGCAGCACGGTATTGCCGCCCAGCAGCCAGTTGCGCGCGGCGCCGATGGCACGTTCGATCAGGTTGGGGCTACGGGGGATTTCGGGTTCAGCTTCGCGGGCAACGGCGGCCGGTTTCCACAGGTCGTCCGGCAGCGGTTGGCTCGGTTCGGGAGCAGGGGTGGATTGCAGTTCGGCGGGCAGCTCCCAGACCAGCTCTGGGGCGGGCGCGGGTTCGGCCCTGGACGGTTCAACCTGAGGCGGCTTTTCCAGCAGCGCGAGGCGTTGTTCCAGCGCCTTTACGGCACTGCCCAGGTTCGACAGGCGAATGGCCTGGCCAACCCCCAAACCCAGTAGTGCACCGAAGCCTGCATCACTAAACGATTCATCCAGCGCCCAGCCGAGCACCAGGCCAATGAGCATGAACATCCATTGCATGGTCCAAATCCCTAAGCAAACCGAGGCCCAGTATATAGACGCATAACCAATGTGGGAGCGGGCTTGCTCGCGATAGCGGTGCATCAGTCACCTATTTGCTAACTGACGCAGCGCTATCGCGAGCAAGCCCGCTCCCACATTTTTCCCCTGCGGCGTTTAGTCCAGGGCTTTCCAGATTTCGGTCGCATACTCGCGGATGGTACGGTCCGACGAGAACCACCCGGTACGCGCGGTGTTGAGCACCGCTGAACGCCACCATTCCTTGGAGTCATGCCAATGGGCTTCGACCCGCGCCTGGGCGTCCCAATAGGCGTCAAAATCGGCACACACCAGGAAGCGATCGTAGGCGATCAACGAGTCGATCAACCCCACATAGCGCCCCGGATCGTCCGGCGAGAACACCCCGCCACGAATCGCCTGCAGCACGTCGTTCAAGCGATGGGAGGCCGCGATATCCGGGCCGGCATTGAATTCACCCGCCTGTTTGCGCGCTTCGACCTGCTCGGCGCTGAGGCCGAAGATAAACATGTGCTCGCCGCCGATGCGCTCGTGCATCTCGACATTGGCGCCATCCATGGTGCCGATGGTCAGCGCGCCATTGAGGCCGAACTTCATGTTGCTGGTGCCCGAGGCCTCGAACCCGGCGGTGGAGATCTGCTCTGACAGGTCCGCCGCCGGAATGATGTTTTCCGCCAGGCTGACGTTGTAGTTGGGCAGGAACACCACCTTGAGCAGGCCGCGCACGGTCGGGTCGTTATTGACCGTACGCGCGATGTCGTTGGTCAGCTTGATGATCAGCTTGGCCTGGTGATAACTGGCCGCTGCCTTGCCGGCGAAGATTTTCACCCGCGGCACCCAATCCACCTCCGGCTCGGCACGAATCGCCTGGTACAGGGCGACGGTGTGCAGCAGGTTCAGCAACTGGCGCTTGTACTCGTGGATGCGCTTGACCTGCACATCGAACATCGCCGCCGGGTTGACCGAGATCCCCAGGCGCTCATGGATGATATCGGCCAGTACGCGTTTGCTGTGCAGGCGCTGCTCGGCGAAGGCCTTGCGGAACGCCTGCTTCTCGGCAAAGGTTTCCAGCTCCACCAGGCGCTGTTCCATGTTGTCGAGAATGTCCGGGCCCAGGGCTTCTACCAGCATCGCGGTGAGCTTGGGGTTGGCCTGGAATAGCCAGCGGCGGAAGGTGATGCCGTTGGTCTTGTTGTTGATACGCTCGGGGTAAAGCTTGTGCAGTTCGGAAAACACCGTGCTGCGCATCAACTGGGTGTGCAGCCCGGACACGCCGTTGACGCTGTGGGAGCCAAGGAACGCCAGGTTGCCCATGCGCACGCGGCGACCGTTGTCTTCTTCGATCAGCGACACTGCGCGCAGCACGTCGAAATCGTGGATGCCCTTGGCCCGCAGCGAATCGATGTGCTGGGCGTTGATCAGGTAGATGATCTGCATATGCCGGGGCAGCATGCGTTCCATCAGGCCTACGGGCCAGGTTTCCAGAGCCTCGGGAAGCAGCGTGTGGTTGGTGTAGGAAAGCGTCTCCACCGTAACCTGCCAGGCCGCATCCCAGGCGATGTCGTGCAGGTCGACCAATTGGCGCATCAACTCGGCCACGGCGATGGACGGGTGGGTGTCGTTGAGCTGGATGGCCGCGTGTTCGCCCAGGCTCAGCACCGAGCCGTGCATGTTTTTGTGGCGCCGCAGCAGGTCTTGCAGGGAAGCCGAGACGAAGAAGTATTCCTGGCGCAGGCGCAATTCCTGCCCTGCTTCGGTGCTGTCGGCCGGGTAAAGCACCCTGGAGATGCTTTCGGCACGGGCCACTTCGGCAACGGCGCCCAAATGGTCACCGGCGTTGAAGCGCTCCAGGTGCAGGTCTTCGACGGCTCGCGCACGCCACAGGCGCAAGGTGTTCACACTGGCACCGCGCCAGCCGACTACCGGGGTGTCGTAGGCCACCGCGCGCACGGTTTCATTGGGCGACCAGACCTGTATCGACTTGCCGGACGCATCCAGCACGGTCTCGACGCTGCCGCCGAAGCCGATCGGGTAGATCACTTCGGCGCGCTCGAACTCCCAGGGGTTGCCGAAATCCAGCCAGCGCTCGGTCTGCTCCTGCTGCCAGCCATCGACAATCGCTTGGCGAAACAGCCCGTGTTCATAACGAATGCCATAGCCATGGCCAGCAATGCCCAGGGTCGACATGCTTTCCATAAAGCACGCGGCCAGGCGGCCCAGGCCACCGTTGCCCAGGGCCGCATCGGGCTCCAGCAGGCGGATGCGCTCCAGGTCCACACCCAACTCGCCGAGGGCTTCGCGCGCCACCTCCAGCAGGCCGAGGTTGCTCAGGCTGTCAAACAGCAAACGGCCGATCAAGAACTCCAGGGACAGGTAATACACCCGCTTCTGCCCACGCCGGTAGATGTGCCGGGTGTGATCCATCCAGTGGTCGACCATGTGGTCGCGCGCCGCCAGGGCAATGGCTTCGAACCAGTCATGGTCGAAGGCGTGATCGGGATCCTTGCCCACCGCATAAGTGAGTTTGGTCAAGACAGCATCGCGAAACGCGGCTACCTCTGCTTCTCGTACAAGCGGTTCCTGAGACATCGGTGCGACCTCGGGCGAGATAGAAGAAGGGAAATCCTAGAGCCTAGACGGTCTGACCCATGGCATGGCTGACGGTTCGGCAGTTTTTTCACTCATTCACGCATGCAGGTTTTAGATGCAGGGGCCGTGCCCGTTTACGCCACCAAGCAGCCTTTGAGCCGAAACCCGCAAAATATTGTTCAAAAAATCACCAATCCCGGTATGATCGCGCGCCCGGACAAAGCCCCTCTTGGAAACCTGATGAAGCCTCAACTGATCGCCGCCGCGGAACTCGACCGTCTCGAAACGTGGCAGAAATACTCCAGCCACATGTGCGGCGGCTGCACGTCCAACTGCTGCACCCTGCCGGTTGAGGTGAAGATCAAGGATTTGATCCGTATTGGCATCGTCGATGAATTCGAGCGTGGCGACCCGCCAAAGAACATCGCCAAGCGCTTGCAGAAGGAAGGCATCGTCGAGCGCTTCAACTCCAAGTCCGAGATCTTTACCCTGCAGCGCATGAGCAACAACGATTGCCTGTACCTGGATCGTAAGACGCGCTTCTGCACTATTTATGACAAACGCCCGGATACCTGCCGCAATCACCCGAAAATCGGGCCGCGCCCAGGGTATTGCGCGTACAAGCCCAAGGAAGTGGTGCGCGAGACCAAGTTGCGCACGCTCGACAAGTTCTAAATGTTGGTTGCCTGACAGATCGCCATCGCAGGCAAGCCAGCTCCCACAGTTGATCGCGTTCATCCTCAATAAACTCGGTCAATGTGGGAGCCGGGCTTGCCCGCGATGAGGCCAGGCCAGACACCACACAATCTGCAGGCATAAAAAAACGCCCCCGGCCAACAGGCCGGGGGCGTTTTTATTCAGCTGGAACTAAGTATCAGTTCTTAGCCTTTTTGGCAGCGCGGGTACGCTCGCCTTCGTCCAGGATCTTCTTACGAAGACGGATGGACTTAGGCGTCACTTCGCACAGCTCGTCGTCCTGGATGAATTCCAGGGCCTGTTCCAGGGTGAAGCGAACAGGTGGAACCAGGGCGATGGTTTCGTCTTTACCCGAAGCACGCATGTTGTCGAGCTTCTTGCCTTTGGTTGGGTTGACGCCCATGTCGTTGTCACGGCTGTTCAAGCCAACGATCTGACCGTTGTAGATCTCTTGACCGTGTTCAACGAACAGCTTGCCACGCGCCTGGAGAGTTTCCAGGGAGTAGGTCAGCGCCTTGCCGGTTTCTACCGATACCAGAACACCGTTCTGACGGCCGGACATGTCGCCGGACTTCATGGTGTCGTAGCGATCGAAGATCGAGGTCAGGATGCCAGCACCGTTGGTCAGGGTCAGGAACTGGTTACGGAAACCGATCAGACCACGAGCAGGGATGTTGTATTCCAGACGCACACGGCCTTTGCCATCCGGCACCATGTTGGTCAGGTCGCCCTTACGCAGGCCCATCTCTTCCATGACCTTGCCCTGGGATTCTTCAGGGGTGTCGATGGTGACGTTTTCGAACGGTTCCTGCTTCACGCCGTCAACGGTACGGATGATCACTTCCGGACGACCAACGCCCATTTCGAAGCCTTCGCGACGCATGGTTTCGATCAGTACCGAGAGGTGCAGCTCACCACGGCCGGAAACCTTGAACTTGTCAGCCGAGTCGCCTTCTTCAACGCGCAGTGCAACGTTGTACAGCAGCTCTTTGTCCAGACGTTCCTTGATGTTACGGGAAGTCACGAACTTGCCTTCTTTACCGCAGAAAGGCGAGTCGTTTACCTGGAAGGTCATGGAAACGGTTGGCTCGTCGACGGTCAGAGGCTTCATCGCCTCGACAGTGTCCGGCTGGCACAGGGTGTCGGAGATGAACAGCGAGTCCATACCGCTCACGCACACGATGTCGCCGGCGAAAGCTTCTTCAACGTCGATGCGGTGCAGGCCGTGGTGACCCATCAGCTTGAGGATACGACCGTTGCGCTTCTTGCCGTCGGCGCCGATAGCCACAACCGGGGTGTTCGGCTTGACGCTACCGCGAGCGATACGGCCAACACCGATAACACCCAGGAAGCTGTTGTAGTCCAGTGCCGAGATTTGCATCTGGAACGGGCCTTCACGGTCAACCTTCGGCGGTGGAACGTGGTCAACGATCGCCTGGTACAGCGGGGTCATGTCTTCCGCCATGGCGGTGTGTTCCAGACCGGCAATACCGTTCAGGGCAGAGGCGTAGATCACTTGGAAATCAAGTTGCTCTTCGGTAGCACCCAGGTTGTCGAACAGGTCGAAGATCTGGTCCAGAACCCAGTCCGGACGCGCGCCTGGACGGTCAACCTTGTTGATGCACACGATCGGACGCAGGCCGGCTTCGAAAGCCTTCTTGGTCACGAAACGGGTTTGCGGCATAGGGCCGTCTTGAGCGTCAACCAGCAGCAGAACGGAGTCAACCATCGACATTACGCGTTCTACTTCGCCGCCGAAGTCGGCGTGGCCCGGGGTGTCCACGATGTTGATGTGGTAGCCGTTCCAGTTGATGGCGGTGTTTTTCGCCAGGATGGTAATACCGCGCTCTTTTTCCTGGTCGTTGGAGTCCATCACGCGCTCGTCGTTGAGCTCGTTGCGCTCCAGGGTGCCGGATTGACGCAGGAGTTTGTCTACCAGGGTGGTTTTACCATGGTCAACGTGGGCAATGATGGCGATGTTACGTAGATTTTCGATCACTTGTGTATCTCGATCAGAGGATTCGGTGTGCTGACAGGTCGTGGCAGCGATTAACAGTAGAGTCAGGCCTTGCCGTTACAGCTTGACGGCAGAGTCGGGGGGCCGGTGACGCAGGCCACAGGCAAACAGCCCCGGGCTCTTAGCTCGGTCGATAAACGCGCACATTGGCATGCCCCTCACTGAGCAAATGGTGGGCATGCAGGCGACTCATCACGCCTTTGTCGCAATACAGCAGGTACTGACGGCTGTTATCCAGTTCCTTGAAACGCGCGTTCAGTGCATAGAACGGCAGCGTTTGCACGTCGATGCCAGCGACTTCCAGCGGCTCGTCGCAAGCGGCATCCGGATGACGGATGTCGATGACAATCTGGCCGGCCAGTGCTTCGCTGACTTCTTCGATCTGCACATCCTGGCCCAGTTCGTCGATTACCCGATCGATCGGCACCAGTTTGGCGTTCTCGAGCGCTCGCTCCAGAATCGCCATGTCGAATTCTTTCTCTTCATGCTCCACGCGGTAGCGCTTGGCATGGGTCTTGGGGTTCACCGAAATGACCCCGCAGTACTCTGGCATGTGCTTGGCGAAATCAGCGGTGCCGATTTCGTTGGCCAGGTCGATGATGTCTTGCTTGTGGCTGGCGATCAGCGGGCGCAATACCAACTTGTCGGTCACGCAGTCGATCACAGACAGGTTCGGCAGGGTCTGGCTGGAGACCTGGGAAATCGCCTCGCCGGTGACCAGCGCTTCGATTTGCAGGCGGTCGGCGATTTTCGACGCTGCGCGCAACATCATACGCTTCAATACGACGCCCATATGACCGTTATCGACTTTTCCGAGAATTTCTCCCAGGACTTCCTCGAACGGCACGCTGACAAACAGCACGCGCTGGGAGCTGCCGTACTTCTTCCAGATATAGTGCGCGACTTCCATCACGCCCAATTCGTGTGCACGCCCGCCCAGGTTAAAGAAGCAGAAGTGGCTCATCAGGCCGCGGCGCATGATCTGGTAGGCCGCCACGGTGGAGTCGAAACCGCCGGACATCAGCACCAGAGTCTGCTCCAGCGCGCCCAGCGGGTAGCCGCCGATGCTGTTGTGCTGGCTGTGGATCACAAACAACCGTTGGTCGCGAATTTCGATGCGCACTTCGATTTGCGGCTCTTTCAGCGAGATTCCAGCCGCGCCGCACTCACGACGCAGCTTGCTGCCGACGTATTTCTCGACGTCCATGGAGCTGAACGGGTGCTTGCCCGCGCGCTTGCAACGCACCGAAAAAATCTTGCCCGCAAGGCTGTTGCCAAAGTGCAGTTTGCATTTTTCAGTGATGTCGTCGAAGTCGCCCAGCGGGTACTCGTCAACCTGCAGGAAATGCGCGATGCCCGGCATGCAGCTCAGGCGCTCGGTCATATCTTTCAAGGCTTTAGGGTCGCTGACGCGGGTTTCCAGCTCGAGATTGTCCCACACACCGTTCACCACCACGGCCGGGTCCAGGTCACGGAGCACAGCGCGGATGTTCTTGGCCAATTGACGGATGAAACGCATCCGTACCGGTCGGCTCTTGATGGTGATCTCGGGGAAGACTTTAACGATTAATTTCATGGAAACAGCGCGCGCAGGGCCAGCCGAAAAAGGGGGGCGCGGATTATAGCGGAAATCGCTCAAGGTTTAACCAGTTAATATACAAACGGCATGCAGCGCACCAAAGAGGTGCATTTAAGACTGTTTGCGCTACATTGCAGTGCGCGATTTTTGCCGTTTTGACGATTTGCACCTTTATAGGGGCCATTTTGAGCCAAAAAACCCATGTCGGGGCACTGGCATGCAATTTGCTCTCTTGTGAGGCAGGTTGCCATGGCGGACTATCCGCGCCGGCATCACCCACATTCTAAGGGCTACTCCACTACCCAAGCCCGAAGCCACCCGGAGGACACTATGTCGAAGTCGGTTCAACTCATCAAAGATCATGACGTTAAATGGATTGATCTGCGCTTCACGGACACCAAAGGCACTCAGCACCACGTGACCATGCCGGCTCGCGACGCGCTGGATGACGCCTTCTTCGAAGAAGGCAAAATGTTCGACGGCTCCTCCATCGCTGGCTGGAAAGGCATCGAAGCCTCCGACATGATCCTGATGCCGGACGACTCCACCGCCGTACTCGACCCGTTCACCGAAGAGCCGACGCTGATCATCGTCTGCGACGTGATCGAGCCTTCGACCATGCAGGGCTACGACCGCGACCCACGTGCGATCGCCAAGCGTGCCGAGGAATACCTCAAGTCCACCGGTATCGGTGACACCGTATTCGTGGGCCCGGAGCCTGAGTTCTTCATCTTTGACCAAGTGAAGTTCAAGTCCGACATCTCCGGTTCCATGTTCAAAATCTTCTCCGACCAAGGTTCGTGGATGTCCGACCAGGACGTGGAAGGCGGCAACCATGGCCACCGTCCAGGCGTCAAAGGCGGCTACTTCCCGGTTCCACCGTTCGACCACGACCACGAAATCCGTACCTCCATGTGCAACGCCATGGAAGACATGGGCCTGGTCATCGAAGTTCACCACCACGAAGTGGCGACTGCCGGCCAGAACGAAATCGGTGTGAAGTTCAACACCCTGGTGGCCAAGGCTGACGAAGTACAGACCCTCAAGTACTGCGTACACAACGTGGCTGTGGCCTACGGCCGTACCGCTACCTTCATGCCTAAGCCTCTGTACGGCGATAACGGTTCGGGTATGCACGTTCACCTGTCCATCGCCAAAGATGGCAAGAACACCTTCGCTGGCGAAGGTTATGCCGGCCTGTCCGACACTGCCCTGTACTTCATCGGCGGTATCATCAAGCACGGTAAGGCCCTGAACGGCTTCACCAACCCGTCGACCAACTCCTACAAGCGTCTGGTCCCAGGTTTCGAAGCGCCAGTGATGCTGGCCTACTCGGCGCGCAACCGTTCCGCTTCGATCCGTATTCCTTACGTGTCCAGCCCTCGCGCTCGCCGTATCGAAGCACGCTTCCCGGATCCAGCAGCCAACCCGTACCTGGGCTTCGCTGCCCTGCTGATGGCTGGCCTGGACGGCATCCAGAACAAGATCCACCCAGGCGACGCCGCCGACAAGAACTTGTACGACCTGCCGCCTGAAGAGGCCAAAGAGATCCCACAAGTGTGCGGCAGCCTGAAAGAAGCCCTGGAAGAGCTGGACAAGGGCCGTGCGTTCCTGACCAAAGGCGGCGTGTTCAGCGACGACTTTATCGATGCCTACATCGCCCTGAAAAGCGAAGAAGAAATCAAGGTCCGCACCTTCGTACACCCACTGGAATACGAGCTGTACTACAGCTGCTGATCCGGTAGCGCCGCTTAGTGGCGTGACAAAAAGGCCTCCTTCGGGAGGTCTTTTTTTTGCCTGAAACAATGACTATCCACCTTTGCAACCCCCATCAAAACTGTAGGAGCTGGCTTGCCTGCGATGGCGGTGTATCTGTCGCATCACGACTGACTGAACCACCGCTATCGCAGGCAAGCCAGCTCCTACAGTTTGATGGGGTGCTTCCAGGAAATATTTGATCGCTGAACAGAATGTGGGGATTCGCACTATATTGGTGCGATAGGTTGCACCCATGCCCACCAGCCAACCCATTTTGGGTCGAAATCTCCCGAGCAGGCTGGCAGAGCGCCATAGTTTCGCGCCTCAAGCCCCCATTTCAGGGCTTTTACGCTTCTTTTCGGAGCCTTGGTTTGGTTTTTGCATTTTCCTGGTATCAGCGTGTGCCTCAAGCCCACGCCTTGCTCCAAAAGAGGTCCTAATGACCATCAGCGACGCACTGCACCGCTTGCTACTCGACAACCTGACCACCGCGACCATCCTGCTCAATGACGAACTGCGCCTTGAGTACATGAACCCCGCGGCGGAGATGCTCCTGGCCATCAGCGGCCAGCGCAGCCATGGGCAATTTATCAGCGAGCTGTTCACCGAGTCCGCCGAGGCCTTGAGTTCCTTGCGCCAGGCCGTGGAGCAGGCCCACCCGTTCACCAAGCGTGAAGCGATGCTCACGGCCCTCACCGGCCAGACCCTGACCGTCGACTACGCGGTAACGCCGATCCTGAGCCACGGCGCCACCTTGCTGCTGCTGGAGGTGCATCCCCGTGATCGCCTGCTGCGCATCACCAAGGAAGAGGCCCAGCTATCCAAACAGGAAACCAGCAAGATGCTGGTGCGTGGCCTGGCCCATGAGATCAAGAACCCGCTGGGCGGGATTCGCGGCGCCGCGCAGCTGCTGGCCCGCGAGTTGCCGGATGAAAACCTCAAGGACTACACCAACGTCATCATCGAAGAGGCGGACCGCCTGCGCAACCTGGTGGACCGCATGCTCGGCTCCAACAAGCTGCCGTCGCTGGCGATGACCAATGTGCATGAAGTGCTGGAGCGCGTCTGCCAGTTGGTGGAGGCCGAAAGCCAGGGCTGCATCACCCTGGTGCGCGACTACGACCCAAGCATTCCCGACGTGTTGATCGACCGCGAGCAGATGATCCAGGCGGTGCTCAATATCGTACGTAACGCCATGCAGGCCATCAGCAGCCAGAACGAGCTGCGCCTGGGCCGCATCAGCCTGCGTACCCGCGCCTTGCGCCAGTTCACCATCGGCCATGTGCGCCATCGCCTGGTGACCAAGGTCGAGATCATCGACAACGGCCCGGGCATCCCGGCCGAACTGCAAGAAACCATTTTCTTCCCAATGGTCAGCGGTCGCCCGGACGGTACCGGGCTGGGCCTGGCCATTACCCAGAACATCATCAGCCAGCACCAGGGCCTGATCGAATGTGAAAGCCATCCCGGCCACACGACCTTTTCGATCTTTCTGCCACTGGAACAAGGAGCCCCATCGACATGAGCCGTAGTGAAACTGTCTGGATCGTCGATGACGACCGTTCCATCCGCTGGGTCCTGGAGAAAGCCTTGCAACAGGAAGGCATGACCACCCAAAGCTTCGACAGCGCCGACGGGGTGATGAGCCGCCTGGCGCGCCAGCAGCCCGACGTGATCATCTCTGATATTCGCATGCCCGGCGCCAGCGGCCTGGACTTGCTGGCGCGGATCCGCGAGCAGCACCCGCGCTTGCCGGTGATTATCATGACCGCGCACTCGGACCTGGACAGCGCTGTCGCGTCGTATCAGGGCGGCGCCTTCGAGTACCTGCCCAAGCCGTTCGACGTTGATGAGGCGGTGGCGCTGGTCAAGCGCGCCAACCAGCACGCCCAGGAACAGCAAGGCCAGGCCGTGGAACCGACCCTGACCCGCACCCCAGAAATCATCGGTGAAGCACCGGCGATGCAGGAAGTGTTTCGCGCCATCGGGCGCCTGAGCCACTCCAACATCACCGTGCTGATCAACGGTGAGTCCGGGACCGGTAAAGAGCTGGTGGCCCATGCCCTGCACCGTCACAGCCCGCGGGCGGCCTCGCCGTTCATCGCGTTGAACATGGCGGCGATCCCCAAGGACTTGATGGAGTCCGAGCTGTTCGGCCATGAAAAAGGCGCGTTCACCGGCGCGGCCAACCTGCGTCGCGGGCGCTTTGAACAGGCGGACGGCGGCACGCTGTTTCTCGATGAAATCGGCGATATGCCCGCCGACACCCAGACTCGGCTGCTGCGAGTGTTGGCCGATGGGGAGTTCTATCGTGTCGGCGGTCATACGCCGGTCAAGGTCGACGTACGGATCATCGCCGCGACCCACCAGAACCTGGAAACCCTGGTGCACGCTGGCAAGTTTCGCGAGGATTTGTTCCATCGCCTGAATGTGATCCGCATCCACATCCCGCGCATGTCGGACCGTCGCGAAGATATCCCGACCCTGGCCCGCCACTTCCTCAGCCGCGCCGCCCAGGAGCTGGCGGTAGAGCCCAAGCTGTTGAAGACGGAAACCGAGGAGTACCTGAAGAACCTGCCGTGGCCGGGCAACGTGCGCCAGCTGGAGAACACCTGCCGCTGGATCACGGTGATGGCGTCCGGGCGCGAGGTGCATATCAGCGACCTGCCGCCGGAGTTGTTGAACCTGCCGCAGGATTCGGCGCCGGTGACCAACTGGGAACAGGCCCTGCGCCAGTGGGCCGACCAGGCCCTGGCCCGTGGCCAGTCGAGCCTGCTGGACAGCGCCGTGCCGACCTTTGAGCGGATCATGATCGAAACCGCCCTCAAGCACACCGCCGGCCGGCGTCGTGATGCCGCCGTGCTGCTGGGCTGGGGCCGCAACACCTTGACCCGCAAGATCAAGGAGTTGGGGATGAAGGTCGATGGTGGGGATGATGATGAGGGCGAAGAGGGCTGAACACAGCTTTCCTTTGTAGGAGCTGGCTTGCCAGCGATGCATGCACCTCGGTTTTTCAGTGAGACCGCGGTGATGCTATCGCTGGCAAGCCAGCTCCTACATTGTTTTGTGCAATCGCAAAAAACCATGCACCGCTTCAACGCACCATGAACCGCTATCGCGCACGAACTCCAGGCCGCTTTCAAAAAACTCTGAACCCTGAAAACGCCAAAGCCCCGTAATCCGGGGCTTTGCGCTTTATAAAATATATTTCCCAGACAATCTCGCCACTCTGGCACGCCCCCTGCAATAACCCTGGTACTACCCAGTTTCGGGGACCTTGGTACAGGCAGGCCGAGAATCCCCTCTTTAATTCGAGCGTCAAACCGTTTTGGGAGCCCTGGTACAGGCAGGCCGGGAACTCCCTCTTTTATTGCTCCAGGAGATGGATCTCCAGTCGCCAGCGGTCATCGACCGCCTTGCCCGACCATTCCCCGCGCAGCGGCCGTGCCGCCACCAGGTTCAACAGCAAGCCGCCATCGGTCTTGCGCACGCGCCAGTTCACATCCTTGTCATTGACCTTCAATTGCCCCGCCTGGGCCTGGCCCTGGGCGTCGAACAGCAGCGCCACGGTGCCGTCGATATGCTCGCCGTGCAGCTTCGGCTCGCTGTTGAACCACACCACCAGGCCATCGCTGCCAGGCTCTACCTGCAGCAAGGCGGTTGGGTCCGAGGTGGTCAGGCGACCGATCATCAAGCCCACCATCAGCCCGACAATCGCCAGCGAACCCAGGACGCGGGGCAATAGCTGCGGCCTGGGGTCGTCTTCAGGGGTAGAATGCGCTGCATCTTTATCTTCGGAGCCGTGCATGTTTCACGTCATCCTTTTTCAACCAGAAATTCCGCCGAATACCGGCAACGTTATCAGGCTGTGCGCCAACAGTGGCTGCCACCTGCATTTGATCGAGCCGCTGGGCTTCGAGATGGACGACAAGCGCCTGCGCCGCGCGGGCCTGGACTATCACGAGTACGCCACCCTGCAGCGTCACGCCGACCTCGCCAGTTGCCTGGAGAGCCTGGGGCAGCCGCGCCTGTTTGCGTTCACCACCAAGGGCTCGCGGCCGTTTCACGATGCCAGCTTTGCCGAGGGCGATGCCTTCCTGTTCGGCCCCGAAAGCCGTGGCCTGCCGGCAGACGTGCTCGACGCCCTGCCCGACGGCCAGCGCCTGCGCCTGCCGATGCGCGAGGGCTGCCGCAGCCTGAACCTGTCCAACACCGTGGCCGTCGCCGTCTACGAAGGCTGGCGCCAGCTCGGTTTCAAATAACCCGCCTAAACAAATGTGGGAGCGGGCGTGTGTGGGAGCCGGGCTTGCCCGCGATGCAGGCACCTCGGTGTGTCAGTCACACAGAGGTGATGCTATCGCTGGCAAGCCAGCTCCCACACACGCCCGCTCCCACATTTAGAGCGGCGTCGGGTTCAGCTTACTGAACCGTCGGTGCGCCTTCCTGTTGCATGCGCTGCAGCTCTTGCGCATACAGGGCATCGAAGTTCACCGGGGCCAGCATCAGGGCCGGGAACGAACCACGGGTAACCAGGCTGTCCAGGGTCTCGCGGGCATACGGGAACAGGATGTTCGGGCAGAACGCGCCCAGGGTGTGGCTCATGGACGCATCGTCCAGGCCCTGGATCAGGAAGATACCGGCCTGTTGCACTTCAGCGATGAATGCCACTTCTTCACCGTTCTTCACGGTGACCGACAGGGTCAGTACCACTTCGTGGAAGTCGCCTTCGAGCTGCTTCTGACGGGTGTTCAGATCCAGGCCGACGCTTGGGGTCCACTCCTGGCGGAAGATCGCCGGGCTTTTCGGCGCTTCGAACGACAGGTCACGCACGTAGATACGCTGCAGGGAAAATTGTGGGCCTTGAGCCTCTTCTGCTGCCGCTTCGATGTTCGGTTGGTCAGTCATCTCGCAGATCCTTCTTGATCTTGGGGTCTTTTAGGTTTTTGGAGTCAGACGTGAAGCAGCGCGTCGAGTTTACCGGCGCGCTCCAGGGCGAACAGGTCGTCGCATCCACCGATATGCTTGGTACCGATCCAGATTTGCGGCACAGAGGTGCGCCCCGCCTTCTGGGTCATCTCGGCACGCACCGCAGGCTTGCCATCGACCTTGATCTCTTCGAAGGCAACCTGTTTGCTCTGGAGCAACTGCTTGGCTCGCATGCAATAGGGGCAATAATCGCTGGAATAAACGACAACCTGGCTCATATCACTTCACCAACGGCAGGTTATCGGCGCGCCAGCTGGAGATACCACCCGACAGCTTGGCGGCGGTGAAACCGCTCTTCATCATTTCGCGGGCATGGCCACCGGAGTGCTGGCCCTGGGCGTCGACCAGGATAATGGTCTTGGCCTTGTGCTTTTCCAGCTCGGCGATGCGGGCGATCAGCTTGTCCTGGGGGATATTCAGCGCGCCAACGATATGGCCGGCGGCAAAGTCCTTGGCCGGACGGATGTCGACGACAACGGCCTGGTCCTTGTTGACCAGCGCGGTCAGCTCGGCGGTGCTGAGGCTACGGCCGCCACGGCTCACTTCATGAGCAATCAGCAGCGCCAGCAGTACAACGAAGGCACCGACCAGCAGATAGTGAGAGGTAGCAAATGCAATCAGGTGATCAACCATCAAGGAGGTTCCAGGGCGTTAAAATGGCGGTAAGTATACACAGCCGCCATGGGGGGCCAACCCCCGTAAAGCGGTGACGGCATCGGAACTTCGCTTTAAACTGCCACTCCCTTTTCAATCGCCTTCCTTTAATACCGCCGCGAGAGGATCTATGACTACCACGCCTAAACCTTTGGTCCTGATGATTCTCGATGGCTTCGGTCACAGTGAAAACCACCACGACAACGCCGTATTCGCGGCGAACAAGCCCGTACTGGACCGCCTGTGCGCCAGCGTACCCAATGGCCTGATCTCCGGATCGGGCATGGACGTCGGCCTGCCGGACGGCCAGATGGGCAACTCTGAAGTCGGCCATATGAACCTGGGCGCCGGACGAGTGGTATATCAGGACTTCACCCGCGTGACCAAAGCCATCCGCGATGGCGAGTTCTTCGAGAACCCGACCATCTGCGCCGCGGTGGATAAAGCCGTCGCCGCCGGCAAGGCCGTGCATTTCATGGGCCTGCTGTCCGACGGTGGCGTGCACAGCCACCAGGACCACCTGGTGGCCATGGCCGAACTGGCCTACAAGCGTGGCGCCGAGAAGATCTACCTGCACGCCTTCCTTGATGGCCGCGACACCCCGCCCAAAAGCGCGCAATCGTCTATCGAACTGCTGGACGCGACCTTCGCCGCCCTCGGCAAGGGCCGCATCGCCAGCCTGGTTGGCCGCTACTTTGCCATGGACCGCGACAACCGCTGGGACCGTGTGTCCCAGGCCTACAACCTGATCGTCGACGGCAACGCCGAATTCAACGCAGCCACCGCCCAGCAAGGCCTGGAAGCCGCCTACGCCCGTGGCGAGAGCGATGAGTTCGTCAAGGCCACCACCATCGGCGAGCCGGTGAAGGTCGAAGATGGCGACGCCGTGGTGTTCATGAACTTTCGCGCCGACCGTGCCCGCGAACTGAGCCATGTGTTCGTCGATGAGGGTTTCAAAGACTTCGAGCGCGCGCGCCAGCCGAAAGTCGAGTTCGTGATGCTGACCCAATACGCCGCCAACATCCCGGCCCCATCGGCCTTCGCCCCGGGCAGCCTGGAAAACGTGCTGGGTGATTACCTGGCGAAAAACGGCAAGACCCAACTGCGTATCGCCGAAACCGAGAAATACGCCCACGTCACCTTCTTCTTCTCCGGCGGGCGTGAAGAACCGTTCCCCGGCGAAGAGCGCATCCTGATCCCGTCGCCGAAAGTCGCCACCTACGACCTGCAACCGGAAATGAGCGCACCGGAAGTTACCGACAAGATCGTCGACGCCATCGAACACCAGCGTTATGACGTGATCGTGGTCAACTACGCCAACGGCGACATGGTCGGCCACAGTGGCAACCTGCAAGCCGCGGTCAAGGCCGTGGAATGCCTGGACCTGTGCGTAGGCCGGATCGTCGACGCCCTGGAAAAGGTCGGCGGCGAAGCACTGATCACCGCCGACCACGGCAACTGCGAGCAGATGTCCGACGAGTCCACCGGCCAGGCCCACACCGCCCACACCACCGAGCCGGTGCCGTTCATATATGTCGGCAAGCGCGACTTCAAAGTGCGCGAAGGCGGCGTGCTGGCAGACGTGGCGCCGACCATGCTCATGCTGATGGGGCTCAAGAAGCCTGCCGAAATGACCGGCACCTCGATTCTGGTCTAAACCAAAACACCCTGTAGGAGCCGGCTTGCCGGCGATGGCGCCTGATTGATCACCACAAGGTTCAAGGCCCCCATCGCTGGCAAGCCAGCTCCTACAGTGAGTTAGAGGTGTTTTTGAGGGTGGCGTTTAGCCATACCCTGCCGTATGGCAGCTAACTTACCCATTGGGCGTTTTTTTTGCAGCGTGGGGCGGGCATACTAGGCCGTCCCTTTCCCTGGTGTCGCCCGCCTCTATGCTTCGCGCCTTGATTACCCTTGCTCTTGTCTGCGTGCTCCAACCGGCCTTGGCCGACGAGCGTGCGCAAACCCAACAACAGTTGGACGCTACGCGTCAGGACATTACCGAGCTGAAGAAACTGCTCGGCAAGCTCCAGGAAGAAAAATCCGGGGTGCAGAAAGACCTGCGCGGCACGGAAACCGAAATGGGCAAGCTGGAGAAGCAGGTCCAGGAGCTGCAAAAAGAACTAAAGAAGAGCGAGTCGGAACTGGAGCGACTCGACGGTGAGAAAAAAAAACTCCAGAGCGCGCGCGTTGAACAGCAACGCCTGATCGCAATCCAGGCCCGTGCCGCCTACCAGAACGGCCGCCAGGAGTACCTCAAGCTGCTGCTCAACCAGCAGAACCCGGAAAAATTCGCCCGCACCCTGACCTACTACGACTACCTGAGCACCGCGCGCCTGGAGCAACTCAAGAGCTTCAACGAGACCCTGCGCCAGTTGGCCAACGTCGAGAGGGAAATCGCCGATCAGCAAAGCCAGTTACTGGCCCAGAAAAGCAGCCTCGACACCCAGCGCGACGAGCTGGACAAGGTGCGCAAGGAGCGCCAGCAGGCCCTGGCCAAGCTCAACAGTGACGTAAAAGCCCGTGATGCCAAATTGCAGGCGCGCCAGCAGGACCAGGCCGACCTGGCCAAAGTACTGAAAACCATCGAGGAAACCCTGGCACGCCAGGCCCGCGAAGCCGAACAAGCGCGGCAGAAAGCGCTGATCGCCCAGCAGGAAGCAGAAAAACAGCGCCAGCGTGAAGCCGAGGCGCTCGCCAGCGACGCCCCGCGTAAACCGGCGCGTGCAGCCCCCGGCCCACTGGTTTCCAGCGCCGGTGAATCGTTTGGCGGGCCTTTTGCTACTGCCCGAGGCAAACTTCCATGGCCAGTTGATGGTCGACTACTGGCACGCTTTGGTGAAACCCGTGGCGATGACACCCGCACCAAGTGGGATGGCGTGATGATCAGCGCCTCTGCGGGCAGCCAGGTGCATGCCGTGCACGGCGGGCGCGTGGTGTTCGCCGATTGGCTGCGCGGCGCCGGTTTGCTGGTGATTCTTGACCACGGCAATGGCTATTTGAGCCTTTACGGCCACAATCAGACGTTACTCAAGGCCGCAGGTGATGTTGTAAAAGCCGGTGAATCCATCTCCACTGTCGGTAACAGTGGCGGCCAGGACACCCCGGCGCTGTACTTCGCTATTCGTCAGCAGGGCCGCCCGAGCGACCCTGCACAATGGTGTCGCGCCCAAGGATAGGCCGCACCTACATTAGGAGTTCGTTCGACATGCTGCATTTGTCCCGCCTCACTTCGCTGGCCCTGACGATCGCCCTGGTGATCGGCGCGCCTATGGCATTCGCCGACCAGACCGCCCCGTCAGCCACGGCAGCGACCACCAAGGCACCGCTGCCGCTGGACGAATTGCGCACCTTTGCCGAGGTCATGGACCGGATCAAGGCAGCCTATGTCGAACCTGTGGACGACAAGACCCTGCTGGAAAATGCCATCAAAGGCATGCTCAGCAACCTCGACCCGCACTCTGCCTACCTGGGCCCGGAAGATTTCGCCGAGCTGCAGGAAAGCACCAGCGGCGAATTCGGTGGCCTGGGCATCGAGGTCGGCGCCGAGGACGGCATCATCAAGGTGGTATCGCCAATCGATGACACCCCGGCGTCCAAGGCCGGCATCCAGGCCGGCGACCTGATCGTCAAGATCAATGGCCAGCCGACCCGTGGCCAGACCATGACCGAAGCCGTCGACAAGATGCGCGGCAAGGTCGGCCAGAAAATCACCCTGACCCTGGTGCGTGACGGCGGCAGCCCGTTTGACGTGACCCTGACCCGCGCCACCATCGTGGTCAAGAGCGTGAAGAGCCAGTTGCTGGAATCGGGTTACGGCTACATCCGCATCACCCAGTTCCAGGTCAAGACCGGCGACGAAGTGGCCAAGGCCCTGGCCAAGCTGCGCAAGGACAACGGCAAGAAGCTCAACGGCATTGTCCTGGACCTGCGCAACAACCCCGGCGGCGTGCTGCAATCGGCAGTGGAAGTGGTCGACCACTTCATCACCAAAGGCTTGATCGTCTACACCAAGGGCCGCATCGCCAACTCCGAACTGCGCTTCTCGGCCACCGGCAAGGACCTCAGCGAAAACGTCCCGCTGGCGGTGCTGATCAACGGCGGCAGCGCCTCGGCCTCGGAAATCGTCGCCGGCGCCCTGCAAGACCAGAAACGCGGTGTACTGATGGGCACCACCAGCTTCGGCAAGGGCTCGGTGCAAACCGTGCTGCCGCTGAACAACGAGCGTGCGCTGAAGATCACCACGGCGCTGTACTACACGCCTAATGGTCGTTCGATCCAGGCCCAGGGCATCGTGCCGGATATCGAGGTGCGTCGGGCCAAGATCACCAACGAGAGCGACAACGAATACTTCAAGGAAGCCGACCTGCAAGGTCACCTGGGCAATGGCAACGGCGGCGCCGACCAGCCAAGCGGCAGCGGACCGAAAGCCAAGCCGATGCCACAGGACGACGACTACCAACTGGCCCAGGCGTTGAGCCTGCTCAAGGGCCTGAGCATTACGCGCAGCCGTTGATATGCGTTTTGCGCTCATCCTCGCTCTGTTGTGCAGCCTGGCAGGAGTCGCCCAAGCGACTCCTGCCGACCAGCCCCACAAAGCCTACCTGACCCTGATCATCGACGACCTTGGGCAAAACCTGCCCAGGGATCGTCGCGTGCTGGCCCTGCCCGGCCCGGTGACGGCGGCGATCATGCCCGATACCCCGCACGCCGCCGAGTTCGCCCGCGAAGCCCATCGCGCCGGCAAGATCGTGATCCTGCACATGCCCATGGACCCGGCCACCGGCCCGTTCGCCTGGCACCCCGAGCTGCCTGTCGAAGAACTGGGCAAGCGCCTGGATGCAGCGTTCAAGGCCGTGCCCTACACCGCCGGCATCAACAACCATATGGGCAGCCGCATGACCGCTGAGCCTGGCGCCATGGCGTGGTTGATGGGCGAGTTGCAGCGCCGGCACAAGTTTTTCGTCGACAGCCGCACCAGCGCCAAGACCGTGGCCGCCGCCGAGGCACAGAAGATCAACCTGGCCCACGTCTCGCGGGATGTATTTCTGGATGACGAACGCACCGAAGCGGCCATCACCACGCAGTTGCAGACGGCTATCAAGCTGGCGCACAAACAGGGTTCGGCAGTGATGATCGGCCACCCATACCCACAGACCCTGGCGGTGCTGGAGCGCGAGCTGCCCAAGCTCAAGGCCCAGGGCGTCGAGTGGATTGATATCAAGCTGATGATCAGTGTGCGCAGCAACCAGGCCATGAGTGGCCACGGCAAAAATGGCATCTACCGCTAGATAGCTACCGCACCGCCGCACGTGAACACCTGAATAGTGAGCGGACAACACTCAACTATCAGGATGATCATGACCCCCTCTCGACACCTTCTCTCTGGGCTGTTGCCCAGCACCCTTTACACAGCCCTCATCGCTGCGCCCAGGCTTCTGCACAATAACCGGCAACAGCACCAAAGCCAGGCCCTGTGTACCGCCAGCCTGCTGGATACGCGCAATGCGCACGGAAAATCCGGTCCGGCCTATGTGGTGACCAGCAGCCATTGTCTGCATCGTCTCGGCGGTCTGGTGCATGAGGATCTGCCGATCAAGGGCAGCGTCAACTTCAACTATTTCGACGACACCCTGGAAACCATCAAGGCTTATCCACTCAAAACCCTCAAGTGGAGCAGCAGCCAAGGGGTGGACCTGGCCATCGTCGAGCTGCACACCTCGCTGGCAAGCCTGATTGACGATGGGATCACGCCCTTGAAACTGGCTGAGGCCGCGCCCGCCGATGGCGCTGACATTCTGGCCCTGACAGCGCGCCTATCGACGCCCGCAACGCCTATATCAACGACCCTATTGGCCCGCAAACCGCCCAGAACCCATCGCTCTGTTTCGCCCACTCGATGACGCGGTCAGCGGGCCAGAGGACCACCTCACCAAGATCCTTTTTGTAAATAACAAGCCTGTCAAAGTCTGCACCTATGCCTGTGATCAGGCCGACCAACCCTCAACCCTACGGGTTGACTTCATAAAGCCTCGCTAACAACCGGAGCCCCACGAATGGAATCGATAAAATTTGGCAATCTGCTCATTAATTTCACAACGGAGTTCAGTCGACTCTGGGACAACAAGGGTTCACCCAACGCAGCACCCGTCAGTTTTTGGCGCCCGGTACCGTCCGCCGACTTCCTCACCGACTATTTTCCGCTCGGCGACCATGCGATTGCCGGACACGACGGTATCAACCATAAAGCCACGGTCGCTGTGGTATCGGAGGCCCCTGCACTAACCGAAGAAGAGCGCAGTAAAGGCAACGCACTCATGCCACCCATCGAGTTCGAAAAAGTGTGGGATGACAAAGGCTCCAGTGCCCATTCGAACGGGGCCATCTGGCGCCCGCTTCCACCCACCGGCTATGTAGCAATGGGACTGGTGGCCACTGACGGCTACGAAAAGCCCTCACTCAACACGATCCGGTGCGTTCGAGCGGATCTGGTGATTGCCTCATACATCAGCGACCCGATCTGGAACAACAAGCGCAGCCCCGCCCGGCTGGACTTCAGCGCCTGGGGCATCAGCCCTCCAGGGGCGGCGGCAGGCGAGGTGTACCTGTCGGCAGGAACCTTTGTCGGAGTCGCCAGCTATACCAAACCCTCGGTACACATTGCAGCTTATTCATTGCGCATGCAGATCCCCCTGCAGGCCAAGGCCCCGCCTCCGGCGCCAGCACTTGCAAGCGAGAGACAGCCTTCGCCTTTCGAAAAGGCCGAAGTGACCTATATCGCAAAACTGGCCTGGTTTACCGTCACGGACCCCAATCTGTCGCCCCTCCAACAACTGCGTACGTCCCCCACTTACCGACTGGAACGATCGGACAAATACATATTGGTCGGGTTTGGTCATAACAACAGCTCGCTGAACCAGACCTTCAAATGGACCGCTACGCGAGGGCAGAACGGCAGTAGCCTCAAGACACTGACCGACACCACGGCCATCGAAATTGGCACTGAATGGGGTTTCAACGTGTGGGGCGCTTCGGGCAAGGTCTCGGCAAAACTCAGCGGCAGCCTCACGCACACGCAAACGTCCTCCGAAGGGTGGACCAGCTCGACCACTTTTGAAGTCAACGCCACAGTTCCCGCGCACAAGGCGGTAGCCGTCTATCTGGTGCAAAGCAATTACAAGCTGCTGCGGGAAAACGGTACGCAAGTGTCAACTAGCATCAGCTACACCGACGGTGACAGTGTGTATTGGAGCGAATACCCACCGGCCCGTGAATGCGCGGTCACTTGCAAGCCGTTGCCAGCGCCTGCCTCATGAACCGCTAGAGATAGCGCGCCATGATCTGATCGACCACGCCTTCCTTACGTAGCTGGTCCAGCGCCGCCTGCAGTTTGGCCACCACCTCATCCGGCACGTCCTTGTTCAGTGCCAGATACAGCTGGGCGCTGTTGAAGCGCAGCACCGTCTTGAGCCCGGAAACACCGACCTGGCGCGCCAGATACCGCCCGGCGGGGTCGCCGGTGGCCCAGAGGTCGATCTGCCCCTCCATGAGCTTTTGCGCATTGTCCTGGTCGCGCAGCACGATAATCGGCTTGAGCCCGCGTTTTTCCAGGGTCTGGGCAATGGCATCGCCTTTATAGGCACCGATCTTGTAGGTGCGGGCGTGCTCAAGGTCGGTCAGTTGGATGCTGCTGTCGGCCCTGGCCAGCAGCACCCAGTCATCCGGGCCGATGGGGCCGACCCACTTGAACAACGCTTCGCGGTCCGGCAGGCGCGCCATCACGAATACGCCGTAGCCTGGCTGTTCCAGGGCGAGTTTATAGATCCGCTCCCAGGGGAAGCGCAACGTGAGGTTGTAGGAAATGCCGGCCTGCTTGAAGGTCTCGCGGACAATGTCCACCGCAATGCCTTCGATGTTCTCGTCCTTGGCAAAATTCTTGCCGTTTTTCGCCATGTTGTAAGGCGGAAAGTTTTCCGTCAGCAGCACCAGGGAGGTGCCGGAAGGCTCGGCGGCGTTGGCCGAGCCCGCCAACAGAATGGAAGAACTGGCGAGGGCAAGCAGCAGGTCTTTGAACATGTAGGGTTACCGGAATCCATGGCAGGCCCCAGAGTGCCGCGAGCCTGTCATGGTGTCCAGTGGCGTTTAGCGTACGACGATGCCGCGTGCAGCCATGTAGGCCTTGGCCTCGGGAACGGTGTATTCGCCAAAGTGGAAAATGCTCGCCGCCAACACCGCACTGGCGTGGCCTTCGATAACGCCGTCGGCCAGGTGTTGCAGGTTGCCCACCCCACCGGACGCAATCACTGGAATACCCAGCGCATCGCTGATGGCGCGGGTCACGCCCAGGTCGAAGCCATTTTTCATGCCGTCCTGGTCCATGCTGGTCAGCAAAATTTCACCGGCGCCCAGGCCTTCCATCTTCATCGCCCACTCCACCGCATCCAGGCCGGTAGGCTTGCGCCCGCCGTGGGTGAAGATCTCCCAACGCGGGGTTTCACCGGGGCCTGAGACTTTCTTGGCGTCGATGGCGACGACGATGCATTGTGAACCGAAATGCTGCGCGGCCTCGCCGACAAACTCCGGGTTGAACACCGCCGCAGTGTTGATCGAAACCTTGTCTGCACCCGCGTTAAGCAGGTTGCGGATGTCTTGCACGGTGCGCACACCACCGCCCACGGTCAGCGGGATAAACACCTGGCTGGCCATGCGCTCCACGGTATGGAGCGTGGTGTCGCGGCCGTCGACGCTGGCGGTGATGTCGAGAAAGGTAATCTCGTCGGCACCCTGCTCGTCGTAGCGACGGGCGATTTCCACCGGGTCGCCGGCGTCACGGATGTTCTCGAACTTGACGCCCTTGACCACCCGACCGTTGTCGACGTCCAGGCAAGGGATGATGCGTTTGGCCAGCGCCATGGTCAGTCCTCAGCCTTTGTAGGCATCGCAGTAAGCCTGGGCTTCGGCGACGTCCAGGGTGCCTTCGTAGATCGCGCGGCCAGTGATGGCGCCAATGATCCCCGGCGCCTTGGCGTCCAGCAGCGACTTGATATCGCCCAGGTTGTGGATGCCACCGGAAGCGATCACCGGGATTTTGGTGGCGGCGGCCAGCGCCGCGGTAAACGGTACGTTGCAGCCCTGCATCATGCCGTCTTTGGCGATGTCGGTATAAACGATGGCGGACACACCGTCGGCTTCGAACTGCTTGGCCAGGTCGATTACCTGCACGGTGCTGATTTGCGCCCAGCCGTCTGTAGCGACGAAACCATCCTTGGCGTCCAGGCCCACGATGACCTTGCCCGGGAACGCGCGGCAGGCCTCGGCGACGAAGGCCGGGTCTTTCACGGCCTTGGTGCCGATGATCACGTAGCTCACGCCCGCCTTGACGTAGTGCTCGATGGTTTCCAGGGAGCGGATACCGCCACCGATCTGGATCGGCAGGTTCGGGTAGCGCTTGGCGATGGCCGTCACCACTTCGCCATTGACCGGCTGGCCTTCGAAGGCGCCGTTCAAGTCCACCAGATGCAGGCGACGGCAGCCGCCCTCCACCCACTTGGCAGCCATGCTCACCGGGTCATCGGAGAACACCGTGGAATCTTCCATGCGGCCCTGGCGCAGACGTACGCAAGCGCCGTCCTTGAGATCGATAGCGGGGATAATCAGCATCTGGCAAACCTTATTCGATATTCAGCATTGCTCGGAAAATCAGGGTTTTTCGAGCGCCCACAAGTCGCTTTCGATGCTTTCGAACCTTTCTTTAAGGTGCGTCTGCACATCGAAAATCGCCCTGTTGTAATAGTGCGGAGCAATTTCAGTGGTGAACAGTTCGAGGATCTCAGCCACCTCGAACGACCCGAGACGGAGCTCGAAGCGGTCTTCCATGAAACGCTTGATCTTGTCGGTCGCCTCACTCTCTTGCTGGGGAGTGAGGTTGAGGATCGGCGGCTTGATCTTCTTGGCCATTACCAGCGCCCGTCCCAGCTGGCGAAGTTCTGCAGCAACTGCAGGCCATGGGTATGGCTTTTCTCCGGGTGGAACTGCACGGCAAAGCGCGAGCCTTCGGCCAGGGCTGCGGCGAAATCGACGCCGTAGTGCCCGCCACCCACCACCTGGCGCGGGTTACCGGCGGCAATGTAGTAGCTGTGTACGAAGTAGAAACGCGCCATGTCCGGGATGTCGTGCCACAACGGGTGATCGACGGTGCGGCGCACTTCGTTCCAGCCCATGTGCGGGACTTTCAGGTGTTCGCCGTCTTCGTGCAGGTCCTTGCCGAAGAACTTCACATCCCCCGGGAACAGGCCGATGCAGTCGACGCCGCCGTTCTCTTCACTGCGGTCGAGCAAGGCTTGCATGCCCACGCAGATCCCGAGGAACGGCCGGTCCTGGCTGACTTCGCGCACCAGGCTGTCAAAGCCCAGGCGGCGGATTTCGGCCATGCAATCGCGAATCGCGCCCACACCGGGGAACACCACACGGTCGGCTTCGCGGATCACCTGCGCATCGCTGGTGATCAGCACCTTGCCGGCGCCGACGTGTTCGAGGGCCTTGGCCACCGAATGCAGGTTGCCCATGCCGTAGTCGATAACCGCGACCGTCTGCATTACAGAACGCCCTTGGTCGACGGCATTTGCCCGGCCATGCGGTCATCCAGCTCCACCGCCATGCGCAGGGCGCGGCCGAAAGCCTTGAACACGGTTTCGATCTGGTGGTGGGTGTTGGTGCCGCGCAGGTTGTCGATGTGCAGGCTGACCAGGGCGTGGTTGACGAAGCCCTGGAAGAACTCCTGGAACAGGTCCACATCAAAGCCGCCCACGGTGGCGCGGGTGTAGGGCACGTGCATCTGCAGGCCTGGGCGGCCCGAAAAGTCGATGACCACACGCGACAGCGCCTCATCCAGCGGGACATAGGCGTGGCCGTAACGGCGAATGCCTTTTTTGTCGCCGATGGCCTTGGCAAACGCCTGGCCGAGGGTGATGCCGACATCCTCCACGGTGTGGTGGTCGTCGATATGCAGGTCGCCCTTGCTGACGATATCCAGGTCGATCAGCCCATGACGGGCGATTTGATCCAGCATGTGCTCAAGAAAAGGGACACCGATATCAAATCGGGCCTTTCCGGTGCCATCCAGGTTGATCGAGGCTTTGATCTGGGTTTCCAGAGTGTCGCGCTCGACGGACGCCTTACGTTCGGCCATCACCAGCTCCGCAAAATCATTGGGCGAAAAAGGTGGCCATTATAGGGGCTGCGGGCGCTAAACAGAAACATCGAAGGGGATAAGACTGACGGCCTGTCGGGGATAGACATGTGCATACAACCCCCGACAAGCACGCAACAACCCTTGTAGGAGCCGGCTTGCCGGCGAAGCATTCGCAAGATCAGCATCGACCTCACTGACGCCATCGCCGGCAAGCCGGCTCCTACAGGTTTTTACATCAGTGGAATAGCACTGCAGTCTTCTGCAAGGTCACCCACACGCCCCACGCCAGCGGGATACCTACAACCAGCCAGGCAGCAATGGCCAATGGCACGGTGCCAGAGGCTGCTTTCCACTCCAGGGAAGTGCTGGCATCGGCGCCCTTGTCATGGCCCAGGGCCTGTTCGGCAGCCAGTTCGGCGTCGGTCATGAAGTACTTGTCGGCCACCGGGCGTACCAGCAGGTTGCAGATAAAGCCCAGCACCAGCAGGCCGGCGAGGATGTACAAGGTGATGTCATAGGCCGCGGCGCGTTCGACGCCGATGCTCAACTGATACTCACGCAAGTAGTTCACCAACACCGGGCCCAGCACGCCGGCCGCCGCCCAGGCGGTGAGCAGGCGACCGTGGATCGCGCCGACCATTTGCGTGCCGAACAGGTCCGCCAGGTAGGCCGGTACGGTCGCGAAGCCGCCGCCGTACATCGACAGGATGATGCAGAACGCCGCCACGAACAGCGAGACGTTGCCCAGGTGGCCGAGGTTCGGGATCAGCGCATACAGGGCAAAGCCCAGGGCGAAGAACACGAAGTAGGTGTTCTTACGGCCCAGGTAGTCGGAAAACGACGCCCAGAAGAACCGCCCACCAATGTTGAACAGGCTCAGCAGCCCGGTGAAACCCGCCGCGATGGCGGCGATGGAGGCCAGTTGCCCGGCATCCAGTTGACCAAATGGCACGTCCACGCCCAGCAGCTTGCCGCCAAACACTTCCTGCAACAGCGGCGACGCCATGCCGAGGATGCCGATACCGGCCGATACGTTCAGGCACAGCACCAGCCAGACCAGGCGAAATTGCGGGGTTTTCCAGGCCACGTTCACGTGCACGTGACGGTGGGTGATCATCGCGTTGCTGGCTTTTTTCGCCGGCGCGGTCCAGCCCTCAGGCTTCCAGCCGGTCGGTGGCACGCGGTAGGACAAGGCACCGCCGATCATGAACACGAAGTAGATCGCGGCCATTACCAAAAAGCTCTGCCACACGCCCACGCCGGTCGGCGAGGCAAAGTGGCCCATCAGCGCTGCCGCCAGCGGCGCACCGACCATCGCCCCGCCGCCAAAGCCCATGATCGCCATGCCGGTGGCCATGCCGCGCTTGTCCGGGAACCACTTGATCAGGGTCGAGACCGGCGAGATATAGCCCAGGCCCAGGCCAATACCGCCGATGACCCCGGAGCCGAGCCACATCAGCCAGATCTGGTGGGTATAAATCCCCAGCGCCGAGATCAGCAGGCCACCACACCAGCACAGTGCCGAGACCACACCCGCCTTGCGCGGCCCCGCGTGTTCCAGCCAGCCGCCCCAGATCGCTGCCGAGCAGCCCAGGAAGATGAAGAACAGGGTGTAGATCCAGCCCAGCATGGAGATCGGCCAGTCGCAGGACGACGAGAAGATCTGCGCGATAAAGCTCATGTCCGGCGCACAAACCACCGGCGCGGTCACACCCAGCGCCTTGGACAGTGGCAGCCAGAACACCGAGAAGCCGTAGGCCATGCCGATGCACAAGTGGATGGCAAGGGCGGCCGGCGGAACCAGCCAGCGGTTGAAACCGGGCTTGGCGATGATGCGCTCCTTGGACAGGAACGCAGGCTGCGCAGCAGTAACGCCGGCCGCAGTGCTAGTGTTCATTGGTGTTTCCCCCAGTTATTGGTCTGTGTTCGCCAGGCGCTCTCCTCCTCGGCCTTTGCACGCAATGCGTGGCCGTTTTGTCGAGTGAAGCTCCTTGTAAGCGCGACGTTTCGTCGCAGAAGGCGGGCGAACGCGCAAAGATTAGCATCTGGCGCAGCGAGAGAAACCAAACTGACACTACCTTTTTCGGTTCATCTGTTTTGTTTGACACTATGTAACGATGCGTAAACAGCCGTGGACCTCGCGGCGTTATACTCTGCGGCTAAATTTTAAAATCGACACACAAGGACTCGCCCATGAAAGCGTTCGGCAAAATCCTGGGTCTGGTACTTCTCGGGCTGTTGCTGATCATTGTGGCTCTGGGCTTTGCCCTGACCCACCTCTTCGATCCCAACGACTATAAAGACGAGATTCGCCAGATTGCCCGCGACAAGGCCCACATCGAGCTGACGCTCAATGGCGATATCGGCTGGAGCCTGTTCCCCTGGCTGGGCCTGGAGTTGCATGAAGCCAGCGTGGCTACCCTGAGCAATCCTGCCCAACCATTTGCCGACCTGCAGATGCTCGGCCTGTCGGTACGCGTGCTGCCGCTGCTGCGCCGCGAAGTGCAGATGAGCGATGTGCGCGTCGAGGGCCTGAACCTGCGCCTGACCCGCGACAAGCAAGGCCATGGCAACTGGGAAGATATCGGCAAGGCACCGCCCGTTGCGGCTACCGGTACCGCCGAGGCACCTGCGACGACTGCGCCAACCACGGCGCCAGCGCCGGAGAAAGCGGCCCAGCCGATCCGCCTGGACATCGACAGCCTGACGGTCAACAACGCCCGCATCGAGTACAACGACGAGCAGACCGGCAAGCAGTTCAGCGCCGAAAGCATTCAGTTGAGCACCGGTGCCGTGCATGAAGGCGCAAGCATTCCGGTCAAGCTCACCGCGTTCTTCGGAAGCAACCAGCCGGTAATGCGGGTCAAGAGCGAGCTCAACGGCGAGCTGCGTTTTGATCGTGCCCTCAAGCGCTATCAGTTCGAAGACATGAAAATCGCAGGCGAAGCCACTGGCGAGCCGCTGCAAGGCAAGACCGTGACGTTTGCCACCCAGGGCCAGTTGCTGGTGGACCTGTCGGCAAACATTGCCGAGTGGACCAGCCTCAAGCTCTCGCTCAACCAACTGCGGGCACTGGGCGAACTGAAGGTCAACGACCTGGATAAAACCCCGCAGATCAGCGGCGCCCTGTCGATTGCCCAGTTTGACCTGGCCAAGTTCCTCGACAGCGTCGGCCAGCCGCTACCGGCCATGGCCCCAGAGAGCCTGAGCAAGGTCGAACTGGTCAGCCGCCTGCAAGGCACGCCGTCGAGCATGGCCCTGGAAGACCTCAACCTCAAAGTCGATGGCAGCACCTTCACCGGGCGCCTGGCGGTGGAGGACTTTGCCAAGCAAGCCCTGCGCGTGCAGTTGAAGGCCGACACGTTCAATGCCGACCACTACCTGCCCGCCAAGTCCGAGGCCGCCAACAGCGCCGCCGTTGCGCGCAAGGCCGAAGTGCAGAGCAGCGAAGCCGGGGCCATGGCCGCCGGTGGCACCACGCCGTTGCCGGACGCGCCGACCAAAGGCGCCTGGAGCACCGACAAGCTACTGCCACTGGCGCGCCTGCGCAGCCTGGACGTGATTGCCGACCTGTCCTTCGGCCAACTGACCCTGAGCCAGTTGCCCATCGAGAATGCAGCACTCAAGGCCTCCGGCCAGGGTGGCCAGCTCAAGCTCGACACCTTGAGCGGCGGTCTCTACAACGGCACGTTCCAGGCCAGCGGCAGCCTCGATGCACGGGAGGATGTGCCGGTGCTGGCGCTACAGACCAAAATCAAGCAAGTGCCGGTCGAGCGCATCCTGCAGGCCCAGGGGCAGACCCCGCCGGTCAAGGGCCAGATCACCCTCGACAGCAACCTGAGCGGGCGTGGCAACAGCCAGAAAGCGCTGATCGACAGCCTCAACGGCACCGCCAGCTTCGTCATCAACAATGGCGTGCTGCTCAATGCCAACCTTGAGCAACAACTGTGCACCGGCATTGCCCTGCTCAACCGCAAGACCCTGGCCGCCACACCGCGCAGCAAGGACACTCCGTTCCAGGAACTCAAGGGCAACCTGACCTTGCGTAATGGCGTGGCCAGCAACCCGGACCTGAAAGTGCGCATCCCCGGCCTGACCGTCAACGGCAATGGCGACGTGGACCTGCGCGTACTGGGCATGGACTACCGCGTGGGCATCATCGTCGAAGGCGACAAGCGCGACATGCCGGACCCGGCCTGCCAGGTCGGCTCGAACTTCCAGGGCATCGAAGTACCGCTGCGCTGCCGTGGCCCGCTGGAGCTGGGTGCCAAGGCCTGCCGCCTGGACAAGGACGGCCTGGGCCAGGTGGCCGCTAAAATGGCGGGCAACAAGCTCAGCGAGAAGATTGAAGAGAAGCTCGACAAGGTCAATCCCAAGCTCAAAGACGCCCTCAAAGGTTTGTTCAACCGATGAGAAACGAGCAATTTTCAGCGGCCGTGCTCGACTGGTACGACCGTCACGGCCGCCATGACCTGCCCTGGCAACAGGGCATCACCCCGTATCGGGTGTGGGTCTCGGAAATCATGCTGCAACAGACCCAGGTCAGCACCGTGCTCAATTACTTCGATCGCTTCATGGCTTCGCTGCCAACGGTCGAAGCCCTGGCGGCCGCGCCGGAAGATGAAGTGCTGCACCTGTGGACCGGGCTGGGCTACTACACCCGGGCACGCAACCTGCAAAAGACCGCGAAGATTGTCGTCGCCGAATACGGCGGCGAGTTTCCCCGCGATGTAGAGAAGCTCACCGAGCTGCCGGGCATCGGCCTGTCCACCGCCGGCGCCATCGCCAGCCTGAGCATGGGCCTGCGCGCGCCGATCCTCGACGGTAACGTCAAGCGCGTGCTGGCACGCTTTACCGCCCAGGAAGGCTACCCGGGCGAGCCCAAGGTAGCCAAGCAGCTGTGGGCCACTGCCGAGCGCTTTACCCCCCACGACCGCGTCAACGCCTACACCCAGGCCATGATGGACATGGGCGCCACCCTCTGCACCCGCAGCAAGCCCAGTTGCCTGCTGTGCCCCCTGGAAAAGGGCTGCGAGGCGCACATGCTGGGCCTGGAAACCCGCTACCCGATCCCCAAGCCACGCAAGACCATCCCGCAAAAGCGCACGCTGATGCCGATGCTGGCCAACCAGGAGGGCGCGATCCTGCTTTACCGTCGCCCCTCTACAGGGCTGTGGGGCGGGCTGTGGAGCTTGCCGGAACTGGACGACCTGAACGACCTGGAACACCTGGCCAACCAGCACTCACTGGCGCTGGGCAAACATCAGGAACTACCTGGGCTGGTGCACACCTTCAGCCACTTCCAGTTGGCTATCGAACCCTGGCTGGTGCAGGTCGAGGAATCGGCCCATCACGTGGCCGAGGCCGACTGGCTCTGGTATAACCTCGCCACCCCGCCGCGCCTGGGCCTTGCCGCCCCGGTGAAAAAACTGCTGAAGCGCGCGGCCGACGTATTGAACGCAGGAGTTTCGTCATGACCCGCACCATCATCTGCCGCAAGTATCACGAAGAACTGCCCGCCCTTGAGCGCGCCCCATTCCCGGGCGCCAAGGGCCAGGACATTTTCGACCACGTCTCCGCCAAGGCCTGGGCCGACTGGCAGAAGCACCAGACCCTGCTGATCAACGAAAAACGCCTGAACATGATGAACGCCGAAGACCGCAAATATCTGCAGGGCGAGATGGACAAGTACTTTTCCGGCGAGGATTACGCCAAGGCCGACGGCTACGTGCCGCCTGCTCAATAATTGAGCAAAAACCGGGGTTGGCACGTAAGCGACGGTAATAATTAAATATTTTTTGAAAACTTGCTTGACGACCCCCTGAAAAACCCGTTTAATGCGCCCCGTTGCCCAGATAGCTCAGTCGGTAGAGCAGGGGATTGAAAATCCCCGTGTCGGCGGTTCGATTCCGTCTCTGGGCACCACTTATTAGTTTCAGGTGGTGCAAACATCATCTGAAACACACAAGAAACCCGCCTAGTGCGGGTTTTTTGTTGCCTGCGATTTAGTGCGCCAGCGCCCCTCTGGTTACTTTTAGGTTAACGCCAAGCCTCACGGGCATCCGATGTGTTATTTATCGCGCTGCTCAACCGTCTAGCCTTAATCCACTCTTCAGCAAGGTAGTTACTTCATGACCCGGTATTTGTTCTGCACGCTGTTAATGCTGACAGCGCTGCTCAGCGGATGCGCCACGACGATGGACGTCGCGATCAATGCAACCCCTGATCCGGACTATCACTTTGACCGACAGGCGCCCGTGCTGGTGACATCGGTCGGCGGCAATAGCGAGAATGCGCTCAATGCCCGCTACTACCTGCGCGACATGGTCAGCGCCATGAAGGACCAGGGGTTTCGCGAGGTCTATACCGACGTGACCCTGCCCAAGAATCGCACGCCAAAAATCACCATCACCCTCGATATCGACAGCCACCAGGTGACCTACCGCTATACCGCCACCGAGTATGGGCAGGTGCCAACCAGCACCTCTACCGTGTGCAAGAACAGCAAGAAAAAAAGCGACCAGATGATCTGCACCAGCACGCCGAACACCACCTATGGCCCGGTAGGCAGTTCGGAACGCACCGGCTACACCACCCTCACCACCTTCACCGCCACGGCTCGGGATGAAGCGAGCAAACGCGCGGTGTACCTGCTGCGGGTAACGTCCTACAACGAGGACTGCCAAGCGGCCAAGGTCGAGGCCTTCCTGGTGCAGCAGGGCCTGCAGAACCTGAACTTCCAGGACCGTGTGCAGCGCAACTACAGCGTCACGATGCCCGAGGGGTATCGCTGCAAATAGTTCGTCGCCCCATTCCAGGTAGTGCACGGCGAATGTCACTTCGCAGTCCTGCCTGACGGCCAGCCTTGATTGCCCCTCCCCGCACAGGGCGACCCCACCCGGTCGCCCGCATCAAACATCCCCCCCGCCAAAAAGCCAGGCTCGACTGAAGCCCATAGTTGCTAATAGCAATTATTATCATTTAAGCTGGCGCGCAAAATCCCCCCTGCACCACTAAAAATAATCAAGGAGCTGCGATGCCTTCTGCACGCGAGCCAGGTTCATGGTTGAAGGCACTTGGCCTTGCCCCCTTGGGATTCGCTTCGATGCTTGCCCCCGCCGCCTTCGCGGCCGAGGAAAAAGGCCAGCTCGAACTGCCCAGCCAAAGCATTACGGCAACTGCCTCAGAAGAAACGGCCGACGGCCCGGTCAAAGGCTATGTTGCCAAGCGCAGTGCAACGGGGGTCAAGACTGACACCCCAATCACTGAGATCCCCCAGTCGATCTCCGTCATCAGCGCCGACCGCATGCGCGATCAGGGCGCACTGACCGTGCAAGACGCATTGCGGTATGTTTCCGGGGTGCGGGCCGAGACCTTCGGGCTCGATAGCCGGGGAGACTGGTCGAAAGTGCGAGGCAGCTCGCCGGCCCTGTTCCTGGATGGTTTACAGCAGAGCTTCGGTACTTACACCAACGTGCGCACCGACCCCTTCACCCTGGAGCGCCTTGAAGTGCTCAAGGGCCCCGCATCGATGCTGTATGGGCAAAGCCCCGTGGGGGGCCTGATCAATCAGGTCAGCAAACGCCCCAAAGCCGAACAGCACACCGAAGTGCAACTGCAGTACGGCAATTACAACCGCAAGCAGGTCGCCGTGGACACCACCGGCTCCCTGAACCCACAAGGCACGCTGCTGTACCGACTGGTGGCGATCCAGCGCGACAGTGACACTCAGGTTGATCATGTCAAAGACAACCGCCAGGTCCTGATGCCATCGCTGACCTGGCGCCCCAACGACGATATCGACTGGACCCTCCTGGCCAACATCCAGCACGATGACAGCGGCTCCACCACGCAGTTCTTCCCACACAAAGGTACCGTCTGGAACGCGCCATATGGCCGGATCCACAGCAACCGGTTCGCCAGCGAGCCAGGCTTTGACGAATACGACAGTGACCAGACAGCGCTGACGTCGCAATTTTCGTGGCATCTGAACGATACGTGGACCCTGCGCCAAAACCTGCGCTGGCAAAAAAGCAAAGTCAGCTACCAATCGATTTACTCGGTATTTGCCAAAAACCCACCGTTCAAGCCCGATAACCAGACCCTCGACCGCGTCTATTACGTTTCCAAACCCGAGGTCAAAGTGTGGGTCGCCGACCAAAACGCCGAGGCTCGATTTGACACCGGCCCGCTCCAACACACCCTGTTGCTGGGAGGCGATTACCAGCATGCCGTCTCCAACCGGGACGGCGCCAGCGGCAACGCAACACCCCTGAATGTGTACGACCCGGTGTATGGCACCTTTGACCCCTCTGTCATTCGCCTCACCGCAGACCCGGAACAACGGGTCATGCAAAAAGGGCTTTATGCCCAGGACCAGATCAAATACGAGCAGTGGTTGTTGACCCTGGGCCTGCGCAAGGACTGGTCCGCCAGCCAGACCCAAGGTAGCGCCCGACAAAAGGACGACAAGCTGACCGGCCGCGCGGGCCTGACCTATCTGTTCGACAACGGCATAGCGCCCTACTTGAGCTACAGCGAATCATTCCAGCCCCAAATCGGCCTCAACCGGCGAACGCTGGAGCCCTACATACCGCTCAAGGGCAAACAATGGGAGCTGGGCGTGAAATATCAGCCGGTTGGCAGCAACAGTCTCTACACCGCAGCGGTGTATGACATTCGCGAGCAGAACCGGCGCATGCCCGACCCCCTGGATGCGATGAACACCCTGCAAAGTGGTGAAACCCGTGCCCGTGGCCTGGAGCTCGAAGCCCTGGTGACAGTCACGCCCGCCTGGGACCTGATTGGCACCTACAGCTACACCGACACCACCGTCATCAAGGGCTCGCCCGCCGAGCAAGGCAAACGCCTGGCCAGCGTTCCAGAGAACATGGCGTCGGTATGGAGCCAGCATCGATTCAGCATCGGCGACATTTCCGGGTTCAGCGTCGGCGCAGGCATTCGCTATGTAGGAACCAGCTGGGATGGGGCCGACCGGCTGAAAACACCGTCTTCCACCCTGGTGGACGCGATGCTCGGGTATCGCTACCAGAACTGGAACCTGAGCCTCAACGCGACCAACCTTGAAGACAAGACCTACTACACCACATGCCTGGCACGAGGTGACTGCTTCATCGGCAACCGTCGTACGCTCGTCGGTACACTGGCCTACAACTTTTGATCGAGCTGTAAGGCCACGACACTGCGGCGGCTGATCACGGCACCCGGAACACCAACAACGGGTTGTCATTGAGTCGCCCATTGAACGCTGGGGCCAGGTGCTCCAGCGGCGTGGCCTGCAGCAGTTCGGTTTCCTTGCGCGCGACGATGACCCAGGACGAACGCGGCAGCGCGTTCAGTTGCGCAAGGTCGTCACGCCCGACAAACAGCGGCTGCTCGTCATGGCCCAGGTTCATGATGTAGCGAATGGCCCAGGTGTCCTTGCCGAGGTTGAGAAACACCAACGGTCCGGGGTGTTCGGCCCGCAGGTTTTCCACCGCACCCACAAAGTTCCTGGTGTCGAATTGCAGATCCTTGGCCGGCTCCACGACCGTCACCAGTACCAGCCATTGAGTGGCCAGCGCGATCAGGCTGAGCGTCACCAGTCGCGGCCCCACACGGCCGTGCAAACGACGCCAGGCAGCCACCGCCGCCAGTTGCAGGACGACCAGCAGCGCAATCAATCCCGGCGCTGAAACATCAGGCCAGTAACCGTGCTTGCTCCACAGCTGCCGGCAGACCAGGACCACGACAAGCCCCAGCAGCGGCAGGACCGCCACCAGCCACTCATAACCCCGACGCACCCCAAGCAACCAGCCCCGGGCCTGTAGCAGCCCGTAGGCCGCCACCGCGGCAAACATCGGGACCATCGGCAGGATGTAGTAGGCGCGCTTGAAGTTCGGCACCGATAACCCCAGCAGGATCATCAGGCCACAGCCGCCCAGGCGCAGCATCAGCCGCACATCGGCATCGTCGTTGCGCGCCGACCAGGTGTGGCGCAGGGCAATCAACGTCGCCAGCGCCAGCGGGATCACCGGGAAATAGCGATACAGGCTCAGCTTGAAGTAGAAGTAGAACGGTTCGCCGCTTTCATCCAGGCGGCCGGCCACCTGCATCTTCATCACCTCATCGGCAAAAGCATCACCCCCGGTGATCCGCGCCAGCTTCAGCAACACCCACCAACAGGCAAGGAGTAGGACCAGGCCGATCACGCCGTGGGCAATCACCTTTTTCAGCAAGCCAATCTTCTCTTCCCGCGAGCGGGCAGGCCCCAGCGCCCAATACACGCAGGCAACACCACAGACCTCGATCAACCCCAAAGGGCCACGAATGGCAAATGCCGCCACAAACAGGGGAAAGATTGCGTATTGGCGCAGCCGCGAGCCCAGGCGCTCGCCGGTGTGCAGCAGGTAGAAACAGCCCAGGCACAGCAGGGAGACCATCTGGTCCAGGCAGACTGAACGCGACTTCTCCAGCAATTGCGCGGTCAAGGCCGTCAGCACTACCGTCAGCAACGCCCAGGCCCGCCCGGAGGGCACCAGCAAACGGTAGACCAGGGCCATGACCCCGGCCGACGCCAGGGCGGTGGGCAGCACGTTAGCCAGGTCGTTAGGCGCACCGAACAACCGGGCAAAGAGCAGGCTGAAATAAGTCGCCGTCCCTGGGTAATCCGGGTAAGGCTCACCGTAGGTGGTAGGGAAAAGGCTCGCGCCGTGGCGGAACATCTCCTGCATGAACACCGCCCAACGCCCGTCAAACCCTTGCGGCTGTTGATCCCAGATGCCCAGGGTAAATAACAACAAGGCCACCAGGAAAACACCCAGGGCCTCCACACGAAAACGGTTGCGGTGTTCCATGGTTTAACCTGCCAGGGCGGGGGAGATGCTGGCGTATATTGCCGGCAGCACGCCTGAATCGCGCCTGAACCAAACGCAACATTGCGATGGCACAGACAACAACTCACTGTAGGCGCTGGCTTGCCAGCAAAAAATCGTCAACGATCACAAGAATGCTGGCTCACTCCCCCTATCCACAGCGCATGGATCAAGGCCTTTCATGAACCTGCCCACCCGCCCTCACCCCGAGACATTCCGCGAGCCCGCCGCCGACCACTACCCCATCGGCGGTTTCACCTGGCGCCATATCCGCCGCGACATCGAGCGCCCAGTGGTGATCATCAACGCCGCCACCTCGGTACGCTGCCGTCACTATTCGCGCTTTGCCGCGTACTTGTTTGCCAATGGCATGGACGTCATCACCTACGACTATCGCGGTATCGGCGAGTCGCGTAGTGGCTCATTGCGCGGGTTCAAGGCCTCGTGGTCAGACTGGGGCCGGCTGGATTTCGAGGCCATCGTGCAACGGGCGCAGCGCGAGTTTGCCGGGCAGCCCATTGATGTGGTCGGCCACAGCTTTGGCGGCTGCGCGGCCGGGCTCGGGGCGTCGGGGGCGGCGATCAGGCGCTTGGTCACCGTAGGGGCACAGTTCGCCTACTGGCGCGACTATCAAGCGGACGGGCGCTGGCGGATGTTTGCCAAATGGCACCTGGTGATGCCACTGGTCACCGCCGTGTGCGGATATTTCCCGGGCAAGCGCCTGGGTTGGCTGGAAGACACGCCCGCCGGGGTGGTGCGCGACTGGAGCACGCCCACGCCTACCTACGAGACACGCCCCAGCGGGCGGGCCTTGGGCGTGTTGCCCTTTGCCCGGGTGCAGGCACAGATCCTGGCGATCAGCATCAGCGACGACCCGTTTGGCACCGTGCCCGCCATCGAGCGTCTGCTGAACTACTTCCAGGCCAGCGAGCGCACGCACCTGCGTATCGCGCCCATGGATATTGGCGAAAAGGCCGTCGGGCATTTCGCGTTTTTCCGTAGCGAATATCAAGATCGGTTGTGGCCGATTGCACTGGCCTGGTTGCAGCATGGCCAGTTGCCGGCCGACACGCCGGGGTCACGGCTGTAGAAACCCTTGGGATTTCGCCAGACCTGCGCTTCAATACGCCACCCAGATCCTGAACCAAGGACGTGAGCCCATGGCTTCGCTAGACAAGCAGCAAAAACGTGCCCAGCGGGCAAAAGCCAAGGCCAAGCAGAACCGCACCCAGCGCGCCAATGCGCCCAAGCAGGATGCGTTTGCAGGTGACGACGAGCGTATTGACCTTGAGTCGGTGGATTTGACCGAACTGTTCGTGCAAATGCGCGCGGCCGGCGAGACCAGCCAGCAGGCGCTGTGTGCGGCATTCCTGGCGCACCCGTTGCTGGCGCTGGTGCTGGAGCAGGAAGGCGAAGAAAACGCCACGGACTTTATCCTGGCGGCGCTGATCGAGTATCGGCAGTGGTCCACCGACAGCGATGATGAAGCGGCGGCGTTGGCGTGGATTGAATCGCCAGAGTTCCAGGCGGACTACGTGGCGGCATCCCAGGCGCTGACCAGCGCGCAGGATTGATACAACACCAATGTGGGAGCGGGCTTGCTCGCGAAGACGTCGGCCCAGCCAACATTGATGTTGACTGACCCACCGTCTTCGCGAGCAAGCCCGGCTCCCACAGTGCTTTGTGGCGCTAGACAGCAAGCATTTCAACTCATCAGTTGAGTACCGCAGCCCCCAACTTCTGGGCCCGGCGCCGACTTGCCACCAGCAACCCCGCCAACACCACCAGCAGGCTCAACACACCGGTCGCGATAATCTCCACCCGATGCGCTTCCTGGAGCAACATGATGGTCAACGCGCCGACGATAAACACGATCACCGCGTAAGTCAGGCCGGGGAACAACCACATCTTGAAGGCAATCTTCTCGCCCGCCGCAGTACGTTTCTGCCGCATGCGCAGTTGCGACACGGCAATCACCAGGTACACCAGCAGCGCAATCGCGCCGGAGCTGGCCAGCAGGAATTCAAACACCGCCGCCGGCGCCACGTAGTTGGCAAATACCGCGAGGAACGCCGCGCCGGTAGACAGCATCACCGCCCAGTAAGGCGTGCCGCTCTTGTTGGTGCGCTTGGCTACCGCCGGTGCATCACCACGACGCCCCAGGGAAAACAGCATGCGTGACGCGGTGTACAGCGCCGAGTTCAAGCAACTGGTCACGGCGACCAACACCACCAGGTCGACGATCAGCTTGGCATTCGGGATGCCCATGCGTTCCAGCACAGTCTGGTAGGAACCGACGGCAGCCAGGGTCGGATCGTTCCACGGCACCAAGGCCACAACGATGAAGATCGACACCAGGTAGAACAAGCCGATCCGCCAGATCACCGAGTTGGTGGCCTTGGTGATCTGCTGGCCAGGGTTCTTCGATTCTGCAGCCGCGATGGTCACGATTTCGGTGCCCATGAACGAGAACATGGTGGTCAAAATCGCCGCCAGCACTGCACCCATGCCGTTGGGCAAAAAGCCTTGGGTGTCGAACAGGTGCGAGACGCCGCTGACCTGGCTGCCCGGCAGCAAGCCAAAGATCGCCAGTACGCCGAGGATCACAAAGCCGATGATCGCCACCACCTTGATCAGGGCAAACCAGAACTCGAACTCGCCGTAGTTCTTCACGCTGAACAGGTTGGTCGCGGTCAGCAGCAGGGTGATGACCAGGGTGAAAGCCCAGATCGCCACGTCGGGGAACCAGGCATGCAGGATAGTTGCGGCGGCGTTGGCTTCCAGGGGAATCACCAGCACCCAGAACCACCAATACAGCCAGCCGATGGTAAAGCCGGCCCAATGGCCGATAGCCCGGTCGGCGTAAGTGGAAAATGAGCCAGTGTCTGGCGAGGCAACGGCCATCTCGGCCAGCATGCGCATCACCAGCACCACCAACGTACCGGCTGCGGCATAAGCCAACAGTACGGCGGGCCCGGCTGCCGCAATCGCGTGGCCGGAGCCGACAAACAAACCAGCGCCGATCACACCGGCAATCGACAACATGGTGACATGCCGCGGTTTGAGCCCCTGTTCGAGGTCATTGGAGCTTTGCGTACTACTCATTGACACACCTTTGCGAGGAATTGCGTATACGGTCCACCCGGCCTGCCGCCTCTTCGTGAAAAGAAACAAACGGGGCGTTCTTTATTTTTTACGCAAGATTTGCGCCAAAATGTTACAAAGCCAAGGTTGACGCGGCCTGTAGGACAATCCCTCAGCGCTCGCAAGCCATTGAGATTACTGGCAATCCGCCACAGCGTTACCGCTCGACTCACTTCAAGAACGAATGAGCGCACCAAAAACACACACAAAAAGTAAGTGACGCCCAATTAAAGGGCCGATAGGCACCGTTTACCCGTTTAACCCTTCCAACACCCGGCCAAAGCTGGCACCATCGCGCCCTTTTTTACGCGACTGCCACGGGTTTATCGGTTAAAACGGCTGTTCGGTTGTTGATGGCGCGACACGCTACTGTGCCGATGCGACAACCTGTCACACACCGTCTGTTTAACGCCCGTGGCGCTGTTGGCTGTCATCCGGACGCTATGCTAGCTTGGCGCCACGCCAGGAAGGCGACCCAACAGCAGGAACGCAATGAACACAATGAGGACCGCACATGGCTTTGGCCGCGCCCGCGCTTGAAATCCGCAACTTGCATAAACGCTATGGTGAGCTGGAGGTGCTTAAAGGCATCTCGCTGACCGCTCGCGACGGCGATGTGATCTCGATCCTGGGTTCGTCCGGTTCCGGCAAGTCCACCTTCCTGCGCTGCATCAACCTGCTGGAAAACCCGCACCAGGGCCAGATCCTGGTGGCCGGCGAAGAGCTCAAGCTCAAGGCCGCGAAAAACGGCGAGCTGATGGCCGCCGACGGCAAGCAGATCAATCGCCTGCGCAGCGAAATCGGTTTTGTCTTCCAGAACTTCAACCTCTGGCCGCACATGAGCATCCTCGACAACATCATCGAGGCCCCACGCCGCGTGCTCGGCCAGAGCAAGGCCGAAGCCATCGAAGTGGCCGAGGCGCTGCTGGCCAAGGTCGGCATTGGCGACAAGCGCCACGCCTACCCGGCGCAATTGTCTGGCGGCCAGCAGCAACGCGCCGCCATCGCCCGCACCCTGGCGATGCAGCCTAAAGTCATTCTGTTCGATGAGCCCACTTCGGCACTTGACCCGGAAATGGTTCAGGAAGTACTTAATGTGATCCGCGCGCTGGCCGAAGAAGGCCGCACCATGCTGCTGGTCACCCACGAAATGGGCTTTGCCCGCCAAGTGTCCAGCGAAGTGGTGTTCCTCCACCAGGGTCTGGTCGAAGAGCAAGGATCGCCACAGCAGGTGTTTGACAACCCGCTTTCGGCGCGCTGCAAACAATTCATGTCCAGCAACCGCTAACGGAGCAACATGCATGCAGAACTATAAAAAATTCCTCCTGGCCGCCGCCGTTTCCATGGCGTTCAGCGCCACGGCCATGGCCGAGACTTTGAAAATGGGGATCGAGGCGGCCTACCCGCCCTTCAACAATAAAGACGCCAGTGGCAACGTTGTCGGCTTCGACAAAGACATCGGCGACGCCCTGTGCGCCAAGATGAAAGTCGAGAAGTGCGAAGTGTATGTCTCGGACTGGGACGGCATCATCCCGGCCCTGAACGCCAAGAAGTTCGACTTCCTGGTGTCGTCGCTGTCGATCACCGACGAGCGCAAGCAAGCCGTTGACTTCACCGACCCGTACTACTCCAACAAGCTGCAATTCATCGCGGCCAAGTCCATCAAGGACTTCAAGACCGACGCCGACTACCTCAAGGGCAAGATCATCGGTGCCCAGCGTGCGACATTGGCCGGTACCTACCTGGAAGACAAACTGCCAGACACCACCGCCAAGCTCTATGACACCCAGGAAAACGCCTACCTCGACCTGACGTCCGGCCGCCTGGACGGGATGCTCGCCGACAAGTACGTGCAATACGAGTGGCTCAAGAGCAAAGACGGTTCGGCCTACGAGTTCAAGGGCGATCCGGTTGTAGAAAGCGACAAGATCGGCATCGCCGTGCGTAAAGGCGACCCGCTGCGCGAGCGCCTGAACAAAGCCCTGGCGGAAATCAAGGCCGACGGCACCTACAAGAAGATCAACGACAAGTACTTCCCTTTCAGCATCGAATGATCCTGATTGGCCAGACCGGCGCGCTCCGTTGAGCGCGCCGGTTTTTCGCAAGCCTTGCGCGATATGAAAAAACCATGAATTTCGATCTCTACGGATTCGGCCCCGCACTCGCTGCCGGCGCGCTGATGACCGTCAAACTGGCACTCACGGCGTTATGCCTGGGGCTGGTGCTCGGCCTGGCCGGCGCCTTGGCCAAGACTTCCCCGTACAAGTTCCTGCAATGGCTTGGCGGCGCTTACTCGACCATTGTCCGGGGCATTCCCGAACTGCTGTGGGTGCTGCTGATTTATTTCGGCACGGTCAATATGATGCGGGCCCTCGGGGAGTTTTTCGGTAACCCCGACCTGTCGCTCAGCGCCTTCGCTGCCGGCGTGATTGCCCTGGGCCTGTGCTTTGGCGCCTATGCCACCGAAGTGTTCCGTGGCGCGATCCTGGCGATCCCCAAGGGCCACCGTGAAGCGGGCATTGCCCTGGGCCTGTCGAAGCTGCGTATCTTCACCCGGTTGATCATGCCGCAGATGTGGCGCATCGCCCTGCCGGGCCTGGGCAACCTGTTCATGATCCTGATGAAGGACACCGCACTGGTCTCGGTGATCGGCCTGGAAGAAATCATGCGCCACGCGCAAATCGGCGTGACCGTCACCAAGCAGCCGTTCACCTTCTTCATGGTCGCAGCCTTCATGTACCTGGGCCTTACCGTCCTGGCCATGGCCGGCATGTACTTCCTGGAAAAACGCGCCGCTCGCGGCTTTGCGAGGAGCACGCAATGAACGGCGACTATAGCTGGCTGGCGCATTTCGACCTGGGCCTGAACTGGGCCGTGATCATCAAGTGGCTGCCACGACTGGCCCAGGGCGCGACCTTGACCCTGGAACTGGTGGCCATCGCGGTGATCGCCGGGCTGCTGCTGGCGATCCCCCTGGGCATCGCCCGTTCTTCACGCCTGTGGTACGTGCGCACCCTGCCTTACTGCTACATCTTCTTCTTCCGTGGCACGCCGCTGCTGGTGCAGCTGTTTTTGGTCTACTACGGCCTGGCGCAGTTCGACGCCGTGCGCGAAAGCGCCCTGTGGCCCTACCTGCGGGACCCATTCTGGTGCGCCACCGTCACCATGACCCTGCACACCGCCGCCTACATCGCCGAGATCCTGCGCGGCGCGATCCAGGCTATCCCACCCGGGGAAATCGAAGCGGCGCGGGCGCTGGGCATGTCCAAGCCCAAGGCGCTGTTCTACATCATCCTGCCGCGCGCCGCGCGCATCGGCCTGCCGGCCTACAGCAACGAAGTGATCCTGATGCTCAAGGCCAGCGCCCTGGCCAGTACCGTGACCTTGCTGGAGTTGACCGGCATGGCCCGCACCATCATTGCCCGCACCTACCTGCCGGTGGAGATCTTCTTTGCCGCCGGCATGTTCTACCTGCTGATGGCCTATGTGCTGGTGCGCGGCTTCAAGCTGCTGGAACGCTGGTTGCGGGTCGATGCCTGCCAAGGACGCTGACAGCGGGTTGACGGGCGAGCGACTGCTAACCCGTTTTCTCGCACTGGATGCGTTCCTCACCGAACATCAAGGGCTGTGGCGACCACGGCCCTTCACCCATCTGCAATTGCCTTGGGAAGCCCAGCATCCAGCGCTGGCCCAATGGCTGCGCCAGCGCTCGCTGGCAGAGGCCGAAAGCAGTCACAACCTGCCCACCGAACTACAAGCCCCGGCGCCGTTTCCCCAATGGGCGCAGCTGGCGGCGCGTCTCAGTGCTGTGGATAAGTTACCGTCGAGCGCGCTGCATGCGCCGTCGTCGCGCCTGAATGTGGATGTACCGGGGCGCAAATGGCAGCAGATCGAGGCGTTTGGCGCCGCCTTGCAGTTTGCCGAGCACCCCACCCATTGGCTCGATTGGTGCGCCGGCAAAGGCCACCTTGGCCGGCGGCTGCTGCAACCGGGGCAAAGCCTGACCTGCCTGGAGTACGATCCGGCGCTGATCGGCGCAGGCCAAATCCTCAGCGACCATCATCAAATGCCCGCCCGCCACCTCCAGCAAGATGTGATGGCTGAAAGCGCTGTGCAGCAACTCACCGATAAACACACCCCAGTGGCCCTGCATGCCTGTGGCGATCTGCACGTACGCCTGCTGCAATTGGCCAGCGCCGCCGGCTGCCAGCACCTGGCCGTGGCGCCCTGCTGTTACAACCGCATCAGTAGCGAGCAGTACCAGGCGCTGTCGGCCCCGGCTCGTGCTTCGGCGCTGCGTTTGTCGCGCGAAGACCTCGGCCTGCCCCTGAGCGAAACCGTCACCGCAGGCCTGCGGGTGCGCCTGCAACGCGACACCTCCATGGCCCGGCGCCTGGGTTTCGATCAGTTGCAGCGGCAACTGCGCGGGTGTGACGAGTACCTGCCCACGCCTTCGTTGCCCAGCGAATGGCTGCACCGGCCCTTCGCTGATTACTGCCAACACCTGGCGGCGCTCAAGGGTTTATCCACAGGGCAGCAGGATTGGGCAACCCTGGAACAGCACGGCTGGCAACGCCTGGCCCATGTACGAAACCTGGAACTGGTACGTGGCCTATTTCGCCGCCCGCTGGAATTGTGGCTGGTGCTGGATCGGGCATTGTTCCTGCAAGAAAACGGCTACAAGGCTCTAGTCGGTCGCTTCTGCGAATCGTGCCTGACACCGCGCAACCTGATGGTGCTCGCCGAGCGCGATCAAAGGGCAGCAAGCCCTGTGGATAACTCTGTTGATGAAATTCTGTAGGACGCCGTAAAAGCGGGCGCCATAGGCCAAAATCCTGACTGATCATTTTTTGTTCATAAAATAAAACGCACGAAAAACAGGCAGTTGCAGCGTAATGAGAACAACTCCACAAAATGACTGTTTCAACACCTGTCCGACCAACAGATTGTGCATAAGCATCTGCGGTTAACCGTATAAGGCGTGGGTCAGGGCACGTTTGGCGGGCTATCCAGCAACTGGCACAGCCCATGGATATCGTCACAGGCCAGGCTCACCGCCTCGTTATCCAGGGGGTCCTCGCCAAAGGCCAGCGCCTCGCTGATCTGCGGGTCGCGATGGATCACCTCCAGGCCATCCTCCCCGAGGCGCTGCTTGAATATGTCCAGCATATCCAGGCTGAAGGCACTGCCCTCATCCAACTGGTTGACGAACACATGGCAACGCGGTGCCGACGGGCGCGCAAGGTACGGCGCCAGCAACCGCTGCATCTGCTCGAGCGCACCCAGTGACGCCGCGTCTGCCAGGGCAACCACCACCACCCTGTCGGCGACGTGCAATGCCTGGTGCAGGTAGACGTTATTGCCGGCGGGGGTGTCGATGATGACCGTGGCCTGCTCACTCAAGCCCAGGCGCGACAAGTGCTGCGCCAGCCACTGCGGATCCTGCTTGAGCCAGCGTTGCAGGTCTTCCTGCTGTTGCAGGTCGGTCTCGCCAAAGACCACTACCCGACAGCCACAAAAGCCGGGTTGGGCGATCGGCCCCCAGGGTTGCTTGCACAGGCTGGCACGCCCGATTCCCAGGGTGTCGTGGGGCAGGCCAAAGTGCAGGTGCAGGGCGTTTTGTGGGTCCAGTTCCAGCACCGTCACTGCGCGCCCCAGGCGTTGCAAACCACTGCCCAATGCCGTCGCCAGGGTGCTGCGCCCTACGCCGCCATTGCCCGACACCAACGCCACAACCTGCGCGCGACAGGCCGGCATGGCGGTTGGTTGGGGTTGCTCAATGGAGGAAGGCGCATCGTCGATGGGGGTATCTTCGAAGAACTGCAGCGTCGACGTCACCGGGTGATCATGACTGGCAAGATTCTTGGCAAAACGTTCGTCGGCATGGCTCACAGACCACCCTCCTTTGTCACGGCACCTCTTTTAGGACATGGGTGCACTTGTTGTTCAAGCAGTGTGTGACAGGAGTAGGTGAGTGTCATTATTTTGGTATTTTTTAGCGCAGCAATTTCGACGAGCGGTTAAAAGTCAATTTAATGACAATCCTTTATCCGCTCCCACTGCTGCGCAACCTGCTCGGCACTGGAGGCCCCGACCCGCGCCAGGTCAACGGGATAATCCACCCCCGGATTCTCGACAAACCGCGTCGCGGTAAATTGACCATTGCTGGCGCGCAGAACATAGCCGGTGTCCTGGCAGCGCTCCGACGCCAGAAACACCACCCCCGGCGCTACCCACTCTGGCTTGAGATTGCCCGGCTCACCCTCAACGCCCCACATGCGCGTCTTGGCCACCGGCGACACCGCATTCACCAGAATCCCGGCGTTTGCGCCTTCCATACTCAAGGCATTCATGATGCCCAACTGCGCCATCTTCCCCGCCGCATAGGCCACCAGCCCGGGCTGGGCATATTGCTGGTACATCGCCCGATCAGAAGACGTCAGCACCACCCGCGCAGCGGTGGATTGCTTGAGGTGTTTCCAGGCATGTTTGCACAGCCATATGGGCGTATAGAGATTGATATCCAGCGCACGCCCGATAAACGCCGCGTCCGCCTCCTCAATGGATTGATAACCCACCCAGCCGGCGTTATGAATCAGGATGTCGAGCTGCCCAAACGCCGCGATGGCCGTCTCGACCAATTGCCGACAGCCTTGCTCGCTGGACAAATCCCCCTGATGAGCAACCGCGCTCAAACCCTCGGCCTCAAGGCGGCGTGCCGCGTCGAGGGCGATGGAGGCATCGCTTCCCGAACCGAGGTTATCGGCGCCGATATCACTGATCACCACATTGGCCCCGCGCCGGGCCAACGCTTGTGCGTAGACAAACCCCAAGCCACGGCCTGCGCCGGTGATAACGGCGGTTTTTCCTGCGAAGTTCATTGGCTTTTCCTCATTGAGTGCCCCCTCAACTTAGCAATGAACAACGGCGTTGTTTAATACTGATCAAGGGGCGGTTTGATACCTTCTGCGTATCAAGCCTCAGGCCTCGCCATCGGCCCTCATCACCCTTTGTGAAACCGCTGGAGCGTGCGACTGCCAGCGAAAAAACCACGCACTGAAAAATAGTCAGAATTCAGGGGTTTACAGAACCTTTCCAATCGCTATAATCGTCGCCCTAACACGCCGGTATAGCTCAGTTGGTAGAGCAACTGACTTGTAATCAGTAGGTCCCGGGTTCGACTCCTGGTGCCGGCACCATACAAGGTTCCAGAGAAGGCTTTCAAAATCTCTGAAACCCCCGAAAAACCCGCCTTCTGGCGGGTTTTTTCGTTTTGGGGTTCCATCGGTTTCCGTCAGAAACTGGTGGATTCCAACCGTTTTAAGGGTAGAGTTTGGGATACAGGTCACTTCGATAAAAGGGAGTACCCTTATGTCGCGCACCACAGCTCCGCTCTCCGACGCAGCTTGCCGCTTGGCAAAACCTACAGTCCGCGCCTACAAGCTTTTCGACGGCGATGGCCTCTATCTTCTAGTCCAACCCAATGGCCGCAAAGGCTGGCGGCTCCGTTACGTCAAACCTGACGGACGCGAAGGACTGACCTCGTTCGGTAACTACCCCGTCATTGGCCTCGCCGATGCGCGCCGCAAGCGCTTGGAAGTCAAGCGAATGCTGGCAGATGGCGTTGATCCCATAGAGACCAAGCACCAAGCCAAGGCGGAAGCCGTGATCAAAGGCAGAACCTTTGAAAGCGTTGCGCTGGACTGGCACACGGAAATGTCGGCCAAGTGGGCACCAGGCCACTCCAAGACAGTGATGAGCCGCCTCAAAACCCACGTATTCCCGCTGATCGGCGCACGCGCCATTGTTGATCTCGACACCCATGACCTTATGCAGCCCTTGGAAGCGATCAAGAAGCGCGGAACGATCGACGTTGCTTTAAGGGTACAAAACTACCTGCAGAGCATCATGCGCGAGGCAAAGCGCCTCCGGCTTATCACCATAAACCCTGCTTACGACCTCGAAGGCTCGATCAAGGCCCCGCGGGTGGTGCATCGCCCCGCTCTACCCTTATCGCGACTGCCGGAACTGCAGGAGCGGATCGACACCTATAAAGGCCGGGCACTTACCCGTCTGACGGTGATGCTGTCGCTGCATGTGTTTGTACGATCCAGCGAGCTGCGTTTCGCACGCTGGAGCGAGTTCGACCTCAAGCGCGGCACCTGGGAGATACCGGACACTCGCCCCGCGCTGGAAGGAGTACCCTTTTCCACAAGGGGTACGAAGATGGCAGGGGATATCCATTTAGTACCCTTATCGCCGCAAGCAGTGGCGCTACTCGAAAAAATCCATGCACTCACAGGCAAATTCGCACTGGTCTTCGCAGGGGATGCCAAACCCTGGAAACCCATGTCCGAAAATACCGTGAACAACGCGCTTCGGACGATGGGATACGACACCAAAACCGATATCTGCGGGCATGGATTTCGTTCGATGGCCTGTAGCGCACTGATCGAGTCAGGATTGTGGTCGGAGACAGCCATTGAACGGCAGATGAGCCACAAGGAGCGCAACAACGTCCGCGCCGCTTACATCCACAAGGCCGAGTTCATCGAGGAGCGCAGGCTGATCATGAACTGGTGGAGCCGGTACCTGGAGGCCAACCGGCAGGAGCATGTCACTCCACACGAATTCGCGAACCAGACCGGACCGAACGTCACTCGCTTAAAAGCAAAACGTGGCGCAACTGAGTAAGCGCTCGGTCTTTATATCTCAGTGATCCGCTTGTCCACGCGGGTCCATCCAAACAGGGCGGCAAAGCCGCCCTGTTTGGATGGACCTCACTTAAAAAATCTAAAGCCCATACAGCTGTCTGTGGAAAACCACTGATTTCCACCGGTGGATAATTTCATCCACAGCCGCAGAACTCCCGAAAATTGGAGTCTTGACCCGAATTATCCACAGGCGTAGAAAAGATCGGGCAAAGCGCTGTCGCCGACAGCAACCCAGGTAGCCAGAACCTTTAAGGCTACGCCACACGGTGGTGGTTCTCCCAAAGTGCGATTAGCGTCCGGCGGCTCGCACGGTCACTGCGATGTGATGGATGCCTACTTTTTCCAGTGTGCCCACTGCGGCAACTCATCCCCTTTCATAGCTGCCCTGCAGCAACCTATCCGCTTGGCCATTCCCGTGCGCCAACCTGCGCCCGTCTCTTTCTCCCGGAAAGAGACGGGCGCTCCTACCGCTGCTGCAGCCCACCTCGTACAAGGCTTTGCGGCATTCCCCCTCGTGACAATTGGCGTGACAAACACCGAAGTCACCAGCAACAGCGATGCAGATGATGGTGCCGCAGCCCACGGAATGGACTGCACCTGACTGACAGTCAGGCATGCCCCCGGTCATCGCATCACTGCCTTCACCCGACTCAGGATCTCGCGGCGCCGGTCTCGTCAGCCAGTGCAACCTCCACCCGCCCACTTCTTCGGAAGTGCTCAGGAGGTCAGATCATGAGATGCCCAAGCTCCCGGTCGTAAGGAGCCGCAAGTCCCGCGTTAGTGGACAACCCCCACAGGTCGCAGGGACCTTGATCCCTGATAACACTCAACATCCTTGGCGGGATGACGTGGGGATTGGCTTTAAAGGTTTGGCTTCGAGAGGAGTTTGATCATGGCACTGGTGGGCAGGCGAGATGGACGCAATTTTGGCTATGGGCGACAACTGAGTTATGCCGGGCCGCAGGCGCTGAAAGATCTATTTGGCGGCGGGCATTACGGCACGGTCAAGGCGCACAGTGATCGGTGGCTGGCGTTTGTGCGCTGGTGTCGCTCGGAGGATGGGCCGAGGGTTAACGATGCGCGGCAAATTGATCGGAAGACCTTGTTGGACTATGCCGAACATCTGCGCCAGCAAGTTGAACAAGGTGAACTCGCCATCGCCACTGCGCAAAACCGATTGTCCAGCGTCAACCGGACCCTGGCAGCGCTTCGAGGTGATCAGCATGTGAAAGTGCCGAGTCCGAGCAAGGCGCTAGGAATGCGGCGCACCAGTGTTCGTCGTTCGGTGCCGCAAGGCCAAGACCGTGAACATGTGAAGAGGGTCGTAGAGGTGCTTTGCGCACACCAGCAGCCGCGTGCCGCGGCCATCGCTCAGTTAGCGCGAGCCACCGGCATGCGCTTACGTGAGGCCATTTTGGCCGACCTTCCGCGCCTGAAGCGTGAGGCCGAACAGTACGGCAAGATCAACATTCAGGACGGCACCAAAGGTGGTCGATCAGGCGCATCAGCCCCTCGCTGGATAACAGTGAGCGATCACATTCGTGATGCACTCATCTTCGCCCTTCAAGCCTCGCCTGACGGAAGCTGCAACCTGTTAGCCCCTACCGATCGCTACCGGAACTTCATACGCGACTCCATTCGCCCTGCTCGGGCAATACTCCATTCGCACGGACTAAGCGGCTTTCACGAGCTGAGGGCCGCGTATGCGTGCGAACGCTATGAGCAAATGACCCATCATCCCGCGCCCATTTACGGTGGGAACTGCTACCAGCTTGACCCACACCTCGATAAAGAGGCCAGAGAACAAATCAGCCACGAACTGGGACACGGACGTATAGACGTGGTTTCTGCTTACATAGGGGGCCGAGTATGAGCAAGGAATTCGATATGGAATTATTCCTAACGGGTATTCTGACAGGCTCTCATACCACGCGCCGGCGCCACCTTAGACAAGCTAACGCTATTCAAGAAGCGATCTCGGATCGATGGCACCGGGATAATCCTTGGACCTGGCAGCGAAAGCACCTTGCGTGGTTTCTAAGCTGCCACGTGGACCGGCACGCCAAACCGACGAACTATTACTACCGCCTTACAGTAAACCTGATCACTCTTCGCTTAGGAAAACCGTGGCAGTTCAACCACCCGTCGAAGAGTTAGCACAACCTTGGCATCGCAATGAATAACAACTGAGCTAGGCTTCCTGCACCCTGTCTGAACCATGCTGGGAGGCAAGATATGCTGCGCATCCATTGTTAGCCCTTCTTAAGTTCCTTCGGAAGAAATGCATCAATCTCCGCATCGGAAAACGTCATGTCTTCGAGTTTCTTCAACGCTTCTTGCGCCTTCTTATATGCTTGATATGTTGTACTTGGAGCACCTGAGTAAACTGCATGTAATTGCTCCAACAGGCTATCTCTCACCTTTTGTAGAGTTTCGATGGGTTTCTCGCCCATTCGTAAATCCGTGATGAGAGAAAGATATCTTTCTCTGATAATCCAGAGATCAGCGCCTGCCTGTCGATGCTTTTGAGCGAGCTCTCCTAAGTCGTAATTCTTTGTGTAGGCGTTCAATATAAGCAGTATTGTAGACACAACGATTCCAACAAGCGCTGCATTCTCACCGCCACCCAAAGCCGCCGCGACAAAGCCTCCGGTTGTTACAGCCGATAGGATGATCTGCCACAGCTTGATGTTGGAAAGCCTACCCAAGAGGATGTCTGCACACTTCTCATGCGTTTTATGAGAGTACACAACACGTCCATAGCACTCGCGTAATTGTCCCTCTAGGACGGCTCTTGAGTCTAGAGAGTCATTAGTCTGGGAATGAGGTTCCAAATATTTCTCTCCATTTTTGCTTTGCTGACCACTCACGCTTTGGACTAGCAACTTCATGTTCTATTGCCTCGCGTGCAAGATTGTAGCACCTGGTGGCTTTCCATTGAAATAATCCTTTGCCGTAAACGTGCTGCCCGCTTCCGGGAGCTTTCCAATACTCCTTTTGACTATCTTGATTTGACATAAAGTAAAAAAAGTCGCGACACATAAAATCGTAATACAAGTATGATTTATCTTTATGCTGCCACGTATCAATAAACTGATAAGCGAGCGTATCAACGAGCAAGCCACTAATCGGTACGTCCCACTTTTGTTTCCATGCCCGCATCATTCGACAAAGTAGGACCAGATTTCCGTTGCAGGCTGCATTTCTCGTTCTTATTGCAGAAATCTCTGGCTTTGGATTCGTAACCCGCCAACATCCCCCACCGTTCGCGTCGGGGTAGGTGTAGCTGTCATCATCGTTGATGAACGCGGGTAATACTTCGAATGTTATTCCATCAGTAAAAGGGATAAGTATGACTTGGCCATCGCCTCTGATACTTGTAGTTGAATATGTTTTTTCGATGGACTTTTTGACCGCTTGGAGCAGAGAGGATTGACCGTTGCCATTATAGTTGTTGTACTGCTGATAAATTGAATATGGAAGTTGAAAAAGTACATCCAGATCGCTGATGCCCTGGATCGCAGTGTTTCGCCCATACGACCCCAAATAAAGTCCGTGAGCAACATCGGACGTAGTATTCCAGAATTCAGTGTTTAGACGGCGAGTAATGGCCTTATAACGACTAGGAATAGTTCCTGCATCCTGCGTTCTAATATTGTAGCAAAACGTACTAAACCACTCTGCCAATGCCATAATAAAGCTCCTTTATTAACCTTTCAGAGCAGCGTATTTTTTTGGACCACCCACAAAATAAATTCCAGCTTACATTCTTCACCTTCAACTAATTACTCTTGATATGTCGAGCTAGATTGAAGGCCATGGTGACGTAGGACATTGCATCTTCCTCGCTTAAATTCAGCTCTTCCGCATGAGCTGCCTTATTGCGGAGCTTTTGAAGCTTTTTGTATATACTTAGCTGCTTATCATCGATTACTTTGCACTGATGTAAGTATTCTCCCAAATTGGGTAGATTACGCATTGTCTCGTTAGGCGACTGACTCCAAAATGAACTTGCAACCTCTACTGCCGCTGTTTCAACATCAATCCACGCCTCCATAATTGCCGCACGCGTAGACAGGGACACCAAGTCCAATGCTTTGGAGGTGGTAGCGGATAGATCCTCTTTTTGTGGCGAATCAAGAACAGGTGATGCTTCAGTCTTTAAGGCAAGTACCTCTTGTGAAAACTCAAGCTCAAGCTCTTTATACTTAAGCTTTCTCATTAGCGGGACAAGCCCCACTAATGGTTTCCGCAATAGACATGCCAAAATAATTGTTGCAGCGGGCCAAGCTAAAGCCTTGATGAGCTCTGATGTAAAGGTAAGTCCGTCCATATTCTCTCGAGATCTAAGTCAGTTTTTATCACTGAAAATAACGCCTGCACTCGCATAACCAGCAGAAAGCACGATAGATATTTAAGTTGCCTACGCACCAAGTTTCAGACGAAGCAAAAGCAGATTTGATCTAAATATCACAACCAATAAAATCACTATTACCACCATACACCAAAACATAAATGACAGTGGTATTTTATCCCTCAACAACCGAAAATGCTTTTTCTCATCCACCCAATCTATCTGATATTGCCAGAAGAATTTGTAATGAGCATACCAGTCACTAAACAAAATCTGTTTGCTAATGGCGGCATTATAATATTCGTCTTTCAACACTGAAAGCCTTTCGCGGTAAGGCATAAGAGGTTCATCCGCTAGCCCTTCAACTTCTCTGTACAAGTCTCTTAAAGACTCATATATACGAGTCAGCTTTACCGCCGTGATTTCATAATCTTTTTTCTTGTGATCATAGAATGAAATGTATAAGCCAATAACACCTAATACTAGCAGTGACGCTGAAGGGATTTTTGTCCCTAACTCATCCCAAACCAATGCAAAGATACCAATAGCCATCGAGAAAAAGCTGATAAGTCCTGGAACCTTGTCTACTATGTCGAATGTTGCCCAATGCTTTCTTCCACCGAAACCAACATTATACCCGGTGTCGGCGACTATTTTTAATAGAGCATCCTTATTCATATTTGCTCACTCAATAGGGACATGAATTCTATCCTTTGCAACGACGACATTATTTTTGACTATGTAGCATTCTACAATGTGATCGCCAGAAAAATTAGTATGTTCCTCTATCTTCTCCAAACCAGAATCTTGGACAACTTGCCCACGAACACAATCTCTGCGTTTAGCTTCATCGCCTCGATTCAAGACTTTCCAATACACATCATAGTCACCCGCCGTGTCATTTTCCACGATGTTGAATTTCAAAGACTTTTTCGGGCTTAGCTTAAAACTCCTCATTAGCATATTACGAAGTGAGTCTGGGCGATACCCATTCTGCGTTACTTCACAGTCGATCCTAAGTTTATTTCGAATATCAACAGAATAACTATTTTCGACAAACTCTTCTGTACGCTTATAATCTTGTTTATAAGTGCTAGCTTCGGCCTTCTCCACAACAACAGCCGAAGGAAATTGGCGCCCATAAATTTTTTGCCATTTCGCATTTTCGGTATCGTTACCGTTATCTTCAATAGCCTTCAAGCATAACTCATAGGCCTTGTTTGCAGACTTTTGAAACTTCTCTTTAACCTTAACACGCTGTCCACTTCCAAGAGCGGCGTAATATTCTTTATCAGGTTGATCTGCCAAAAACTTAAAAAAATCCCTGCTCATCCAATCATAATAGAGATAGCTTTTTTCTTTGTAGTCATCATTCGCTTTGATAAAATTATGAGCGAGGGTATCGATAAGTAACCCACCCATCCCTACACCGTGTTTATTCTTCCAAGCTCTAACCATTTTGCAAAGTCGACGGAGGTTACGATTATAATCTTCATTAACCGTCTTCATGGCATCCATTTCTTCACGAGGCTTTGTAGTTTTCCAGCTTCCTCCATTTCTAGTATCTGGATATAGATAACTTCCATCATCTTGCTTAAATACGGGCTGCACCTCCACATGGAAGTTCGTATACAACACCCTCACCACGGGACTATCTACGAAAATATCAGTCCTTGAATATCGGGCTTTTATAGCATTCTTTGTATCCTGTAACAATTTAGACTGTCCACCATTTTTATAATCGTCCCACTTTCCAGCGGGCATAATATAGAGCATATCTAAATCGGAAATGCCCTTAATGGCTGTCCATCTACCGTAGGATCCGACCCGAAGGTTATTAGCTGTACTAGAATCGGAATCCCTAAACTCTTTATTTAACGCTAGCGTGATTTCGCCATATCGATCGCTAATCTGTTCATCGTTAGAAACTTTTATATTATCCAAAAAGCTTTTGAATTTATCTGCAATACTCATATTTCATCCCTGAATTTAGGTCTTGAGCTGATGCTACTGAAGGGCCACCATCAATGTCTATTTCTTTATGCGCAGACGTGCAAAAGATCTGCATAAAGGCTAATTACTCCCATAACGCACAACTTAACGGTCAAAGGAATCACGCCCACTACCACTCAGCGAGCCAATTCGGGCTGTTCTGACTATGTATAGGAATGGAGGTTACGAGGACTGCGCTACGAATGACTGTGCCAGGATCGAATGAAGGCTGCGGGTATTTTATGAGGTAGCACCACGAATAATTAAGATTAACTTATTTAAAAACAAGTGGTTAGCTTATGCTTCGACTCCTGGTGCCGCACCATACAAAACAAAGCCCCCACAGAAATGTGGGGGCTTTGTTGTTTCTGGGGTTCGGGTTTGTGCCCCCCACAAAATGTCCACACCTTTCCCTCCCTGGCGCAGAAAAGTCTCTTGCATAAAAATCATGCCATCACGACAATGAGAGCGATTACCATTTACGCATCGGTGGCACGCTCATGTCAGCGCTTGATCAATCAGCTCTTCATCAGCTGTATAGCGAACACAACAGCTGGCTGAAAGGCTGGTTGCGAGTCCGCCTGGGCAATGCCGCCGATGCTTCGGATCTGGCTCAGGACACGTTTGTGCGGGTCATGACGGCCCGCAATGACGCGCCGATCCGCGAGCCTCGAGGTTATCTCAGTGCCATTGCGCGTTCTCTTCTGATCGATAAGGCCCGCCGCCGCACTATTGAGCAGGCTTATCTGCACGCGCTGGCTCAAAGGCCAGAACCTGTGGATGTCTCACCAGAGATACGGTTGTCGATCATCGAAATGCTGGTTGCCGTCGATAGCCTGCTCGATGAGTTGGGCACCAGGACTCGGGAGATTTTTCTCGCCGTGCAACTGGAAGGGCTGAGTTATGTTGCAGCAGCTGAGCGATTCGAGGTGTCAGTGACGACGGTCAAAAATCACTTGATTCGTGCCATGACCCGTTGCCTGTTGCTGGTCGACAGTTGATGACCTCCTCTCTGGATCTCAAGACGCTCGAGGCTGCGGCTACCTGGTACGTGCAACTCAATGACGGTACGGTCAATGAAGCCAGAACCCAGGCCTGGCAGGCTTGGATAACGTCCGACCCACTGCACTCGCAAGCCTGGGAAAGGGTCGAAACGCTTCAACGGCAATGGGCGTTGATGCCCAGGCGAGCCGCCCTCTCCAGCCTGGACGCAGCGAAGACACAGCGCCGTGATGTTCTGAAACTGCTTGGCATGTTGGTGGCCGCTGGCGGCTGTACTTGGATGGCGGCGGACCAGATACCGTACCGCTCGATGCTCGCTCAACAACGCACCGGGTCCCGTGAGCGTCGCACGCTGCAGCTTGACGATGGCTCGCAGCTGGAACTGAATGCCGGCACCGCCCTGGATGTCCGCTTTGACTCAAAACAGCGCGTGATCCAGCTATACAGTGGTGAGATTGAGGTTCAGACCGCCAAAGACCCCGCCCTGCGTCCGTTTATCGTTCAAACTGGCGAGGGCAGCGTACGCGCGCTGGGTACTCGGTTCAGCGTCCGTCAATTGCCTGAGCAAACACTCGTCGGCGTACTGCAATCGGCTGTGCAGGTATGCCCAAGTCAGCATGTCGAGCGGACGCTGCGCCTGGAAGCCGGGCAGCAAGTGACTTTCAGTCGCGATGAAGTCCACAAGGTGCGCCCGTTACCCGCGGGCTCAACTGCGTGGGTCCAGGGGATGTTGAGTGTGGATGACTGGCGCCTGGGAGACTTTATCGAAGAGCTGGGTCGCTATCGTCCAGGCGTATTGCGCTGTGCCGCGTCTGTACGGGGTATGAGTATCTCGGGCGCGTTCCGTATCGATGACACCGATACGGTGTTGGAAAACTTGAGCAAAACCCTACCCGTTAAGGTGAGCTATCTGACCCGGTATTGGGTCAGCATCGAGCCGGCATAATCCCCTGGTGCTGATTCTTGCCCAACGACCTTGCTGATTTTGATTCTCATCCGTCAATGACATAAGCCGCGATAACAGCGGGTTTCTGCCATGACAACGCAAGGATCAACGAATGCTCCCGCTCCCCCTCAATGTCACTCCCAAGATAACGCGCGCCATACGCTTTGCAGTATTTGGCATGTCCCTCGCCGGGTTGCCGGGTTTGGCACTGATGCCGCTGCCGGTGCTGGCCCAGAGCCTAAAGGCTTACCAGATTCCTGCAGGCCCGCTGGGTAGCGCCCTGACCCGGTTTGGGGTGCAAGCGGGGGTCACTATTTCATTCGACACCGAGCAAACACGCCGCCTTTCTACCGCGGGCCTTACTGGCACCTACAGCATCGAGGAGGGGTTATCGCGCCTGTTGGCAAACAGCGGATTACTGGCGCAACGCCAACGCAACGGGGGCTTTGTGTTAATTGCTGGCAATAACGAATCAGCGGTGCTACTCGGCACAACCAGCATCTCAGGGCAGAGCCTGGACGCAACGACCGAAGGTACCGGTTCCTACACCACAGGTTCCATGAGCACCGCGACCAAACTGGCCACCTCGATGCGCGAGACGCCGCAGTCAGTAACGGTCATCACCCGCCAGCGCATGGATGATCAGAACATGCAGTCCCTGGAGGACATTTCGACCTACACCCCGGGCCTGACCATGCGCAAGACCGGCGGCGAACGCCCGCAGTTCTACTCGCGTGGCTCGGCCATCGACAACATCATGATCGATGGCCTACCCGTGGCATATGACACCGACACTCTCGGCACCTCGACAATGGCGATGTTCGACCGGGTCGAGGTGGTGCGCGGTGCGTCGGGCCTGATGATCGGTGCCGGCAACCCGTCCGGCACGCTCAACCTGATCCGCAAACGCCCGACCGTCGAGCCACAAGTATCGGTGACCGTAGGTGCCGGTTCGTGGGACAACTACCGCACCGAACTCGATGCCAGCAGCGCACTCAATTCCAGCGGCTCGATCAGGGGGCGTGTGGTCGGCGCCTTTCAGGACAAAGACAGCTTTACCGATGGCTACAGCAGCAAGCGCCAGTTGCTGTACGGCATCACTGAATTTGACCTGAGCGAAGCCACTACCCTGACCCTGGGCGCGTACTACAACCGCGAAGACAACCCAGGGGCCGACTGGTCGGGCATACCAACCAAAGCCAATGGCACGTTCCTGCCCATCTCCCGCTCGACGCGCATGAGCCCGAAGTGGACCTACTGGAACAAGAAAAACACCAGTGCCTTTGCCGAACTCGAACACCGTTTTGACAACGACTGGAAACTGCGCCTGAACACCACCTGGTTGCGAGGCGACCTGGACATGCTCGGCACCAGTTTCTACCGACTGGACCCCGCAGCCGACCAACTGAACCTGAACGTGGGCCGATACACCTACCAACACACGCAAAAAAGCGTCGACGGCTACGTTTCCGGGCCCTTCATCCTCTTCGGCGCCACCCACGAACTGGTGCTTGGCGCCAGCTATCGCACCGATAACACCGACGATGGTCCCGGCGGCGGCTTCCTCAACGACCCGAACGTCGTGCTCGACCCGTCCAATTTCGACTATCACGGCGTGGATAAACCCACCATCAACTACAACTGGTCGCGCAAAGGCCAGGTCGATCAGTACAGCACCTACGCCACCACGCGCTTGCACCTGCGCGATGACTTGAAACTGATCCTCGGCTCACGCCTGGATTGGTACGAGTACGAACAGAACACTATTTCCGGTGAATACACGTTCGGCGCCGACTACAAGGATACGCGCGAATACACCCCCTATGCCGGCCTGATCTACGACATCAACGACACCTACTCGGTGTACACCAGTTGGACAAAAATCTTCCAGCCCCAGGCCAACGTGAATTACTACGGCAGCCTGCTGCCGCCAGTCACGGGCACCAACCGTGAGGTCGGGATCAAAGGCGAATACTTCGAGGGTGCCTTGAACGCCAGCGTGGCCTATTTCCAGCTGACTCAGGAGAACCGCGCCCAAAGCCTGGACACGTGCTTGCCGGGGGTCGCGTCTTGCTCGGTAGCATCCGGTGAAGTGCAGACCAAAGGTGTCGACATGGAGCTGCAGGGCATGCTCGCTCGTGGCTGGCAGGCCTCGGCCGGCTACACCTATGCCGCCGCCAAGAACGTCAAGGGCGGCAGCGGCCGCTTCGACAGCGACACGCCGTACAACTTGCTCAAACTGTCCACCACTTACCAACTGCCGGGCGACCTGGAAAAATGGTCCATTGGCGGTTCATTGCGCAGCCAGAGCAGCACCTATACCTCGTTCGGCGTTACTCAGGGCGGCTACAGCATCTTCGACCTGATGACTGGCTACAACGTGAACAAAAACCTCAAGGTACAAGCCAACCTCAACAACGTGTTCGACAAGCGCTACTACCAAAGCATCAGTAACCCTGCCGGCGCGAACCTCTTTGGCGACCCACGTAACGTGGCGGTGACCATGAGGTGGAGCATGTAAGGCGCAGCCGTTGAAAACGACAATACCCTGCTTGCGCACGGTATTGTCGCGCTTAACAGGCGTGATACCTCAAGGCACGTTCTTCGCAAAATACCGACTCGGCACCTCCCCCAACACCCGCCTGAAGACACTCGTAAACGCACTCGAGCTGCTATACCCCAAATCAATCGCCACCCGTGTCACCGACTCCCCATTCCCCAATCTGACCACCGCCGCCAACAGGCACGCTTGCTGGCGCCATTCCACAAAGCTGATGCCCGTCTGCTGGCGAAACAAGCGGGTGAAGGTGCGGCGGCTCATGCCGAGGCGTTGGGTCATGTCGTCGATGCTGGTTTCCAGTGATGGCTGTTCCAGCAGGTGGCGGCAGATGTCGGCCAGCCGGGGGTCGTTGGGAAGTGGGGCGTTGAGTGACAGGGGGCGCATGTCGGCTATTTCGTCGAGCAGCAGGGTCATCAGGCGGCCGTGCAGATGGTCCTTTTCGTACAGCGCCGGTACATCGATGGCGCGGCTCAGCAGTTCGCGCAGCAGCGTTGATACGCCGAACACCTGGCACTGCGCGGGCAGGTTGAGGCGGGTTGCGGCGTGGGTGCGGATGTAGGTGTTGAGCATGGTCACCGGGCCGCTCATGCTCATTTCGTGGGGCACGCCCGCCGGGACCCAGATGGCACGGTGGGGTGGCACCACCCAGTTGCCCTGTTGGGTGAAGACGGTGATCACGCCGCAGGCGGCGTAGGCGAATTGCCCGCGCCGATGGGTATGCAACGCAAAGTGCTGGCCGTCGGCATAGTCGTTGGCCGTGACCACGGCGTCGCGGGGGGTGTTTTCGTAAGGGTCGATGTCAGTTTCGCGCATGGCCCGAATTTAATGATTTATGACCTGATAGTGCAAGCGAGCCAGCTCACCTATTGCGCATAGTTGCGCCTTGGCTGACGCACACAGGAATCAGAACACTATGCAAAAGAAACACTTGGCCCTGGCCGTGTTGGTGACGGCTGTCTGGGGGCTGAATTTTCCGATTACCAAGCTGGGGCTGGCGGGGATCGATCCGCTGTTGCTGACCGCCCTGCGCTTTACGCTGGCGGCGTTGCCGTGGGTGTTTTTTGTGCGGCGTCCGGCGGTGGCGATGAAGTGGCTGGTGGCCTATGGCTTGATCTTCGGGGTGGCGATGTGGGCCTTGATCAACCTGGGGATTGAATGGGGTGTGCCGCCAGGTACGGCAGCCTTGTTGATCCAGTTCAGTGCCTTTTTTACCCTGGGTTGGGGAGTGTTGTTGTTTCGCGAGCAACTGAGCGTCGGCCAGATCCTCGGAGTGGGGCTGGCGGCTGTAGGACTGATCGGCATTATCGCCGGCAGTCCGGGCGAGGCGACAACCCTGGGTTACGGCATGCTGCTGGTAAGTGCGTTCAGTTGGAGTGTGGGCAACGTCATCATCAAGCAATCAAAAGTGCGCGAGATGTTTGCCTTTGTGGTGTGGGCCAGCCTGTTCCCGCCGCTTCCGTTGCTGCTGCTGACGTGGCTGGCCCATGGATCGGCGCCGTTCACTGCGCTGGTCACCCATATGGAGTGGCTGACGGTGTTCTCGCTGTTATTCCAGGTGTATGCGGCCACGCACTTTTGTTACTGGGGCTGGAACCTGCTGCTGCGCGAGTACCCGGTCTCCAAGGTGGCGCCGTTGTCGTTGCTGATCCCGGTGTTTGGCGTCACAGGTTCCATGCTGTTGCTGGGGCATCGGGTCGATCTCAACGAGGGGATCTCGATTGCGCTGATTTTGTCTGCATTGGCCGTGGGGCTGGTGAAATCGCGCCCGGCGGGGACGTCATCTGCCGCTTGATGCCGAGGGCGGCGGGCGCCAGATGGCACTTAGCCATATTTCTAATTGACACCCCCCTCCCCGTCCTTTAAAACCCCATGCATTCGCTGCGGGAAACCTGCCCCCAACAGCACCCGCCGTTTTTTATCGAGACATGGATGTCGAAGAACCCCCCGCTTTTTAATCGTCGTCGCTATTTGCTCGCGTTTTTTATCGTGTTGCTAGCGGTGCTCGACCCCTTCGGCCTGGCCAGTTCCAGTGACAAGGCATCCGCCCAGTGGCTCAACCGGATGTTCTCCAGCAATTACCCCGGCACCGGCCAGCAACATATCACCGTGGTGTTGATCGACGACGCCTACCTGATGCGCAACAACACCTCGTGGCCGATGCCGTATAGCGAGCAGAGCAAGTTGTTCAAACGCTTGCTGGCCTACAAACCCAAGGCGGTGTTTGTGGACTTGCTGTACAGCCACGATCACTCCCTGGGCGATCCGACGCGGGGCAGCCAGTTGTTGGCGAATGTGTTCGAGCGCTATCAGCGCCGGGGCATTCCCCTGCTGCTGGCCAATACCGGGGTGACGCGGGGCGAGAATGGGCAGGCCAATACCCTCGAGCAGTTTGCCGCGTTCAGCCAGCCGGGGCTGGTGGTGTGGGACGGTGTGGACGACAAGTACCCCTTGGCGATGCCGACCGCACTGGGGGTGATGGAAACCCCGGCCCTGGCCCTGTACCGCCAGTTCTGCAAGGGCCAGCCGTGTGCCAGCCAACTGCCCCGGGATGCTGAAGCCGCGGCGCAGCTACAGCCGATCGCCGTGCAGTGGGGCTTGAAGCTGGCGCCGCAGCAGGCGCAGATCGCGGATATCCGGCACTGCGCACCACCGCGCAACTTTGTGCTGGATTGGGTGGCGCAATTTTTCCAGGCAGTGTTCTGGAAACTCGACGACTCCGCCCAGGCCCGTTGCCCTTATAGCCTGACCCTGTCGGCCAGCGACCTGGAGGTCAGCTCACCGGAAGACCAGGCGTTGGTGGCCGGGTTGCTGCGCGACCGACTGGTGATGGTCGGGGCCAGCATCACCTCCACCGGCGACCTGGTGCAGTCGCCCGTGCATGGCCTGATCCCCGGGGTGTACCTGCATGCCATGGCCCTGGACAACCTGATCAACAAGGGCATGGATTACGACCGCGAGCCGGCCAATTTCCCGAGGTTGAACCTGCACTGGGTAGACGTCCTGGAGCTTGGGCTGCTGGCGCTGATTATCGTACTCAAGGCCCTGCATGCCCGGCGCCTGGCCGGCTTGCCCACCTGGACGCGCTGGCAGGATCAAGAGAGTCGCTTTTTTACCTCGCCCTACCCGTCGTGGGGCGTGGTGATGCTGGTGCTGCTGATTGTGTGCGGGGTGCTGTATCTGAACCACATCACCCTGGTCAACGTGCTGGGTATTGTTTTGCTGTCATTGGCGCTGTTCAGCGAGCGGATCGAAGCTTTCTTCGACCGTGGCCGCTGAGGGTGCCGCCATGTCGTCTCACTCAAGGAAACCAAGGATGAACAGAATCCTCATCGTGTTACTCGCCGCGCTCTACAGCCAGGGTGTGCTGGCCGAAACCCACGTCATCAAGGAATTCCTGGCCGACCCGGTGGAGGTGGTAGACGAGCAGGGCAAGCTGCTGCGGGAAATCGCCCGCAAAGACACACCCAAGCAACCCGTTCAGGTGTTGCAACTCAACAAGGAGCTGGAGTTGGTCCTGGTGGAGCTGGCTGGGCAGAAAGTCTGGCTGGACACCAGGGACCTGCGAATCGACCCGCCCCTGAATGTCACAAAGCTGCCGTGCCAGCTCATGCCCCAAAGCCTGGCCAAGGACAGTAACAACAAGTCCACCCTCGGCTACGGTGCCGGCTGCAATCAATAAGGGAGTACCGCGGTGAAGGGATATCTATTGCTGGCCAGTGCATTGCTCAGCGGCTGCGCCACCTTGAAGGGTGCAGACCAGGCGTTTCTGAACCTGGTGGGGCCGTCGACCCAGTCGCGCGTCGAAGGCCACTATGTGGACAACGCTGACGTGCGCCAGTACTACAAGCTCGACCCGCAGCGCGCGGGCCAGCAGCGCTTGAGTTACGACGGGCGCACCGTGCCTGCGGCCGAGGCGCGCCAGCAGAACCTGGTGGATATCCCGATGTTGCAGGTGTACTTGCAGGGCATCGTCACGCGCCTGTCCAAGGGCTGGCCGGGGCAGTTGCCGCTGTTGCAGGTGAAGATCACCGACAGCTACAGCTTCGGACCGTCGGCGGACCCGTACGGCAATATCTTCGTGCCCCTGGGCATGCTGGAGAACGTCGGCAGCGAAGACGAAATCGCCGCCATGCTCGGCCACGAAATGAGCCACGTGCTGCTGCACCACCATGATCGTGCCGCTGCCTTCCAGCAACAGAAGGACATGTTCACCACCGTGGCCTCCACCGTGGCCCTGGCAACCGTGGCGGCCAATACCGGGGTGGACCGCAGTTCGGGCACCATGAAACTGTTCAGCAAGGACCCGGCCGGCACGCAAAAAACCATCGGCAATACCGTGTTGTATACCTCGCTGGCCAACAGTTTTTCCGACAACGTGTGGAGCACTGCCTGGGGCCGCAGCCAGGAGGACCAGGCAGATTTGCTCGGCACCGACCTGATGATCCGGGCCGGCTACGCGCCCCGTGCGGCCACCCACAGCCTGGAGCGCCTGAATGATTTCCAGGGCAAGCAAAAGCCGCTGCTGACGGGCTTTCTCACCGCCCGCAAGGACGCGATGCAAGATTCATTGCAGCAGTTCAACCTCGACCGCTTTACCAAGGAGCTGGACGTGCTGGTCAAGGACGGCCTGACCAATACCATCACCGCCACCACCGATTACTTCAACCGCTCCCACATGTCCGCCATCGACCGGGACACCGAGCTGCGCCAATACCTGCAACGCGAGTACCGCAAGGAGCGCCGCGCCCGGGTCAACACCACGAGCTGGCCGAAGGTGCGTGACGCCGCGCCTGTGGCCAAGGCCATGCAGGGTTACAAGGACGCCTACGCCGCCACCGCCGCCCTGGCCAAAAACAAGGTGCCCGAGGCCGATGCGTTTATCCGGCGCGCCTTGAGCTCGCCGGTCAAGGACCAGCCGAACATCCGCCGCACCGCCTACGCCGTGCGCCTGGCCCAGGGTAGAAATGCCGATGCCCTCAAAGAATTGCAGGCGATCAAGGACTGGTCCCTGGCCGGGCCTTCGACCTATGACTTGATGATCAGCTACTACCTCAAGCGCGGCGACGGCAAGGCCGCCCTGGCAATGATCGACACGGCCGAGCGTCACCTGGGTTCGGAGGAGCTGTTTATCACCGAGAAGCTATTGGCCAACCAGCAACTGCAGAACACCCAGCAGGTGCAAAGCGTGTTGCGCAAATGCGGGCAGTACCCGGCGCGCAAGGCCAACTGCCAGAAGTTGGCGCAGGTCAAGGCGTAGGGTTTAGGCAGCCATAAAAAAAACCCCGACAAGTCGGGGTTTTTTATTGCCTGGTATCAGGCACGACGCACGATCTTAGAACACGTTGATCGGGTAGTCGGCGAACAGGCGGATTTCGTTACCACCAACGTTGTAGTTGTTGGCGTTGGTCGAAACACGCAACCAGGAGGCACGGGCACGCAGGCTCAGGTCTTTAGCCGGGCCGCTCTGTACTACGTACTTGAACTGGTTGAAGATTTCACGCTCGGTGCCATCGCCACGGTTGCTACCGTCGTCGATGTTGGTGCCACGCACGTAAGCGATGTTGTAGGTCAGGCCCGGTACGCCGAAGGTGCTGAAGTCAATGCCGTAGCCGACCTGCCAGGAGCGCTCGTCTTTACCGTTGAAGTCAGACCAGTAGGAGTTGGCCAGCAGGATGGTGTTACCACCGTCGCCGATACCACTACCCTTGGTGTTGTTACGGTAGCCGCCGTACATGTAGCCGGTGTCACCGGTGCTGCGCTGGTGAGCCAGGGTCAGGCTGTGCGGACCGAAGGCCCAAGTGGCGCCCAGGCTCCAGATCTTGTTGTCGCGGGCGTCAGCATCACCTTGGGTCAGCTGGGCGAAGCTCTTGTCCAGCTTGGTCTTGTAGCCGTTGAAGTCAAAAGTCAGCGACTGCTCTTGTGGCAGGGCCAGCACGTAGTTGACGTTGACGTATTGCTTCTTCAGCACGTCTTCCATGTCGGATGCGTACAGCGCGGCCGACAGGCTTTCGGTGAATTTGTAGCTACCGCCCAGGTAGGCGATGTTTTTCAGGTTGCCGCTGTCGGTGCCTTCGGCGCCTTTTTGGGCTTCCTTGGTGAAGTAACCACCTTGCAGCTCCAGACCCTTGATCTCTTTGGAGACGATCGAGGTACCGGTGTAGGTTTCCGACAACAGACGGGAGTTGTCGTACTGCAGGACCGGCACGGCTGGCATCTGGTCACCGTACTTCAGCACAGTGTTGGAGATGCGTGCCTTGACGGCTGCGCCGCCCTTGGCCAGGTCGTGTGGTGCTGCGCCGCTGTCGCCTTGCTTGAAGAAGTTGATGCCGCCAGCGCCGCTGCGACCTTTACCACCGTCCAGACGGATGGCGTATTGGCCGATCACGTCCACACCCACACCAACGGTGCCTTGGGTGAAGCCGGACTCGAACTTACCGATGAAGCCTTGGCCCCACTCGGCTTTATCTTTACCACCGTCTTTGTAGTCGCGGCTGATATACGCATTACGCGCCGCGATGTTCAAGTGGCTGTCTTCCACGAAGCCTTTGGATTGCTCCTGGTCGTTTGCCATTGCCTGAGTAGCGCTCAAAATCCCCAGAGCAATCAGACCCATCCGTTTATTCAACATTTTTTTATTCCTTATTACTGGTTGAGTACGCGCTGTGACACCTGGCTCCATTTGGCTTTTTTGGTATCGACTTTCCCCGGATAAAAAAAGGCCCGCGGACGACCGAATATGCCGCGGGCCTTTTTTATAGAGAAGTCATGGCGGTTAGCCACAGGCGTTGAGGCGAATCCTATCCGCGCCCTGAACCGCGTGTCAATTTAGTGAATCGTCTGTATTTAGGCAAAAAAAGTCTAAGCGATATTATTTAGCCATTATTTACGCGATATATACGCTCGGCCAATTCATCGTGTGAATAAGCCGCTGGTGGGTAACGCATTTTCCATTGATGCGTAAAATTCCCTCAAAAACACATTTTGTAACAAATGCCCGAACAGGCAGCGTAAGAATAAATCACGCGCGCAAATAGCAAGCATTATCATTCGCGCATTATTTACCCTCCCTCTTACGGATGCGCCCCTAGATGCCTGCCTCTCGCCTGACGCCCATGACCCTTGGGCTTTCTGCACTGCTGTGTGCCGAATTTGCCTGCGCCGCGACCACACTGCCCGCCACCGCCATCAGCGCCGAAGCTGACGAAGACGACCCACGCGTCAAAGACACCAACACCGCCACGCGCACAAGTACGCCGGTGCGCTACGTGCCCCAGGCGATCGACTCGGTAAAGACCGAGAACCTGCGCGCCTACGGCACCAACGACCTGGGCCAGGCGTTGAGTGGCATCCCCAACGTCAGCAGCGGCGCCGACACACGCTTCGACAGCTTGCGCATCCGCGGCTTCGAGGCCAGCAGCGACTTCTACCTCGATGGCATCCGCGACGACAGCCAATACGTGCGCGACCTGCACAACATCGAGCGCATCGATGTGCTCAAGGGCCCCGCCGCGGTGTTGTACGGCCGTGGTGGCCAAGGCGGGATCGTCAACCGCGTCAGCAAGCTGCCCCAGGCCGGGCGCACCTCCAGCGTCGAGGCCCAGGGCGGCACGAACGGGCTGCGCAGCCTGTACACCGACTTGAGCGCCGATCCGACCGAAAACATCAGCCTGCGCCTGAACATGGGTAACGAAGACACCGATAGCTTTCGCGATGGCATCAGCGGCAACCGTAAATTATTCGCCCCGTCGATGAGCTGGCAACTGACCCCGCAACTGAACTGGCTGGTGCAATACGAATACAGCCGCTACGACCGCACCCCGGACCGGGGCATCCCTGGCGTGCGCGGGCGCCCGGCCGATGTGAGCCGCGACACTACCTACGGCGACCCACGGGACTATATCGACGACACCACCCAGTCCCTGCGCTCCAAGCTCGCCTATGAACTCAACGACAGCTGGCAACTGCGTCACACCCTGGGTGTGTTCAAGCTCGACAGTGATTTCGACAACACCTACCTGACCGGCTACGACCCCAAGACCAACACCGTCGGGCGCCAGCGCTGGCAGCAGGACCTGACGACGCGCAACGTATTCAATAACGTCGAGCTCGAAGGGGGCTTCAATACCTTTGGCCTGGAACACCGCCTGCTGACCGGCGTGGAGCTGGGCAGCCAGCGCCGTGATCCGAAGTTGTACAGTGGCCAGGGCGTCCCGGCAGTGGATCTGAACCACCCCAACCGCCATCTGAGCCATACCGGGCCGATGACGATCTCCAGCAACAACCACACCGAGGTCGAAAGCCAGGGCCTGTATGTGCAGGACCAACTGCGCCTGAACGATCAGTGGCAGTTGCTCGCCGGTTTGCGCTACGACCGTTTTGAAGTGGACACCACCAATAAAATCATCAACCTGCGCAAAAAGGTCGACAGCCACAACACCAGCCCACGGCTGGGCGTGGTGTGGACGCCGCTGGAGAACCATTCGTTCTACGCGTCGTGGAGCAAGACGTTTTCCCCCACCGGCGGCGGCCTGATCGGCATCACCCCGAATGCCACGGGCAATACCAATGACCTGAGCCCCGAGCTGACCAAGCAAAAGGAAATCGGGGTCAAGAGCGACTGGCTCGACGACCGCCTGAGCACCACCCTCGCCGTGTATGAACTGGAACTGTACAACCGCCGCACCCGCGACCCGGAGAACCCGCTGATCACCCTGCTCAGCGGAATCCAGCGCTCCCGTGGTATCGAGCTGACCACCACCGGCAAAATCGTCGGCAACTGGTATGTGCGCGGTGGCGTCGGCGTGCAGGATGCCAAGGTGGTGAAAGACAACAATGGCTTTGAAGGCAAGCGCATCAGCGACGTGGCCAAGCGCAACGCCAGCCTGTTCGTCACCTGGAAACCGAAGATGGGCTGGTACGCCGAAACCGGCCTGACCCTGGTGGGTGATCGTTATGCCGATAACGCCAACACCGTGGTGTTGCCGGGCTATGGCCGCTGGGACGCCCTGGCCGGGTTCCGGCACAAGGACTGGGATGTGAAGGCGGCGCTGAACAACATCAGCGACAAGACGTACTACGCGTCGGCGACCAGCGCCAACCAGATCCAGTTTGGTGAGCCGCGCAGCCTGGTGGTGACGGGGACGTACAACTTCTAAGCCACATGCAGTTCCTGTGGGAGCGGGCTTGCCCGCGATAGCGGTGTATCAGTCACATATGCATCAACTGACACACTGCTATCGCGGGCAAGCCCTCTCCCACATTTGGATATCAGCGTCCGTCAGTCCTGGATCAATTCGCACAGCACCTGCACCTCATCCTCACTGAACAACCCCAGCGGGTAGCGCTCACTCATCACCCTGCGTGGATCCGCCTGCCGGATCCGGCGCGAGCCGTTTGCCTTCAACCAAAGTGCCAGCGTGTGAATCGCGTCACCTCGCACGACCGAAGGATGGGGCGCGCGTTTATAGACCAGGTTGATATCGGCGTTCATTTCAGCGCTCTCTCCTACTGCTTGAGCGGCTAACTTACTCAAGGTTTATGACAGAACTGCGCAGTCACAAACCCCGATCACTGTCACAACGCCGATACAAGAGCTGTGCCAAAGCGTCCGGTTTATAGGCCTGCGGACACAAAAAAGCCCACGACCCCGACGGGCCATGGGCTTGCTGTTATTACCCGGCGCACTTGCCGGCAATCAGCCGAGGTGCAGCGAAATTGCCTGTTACAACTGCACTCAGTTTTTGTGCGGCGCGGGCTGTTGTTGAGTCAGGCAATGGATATTGCCGCCACCCAGTAACAGTTCACGGCCCGGCACCATCACCACTTCATGCTGCGGGAACAGGCCCTGGAGGATTTCCTGGGCGCGGCTGTCCAGCGGGTCATCAAAACTCGGCGCGATAATGCCGCCGTTGACGATCAGAAAGTTGACGTAGGAACCGGCCAGACGCACGGTCGGATTACGCTCCTGGGAACCGTCCACCGGGTCGACACCGGCGCATTCTTCCTCAGTGGCGTACAACGGCCCCGGGATCGGCATTTTATGCACGGTAAACGCGCGGCCCTTGGCGTCGGTGCTGTTTTGCAGCACGTCCATGGCAGCATGGCAGCGTGCATAGTTCGGGTCTTGCGGATCGTCCGTCCAGGCCAGCAACACTTCACCCGGGCGCACGTAGCAGCAGAAGTTATCCACATGGCCGTCGGTTTCGTCGTTGAACAGACCGTCGGGCAGCCAGATGATCTTATCCACAGCCAGGTTGGCGCTCAGGACCGCTTCGATCTCTTCGCGGCCCAGATGGGGGTTGCGATTGCGATTGAGCAGGCATTCCTCGGTAGTGATCAGGGTGCCTTCACCGTCGACGTGAATCGAACCGCCTTCGAGCACAAAACCCTCGGTGCGATAACGCGGGCTGCGCTCGATCTCGAGGATCTTGCCGCCCACCTGGGAGTCGCGGTTCCACGGCGCATACAGGCCACCGTCAAACCCGCCCCAGGCATTGAAGTCCCAATTCACGCCACGGACTTCGCCGTGGTCATTGATCACGAAGGTCGGCCCGCTGTCGCGTACCCACGCATCGTCGCTGGACATCTCCACCACCCGGATATTCGGCACATCCAGGCGCGCCCGGGCGTTTTCGTACTGACCGGCGGAAACCGCAACCGTCACCGGCTCAAAACGCGCAATGGCCTTGGCCACTGCCACGTGGGCCGCCTGCGCCGGTTTGCCGCCCAGGCGCCAGTTGTCCGGGCGCTCGGGCCAGATCATCCAGGCCTGGGTCTGGGGTGCCCACTCGGCTGGCATATAGAAGCCGTCAGCGCGAGGCGTGCTGTGCAAAGTGGTCATGGCGATCAGGACTCCAGGGAACCGTCGAGGGTCTTGAGCGCGCCGTACAGGTTCGGCCGGCGGTCACGGAACGAGCCCCACGCGCTGCGGATGTGCTCCAGTTCATCGAGGTCGAAGCTGTGCACCAGGATGCCTTCTTCGGTTTCGTTGAGCTCTTGGACTTTTTCGCCGAACTGGTTGGCAATGAACGACGAGCCGTAGAAGTCGATGTCGTAGCCGTCCTGCTCTTCGTTGCCGATGCGGTTGCTGGCGATCAGCGGCATCAGGTTGGCGCCGGCATGGCCTTGTTGCACGCGCTGCCAGTGGTCACGGGACGAGATGGTCTTGTCGTGTGGCTCGCTGCCGATGGCGGTCGGGTAGAACAGGATCTCCGCGCCTTGCAACGCCATGCTGCGGGCGCATTCCGGGAACCACTGGTCCCAGCAGATGCCCACGCCGATTTTCGCGTAGCGGGTGTTCCACACTTTGAAGCCGGTATCGCCCGGGTTGAAGTAGTACTTTTCGTGGTAGCCAGGGCCGTCCGGGATGTGGCTTTTACGATAAATCCCGAGGTTGGAGCCGTCCGCGTCGATGATCGCGATGCTGTTGAACCGCGCACGGCCGGCCAGCTCGAAGAAGCTGATCGGCAGGACCACTTGCAGTTCCTTGGCGATTTTCTGGAAGTGCTTGATGGCCACGTTTTCTGCAACCGGGGTTGCCAGTTGCAGATAGTCCGGGTTTGGCTTCTGGCAGAAGTACGGGCTTTCGAACAGTTCCTGGATCAGGATGATCTGCGCGCCTTTGGCTGCGGCCTCACGGACCAGCTTTTCAGCGGTCTCGATATTGGCTTCGAGGTCCCAGGAACAAGCCATCTGGGTAGCGGCGACGGTAACGATACGGCTCATGAATCATCTCCTGGGCGGTGGTCAGCGGCCAGGATAACCGGGGCCGATGACAGAAAGGGGAATGCTGGCCGACTTTATAGCGGATAAAAATCGGCTTTTAAAGCTTGCAAACATCCAACCGTCTAAAAAACTCAAAATATTCCCGATAACAATCGGGTTAACGTCTGAAACCCCATCACCCTTGTGGGAGCGGGCTTGCTCGCGAAAGCGGTGTGTCTGTCTACAAATCTGTCACTGATACACCGCTTTCGCGAGCAAGCCCGCTCCCACAGGGGTGATCTCATTTCAACTCATAGAAAGGTGTTTACAACCCTTCATCCAACACCTTCGACAACATGTCGACAAAGAAATCCACACTGCGTTTAGACGTGACCATCGGCGGCTTGATCTTGAGGATGTTCAGATAGTCCCCGGTCGGCTGCATGAAAATCCCCAGCTCACGCAAGCGATCACACAGCTTGGCGGTTTCTTGCGTTGCCGGCTCCAGGGTCTGGCGGTCGCGCACCAACTCCAGTCCCAGATAGAAGCCCGAGCCATGCACCGCCCCCACCAGGGGATGGCGCTCGATCAACGCCTCCAGCCGCGCCTTGAAGTGCCCGCCGACCACCTGGGCGTTTTCCCAAAGCTTTTCTTGCTCCATCACATCCAGCACCGCCATGCCAATCCGGCAACTCACCGGGCTGCCCCCCGAGGACGAGAAGAAATACCCTTCGGCCTCCAGCGCTTCGGCGATTTCCCGGCGGGTAATCACGGCGCCAAGGGGCTGGCCGTTACCCATGCCTTTGGCCATGGTGATGATGTCCGGCACCACGCCCTGTTCTTCAAAACCCCAGAAGAAGTGGCCCATGCGGCCGTAGCCGACCTGCACTTCATCGGCGATGCACACCCCACCCTGGGCACGCACCAGGGCATACACCTGCTGCAAATAGCCCGGCGGCAGGGAGATGCCACCGGCATTGCCATACACCGGCTCGCAGATAAAACCCGCCAACTGGCGCTGGCTGGCGGCGATTTTCGCCAGGTTGTGCTCCACGCTGCGCACATAATCCGGCGCACTGTGCGGGCCACGGAATTGGCCGCGATAGGTATTGGGTGCGGTCACCGGGTGCACCCAATCCGGCCGGCTGCTCAGGGCCTGGGGGTTGTCGGCGATCGAGGTGGACACCGCATCGGCGGCCACCGACCAGCCGTGATAGGCCTCCAGCACACTGAGCATGTCGCGCCCGCCGCTGTAGGCCCAGGCCAGGCGGATCGCCAGGTCGTTGGCTTCGGTGCCACTGTTGACCAGGAACACCCGGTCCATGGACTCGGGCGCCAGCGCCAGCAGCCGCTCGGAGAACTCGGCAATCGCGGCGTAATGAAAGCGCGAGTTGGTATTGAGCAGCGACCACTGCCGCGCCGCCACCTGGGCCATGCGTGGATGGCCGTGGCCCAGCACCGCGACATTGTTGAGCATGTCCAGATACGAGCGGCCCTGCATGTCGATCAGATGGTTGCGCCAGCCGCGTTCGATGCGCGGCGGGTCGACGTAATAGTGCTTTTGCGAGCGCGCAAAGCTGGCGTCGCGTCGGGCCAGCAAGGCTTCTGGATCCAGCTCCGACTCGGCGTCACAGGCAAGGCCCAGCAGCGTCGCCGGCGAGGGGCACAACACCTGCCAGGCCGCAGCGCGGGACGGTGTGCAAAACAGTGGCGGATCAAGGTCAACCCGGCACATCTGCACAGTCAATGCCCCGCCCGCCTCCCCCAGGACCTGGCCCTTGAGCACCGCGGCGCCGGGTTGCAACGCATTTTTCAGGCCCAGCAGCCGTACATTCAGTTGCGCGCTATGCAGACTTAATACGCCATCGGCAGTGCTGCGCAGGATGCCGGCGAACGGCGCCTCTACGACACTGCCCTGGGGCACATACAGTTCAACGTGCAGGGCGAACGTTTGCGGTTCGCTCGCGCAGTCGGGACGCGTGCGGGACAAGCGATACTGACCATAACGACTGGCCGCCAAGCCATGGACCGTTGCGGCCTGCTGCAATAAATGTTGGTCGATGCCAGGGGTTTCCCAGTTTCCGGCTTCGAAATGCTCACTGAGCACACCCAGGTCAATCAGCGCGAACTCGCGCCCCACCAACCCCGGCAGCAGCGGGGCGAAGCCTTCGCTGGCCACTGGTTTGGGGGTTGCACCGACGCACACCTGGATCGCCGCCTCCATCAACTCAAACGGCACCGAGGTGGCAACCTGGAAGATTTCCCACTCGTGCTCGGCATTCTTCAACAGGTAGGTGTTATCCGGGTCCAGGCGCTGCTGCTGTTCGCTGCTCAGCACCAGGACCGCCGCACGGGCCACGATCAGCGGCCACAGCGCCTGCAATTCCTGGGGTTGCAAAGGGGTCAACGCGTGACAGGCCCGGATCGCCGGCAGGATCGCAAACGGGTCGCCCTCGGCGTGGTGCAGCAAAGCGGCACAGGTCACCGACAAGTCCGCAATCCGCCAGGTGTGCACCAGGTCGCCGAAATCAATGACACCCTGCACTTGCCAATGCCGCTCGGCATCGCGCTGCCACACCACATTGTCGTCGGTGATATCCATATGCACGGCCTGCCAGGGCAACTGATCGACCAAGGGCCGCAGGCGCTGCTCGACCTCTACCGCGACCCGCTCCAGGACCGCGCGCTGCGGCAGGTTGTCGAGCGTCGACAATAAATGGCTGATCAGCTCCCGGGCATGGCGCGGGTCCCATTGCAGGGTGCGCTCCAGGCCCGCGTGCGCAAAATCGGCCAATGCCTGGCTCATCTGCCCGCACAGCCGGCCAAAACCTGTGATCAACGCGCGGCCCAGATGCGGCAGGTGGGTCAGCGGCTGGCCTTCGATATAGTCCAGCAACCGCAGGTGCAAGGCCTGCCCGGCCAGCGTCACGCTCAGTAGTTGCTCGCCGCCGAGGGTGCTGATGACCTTGGGCACCCGGACGCCGGCGTGTGCCTGCAAGTGCGCAAGAGCGGCGTGCTGGGCGTGCAGCTCAACGGCGGCGTACTCGCCCCGGCAGATTTTCAGGACGAAGCGGCCACGATCGCTGTCGACGCGGTAATTGAGGTCTTGCTGGCTGCCCAGGGACTGCAGGGTGCCGCTGAGGCCGTAATGCTGCTCAAGCAACTGCAAGGCTTGCTCCGCGCTGACCTGCGGGCACGGCAAACGGGTGCGATGGATCAATGTATCGAGCAGCATGTGACGGTCCCTGGTTTTTTGTTGGGCGCTTATATCGCCATTGTTAATAGGTCAGATGCAACCCCGACCCCATTGAGATTGTCTTCTTTAAAGCACGCAAGCTGGGCCAATCTGACCACCGCCCCTTGCACGCCCCATCGCAAGCCCGCAAGCTATGCCCCATTCGCTCAATGTCCGTCTAAGGAAAAGGCCTCTCGACATGCGTATTCTTGTTACCGGTGGCGCCGGTTTTATCGGTTCCGCACTGATCCGCCATTTGATTCAAAACACTGAACATGAAGTTCTCAACCTCGACAAACTGACCTACGCCGGCAATCTTGAGTCGCTGACCAGCATCGCGACCAACACCCGCTATGAGTTCGTCCAGGCCGATATCATCGACCAGGCCACCGTCAGCGCAGTGCTGGCGCGTTTCCAGCCCCAGGCCATCATGCACCTGGCGGCCGAGTCCCATGTCGACCGCTCCATCGACGGCCCGTCGGACTTTATCCAGACCAACATCGTCGGCACCTACAGCCTGCTTGAGGCCACTCGTGCCTACTGGCAACAGCTGGCAGAGCCGGCCAAGAGCGCCTTCCGCTTCCATCACATCTCCACCGACGAAGTGTATGGCGACCTGCATGGCGTGGATGACCTGTTCACCGAAACCACGCCTTACGCGCCAAGTTCGCCTTATTCCGCGAGCAAGGCGGCGTCCGACCACCTGGTCCGCGCCTGGCAGCGTACCTATGGCTTGCCGGTACTGCTGACCAACTGCTCGAACAACTACGGGCCGTTCCACTTCCCCGAGAAATTGATCCCGCTGGTGATCCTCAATGCCTTGGCAGGCAAGCCGCTGCCGGTATATGGCGATGGCCTGCAAGTGCGCGACTGGCTGTATGTCGAAGACCACGCCCGTGCGCTGCTCAAAGTGGTCACCGAAGGTGTGGTAGGCGAGACCTACAACATCGGCGGGCACAACGAGCAGAAGAACATCGACGTGGTGCGTGGTATCTGTGCGCTGCTCGAAGAGCTGGCGCCACAGCGTCCGGCCGGCGTTGCCCAGTTCAGCGACCTGATCACCTTCGTCAAGGATCGCCCAGGCCATGACCAGCGCTACGCCATCGATGCCAGCAAGATCGAACGCGAGCTGGGTTGGGTCCCGGAAGAAACCTTCGAGACCGGCCTGCGCAAGACCGTGCAGTGGTACCTCGATAACCTGCAATGGTGCCGCCGGGTCCAGGACGGCAGTTATCAGGGCGAGCGCCTCGGCAACACCGATGCGAAGGACCTGATTGCATGATGAAGGGAATCGTACTGGCCGGTGGCTCCGGGACGCGCCTGCACCCCATTACCCTGGGGGTTTCCAAGCAGTTGCTGCCGGTGTACGACAAACCGATGATCTACTACCCGATTTCCGTGCTGATGCTCGCCGGAATCAAGGAGATCCTCGTGATCTCCACGCCCGTGGACTTGCCGCAATACCGCAACCTGCTGGGCGACGGCAGCCAGTTCGGCGTGCAGATCAGCTACGCAGAGCAGCCTTCGCCAGACGGCTTGGCGCAAGCCTTCCTGATTGGCGAAGCGTTCATCGGCAATGACCCGGTATGCCTGATCCTGGGTGACAACATTTTCCACGGCCAACACTTCAGCGAGCAACTGCGCACCGCTGCCAAACGCCCAACCGGCGCCACAGTGTTCGGCTACTGGGTCAAGGATCCGGAGCGCTTCGGGGTGATTGATTTCGATGGTGAAGGCCGCGCCCTTTCCATCGAGGAAAAACCCGCCAAGCCCAAGTCCAGCTATGCCGTGACCGGCCTGTACTTCTATGACAACGATGTGGTCAAGATCGCCAAGGCCGTCCAGCCATCGCCACGCGGCGAACTTGAAATCACCGACGTCAACAATGCCTACCTCAAGCGTGGCGACCTGCATGTCGAGCGTTTCGGCCGTGGTTTTGCCTGGCTCGATACCGGCACCCATGACAGCCTGCTGGAAGCCTCGATCTATGTTCAGACCATTGAGCATCGGCAGGGCCTGAAAGTGGCTTGCCTCGAAGAAATCGCCTACGAGAACGGTTGGATCGATCGCGACCATTTGCTTAAGCGGGCCAAATACTTTGGCAAGACAGGCTACGGCCAGTACCTGTTCACCCTCGCCGGGGAAACCAAATGACTGGGAGCGGGACACCGTTGAAAATCCTCATCACCGGCCAGCACGGCCAGGTTTCCCGTGAACTGCAACAGCGGCTCCAGGGCCTGGGTGAACTGGTCGTGCTCGGTCGCGACCAGCTCGACCTGGCCAACCCCGAGCAGATCCGCCAACAGGTACGCAGCCATCGCCCGGGGCTGATCATCAACGCGGCGGCGCATACCGCTGTCGACCAGGCCGAGAACGAGCCCGATGTGGCCTTCGCGATCAATGCCACGGCGCCCGGCATCCTGGCCGAAGAAGCCAAGGCCCTGGGCATTCCGTTGATCCACTACTCCACCGACTATGTGTTCGACGGCAGCAAGCCCGCGCCCTACACCGAAGACGATGTGCCCAACCCCTTGGGTGTCTACGGCCAGAGCAAGCTGGCGGGCGAGCAGGCCATTGCGGCGGTGGGCGGTCAGTACCTGATCCTGCGTACCAGCTGGGTGTATTCGAGCCACGGCAAGAACTTCCTGCTGACCATGCAGCGCCTACTCCAGGAAAAGCCGCAGATGCGCATCGTCGCCGACCAGATCGGCGCGCCGACCTGGGCCGGGACCATCGCCAACAGCACCCGTGCCCTGATCGAGCGCTGGCAGGCCGGCCAGGCCGCAGATTGGGGTGTCTATCACCTGACGGCCCAGGGCGAGACCTCATGGTTCGGCTTTGCCCAGGCCATTGGCGAGCACCTGCTGGCCGAAGGCAAGGCGTGCGCCGAGCTGGAAGGGATTCCCGCCAGTGACTACCCAACGCCCGCCAAGCGTCCGTTGAACTCGCGCCTGGATTGCAGCCGCCTGCAACAACAATGGCAAGTCGGCCAACCGCAGTGGCGCGAAGCATTGCGCGAGTGTCTTGCACAGCAGCACTAGGCATAATGCGCCTGTACCCTCAGGCGCAGACCTACATGACTCCACCTCTTCCACGAAGACCCCGCTGGCGCAGCCTGGCCTTGCTGGCACTGTGCCTGGCGCCGTTGCTGTGGCCGCTGGAGCATCTGGCCGAGCGCTACTATCGCAGCGAACTGGCCGGGCAGAACCGCCAGACCCTCGACCTGTACGTCGCCAACCTGCTGGGCACCCTGCATCGCTACGAAGTACTGCCGCAGATCCTTGGCGACTTGCCGGCCCTGCGTACCGCCCTGGCAGCGCCCCACGTCAGTACCAACCTGGTCGCGGCCAACCAGTTGCTCAAGGAGGTGGCAGCCCAGGCGGGCGTGGAAGTGATGTACTTGATGGACACCCGTGGCAAGACCCTGGCCGCTTCGAACTGGGACAAACAGGACAGCTTCGTCGGCCGCAACTTTTCCTTTCGACCTTATTTCAGCGAAGCCATGGCCGGGCGCCTGGGGCGCTTCTTCGGCCTGGGCACCACCTCGGCCAAGCGCGGGTATTTCTTCGCCGCTGCGGTGCGTGAAGATGAACATGTGATCGGCGTGCTGGTGGTCAAGGTCGACCTGGACCACACCGAAAGCCTCTGGGGCCAGACTCCCGAGCAATTGCTGGTCACCGACCACAACGGCGTGGTGATCCTGACCTCGCGCCCACAATGGCGTTTTCGTGCGACCCGGCCCCTGACCGAGGCCGAGCGCCAGGCGATCATCGCGATCCAGCCCTATCCGACCCGCGATCCGCAACCGCTGGTTTTCAGCTCCAGTGCCTGGCTGCGCCAATCCACCGAAATTGCCGAAACCGGCTGGAATGTGGAGATCCTTGCCCCGCGCACCTTGATCGACCGCCCGGTGCGCACAGTGGTCGCCGTCGGCGGCGCGACCTTGCTGGTGCTGATGCTGCTGCTCGGCCTGATGATGCAGCGCCGTCGTCATTACCTGGAACGCATCGCCTTTGAAGCCAAGGCCCGGCGCGAGCTGGAAATGCGCGTGGCCGAACGGACCAGCGACCTCGAAGGCCTCAACCGCCGCCTGCGCCAGGAAGTGCTGGAGCGCGAAAATGCCCAGCAGGAACTGGTGCGCGCCCAGGATGACCTGGTGCAGGCGGGCAAGCTGTCGGCGCTGGGCACCATGTCGGCGAGTATCAGCCATGAACTCAACCAGCCCCTGGCCGCCATCCGCAGTTACGCAGAAAACGCCGAGATTCTCCTCGACCACCAGCGTACCGACGACGCCCGCGGCAACCTCAAGCTGATCAGCGAATTGACCGGGCGCATGGCCTCGATCATCGCCCACTTGCGCGCCTTTGCCCGCCGCGACCGGCATGCCCCGGAAAGCGTGGCCCTGCAACCGGCCCTGGACGACGCGCTGGCATTGCTGGCCAAGCGCCGGCGGGCCATGGAAGTGGAACTGATCCGCGACTTGCCAGAGGCATCCCTGTGGGTAGAGGCCGGCGAAACCCGCCTGCGCCAGGTACTGGGCAACCTGTTGGCCAATGCCCTGGACGCCCTGACCGAAAAAGGCCCGCCGCGCAAACTGTGGCTGAGTGCCGAATCCACCGAGCAGGGCGTCAACCTGTACATCCGCGACAACGGGCCTGGGTTCTGCATGGAAGCCCTGGGTCGCGCCGGCGAGCCTTTCTACACCACCAAGACCCGCACCCAGGGCCTGGGGTTGGGCCTGGCCATCTGTGACACCCTGATGCGCGCCTTTGGCGGTGAACTGTTGTTTGCCAACCACAAGGAAGGCGGCGCACTGATAACCTTGAAACTGCGCGCCGGCGCCCCCGGCGTCAGTCTGCAACCGTCCGAGGACCGCAGTGTATGAGTATCGATAACCAGATTCAGGTGGTGTTGATCGACGATGATCCACACCTGCGTCAGGCCCTGTGCCAGACCCTGGACCTGGCCGGGCTGAAAGTCCTGCCCCTTGGCGAAGCCACCGGCCTTACGGCGCGCCTGTCGCGGGACTGGCCGGGGGTGGTGGTCAGCGACATCCGCATGCCCGGCATGGACGGCCTGGAGCTGCTCACTGAGCTTCACAGCCAGGACCCGGAGCTGCCGGTGCTGCTGATCACCGGCCACGGCGATGTGCCACTGGCGGTGCAGGCCATGCGCGCCGGCGCCTATGACTTCCTCGAAAAGCCCTTCGCCAGCGACGCCCTGCTCGACAGAGTGCGCCGCGCCCTGGCCCTGCGCCGGCTGGTGCTGGACAACCGCAGCCTGCGCCTGGCCCTGAGTGATCGCCAGCAACTGAGCACGCGCCTGGTGGGGCAATCGGCGCCAATGCTGCGCCTGCGCGAGCAGATTGGCGCGCTGGCGGCGACCCGCGCCGATGTGCTGATCCTTGGTGAAACCGGCGCCGGCAAGGAAGTGGTGGCACGCGCTCTGCACGACCTGTCGAACCGTCGCACCGGGCCGTTTGTCGCCATCAACGCGGGCGCCCTGGCCGAGTCCGTGGTCGAAAGCGAGCTGTTCGGCCATGAACCGGGGGCCTTTACCGGTGCGCAGAAGCGGCGGATCGGCAAGTTCGAATTTGCCAACGGCGGCACGTTGTTCCTCGATGAAATCGAAAGCATGAGCCTGGATGTACAGGTCAAGTTGCTGCGCCTGTTGCAGGAGCGCGTGGTCGAGCGCCTGGGTGGCAATCAGCAGATCCCCCTGGATATCCGCATCATCGCCGCGACCAAGGAAGACCTGCGCCAGTCCGCCGACCAGGGCCGCTTTCGCGCAGACTTGTACTACCGCCTGAACGTTGCGCCGCTGCGCATTCCGCCCCTGCGCGAGCGGGGCGAAGATGCCTTGATGCTGTTCCAGCACTTCGCCGACGAGGCCAGCAGCCGCCACGGCCTGCCGCTGCACGAGTTGCAGCCTGGCCAACGGGCAATGCTGTTGCGCCATAACTGGCCGGGCAACGTGCGGGAGTTGCAAAACGTTGCCGAACGCTTCGCCCTCGGCCTGGAACTGGCCCTGGACAGCACACCGGACGGCCCGGCGCCGGGTGTGCCGATGTCTACCGGGGGCTTGAGCGAGCAAGTCGAGCACTTTGAAAAAGCCCTGATCGCCGCCGAGCTTGGTCGCCCCCACAGCTCCGTGCGTAGCCTGGCCGAAGCCCTCGGGGTGCCGCGCAAGACCCTGCATGACAAGTTGCGCAAGCATGGGCTGAACTTTGCCGACAGCGGCAACGCTCACACCGATGACGAGTGACCCTTTCCACCAGCCAAGAGACCACCATGAGCCGCGATAGCCGTTACCTGGAATCCATTCTGCACCATGACATCCCCCTGACCCGGGAGATGGGCCTCAAGGTGCTCGACTGGCAGGACCGGCAATTGCGCCTGCACTTACCGTTGCAGGCCAATATCAACCACAAGAGCACTATGTTTGGCGGCAGCCTGTATTGCGGCGCGGTCTTGGCCGGCTGGGGCTGGCTGCACCTACAACTGCGCGAGGAAGGGATTGAAGACGGGCACATCGTGATTCAGGAAGGGCAGATCAGCTATCCGCTGCCTGTCACCCAGGACGCCACCGCGATTTGCCAGGCGCCGGAGGACAAGGTGTGGAAGCGGTTTTTGGCGACCTACCGGCGCCATGGCCGGGCACGGCTGGCCCTGCAGACGTGGATTGTGAATGAGGGCAGTGAAGAGCAGGCGGTGGCGTTTACCGGGCAGTACGTGTTGCACCGCTAAACCTGCAACACATAAACAATGTGGGCACAGGGCTTATGTGGGAGCGGGCTTGCTCGCGAAAGCGGTGTATCAGTCAGCACTTGTATTGGCTGATACACCGCTTTCGCGAGCAAGCCCGCTCCCACATTTTTGATCGCGGCGGTTTATGACCTTGCCAGGGCCAGCAAACGCTCGCGCCAGGCGGCCTTGGCCGGCAAGGCCAGGAAGAACGGGTTCAGCAGCGACTCGCGCGCCGGGTAGCTGAACGGCTGGCCATTCAACTCCAGCACTTCGCCACCCGCACCTTCCAGCACGCCCTGGGCCGCAGCGGTGTCCCACTGCGACGTCGGCGCCAGGCGCGGATAGCAATCAGCGCTGCCTTCGGCCAACAGGCAAAACTTCAACGAGCTGCCGATATTGGCCAGCTTCAACTCCCCCAGCCCTTGGCTCAACCCGTCGAGCAAGCGCTCCTGTTCGGGGCTGGTATGGCGACGGCTGGCGACCACGGTGAACGCTTCGCCTGCGACTGGCTTCTGGCGCACCTGGATCGGCCGGGGCGCGGCATTCACGTCGGAGCGCCACGCCCCAAGGCCCGCGCCGCCGAAGTAGCAGCGGCCACTGGTGGGCATCGACACCACGCCGAACACCACCCGTCCCTGTTCGATCAAGGCGATGTTGACGGTGAATTCTTCACTGCCGCTGATAAATTCCTTGGTGCCATCCAGCGGGTCCACCAGCCACCAGCGCTGCCAACGGGCACGCACGCTCTGGTCAATGTCGGCATCTTCTTCCGACAGCACCGGGATGCTGGGGTCCAGCGCGGTGAGGCCGGCGAGAATCAGGTGGTGGGCGGCCAGGTCGGCGGCGGTGACTGGCGAATCATCGGCCTTGGCTGTCACGGCCACATCGGCGCGCCAATACGGCAGGATGACCTCGCCGGCCTGGCGAGCCAGTTCAATCACGGGGGCGATGTAGGCGTGGCCGAGGAACAATTCGCTCATGGCTGGTAGGCCCCGCGCTGGGTCAGCAGGTCCCGCACCAGGTACAGCGCGGCGAGGGCACGGCCTTCGCTGAACTGCGGGTTCTGCGCCAGTTGCGCCAGTTCGCGCAGGTTGACCCGGTCCACGCGCATCGGCTCGGGCTCGTCGCCCTCCAGGCGTTCTTCGTACAGCTCGGTGGCCAGCACCACCTGGATTTTCTGGCTCATATAGCCGGGGGACAGGGACAGCTCGGTCAAGTGCTCCAACTGCCGTGCGCCGTAGCCTGCTTCTTCCTTGAGTTCACGATCTGCCGCCGCCAGCACATCTTCGCCCGGTTCGATCAGGCCCTTGGGCAAGGACAGTTCATACTCATCCGTGCCACCGCAGTATTCCTCCACCAGCAGCGCGTGGTCAGCGTCGATCATCGCCACGATCATCACCGCGCCATACCCTGCACCCCGGCCCACCAGGCGCTCGTAGGTCCGTTCAACGCCATTGGAAAAGCGCAACTGCACTTGCTCCACGCGGAACAAACGACTACTGGCGACAATTTCGCGGGCGAGGACGGTGGGTTTCTGGCGCATAAAGGGCTCCTTGGCGTGATCGGGTTACTATACCGTGGCTTTTCCGATTGTCTGTGTCGGATGTATTTACTTACCTGCTTGAGAGCCCACCATGCCGCCACTGCCCTGGTCTGATATCGATACCGTCTTGCTGGACATGGACGGCACCTTGCTCGACCTGCATTTCGACAACCACTTCTGGATGGAACACCTGCCCCGGCGCTATGCCGAACTGCACGGGGTGAGCCAGGCCATGGCCGAGATGGAGTTGCAGCCGCTGTTCGAGCGTAACGCTGGCCAGTTGCAATGGTATTGCCTGGATTTCTGGAGCGCCGAACTGCAGATCCCGGTGCGCGAACTCAAGCTGGAAACCGCCCACCTGATCGCCCTGCGACCGGACGCCGATACCTTTCTGGCGGCAATCAAACAGGCTGGCAAGCGCGTGATCCTGATCACCAACGCCCACCGCGACTCGCTGTCGCTGAAGCTGGAACGCATTGAGCTGGCGCCGTATTTCGAGCGGCTGATCAGCTCCCACGACTATGGCTTTGCCAAGGAAAACCCGCAGTTCTGGGACGCCCTGCAAGCGGATATCGATTTTGACCCGGCGCGCAGCCTGTTTATCGACGACACCTTGCCGATTCTGCGCAGTGCGCGGGATTTCGGGGTGGGGCATTTGCTGGCGGTCAAACAGCCGGACAGCCGCAAAGGGCCCAAGGATACGGCGGAGTTCGATGCGGTCGGGGATTACCGGGAATTGATTGTCGGGCTCTAAAACTATATGTAACACCCCTGTGGGAGCGGGCAAGCCCGCTCCCACATTATTTAGTTGCCTTGGGTATTACTCAGGAATACGCAGCGTCTGCCCTGGGTAGATTTTGTCCGGGTGCGACAACAGCGGCTTGTTGGCCTCGAAGATTTTGTTGTACTTGTTGGCGTCGCCGTACTCAATTTTGGCGATCGCGCTCAAAGTGTCGCCCTTTTTCACCACGACAAAGCGGGCAGCCGCAACAACAGGGCCCGACACGGTGATTTTATCTTCCACGGTAGCCACGCCAGCAATATTGCCCAGCGCCAGCAGAATCTTCTCTTTCTCCTCCTGGGTGGCGACTTCACCGGTCACCGTCACCTTGTCGCCATCCACCGTGGTCTGCACATTCGGGTTACCCAGGCCGACCTTGGCAACATGATCCTTCAACTGTTCACTCGCGTTCGCATTACCCGGCGTCAACAGATCAACGATTTTCTCGCCGGCTTCTTTGATAAAGCTAAAAAGACTCATAGTGCGCTCTCCTTGGGATTAGGTTTCCAGATGCCAAAGACTAGACCAGTCTTACAGACCTTGGTTCCAGCCCGACCAATGACGCAAACGCGCTAGAATCCCCCCGCTATTGGAATAAGAGCCCCGGAGCGAAGATGGACATCAAACAGCTGAAATTCCTCATCGCCCTCGACGAAACCCGTCACTTCGGCCAGGCAGCCGCGCGCTGCCACATTACCCAGCCGACCCTGTCGATGCGCCTGCGCAGCCTGGAAGAAGAGCTAGAGCTGCCGCTGGTCAACCGCGGCCAGCGTTTCGAGGGCTTTACCGCCCCCGGCGAGCGGGTGCTGGCCTGGGCGCGGACGGTGCTGGCAGCCTACGACGGCCTGCAGGCCGAAGCCGCCGCCTGCCGGGGCAACCTGGTGGGGACACTGCGCCTGGGCGTGGTGCCGCTGTCGAGCTTTGATCCGCTGGCCTTGATGCAACAACTGCACAAGCAACACCCCAGCCTGCGCTTTGAGTTGTCGGCGTTGAGCTCCGAACAGATCCTCGAACAACTGGCGAGCAATCGCCTGGACCTGGGCGTGTCCTACCTCGAGCGCCTGGACGCCGAGCGCTTTGACTCCCTGGCCCTGGAAGAAACCCGCATGGGCCTGCTGTACGACCAACGGTTCTTCAGCTTCGGCGAAAAGCCCCTGAGCTGGGAGGCGCTGATCGAACTGCCCCTGGGCATGCTCACCAGTGGCATGCACTTTCGCCAGTCCATCGACCATAACTTCCACAGCCGGGGCCTGACGCCGCAACCTCTGCTGCAAACCGATGCCGTCCATCAGTTGCTGCAGGCCGTGCACGGCGGCCTGTGTTGTGCGGTGATGCCGCTGGATGGCGGCCTCGACGCCCTGACCGAACACCTGCGCCTGCAACCCATCGAAAACGCGCAAACCCTGGCCAAGCTGGGGCTGATCATGCGCCGCAGCGCGCCGCGCTCGGCGTTGGCCGAGGCGTGTTTCGCGCTTTATCAGTAATCGCTGGTAAAGCCTTGATCGACGTCATCTATCGGCAGATCAGTACTGACGATTAGACGCGACCCTTTGTCGCGCCTAGTCTTCACTCTGAACACTTCGCCGGTGACTAGACTTGATGAACGCCCAGCGCCCAGCATGCGCGGCGCCCGCCCTGACAACGCCCGCGCCTGCCGCCAGCCAGAGTTATCAATACTGCAACCTCGACCATACGGAATCGGCCAGCACCGCGCTGGCCGAGGAAGTCGCGTTGGCGATTGCCTATAACGACATCAACCAGGCGGTAATGCTGGTGACGCCCACCGATCTTGAAGACTTTATCGTCGGCTTCAGCCTGGGCAGCGGCATCATCAGCGACATCAGCGATATCTATGACCTGCAACTGAGCGGCGCAGGCTCGGCCCAGTACGCCCAGGTGCAGATCTGCAGCCGCGCCTTCTGGAACCTCAAGCAACAGCGCCGGCAACTGGCCGGCACCAGCGGCTGCGGCCTGTGTGGCGTGCAAGCCCTGGAGCAGGCGCTGCCGGACCTTCAGGTGCTGCCGGGCGCACCGCTGCCGCCTGCTGCCTGGCTGGAGGGCTTACGCCAGCGCATCAGTGCCTTTCAGCCGCTGGGCCAGTACAGCGGCGCGGTGCATGCGGCGGTGTTCATGGATAACCAGGGCGAACTGCTGCTGGGCCGCGAAGATATCGGCCGGCATAACGCCCTCGACAAACTGATCGGCGCCCTGGTCCGCCAGCGCATCCCGACCGCAGGCGGCGTGGCAATTGTCACCAGCCGTTGCAGTCTCGAATTGATCCAGAAAGTCCTGCGCGCGGGCATCCAGACCCTGGTCAGCCTGTCATCGCCCACCGGCCTGGCCCTGCAATGGGCGCGCCGGCATAACCTCAATCTCATCCACCTGCCGCAAAAAAGCGCGCCGCGGGTCTACAGCCCTGCGATGGAGTACCAGCCATGAGCAATCATCACCAAGCCGACCAAACCCCGACCCCGCGCTACAAGCCCTATAAAGGCCCGGCTGGCGGCTGGGGCGCGCTGATCAGCGTGGCGCAGGCGTGGCTGACCAGCGATAACGCGCTGAAAAATATCCGCATGATGCTCAAGACTAACCAGAACGGCGGCTTCGACTGCCCAGGTTGCGCCTGGGGTGACTCGCCGGAAAGCGGCATGGTCAAGTTCTGCGAGAACGGCGCCAAGGCGGTCAACTGGGAAGCCACCAAGCGCCGGGTAGATGCGGCGTTCTTCGCCAAACACAGTGTCAGCGCACTGCTGGAGCAGAGCGACTATTGGCTGGAATACCAGGGCCGCCTGACCGAGCCGATGAGCTATGACGCCCAGACCGACCGCTACAAACCCATCAGTTGGGAGTCGGCCTTCGACCTGATCGGCCAGCACCTGCGAGCCCTGCCAAGCCCGGACATGGCCGAGTTCTACACCTCGGGCCGGGCCAGCAATGAAGCGGCGTACCTGTATCAGTTGTTCGTGCGCGCCTACGGCACCAACAACTTCCCGGACTGCTCGAACATGTGCCACGAAGCCAGCGGCGTGGCCCTGGCGCAAAGCGTAGGTGTCGGCAAAGGCACTGTGACGTTTGATGATTTCGAGCACGCCGACGCGATTTTCGTCTGGGGCCAGAACCCCGGCACCAACCACCCGCGCATGCTCGAACCGCTGCGCGAAGCGGTGAAGCGCGGCGCCCAGGTGGTGTGTATCAACCCGCTCAAGGAGCGTGGCCTGGAACGTTTCCAGCACCCGCAGCACCCGCTGGAAATGCTCACCAACGGCGACAAGCCGACCAACACCGCGTATTTCCGCCCGGCGCTGGGGGGCGACATGGCGATCCTGCGCGGCATGGCCAAGTTCCTGCTGCTGTGGGAGCGCCAGGCCCAGGCCGAAGGCAAGGAGACAGTGTTCGACCACGACTTCCTCAATGAACACACGATCAATGTGCTGGATTACCTGGCCAAGATCGACGACACCTCCTGGGATGAAATCGTCGAGCAATCCGGCCTGAGCCTGGTGGAGATCGAGCAAGCGGCGCGCATGTACGCCAAAGGCAAGAACGTGATCATGTGCTGGGCGATGGGCATCACCCAGCATCGGCACTCGGTGCCGACCATCCAGGAAATCGCCAACCTTATGCTGCTGCGCGGCAACATTGGCCGCCCCGGTGCCGGCCTGTGTCCGGTGCGTGGCCACAGTAACGTGCAGGGCGACCGCACCATGGGGATCAACGAACGGCCACCCGTGGCCTTCCTGGATGCTCTGGAGCGTCGCTTCCAGTTCAAGGTACCCCGGGACAACGGGCATAACGTGGTCGAAGCGATCCACGCCATGCTCGAAGGCCGCGCCAAGGTGTTTATCGGCCTGGGTGGCAACTTCGCCCAAGCGACGCCCGACAGCCCTCGCACCTTCCAGGCCTTGAGCAACTGCGACCTGACGGTGCAGATCAGCACCAAGCTCAATCGCAGCCACCTGGCCCACGGCAAGCAGGCCTTGATCCTGCCGTGCCTGGGCCGCACCGACATCGATATCCAGGCCGATGGCCCGCAAGCGGTAACGGTGGAAGACTCGTTCAGCATGGTGCATGCCTCCAATGGCCAGTTGCAGCCGCTGTCGAAACTGATGAAGTCGGAACCGGCCATTCTCGCCGGCATCGCCGCCGCCACCCTGGGTAGCAAGCCGGTGGACTGGAACTGGCTGGTGGCCGATTACCGCCGCATCCGCGACTTGATCGCCGACACCATCCCCGGCTTCAAGGACTTCAACGAGCGTGTGCAGCACCCAGGCGGTTTCTACCTGGGCAACAGCGCCGGCGCCCGCCGCTGGAATACCCCGTCAGGCCGGGCGAATTTCCGCGCCAACATCCTGCCCAAGGACTTGGTGCATGAACGCACTCGTGCCACTGGCCAGTTGCCCGACCTGATCATGCAATCCATGCGTTCCCACGATCAGTACAACACCACCATCTACGGCCTGGATGACCGTTATCGTGGGGTCAAGGGCCAGCGCGACGTGCTGTTCGTCAACGAAGCCGACATCATCCGCCTGGGCTTCAAGCCGGGGCAGAAGGCCGATATCGTGTCGATCTGGGATGATGGCCGTGAACGCCGGGTCAAGGGTTTTACCTTGCTGGCGTTCGATATTCCGGCGGGGCAGGCAGCGGCCTATTACCCGGAGGTCAACCCGCTGGTGCCGTTGGAAAGCACCGGGGATGGTAGCCATACGCCTACCTCCAAGTTCGTGGCGATTCGCCTGGAAGCGGCCAGCGACAAGGGTTTGATCATGGCCCGAACTGCCTGATCGTCTCCATGGCTGGGAACGATCTTCACGGGCACAAAAAAGGCCGCTTTTGTATAAAAGCGGCCGTTGCGAAGTAACTAAAGACCGGCAAAAACGACTTAAGTTCCCTAGATAAAACAGCAACTTAGCTAATTGTATACAACCTGCACCACTGGTCGGAATTCGATTGTAAGAATATTCCGACAACCTCAGGATCGCGCCGTCATCCCCTTGAGGTTCACCTATGAAGTTCTCCTCGATTCTCTTGTTGTCCCTTGGCCTGGTCAGTGGCGCAGCCATGGCCGGTGGCACCACCGAAGCCGGTGTAGGCGGCGCATTGGGCGGGGTTTTAGGTTCTGTCGTCGGCCAGCAGATCGGCGGCAATACCGGTTCGGCCATTGGTGCAGCCCTGGGCGGCGCTGGCGGTAGCGCAGTAGGCGCAGACAAACGCAGCCGTGGCGAAGCAGCCATTGGCGGTGCACTGGGCGCAGCGGGCGGCAACGTGGTCGGGCGCAGTGTCGGCGGTAGCACCGGCAGCTTGATCGGCGCAGCAGCAGGCGGTGGCGCTGGCGGCGCACTGGGTAACTATATGGGCAACAAGAGCGATGACGACGACCGCCGCGATCGCGGGCGTGATAACCGTCGCTATGACCGTGATGATCATCGTGGCCGTGGGCATGCTTATGGCCATCGCAAGAACAAGCATCACTACCGTCACCGGTAAACACAGCAAACTCAATGTGGGAGCTGGCTTGCCTGCGATAGCGCAATGCCAGCAACCAATAGGTGGCCTGACACTGCGCTATCGCGGGCAAGCCCGGCTCCCACATTAGCTCTTCATTGTTTCGCAGGCCGCAGTCAGACCGCCAGGTGTTGCAGTGCTTCGCGCAGTACCTGTGGAATCGTCACCGGCTGGTTCGTCGCCCGGTCCACAAACACATGCACAAACCGCCCCGCCGCACAGGCCTCATCCTCGCCGGCCTTGAACACCGCCAACTCGTACTGCACTGAACTGTTGCCCAACTTGCCCACCCGCAGGCCGATATCGATACGGTCGGGAAAGGCAATCGAGGCAAAGTAGTCGCACGCCGAACTCACCACAAACCCCACCACTTCGCCGTCATGGATATCCAGCCCGCCCTGTTCGATCAGGTAGGTGTTCACCGCCGTGTCGAAAAAGCTGTAGTAGGTGACGTTATTCACATGCCCATACACGTCATTGTCGTGCCAGCGCGTAATGATCGGCTGGAAGTGACGGTAATCGGCACGCTGCGGCATTGAGTCAGGCATGGACAAGTCTCGTTGAAGTGAATTTACAGGTCGCTCAGATGGGTCTCGGCCCAATCCCGCACCTGGGCATACGGATATTCTTCCAGCACGCCAGATCCTGGAATCCCCCGGGCCTTGAGCTTGGTAAACAGCGGCACGCTGATCCCACATAGAAACCGCGTCAGGCGTTCCGCCCCTGGCAGGCTGCCGGTGTGCTGATGATGCCTGTGGATAAAATCCCCGCACAGCCCCTGGAAATTTTTATCCACAAGCGGTGCCAGCCCCGGTGGTGCCGGCAGATGGGCGACCTGGCCATGACACACCGAACAATGCCCGCACTGGCGCGGCGCCTCGGCATCGCCAAAGTACTCCGCCAACCGATAACCCAGGCAGCGTTCGCTGGCAAACAACGCCAGCATCCCATGGATGCGCGCCACTTCCGTGGCTTCGTGCTGCTTGAAGCCTGTGTATAACTCTTCGCTCAAGGCCTGGGGGTCAAACCCGCTATCGAGCAGGCTGTAGACTTCGGTCATCTGCTTGCTTTCCAGCTCGATCAGGCCCTGTTCCTGGAAATAGTCCAGCGCCTTGACCACCCGGCCACGCTCGGCCTGGTGCTGTTGATAAAGCGCGTCGAAATCCACGGTAGCCCAGCTCCTGGCCCGTTTGCACACCTGGATGATCGCGGCGACAAACTGCTGCCGCTCCCCGGAAAAACGCGCCAGCAACACCTCCGGCTCCACCAGGTACTTGAAGCGATACTCGGCATAAAACGCATAGCGCGGTGCAATGACCCCCTTGAGTTCCAATTGCACCAGCAAGGTCTTGAGCGGTAGCTCGCGGATGTTGCTCAGCTCTGCCAATGACCTCAGCAGAAACTCCCATTGCCCGTCATCAGCGGCCGCCAGCAGTTCTTCCAGCACCAACCGAATGCCTTCCTGCTCCGGCGTATCGCCGTACACAAAGTTCTCCAGCACATTAAGGCTGTCGCGGTTGGCCAGCACCAGGCACTCGGAAGGCTGGCCATCGCGCCCGGCCCGGCCGATTTCCTGGCTGTAGTTCTCGATGGATTTGGGCAGGTCGAAATGCACAACGTTGCGGATATCGCTCTTGTCGATACCCATGCCAAAGGCAATGGTGGCGACGATGCAATTGGACTGGCCGCCCATGAACCGATGCTGGATGCCCTCGCGCTTATCGTGGGGCAAACCTGCGTGATAGGCCTCGGCCTGGATGCCATGGCGATTCAGATGCTCGGCGATCTGCTCGGCGGTTTTCTGCAAGGTGACGTAGACGATGCTCGGCTGGTTGGCCCGCTCGCCCATCCACTCCACCAGGCGCCGGCGTTTGTCTGCGCCGCTGACCGGTTCCACCAGCAGGTTGAGGTTGGGTCGATAGAAACCGGTGGTGATCACGTCTGCGGGGGCGATGGCGAACTTGGCCTGCATGTCCACAATCACCTTGGGTGTGGCGGTGGCGGTCAACAGCAGCGCCTGGGGAATCTTGAACTGGCGCTGGTAGTCGGGGAGCTTGAGGTAGTCCGGGCGGAAATTATGGCCCCATTCGGAAATACAGTGCGCCTCGTCCACCACCAATAATGAAATCGAAACGCTTTGCAAAAAGTTGCGAAAGCGCTCGTTCTTCAGGCGCTCTACGGAAATCATCAGGATCTTCAGCTCGCCGGAGCGAGCGCGGGCCATTACGTCATTGGCCTGATCACGACTTTGCGTCGAATCGATGCTGCCGGCCGAAATACCATGACGCTGCAAAAAGCCCAGTTGGTCCTGCATCAACGCCAACAGTGGCGACACCACCAGTGTCAGGTGCGGCAGCAGCACGGCTGAGAGCTGGTAACAGAGGGATTTGCCGGAACCTGTGGGAAAGATCGCCGCCGCCGAACGACCGGCCAGCACGGCGCTGACAGCCGCCTCCTGGCCAGGGCGAAACTGTGGATAACCAAAGACCTGTTGGAGGGTGTCGTGCATGAGCTGTCACTCCATTGACCGCTGAACAGGCCTAAAACATAGCCCGGTATTTTCAGCGGATCGAAAAAGGTCGCGAGGAAAAGAGAGACAGGATGATACACAGGCTGCGAGGGTGAACCGACAATCTACAGAACACCGCAAAACAAATGTGGGAGCGGGCTTGCCCGCGATAGCGGTGCCCCAGTCGATACTTCTGTTGACTGTTACACCGCTATCGCGGGCAAGCCCGCTCCCACATTTTCAGACCTTTGCTACCGCTCGATCAGCGGTTTTGCACACGCTCAATGGCTTTGTCATACACCGGGTTGGCCTTCTGTTCCTTGGCCAATTGGTAGTGACGCAACGCATCGGCAAACTGCCCGGCCGCTTCGTAGATTCGCGCGATGTTGTAGTAGGACCCGGCACGCACGGTGGCGGCTGTCGGGCCGCTGGCCAGGGCAATCGCCTTGCGGTTGGCCCAGATCGACTCGGCGGTGTTTCCGGCTTTCTGATAGGCCAGGCCGAGATTGCCGTAGGCTTTACCGAAGGAATTATCCAGCTCGATGGCCTGGCGGAAGTAGTCGATCGCCTGGTCCAGGTTACCGGCCTGGTAGGCCGCTTCGCCTTTGAGGTTCAGCTTTTTCGCATCACCCTGTACCGCTGAACTGACCACCACGGCATCCACGGCAACGCTGTCGTTGAGCAGGGGTTTGACTTCGTTGAGCACATCCTTGGCCTCGACCAGCACGCCGGTGAAGGTATTGATGTCCTGGAAGTCACCGCTGCCGGTCATGCGGAACACAGTCCACAAGTTACCGGTGCGATTGGTCGGCACGTAGTAAGTGCGGACCAGGGACTGGCCCATGTACACAAACACCTTGGCCTGGCTTTCGGACAGCGCCGTGGAACCGGTATTGGTGCGGTTGGAGAAGTCATGCACGGCGTACACGTAGCTTTCGCCGTAGTGTTTTTTCTGCAGGGTGATGGTTTCCGGGCCGTAGCTGTCGGTGTCATCCACATCCAGCTCGGCATCGGTGCCGGTCTTGCTGTTGAAGTAGATGTTGTTGCCGGGGAAGATCATGTGGGAGTCGAGGTCCGAAGGCGATCGCCCCCAGGTCAGCACCACACGCAGGCCGTCGAGGTTTTCCATCACCGGGCTGATGGCATAGGTCATGCCTTTGCACGGGCACTTGACCACCAGGTTGGAGTAGCCGGGCTTCTTGATGATCAGCAGGTTGTCGGCACCATCGGCAACTTCGCTGGTGAGAGTGACTTGGCCCTGGGCATTGGTGCGCCCCACCACATTCTGTGCGCCGTTGCGTTGCAACAAGACTTCGGCGTCGGCGATTTTCTGGTCCTTGACCACCGCACTGAGCACCTCGATCGGCAACTGCTCGGCCTGGACCGAAAACGCCACCGCACACAATGACATCGCCGAGGCGACACGAAGCAAACCCATGCTTAACTCCCTTTAAGTAGTGGGCGGAATCGCCCTATAAGATTTTGCGGTGAAACATACGCTGAATTCAGGGGTTTTGCCGGGATTTTATACAGAATGTGACGTGGTTTTTATCCCACCTGCGCCAGGGTGCCCCGCAGCCAAATCGCAAACTTCGGAAGCCTCCGTAGGAAATCGCCAAGCCGGGCCCCATACGCTTCCCAAACTTCCTCCAACCTACACTTGACCCTCTACAGAATCAGCCAACCCTGACCGAAACTAGCGCCTTCGCCATCTGCTCGGTAAAAGTCCGTGAGCGATGCTCAGCCATCAAGCCTCTCAATGCATGTGTACACACATGAGTCCTAGTCCGACGCTCTTCTTACAGTCGGCGATCTTCTTTGCCCTGATCTTGATAGGCTTGGCGCTCTTCATCAGCCGAAACAAACTGCGCCAGCAAGGCGACCATCCCTCTGACCCACTCCCGCGTGCCCCCACCATGAACCTGGCCCCCAACTTCCCCCAAGACCCTGTCATGCAGCAGCTCCTGCAATTACTGCACGAAGAAATCGGCCTGCCCAAGCACAAGACCATCCGCCTTAAAACCTCGCTCAACTTTGACCTCGGTTGCGACGGCGCAGAAGCCAGGCAGTTTATGGAGACTCTGGAGCAGGCATTTGATCTCGACCTGGGTGACTATGATGCTTATCGTTACTTCAATCCGCCGGTGTTCGATGTATTCCTGAAACACCGCGCCAAGGGCCGCGGCGAGAAGACGCCGCTCACCATCGGCATGCTCTACCTGGCTATCAAGACCCATAGCTGGGATACGCAGACGCTGGAAAACCTGAGCTGAAGAGCTCTGGGGAATTAATGTGGGATGACTGGTGCACCGCTTTGTTCTCAGGCTCTTCGCCCGCAAGCCGGGTTCCTACAAAACTGTTTCGCGCACAAAAAAGCCGCCCACTAGGGGCGGCTTTTTAACAGCTACCGAATCTTACAACTTCGGACCCGCTGCCTTGATCGCGTCGCTGACTTCAAACTTCTTGAAGTTCTCGACGAACAGGCCGGCCAGGGCCTTCGCTGCTTCGTCGTAGGCAGCCTTGTCAGCCCAGGTGTTACGTGGGTTCAACAGGCCGGTCTCAACGCCCGGTACGGCCAGTGGCACGTCGAGGTTGATGGTGTCCAGGTGCTCGGTTTGCGCACCGATCAACGCGCCGCTCTGGATCGCTGCGATCACCGCACGGGTGGTCGGGATGTTGAAGCGTTTGCCAACACCGTAGCCGCCGCCGGTCCAGCCGGTGTTGACCAGGTAGACCTTGGAGCCGAAGCCACGGATGCGCTTGATCAGCAGCTCTGCGTATTCGCCAGCCGGGCGCGGGAAGAACGGCGCGCCGAAGCAGGTGGAGAAGGTCGACTTGATGCCGCTGCCCGAACCCATTTCAGTCGAGCCCACCAGTGCGGTGTAGCCGGACAGGAAGTGGTAGGCCGCCTGTTCTTCGTTGAGGATCGACACCGGTGGCAGCACGCCAGTCAGGTCGCAGGTCAGGAAGATCACTGCGTTTGGCTCGCCGCCCAGGTTCTTCTCGGAACGCTTGGCAACGTGCTCCAGCGGGTAGGCCGCACGGCTGTTCTGGGTCAGGCTGACATTGGTGTAATCGGCGTGCTTGGCATCGTCGATCACCACGTTTTCCAGGACGGCGCCGTGCTTGATGGCTTTCCAGATGACCGGCTCGTTTTTCTCGGACAGGTCGATGCACTTGGCATAGCAACCGCCTTCGATATTGAACACCACGCCCTCGCCCCAGCCGTGTTCGTCGTCACCGATCAGGTAACGGCTTTCGTCGGCGGACAGGGTGGTCTTGCCAGTGCCCGACAGACCGAAGAACAAGGTCACATCGCCTTCTTCGCCGATGTTGGCAGCGCAGTGCATTGGCAGCACGTCAGCGGCCGGCAGCAGGAAGTTCTGCACCGAGAACATGGCTTTTTTCATCTCGCCGGCGTAACGCATGCCAGCAATCAGGACTTTTTTCTGGGCGAAGTTGAGGATCACGCAACCATCGGAGTTGGTGCCGTCACGCTCAGGGACGCATTCAAAGTTGGCAACGTTGAGCACTTGCCACTCTTCACGCCCGGCCGGGTTGTACTGGGCCGGGTTGATGAACAGGCAGCGACCGAACAGGTTCTGCCAGGCAGTCTGGGTGGTCATTTTCACGGCCAGGTAATGCTCTTCGGCAGAACCTACATGCACGTGGGAAACGAAATGCTCTTGCGCGTTGTTGAAAGCCTCGACGCGAGCCCACAGGGCATCGAACTTGTCGGCCGGGAACTTGCGGTTGATCGGGCCCCAGGCGATGGCAGCCTGGGTGGACGGCTCTTCAACGATGAAACGATCGACCGGCGAACGACCGGTACGGTGACCGGTTTCTACGACCAGCGCGCCAGTATCGGCAAGCACGCCTTCACCGCGCTGCAGGGCTTCTTTGACCAGATCGTCAACACTCAGATCGGTGTATACGGCGTTATTGGCTTGCGTCATGAGGTTCCCCGTCGGCCTATGGCCGAGTGCTCCAAACGTTTTGTAGTAGAAAGTTGCGCACTACTACCGCGAAAAAAGTGGGCCGGATTATGCCAGAAAAGCCCAAAAAGAGTAGGGCCCTCCCGTCAGAACACCTCTAATCCGGCGTTTGTCAGGTGATTTACCTGTGCTTAAACGTTTTAGTGGTGGGTGCCCGAAGGGGTGTCAACGCCAGCGCCAGCGAACAATTGGGCGATATCGGCAGCGTCGAACAGGTAGCGCTGGTTGCAGAACTGGCAATCGATCTCGATTCTGCCGCCGTGCTCTACCGCCAGGTTTTGCGCATCTTCCAGGCCCAGGCTCACCAGGGCATTGCCCGAACGCTCGCGGGAACAGCTGCAGTGGAAACGCAGCGATTGCGCATCGAACAGGCGCACTTCTTCTTCGTGGTAAAGGCGGTGCAGGATGGTTTCGTTGTCCAGGCCCAGCAGCTCTTCAGCGGTCAGGGTACCGGCCAGGGCGGTCAGACCGCGCCAGCTCTCTTCGCGCTCATCCTCATCCTTGATACGGTCCGCCGGCAGCTGTTGCAACAGCAGGCCACGGGCACGCTTGCCGTCCGCGTTGAGCCAGAAGCGGGTGCCCACTTGCTGGGACATGACGAAATAGTTGGTGAAGCAGTCGGACAGGGTTTCACCGTCCAGGTCGACAATGCCCTGGTAACGCTGGCCAACGGTCGGGTCGATGGTCAACGCCAGCACGCCGTCGGGCATCAGGTCGGCCAGGGTCGCGTCCGCCGGGATCCGGTCTGCGTCATACCGGGCCAGGCCACGGATTTCGCGGTTGCTGGAGCACTCGATCATCAGCATGGGCACCGGGCCTTCGGAACGGGCCTGGAGAATCAGCAAGCCATCGAACTTCATGGTGCCCACCAGCAGCGACGCGGCGGCCATCAGTTCGCCGAGCAACTGCGCGACCGGCTCCGGATAGGGGTGCTTGGCAAGGACTTCGGCATAGCTGCGCTCCAGGGCAACCAGTTCGCCACGCGCGTCGTTGTCGTCAAAGAGGAAACGTTGGGTGAAGTCGGTATCCGGTAGATCAGTCATAGGTCTGGGTATCTGAATTGATGACAAAGTGATGACAATGTTTCTAAAATTATGCGCTTTAGCACCAATTTGGTGCGATTTTCTTCTGATAGGTGAAGAGAGTTTAGAGCGAAGAGGAAACAGTTTATGAACAATCCGGGTTTGTTCCAAGCCAAGTGGAACCTCGGGCGATTGGCCCTGTGCAATTTACTCGCTCTGGGGCTGCTGTGTTTTTGGCTATGGCCCGCGGGCCAGATGCTTTGCGTGATATTCGACGAATGGCTGTTTCATCTGCTCAACGACCCGCTGGCCAGCAACCCGGCCTGGCTGCATGTATGGGCGATCGCCAGCCTGCGCCCCTTTGATGCGGTGGTCGGGGTGATTCTGCTGATGCTGCTGATTCGCGGCGAATGGGTATTCAAGGCGATTGAAGTGCGCCAGGCGTTTTTCGGCTTCCTCGCGATTCTGCTGTTGCTGCTGTTTATCCGCATGCTGTTTTCCAAGCTCGCGGCGCAGATGGGCTGGCAGCACAACAGCCCGTCAATGGTGATCAGCGGGGCGATCCACATGAGCGATTACTTCCCTGACCTGGAAAAAACCTGGGAATTGAAGGATCGCTCCAGCCAGAGCTTCCCCGGTGATCATGCTTCGGTGCTGCTGATCTGGGGGATGTTCATGAGCGTGTTTGCCAAGCGCGTTGGCCAGGTTGTGCTGATCTGGGCCCTGGCGCTGCTGTTCATGATGCCGCGTCTGGTGGCGGGTGCGCACTGGGGGCAGGACGACTATATCGGCGGTGTGCTGCTGGCGTTGTTGGCACTGGGCTGGGGTTATTACACGCCGTTTGCGGCGAAGGTGTCGGGTTGGCTGCTGCGCGTGACCGCACCGTTATTCGGGTTGTTGCAACGAGTACCTGTGATCAATCGCTTGAGCGTGATCCGCAACGCCTGACCTGTAGGAGCCGGCTTGCCGGCGAAGAGGCCCTCGACGGCACTGCAACTGTTGCAACCGCCATTGCTGGCAAGCCAGTTCCTACAGCAGATAACCGATATTCAGTCGTCATTGCCGCTGCCGCGAAACTTGAACAGGTCGCGGCGCTGTTTCTTGCTGGGCTTGCCATCGGTGCTCATGCCCAAGGCTCCGGCCTTGCGCATGGCCGCCGCATTCTCGCGCTTGGCAATACTGGCAGGTGTCTCGGTGTACAGTGCCTGGGCTTCGGGTGCGCCACGGCGAACGACGGAAAGCGCCTCGACCAACACCGTTTTTTCATCAAACCCGACGCGGATCTGCAACTCATCACCCACACGCGGCTCCTTGCCTGGCTTGCAGCGCTCGCCACGGCAATGCACCTTGCCGCTCTCGATGGCGGCCTTGGCCAAGGCCCGGGTCTTGTAGAAACGTGCAGCCCACAGCCACTTGTCCAAACGGACTTTTTCGTCCTCTTCCTGCTTTTGAGCCACTTGAATTCCTCGCTCTGAAAAATGTCGCAACTTAACAGTCGAAGCCCTTCGACGCACAAACGCCAAGGCTCACCTAAGATACGCCAGCTGTCAGGCAGTTTCCCCTCAGCCGTGGTTTTTTGTGGCGTGAAGATATCTGTCGCCATTTGGTGAATATTCTGCGTGAATACCGCGAATTCGGCGCCAAGCGCTCGTCAACGTTCCTGGGTTGTCACAATCTGTGAGCAGTAGGACGCTAGTGTCGTGTGACGTCGAAACATTTCTGATTGCCGGTTGTTCATATTGAAGACATTTGACCATTTGACCGTTGTCGGTCTGCGTGAATGGGTGGCACTGCCCGATCTGGGAGTGGCGGGCCTGCGCGCGAAGATCGACACCGGGGCCAGTACCTCCAGCCTGCATGCCACCGAGATCGAGCCTTTTGAGCGTGACGGTGAAAGGTGGGTGCGTTTCACCGCCCACCTGGGCAGCGTGGTGCAGCTGCGTCACCGGCGCTGCGAGGCGCCGCTGGTGGCGATGAAAACCATTAAAAGCTCCAACGGCCAGGCGCAGGTGCGCTACGTCATCAGCACCACCCTGGCCCTGGGTGATCGGGTATGGCGGGTGGAGTTCACCCTGGCTTGCCGCAAGACCATGCGTTACCGCCTGTTGCTAGGTTCCAAAGCCCTGATCGACGGCCAGTTGGTGGTCAACCCGGGGCTCAAGTACGTTCAAGACAAGCCGGTGTTCCCGGTCTCTACTATTGCTGCCACAGGTGTTGCATGAAGATCGCTGTGCTGTCGCGTAACCCGCGTCTGTATTCCACCCGTCGTCTGGTCGAGGCCGGCACCGAACGGGGCCATGAGATGGTGGTGATCGATACGTTGCGCGCCTATATGAACATTGCCAGTCATAAGCCGCAGATCCACTACCGGGGCAAACCACTGGAAGGCTTCGACGCGGTGATCCCGCGTATCGGTGCCTCGGTGACCTTCTACGGCTGCGCGGTACTGCGCCAGTTTGAAATGATGGGGGTGTTTCCACTCAACGAATCGGTGGCCATTGCCCGTTCCCGGGACAAGCTGCGCTCCCTGCAATTGCTCTCGCGCCGGGGCATCGGCTTGCCAGTGACTGGCTTTGCCCATTCCCCCGATGACATTCCCGACCTGATCGAGATGGTCAACGGTGCCCCATTGGTGATCAAGGTACTGGAAGGCACCCAGGGCATTGGCGTGGTGCTGTGTGAAACCGCCACGGCGGCAGAGTCGGTGATCGAGGCGTTCATGGGCCTGAAGCAGAACATCATGGTCCAGGAGTACATCAAGGAGGCCGGCGGTGCCGATATCCGTTGCTTCGTGGTGGGAGACAAGGTGATTGCGGCGATGAAACGCCAGGCCAAGCCGGGAGAATTTCGCTCCAACCTGCACCGAGGCGGCAGCGCCAGCCTGATCAAGATTACTCCGGAAGAACGCATGACCGCCCTGCGTGCAGCCAAGGTCATGGGCTTGAGTGTGGCGGGCGTGGATATCCTGCGCTCGAACCACGGGCCACTGGTGATGGAAGTGAACTCTTCACCGGGCCTGGAAGGGATTGAAACCACCACCAACAAGGATGTGGCGGGGATCATCATTCAGCATCTGGAGAAGAACAGCGGGCCGAACATGACCCGTACCAAAGGCAAGGGCTGAAATACTCCCTTTAAGGCAACACAAACCAGTGTGGGAGCCGGCTTGCCTGCGATGACTGACTAACATTCAACATCACTGTTAGGTTTTTCGCAGGCAAACCAGCTCCCACATTTGATTTTCGTCGTGGCTTAGACCGCATCTCTTGGCAGCATCAGCCCCAATGGCAAGCGCACTCGCGCTTCCAACCCGCCATCGGCACGGTTACGCAGTTCGACATTGCCACCATGCATCGAAGCAATCCGCCGCACAATCGCCAGGCCCAGGCCGGTGCCTTTGCCACCACGGGCACGATCACCGCGGGTAAAGGGGTTGAAAATGCCTTCCAGCTCTGCCGGATCGATCCCGGCGCCACGGTCCATGACACTCAGCACCACATAAGGCGCATTTGTGTCACCCGACACATAGGCGGCGACTTCCACCTCGGTGCCCGCGTGATGCAAGGCGTTGCCGATCAGGTTGTTCAGCAGGCGCTTCATCGAGACCCGGCGCAACGCAAAGGGCTGGATCGGCTCCAGGCGCATGTGCACCTGCTCGCCATTCTGGTTGTAGGGCGCCACGACCTCGCGGACCAGGTCGGTCAGGTCCACCTCTTCCACCACCTCGTCACGACCATCGCGGATAAACGCCAGGAACTGGTCGAGAATCGCATCCATGTCTTCGATATCACGGACCATGTCATCGGTCAGGTCGGTATGGTTGCCCATCAACTCCAGGGACAGACGCAAACGTGTCAGCGGCGTGCGCAGGTCGTGTGAAACCCCGGCCAGCATCAGCTCACGCTCACGACCGGCCTGTTCGACATCCTCGGCCATCTGGTTGAACGCGCTGTAGACCTCGGTCATTTCGCTGGGAGTGTCGCTGATCGGCAGGCGCACGCTGCGACCCTGCCCCAATTGCCTGGCCGCAAATACCAGGCGCTTGAGTGGCTGGTTGAGCTGACGCACGAAGATCCAGGCCGACGCAGTGGAAAGCAAGCCAATGGCCAGGAACCAACCGAGCACGTTCCAGATCTTCTGACCCCGCAGCGGGTGGGGATACAACGGCACTTTCAGCCATCCATCCCCCAGGCTCGGGGCTCGCACCCACAAGGCTGGCGAAACATGCATGCGCAGCCGCACCTCAGTGTCTTCGCCCAATTCGGCCTGCATCTGGCGCTGGTAGATCTCGCTGTAGGGCCAATGCTGTTCGCCCTCCGGCACGCCCGCACCCACCACGCGAGTCAAGGTTGCCGCCTTGGCGATTTTTTCACGATTCTCCGGGTCGGCAGCCCAGTAGGCACGCAACGTCAACGCAACACCGTGACTGTACTGGCGGTCTACCAACACGTCTTCGTTCATCAGCAGGTAAACGAGGGTCAGCGCCTTGGAAAACAGCACGACGATCAGCACCAGCCAAAGGGTGCGGGAGAAGAAACTTTGCGGGAACCACAGCGGGGTTTTCATAGAAGACAGCTAGACACCTGGCAAGAGCGAGCCACGCTCGCAGAATTGCAGACGCCGGGCATCCGGCCGACCCGCTGGGATCGAACTCCGGAATACCCGCATGTGCAAATCATCGGTTACTTGGTTGCCGTGCCATCCGGCACAAACACGTAACCCACGCCCCACACTGTCTGGATATAACGCGGCTTGGACGGGTCCGGCTCGATCATCCGGCGCAGACGGGAAATCTGCACATCGATGGAGCGCTCCAGGGCGTCCCATTCACGACCACGGGCCAGGTTCATCAGCTTGTCACGGGTCAGCGGTTGGCGAGCGTTCATCACCAGCGCCTTGAGTACCGCGAATTCGCCCGTGGTGAGCATGTGGACTTCTTCGCCACGCTTGAGCTCACGGGTGGCCAGCGACAGCTCGTAGTCACCAAAGGTCACGCTTTCGTCTTCGCTGCCTGGAGCGCCCGGAACCGGAGCCGCCTGGCGACGCAATACAGCCTTGACCCGCGCCATCAGCTCGTCGGGGTTGAACGGCTTGGCCAGGTAATCGTCGGCGCCCAGTTCCAGGCCTTTGATCCGGCTCAGTTCATCGCCCTTGGCGGTCAGCATGATGATCGGAATCTGGTTGTTGGTGCTGCGCAGGCGCTTGCAGGCGGTCAGGCCGTCTTCACCGGGCAACATCAGGTCGAGTACGACCAGGTTGAAGACCTCGCGCCCCAGCAGGCGGTCCATCTGCTCGGTGTTCGGCACCGCGCGGGCACGGTAGCCCTTGGAGGTGAAGAACCGCTCCAGCAGGCTGCTCAGCCCCGGATCGTCATCAACGATGAGAATTTTTTCGCCTTCAGCAGTTTGTGCAGTGCTGCTCATTGGATGCTCCTCTTATCTGGCGCGCATTATGGCTTAGCTGCCGTTATACGCACGGTACGCATTGTTAGCAGATTTTTCTCCAACCACCAGTACGCCTGCTCCTGGCGCAATCCCCCCAAGGACGGATCGCTGGTTATAATGCCGCGCCTCAGTGCCGGGCAATACCAAGGCCGGCCTGGTGTTTTTTTCATCTGCTAGTCGTGACTTTTTCGATTTCGAGGGTCAATAGGCTGCCTCTTGACCCAGGCAGCGGCGCCAGTCGGGCCGCTCAACCAGCCGCGCAGGGCCTTGTTTTGCGGGCCTGCACACTGCTTTCAAGAATTTCAGGTGGTTTTATGGACAGCATCAACAGCCGCATCGCCGAGGAACTCGGTGTACGCCCACAACAGGTCGAAGCGGCCGTCGCTCTACTGGATGAAGGCTCCACGGTGCCCTTCATCGCCCGTTACCGTAAAGAAGTGACCGGCAGCCTCGATGATATCCAGCTGCGACATCTGGAAGAACGCCTGCGCTACCTGCGAGAACTCGACGAACGGCGTGTCAGCATCCTCGCCAGCATCCAGGAGCAGGGCAAGCTGACCCCGCAACTCGAACGCGACATCAAGCTCGCCGACACCAAGACCCGCCTCGAAGACCTGTACCTGCCGTACAAGCAGAAACGCCGCACCAAGGGCCAGATCGCCCTGGAAGCCGGCCTCGGCGAACTGGCAGACGGCCTGTTCAACGACCCGTCCCTGGCCCCGGAAACCGAAGCTGCGCGCTTTGTCGATGGCGAAAAAGGCGTGGCCGACGTCAAGGCGGCCCTCGAAGGCGCCAAGTACATCCTCATGGAGCGCTTCGCCGAAGACGCCAACCTGCTGGAAAAACTGCGTAACTACCTGAAACAGGAAGCCACCCTCAGCGCCCGCGTGATCGCCGGCAAAGAGGAAGAAGGCGCCAAGTTCCGCGATTACTTCGAGCACGACGAACCGCTCAAGAGCATGCCGTCCCACCGCGCCCTCGCCATTTTCCGCGGGCGCAACGAAGGTATTCTCAGCTCCGCGCTGAAAGTCGGCGACGAACTGCCGGGCACCATGCACCCGTGCGAAGGCATGATCGGCCAACAATTCGGCATCCAGAATCAGAATCGTCCTGCAGATAAATGGCTCGGTGAAGTCGTGCGCTGGACCTGGAAGGTCAAGCTCTACACCCACCTGGAAACCGACCTGCTGGGCGAACTGCGCGACGGCGCCGAGACCGAGGCGATCAACGTATTCGCCCACAACCTGCACGACCTGCTACTCGCCGCGCCGGCCGGCCCGCGCGCGACCCTGGGCCTGGACCCGGGCCTGCGCACCGGTTGCAAGGTCGCCGTGGTCGACGCCACCGGCAAGCTGCTGGACCACGCCACCGTGTACCCGCATGTACCCCACAACAAGTGGGACCAGACCATCGCCATCCTGGCCGCCCTGTGCGCCAAGCACGCGGTAGACCTGATCGCCATCGGCAACGGCACCGCCAGCCGAGAAACCGACAAGCTGGCCCTGGAGCTGATCAAAAAATACCCAGGCATGAAAATGACCAAGGTCATGGTCTCCGAAGCGGGCGCTTCGGTGTACTCGGCGTCGGAGTTGGCCTCCAAGGAATTCCCGGACCTCGATGTATCGATCCGTGGCGCAGTGTCCATCGCGCGCCGCCTGCAGGATCCACTGGCCGAACTGGTGAAGATCGACCCTAAATCCATCGGCGTCGGCCAGTACCAGCACGATGTGTCGCAGCTGAAACTGGCGCGCGGCCTGGATGCAGTGGTGGAAGACTGTGTGAACAAGGTCGGCGTCGACGTCAACACTGCCTCGGTCGCCTTGCTCGCACGGATTTCCGGCCTCAACTCCACCCTGGCGCAGAATATCGTCACCCATCGTGATGAAAACGGCGCGTTCAAGACCCGAGCGGCACTGAAAAAAGTCGCACGCCTTGGCGAAAAAACCTTCGAACAGGCCGCAGGCTTCCTGCGCGTGATGAACGGTGACAACCCGCTGGACGCCTCGGCGGTCCACCCCGAAGCCTATCCGCTGGTGCAACGCATTGCCGCTGAAACCGACCGCGATATCCGCTCGCTGATCGGTGACGCCGGGTTCCTCAAGCGCCTGGATCCGAAGAAGTACACCGACGAAACCTTCGGCGTGCCGACCATCACCGACATCCTGCAAGAGCTGGAAAAACCCGGTCGCGACCCGCGTCCCGAGTTCAAGACCGCCGAGTTCCAGGAAGGCGTCGAAGACCTCAAGGACCTACAGCTGGGAATGATCCTCGAAGGCGTGGTGACCAACGTGACCAACTTCGGTGCCTTTGTGGACATCGGCGTGCATCAGGACGGTTTGGTGCATATTTCTGCGCTTTCGGAGAAGTTCATCAAGGATCCGCGTGAGGCGGTGAAAGCCGGGGATGTGGTCAAGGTCAAGGTCATGGAAGTCGATATCCCGCGCAAACGCGTGGGCCTGTCGATGCGTATGAGCGATACCCCCGGCGAGAAAATCGACGGCGCCCGTGGCGCACGCCCAGGTTCAGCGCCGCGCCAGTCGCAAAACCGCTCTGAAAACACTGCACCGCGCAAGGAAACCGCCACCGCAGCCCCGGCCAACAACGCCATGGCTTCGTTGTTCGCCAACGCCAAGCAACTGAAAAAACGCTGATGGAGCTGCCAGCCGGCCTGACCCACAGCGCTTTCAGCGAACTGCTCGGCTGCCGCCTGCAACGCCTGGACCAGGGCGTTGCCGAGGTTGCCCTGAGCCTTGAGCCGCAACTGCGCAACCGCGCGGGCAAGCTCCATGGCGGGGCGATTTTCAGCCTGGTGGACATTGCCATGGGGCTGGCCTGTTCCAGCGCCCATGGTTTCGACCAGCAGAGTGCGACCATCGAGTGCAAAATCAATTACATCCGTGCCGTGTCCGACGGTGACGTGCTGTGTACCGCCCGGGTCATCCACCCCGGCCGGCGCACGCTGGTGGTCGAGGCCGAGGTGTATCAGGACGAAAGACTCGTCGCAAAAGCACAAGGCACCTTCGCTGTCCTATAGCTCCCGGTCATCAATTTGGGTTAATTTCGGCGCTGCAAAAACAGCGTCGGAATTTTCTTCCTGCGCGATAGCCTAATTCAGGGAATGAAGTCGGCACTTTCAGAGCAGGTTATTCCGGCTCGAAAACCAGGCGATAACGCCAGTTTTAACTTCACCCTTGTAGACCGTCTTGCCCACCCCCATATTGGGGCGACTGACGCGTGAAGGAATCCAACTTGAGCGAACTTCTCAACCGCCGCCTGGCTCTGCTCGGCAAGCGCGAACACCTCTCTTTGCTTGAGCATTGCCTGCACGGCATCGAGCGTGAATGCCTGCGTGTCACCGGCGAAGGCCGCCTGGCTCAAACGCCGCATCCAGAGGCCCTGGGCGCGGCATTGACCCATGAATCGATCACCACCGACTATTCCGAGTCGCTGCTGGAGTTCATCACGCCGGCGCTGCCCAACCCGGCAGATACCCTGCGCAGCCTCGACAAGATTCATCGTTTTGCCTACAGCAAGCTCGGCAACGAGTACCTGTGGAGTCCATCGATGCCGTGCCCGTTGCCGGCCGAGGAAGATATTCCGATTGCCTACTACGGCACCTCCAACATCGGACAGCTCAAGTACGTGTATCGCAAGGGCCTGGCCCTGCGCTACGGCAAGACCATGCAGTGCATCGCCGGGATCCACTACAACTTTTCCCTGCCGGAAGAGCTGTGGCCGCTGCTCAAGGAAACCGAGGGTTTCGTGGGCACCGACCGTGACTACCAGTCCACGGCCTACATCGCCCTGATCCGTAACTTCCGCCGCTACAGCTGGCTGCTGATGTACCTGTTCGGTGCCTCGCCGGCCCTGGATGCGGGTTTCCTGCGCGGACGTTCCCATCAGCTTGAACAGTTCGATGCCGACACCCTGTACCTGCCATATGCCACCAGCCTGCGCATGAGCGACCTGGGTTACCAGAGCAACGCCCAGGCGGGCCTGACCCCTTGCTACAACGATCTGGCCAGCTACACCGACAGCCTGCGCGAAGCGGTGGCAACGCCCTACGCGCCCTACGTCGAAGTCGGCACCCATAAGGATGGTGAGTGGGTCCAGCTCAACACCAACATCCTGCAGATCGAAAACGAGTACTACTCCAACATCCGCCCCAAACGCGTGACCTACACCGGCGAGCGGCCGATCCAGGCGCTGATGGCCCGTGGCATCCAGTACATCGAAGTGCGCTGCCTGGACATCAACCCGTTCCTGCCGATGGGCATCGACTTGCCGGAGTCGCGCTTCCTCGACGCGTTCCTGCTGTATTGCGCGCTGAACGACAGCCCGCTGTTCGAAAACAACGAGTGCGCCAATGCCACGTCGAACTTCCTCAGCGTGGTCAAGGAAGGCCGGCGCCCGGGCCTGCAATTGCAGCGTCGCGGCGAATCGGTGGAAATGAAGGAATGGGCCGCCGAGCTACTGGAAAAAATCGCACCGCTGGCTGCGCTGCTCGACCAGAGCCAGGGCATCAACGAACACAGCCAGGCACTGGATGCCCAGTTGGCGAAGATCAAGGACTCCTCCCTGACCCCGTCGGCCCAGGTGTTGGCGACCATGCAGGAGCGCAAGGAAAGCTTCGCGCAGTTCTCCCTGCGTCAGAGCGAAGTGCATGCCGAGTACTTCCGTAGCGAGCCGTTGCCGGCAGACGAGCAGGCGCGCTTTGAAGAGCTGGCCCGCAGTTCCCTGGCACAACAGGCCGAGCTTGAGCAGAACGAAGTGGGCGATTTCGATGTGTTTGTCGGGTCTTACCAGGCCAGCATCCTGGCGATCAGCAACTGACACGCCCTTTGTAGGAGCGAGCTTGCTCGCGAAAAACTCAAGCACGCCGCGTTTATCCAAGCCGAACGCGTCATCGTTAAGGTTTTTCGCGAGCAAGCTCGCTCCTACATAAGCTAATTCGAAAATGTTATTTATTTTCGGATTCTTAGATCATTTAGTCTCCTCACACGCCGACCTGCGGCCGCCTGATGAGGAGCTTTTCCATGCTACGACCTTTCCCTTTACGCCTCCTGGCGGCCCTGTCCCTGGCCGGCGCCAGCCTGCTTGCCCAGGCGGCCGACGTGACCATCGCCTATCAGACCACCGTTGACCCGGCCAAAGTCGCCCAGGCCGACGGTGCTTATGAAAAAGCCACAAACGCCACTATCGACTGGCGCAAATTCGACAATGGCGCCGATATCATTGCCGCCATCGCTTCCGGCGATGTGCAGATCGGCTACCTCGGTTCCAGCCCGCTGACCGCGGCCATCACCCGCAAAGTGCCGGTGCAGACCTTCCTCGTCGCCACCCAGATCGGCGGCGCCGAAGCCCTGGTGGCGCGCAACGGTTCCGGGATCAACAGCCCGCAGGACCTGATCGGCAAGAAAATCGCCGTACCGTTTGTCTCAACCGGCCACTACAGCCTGCTGGCCGCGCTCAAGCATTGGAACATCGACCCATCGAAAGTCACCGTACTCAACCTCGCCCCGCCCGCCATCATTGCCGCCTGGAAGCGTGGCGATATCGATGCCACTTATGTCTGGGACCCGGCCCTGGGCGTGGCCAAGGAAAACGGCAAAGTGCTGATCACCTCCGGCGAACTGGCCAAGTTCGGCGCGCCGACCTTCGATGCCTGGATCGTGCGTAAGGACTTTGCCGAGAAGCACCCGGAAATTGTCAGCGCCTTCGCCAAAGTCACCCTCGATGCCTACGCCCAATACCGTAAAGACCCACAAGCCTGGCTGGCCGACAAGGGCAATGTCGACAAACTGGTGAAGCTCTCCGGCGCCAAGGCCAGCGACATTCCGCTGCTGCTGCAAGGCAACGTCTACCCGCTGGCCGCTGATCAAGTAACCCTGCTCGGCGCCCCGACCACCAAGGCCGTGACCGACACCGCCGCGTTCCTCAAGGAACAAGGCAAGGTCGAGGCCGTGCTGGCGGACTACGCCCCTTACGTCAGCGCCAAGTTCATCACTAACTGATCAGGAGTTCACCGCGATGGCCTTGCTACAGCTGGAGCGCATCAGCGCACAGTACCCAGGCGCGACCACGCCCGTGCTGGCGGACATTTCCCTGACCCTTGGCCCCCAGCAATTGCTGGTGGCCCTCGGCCCTTCCGGCAGTGGCAAGACTTCGCTGTTGAACCTGATTGCCGGCTTCGTCGAACCCAGCGCCGGGCGCATCACCCTAGATGGCGTGCCCGTCCAAGGCCCGAGTGCCGAGCGCGGCGTGGTGTTCCAGGACGATGCCTTGCTGCCCTGGCAGGATGTGCTGGCCAATGTCGGCTTCGGCCTGGAGCTGGCCGGCGTGCCCAAGGCCCAGCGGCAAGTCCGCGCCCGGGAAATGCTCGCCCTGGTGGACCTGGCCGGCTTTGACAGCCGGCGCATCTGGCAGCTGTCTGGCGGGCAGAAACAACGCGTCGGCCTGGCCCGCGCCCTGGCGGCCGACCCACGGGTGCTGCTGATGGACGAACCCTTCGGCGCCCTCGATGCCTTCACCCGCGAACAGATGCAGGAGCTGCTGCTGCAAGTCTGGCGGCGCACGGCCAAGCCGGTGTTCCTGATCACCCACGACATCGAAGAAGCGGTCTTCCTCGCCACTGACCTGATTTTGCTGGCACCCAACCCCGGGCAAATCGTCGAGCGCCTGAGCCTGGATTTCGGCCAGCGTTACGCGGCCGGCGAGCCGGCCCGCGCGATCAAGTCCGACCCACGGTTTATCGAAACCCGCGAACATGTGCTGGGCAAAGTGTTCTCGCAACGGCAGGTGTACGCATGAGCAGCTATGAAATCCCGGCCACCGCCGCCAACCCAATCACCCCGCCGTTGCGCCGCAGCCTGAGCACGCGCTGGATCAGCCTGCTGACCCTGGTTGCGCTGCTGGCGCTGTGGTGGGCCGTGACCGCCAGCGGGCTGATCGAGCCGCTGTTCCTGCCGCCACCGTCTGCCGTGCTGCAAAAAGGCTGGCTGCTGGCGACCAGCGGCTATATGGATTCCACCCTCTGGCAGCACCTGGGCGCCAGCCTTGGGCGTATCGGCCTGGGCCTGGGCTTTGCGGTGCTAACTGCCGTGCCGATCGGCATTGCCATCGGCGCCAACCGCATCGCCCGCGGCATTCTCGACCCGCTGATCGAGTTCTACCGGCCGATCCCGCCGCTGGCCTATCTGCCGTTGATCGTGATCTGGTGCGGCATCGGCGAGCTGTCCAAGGTGTTGCTGATCTACCTGGCGATCTTCGCCCCGATTGCCATCGCCACCGCCACCGGCGTACGCACGGTCGACCCGGCCAAATTGCGCGCAGCACAGTCTTTGGGCGCCACCCGGGCGCAGTTGATTCGCCATGTGATTCTGCCCAGCGCCCTGCCCGACATTCTCACCGGTGTGCGCATCGGCCTGGGTGTGGGTTGGTCGACCCTGGTGGCCGCCGAGTTGATCGCAGCTACCAGCGGCCTGGGGTTCATGGTGCAGTCGGCGGCGCAGTTTCTGGTGACCGATGTGGTGGTGCTGGGCATCCTGGTGATCGCGCTGATCGCCTTTGCCATGGAAATGGGCCTGCGCGCCCTGCAGCGTAAATTGGTGCCGTGGCATGGCCAGGCACACTAAGAAGAGAACAACATGAGCCGCCTGACCGTTACCCCTTTAAGCACCGCCCTGGGCGCCCAGATCAGTGGCGTCGATATCAGCCAGCCGCTGAACCTCGAACAGCGCGACGCCATCGAGCAGGCGTTGCTCCAGCATTCGGTGCTGTTCTTTCGCGACCAGCCGATCACCCCGCAGCAGCAAGCGCGCTTCGCGGCGAATTTCGGTGACCTGCACATTCACCCGATCTACCCCAACGTGCCCGAGCAGCCAGAAGTGCTGGTGCTCGACACTGCCGTCACTGACGTGCGCGACAACGCCATCTGGCACACCGACGTGACCTTCCTGCCCACCCCGGCCCTGGGCGCAGTACTCAGCGCCAAGCTGCTGCCAGCCTTTGGCGGTGACACACTGTGGGCCAGCGGTATCGCGGCCTTTGATGCGTTGTCAGAACCGATGAAGGCTTTTTTGACCGGCCTGACGGCAACCCATGACTTCACCCGCTCGTTCCCTCTGGAGCGTTACGGCAACACCGCCGAAGACCTGGCCCGCTGGGAGGAGGCCCGCAGAAAGAACCCGCCACTGTCCCACCCGGTGATCCGCACCCACCCGGTCAGCGGGCGCAAATCGCTGTTTGTCAGTGAGGGCTTCACCACCCGGATCAACGAACTGGAGCCGGCCGAAAGCGAAGTCATCCTCAAGCTGCTGTTCGCCCACGCCACCCGGCCGGAATTCACCATCCGCTGGCGCTGGCAAGCCAACGACGTGGCCTTCTGGGACAACCGCGTGACCCAGCACTACGCCGTGGACGACTACCGCCCACAGCGGCGAGTGATGCACCGGGCGACGATTCTGGGTGACGTCCCCTTCTAACAAACCCTTGTAGGAGCGAGCTTGCTCGCGAAAAACCCAAAGACGCTGCGGGGCATCAGATGCCCCGCGTTTTCGTTGGCGATCTTCGCGAGCAAGCTCGCTCCTACCGTTTGTTCAGCGGACCAAATGCAGGAACTGCAAGTGCCGCTCGTACTGGTCGAGGATGTCGTTGATGATCTGCTCCTTGGTGTAGCCCACCAGGTCGTAGTCCTGGCTGCCCTCGCTCAAGTGCACTTCGGCGCGGTAGTAGCGACGGTTGTTCATCTCTTTGGAACCCATGCCGCCACGGGCAAAGGACGGCGTGAAGTAGCCGCGCATCTGCACCTGGTAGACAAACGGATGCTCTTCGCCGTGGCCGATTTCCAGGCTGACGCTGTCGTTGGACGGGTCGGGCTGGGTGACCACGTTCAGGCCCTTCTCGACAAACACGGCGGTCACTTCTTCAATCGCCGGGCGGACCGTGGTTTCGAGGAAGCGGTAGACCTCGTCCCGTGAAGGGAAATGCACCGCCTGGCTCAAGCGCTGGCGCCAGCCGCCACGGCCCTTGCGTGATGCCGACACCGGGGCCAGGGAGTGCAGTTGGGCGATCTGCTTCTGGGATTCGAGGTAGAACGCCTTGTGCAGCCCCCACATCATCAACAGCAGGATCATCGAGAACGGCAGCGAAGTCAGCACCACCGCGGACTTGAGCGAGTCGATGCTACCGGCAAACAGCAAGGCGCTGGTCACCAGCGCCGTCATCGCGCCCCAGAACACCCGCAGCCACTTGGGCCCGTCTTCATCGGCGTTGCCGCCCTTGGACGACAGGGTCGACAGCACCACGGTGCCGGAGTCGGCCGAAGTGACAAAGAACACAAAGCTGATAAACACCGTGACGGCGATCACGGTCTTGCTCCACGGGTAGGTTTCCAGCAGCAGGTACAGGCTCATCGACGGGTCGTCGATGGCCGACTGACCCAGGGCAACCATGCCGTGGTTGAGCACCTGGTCAATCGCGCTGTTGCCGAAGATCGACATCCACGCCAGGGTGAAGCCCAGCGGGATCAGCAGTACGCCAAAGACGAACTCGCGGATGGTGCGACCACGGGAGATCCGTGCGATGAACAGGCCCACGAACGGCGACCAGGCGATCCACCAGGCCCAGTAGAACACCGTCCAACCGCCCAGCCAGTCGCTGGGCTTGTCGTAGGCGTACACATCAAAACTCTTGCTCGGCAACGCGCCAAGGTAGTCACCGATGTTCTGGATCAGGGTGTTGAGCAAATGCTGGGTGGGCCCGGCGAACAACACAAACAGCAGCAGCGCACAGGCCAGCAGCATGTTGATGTCGGACATGACCCGCACGCCCTTGTCGACACCGGCCACCGCAACCAGGATCGCCGCGCCCATCATCAGGGTGATCAGGCCGACCTGGATCCATTGGGTGTGGGCGATGCCAAACAGGTAGTCCAGGCCCGAGTTGAGGTGCAGCACCCCAAAGCCCATGTCAGCCCCCAGGCCGAACACCGTGGCGATAATGCCGAAGCCATCCACCGCGTAGCCGATGGGGCCATTGATGCGCTTGCCGATCAGCGGATACAGCGCCGAACGCAAGGCCAGCGGCAGGTTATGCCGGTAGGCGAAGTACGCCAGGGCCATGCCGACAAACGCAAATACCCCCCAGCCATGCAGGCCCCAATGCAGGAACAGCACCTGCATGGCCTGGCGCGCCGCGTCGGCGTTCAAGGCCTCGCCCTGGGGCGGTTGCACCAGGTGGGTCAAGGGTTCCGAGACGCAGAAGAAAAACAGCGTGATGCTGATCCCGGCGGCAAACAGCATGCCGGCCCAGGACAGGTAACTGAATTCGGGCTCGTCGTGGTCGGCACCGAGTTTGATCTTGCCGTAGCCAGACAACGCGGTGACCACCACGAAGACCAGATACAGGGTCATCGCCAGCATGTAGTACCAGCCGACCGTATTGGCCGCCCAGTTTTGCGCGGCCAGCAACCAGGCGCCGGCCTGTTCGGGGATCGCGATTACGGTGACACCAAACAGCAGGATGAAGCTGGCGGCGAAGTAAAACACCGGCGCATTCATGCGCACCAGGCCGCTTGGAGGGACAGACGATGCACTCATGAACCGTGCACCTCGAGGGTGTGGGATGTGGCTGTATAAAACGGACTCAGCAAAGGTAAGCCTCCTGTTGTGAGCGGGCAGCGAACCACCGGTTTAACTTGAACGAACGTTCAAGTTAAACATGGATAGGCGGTCTGGGACTAATCGCAGGGCTGAGTGGTAGGTAATTCCTACACTAGCTCAAGGAAGGGTATGACGGATGGGAGAGGCAAAACGTTCAGCGATTGCTTACCTAAATTGAAATGCTATCCCCTGTGGGAGCGGGCTTGCCCGCGATAGCTTGGAGTGTCAGGTTAGCGGCATTTGACTGGCCTACCGCCATCGCGGGCAAGCCTGCTCCCACACAAGCCCGCTCCCACATTAGGTCGTCACTACTTCTGCGTCCCATCATCATGCTGCAAATTCGCCTGCGTGATGTTCGCCCCCGCCGGCACGCTGCGCGTCAGCCACACGTTGCCGCCAATGGTCGAGCCCTGGCCGATGGTGATCCGCCCCAGGATCGTCGCCCCGGCGTAAATCACCACATCGTCCTCGACAATCGGGTGCCGTGGATGGCCCTTCTGCAACTGCCCGTCCTCATCCGCCGGGAAACGCTTGGCGCCCAGGGTCACCGCTTGATAAATGCGCACCCGCTCACCAATGATCGCCGTCTCGCCAATCACCACACCCGTGCCGTGGTCGATAAAGAAACTCGGGCCGATCTGCGCACCGGGGTGAATATCGATGCCGGTCGCCGAATGGGCGATTTCCGCGCTGATCCGCGCGAGCAAAGGCAGCCCGGCGCGATACAAATGGTGGGCCAGGCGATGGTGGATCACCGCGAGGATCCCCGGATAGCACAGCAACACCTCATCCACACTGCGCGCGGCCGGGTCGCCGTGATAGGCCGCCAGCACATCGGTGTCCAACAGGCTGCGCAGCGCCGGCAAGGCCAGGGCAAAATCCTGGATCAGGCGAATGGCCAATGCATCGACTTCATTATCGGCCCGGCCGCCTTGGCGTGCGGCATAGCGCAACTCCAGGCGTGCCTGGGCGAGCAGGGCATTGAGCGCCACATCGAGGGTATGGCCGACGTAGAAATCCTCACTCTCCTCGCGCAAATCCACCGGCCCCAGGCGCATGGGGAACAGTGCGCCGCACAGCGCTTCAAGAATCTGCGCCATCGCATCACGGGAAGGTAACTCGCGACCGCCCTGCTCGCCGCTGACCCGGCCGTTGCGCGTACGCCACTGATCCCGGGCGCCGCGCAACTGGCTGACGATGGTCTGTAATTGCCAATGACTGGAACGCTCGCTCACGGTAATCCCTCCTGAGGTAATGGCCATCACTTTACGGTATGCAACCGGGCCGCTCTTAATAACCAATGGTGCGATGCTCATAACGTTCTGGCATAAGCAACTGGCGGTTGCCCGCGCAAAAAGCCCTGCCTATAGTCCCTCCCATCTTCTATTACCCGTGCGTAACCATGATCAAACAACAGCTCGAGCGTTTTAACCGTCTGGAACTACTGGGTGGCGCCACCGCCCTGGAAAAACTCGAACGACTGTCGACCTGGCTGGGCCGTGATATCTACGTCAAGCGCGACGACACCACGCCGCTGGCCATGGGCGGCAACAAACTGCGCAAGCTCGAATACCTCGCCGCCGATGCCCTGGCCCAGGGCGCCGATACGCTGATCACCGCCGGCGCGATCCAGTCCAACCATGTGCGCCAGACCGCAGCCCTCGCCGCCAAGCTGGGCCTGGGCTGTGTCGCCCTGCTGGAAAACCCCACGGGCACCGACGACCCCAACTACCTGGGCAACGGCAACCGCTTGTTGGTCGAGTTGTTCGACGCCAAGGTCGAACTGGTCGAAAACCTGGACAACGCCGACGAGCAACTCCACGCCCTGGCCGAACGCCTGCGCAGCAACGGCAAGACCCCCTATCTGGTGCCAATCGGCGGCTCCAACGCCCTGGGTGCCCTGGGCTATGTGCGGGCCGGGCTGGAATTGGCCGGGCAGATCCAGGACAGCGGCCTGCAGTTTGCGGCGGTGGTCCTGGCCTCCGGCAGCGCCGGCACCCACAGCGGCCTGGCCCTGGCGTTGAGCGAAGTGCTGCCGGACTTGCCGGTGATTGGCGTCACCGTGTCGCGCACCGACGAGGCGCAACGGCCCAAGGTCCAAGGCCTGGCCGAACGCACGGCGCAATTGCTGGGGGTGGCGGTACCCGACGCGTTCAAAGTGATTTTGTGGGACGAATACTTCGCCCCGCGCTATGGCGAGCCCAACGCCGGAACCCTGGCGGCAATCAAGCTGCTGGCGAGTCAGGAAGGCCTGTTGCTGGACCCGGTCTACACCGGCAAGGCCATGGCCGGGTTGCTCGATGGCATCGGTCGCGACGCGTTCGGGGAAGGCCCGATCATCTTCCTGCACACCGGGGGGGCGCCGGCGTTGTTTGCCTATGATTCAGTGTTCTGACTGGACACATTGAATCTGCACCTGATATGCAAAAATGGAATATAAAACTTAATTTATATTATTTTTAACGCTTTAAAACTCGCCCTATAGTCGCGCTCCCACACACCGCGTTTTTAGGGCAGGATACGACCACTGCGTCACCTGCTTCGCACACCATAAAAAGCACAGGGGCTTGTCATGACTATTTCTGTATTGCGTCGTACGTTGCTGGTTGGCACTTTGGGCCTGGCCCTTGGCGCCGGGTTGTTGGGCCAGGCGGTTGCCGGCGAACAGCTGGGCAATATCAAGAAGGCCGGCGAGATCAAGATCGGCCTGGAAGGCACCTACCCGCCGTTCAGCTTCGTCGATGAAGACGGCAAGCTCAGCGGCTTTGAAGTCGAGCTGTCCGAAGCCCTGGCCAAGGAGCTGGGCGTCAAGGTCAAGCTGCAGGCCACCCCGTGGGACGGCATCCTCGCGGCCCTGGAATCCAAGCGCCTCGACGCGGTGGTCAACCAGGTGACGATCTCCGAAGAGCGCAAGAAAAAATACGATTTCTCCAAGCCCTACACCGTCTCCGGGATCCAGGCGCTGACCCTGGCGAAAAACGTCGACACCATCAAGACCGCCGACGACCTGGCCGGCAAGAAAGTCGGGGTGGGCCTTGGCACCAACTACGAACAATGGCTCAAGGACAACCAACCCAAAGCCATCATCAAGACCTATAACGACGACCCGACCAAGTTCCAGGACCTGCGCATCGGCCGTATCGACGCGATTCTGATCGACCGCCTGGCGGCCCTGGAATATGCGAAAAAAGCCAAGGACACTGCCGCTGCCGGTGACGCCTTCTCCCGCCAGGAATCAGGGATTGCCCTGCGCAAAGGCGAGCCTGAGCTGCTTGAGGTGGTCAACCAAGCTCTCGATAAACTGCGCGCCGACGGCACTTTGAAGAAGCTGTCCGAGAAATACTTCAACGCTGACGTCACTCAATAATGGAAGCAGGTTTCCAACTCGCGCTCGACTCCGCGCCCTTTTTGCTCAAGGGCGCGTATTACACGGTGATCCTCAGCCTCGGCGGGATGTTTTTCGGCTTGCTGCTGGGCTTCGGCCTGGCCTTGATGCGCCTGTCGCGCTTCAAGCTGTTGAGCTGGACGGCCAGGGTCTATGTCTCGTTCTTTCGCGGCACGCCGTTGCTGGTGCAGCTGTTTTTGATCTACTACGGCTTGCCGCAAGTGGGTATCGAGCTGGACCCGATCCCGGCGGCGATGATCGGCTTCTCGCTGAACATGGCCGCCTACGCCTGTGAAATCCTGCGCGCGGCCATCGGCTCCATCGAGCGTGGCCAGTGGGAAGCTGCCGCCAGTATCGGCATGACCCGCGCGCAGACCCTGCGCCGGGCCATCCTGCCGCAGGCGATGCGCACGGCCCTGCCGCCCTTGGGCAATAGTTTTATTTCGCTGGTCAAGGACACGGCGCTGGCCGCCACCATCCAGGTGCCCGAGCTGTTCCGCCAGGCCCAATTGGTATCGGCGCGCACCTTCGAAATTTTCACCATGTACCTGTCTGCGGCCCTGGTCTACTGGGTCCTGGCAAGCATCCTGGCGCATTTTCAGAACCGCCTGGAAGACCGGGTCAACCGGCATGACCTGGAGTCTTGAAGCATGATCGTGGTTGAAAAACTGACCAAACAATTCAAGGGTCAGGTGGTGCTCAATGGGATCGACCTGGAGGTCAAGGAAGGCGAAGTTGTCGCCATCATTGGCCCCAGCGGCTCCGGCAAGACCACCTTCCTGCGCTGCCTGAATTTCCTCGAAGAACCCACCAGCGGCCGGATCAAGGTCGGCGACATCGAGATCGACGGCAGCCGTCCGCTCAACCAGCAACAGGCCCTGGTGCGGCGCCTGCGCCAGCATGTGGGCTTTGTGTTCCAGAACTTCAACCTGTTCCCCCATCGCACCGCCCTGGAAAACGTCATCGAAGGCCCCCTGGTGGTCAAGAAGATGCCGCGCGACGCCGCCGACCGTCTCGGGCGGGCCCTGCTGGCCAAGGTCGGCCTGGCAGGCAAGGAAGACGCCTATCCACGGCGCCTGTCCGGTGGCCAGCAGCAACGGGTGGCCATTGCCCGGGCCTTGGCGATGGAGCCGGAAGTGATCCTGTTCGATGAGCCGACCTCGGCCCTCGACCCGGAGCTGGTGGGCGAAGTACTGGCGACCATCCGCAGCCTTGCCGAAGAGAACCGCACCATGGTCATCGTCACCCACGAAATGAGTTTTGCCCGGGACGTGGCCAACCGCGTGGTCTTTTTCGACAAGGGCGTCATCGTCGAGCAAGGCGACGCCAAGGCGTTGTTTGCCAACCCCAAAGAAGAACGCACCCGACAGTTCCTCAGCAAATTCCTCACCCACTGACCCTGCCCTTGTAGGAGCCGGCTTGCCGGCTCCCACATGTATCCTCCCTTTCGGAAAAGTCCCCGTAATCATTGGGCAAAGCGCCTATCAAAGCCGCCTTTAATAGCAGCCATCAGTAAGACCCTTCTGAATAATCCCCAACCCGCCGTTTAGCCTTTTGCCTCCATTGACGCCCCCTGGCCAACCCTCTTATCTAGGGCCCACTGGATTGGATCCTATCCTGGCTTTTCAAAAAAACGTTCCTTTCGAACCCCATGCCTGAGGTTCGGAACGATCGCTGCTGGCTGCATCAAGGAGATTATTTATGAAGCACATTCCCCCCCTGGCCATGCTCGCCGCGCCGACAGTGCCCCAGGCTCTCAAACAAGGTATCAACGCGCAGGCCGCCACCTATTTGCAGGTCGATATCGCCCCCTACCCGGACATGGGCAAGGGCGACTTGATCGAGCTGTTCTGGAACAACTGCTTTGCCGCCTCCAAGCGCGTGAGCGCCGCCGATATCGGCCAGCCCAGCAGCCTGCGGGTACCGGAAAGCTTTGTGCAAAATGGTGCCGCACGGATTCACTACCGGGTCATGCAAGTGGGGCGCGGCCCGGCGCGCTCGATGATTACCCGGGTGCAGGTCAAGACCGCCTGCCCGGGCGGCCCTCCATCGGTGCTGTGTGGCGCAGAAAACCAGAACCTGGCCCCCGTGGGCCTGCCTGAAACCATCCGCCGCCATGGCGTCAACCCCAGCCAGATCCGCCGGGGCGTGCCATTGACCATCGAGCCCTACCTGAACATGGCCGCCGGAGATGCAATCACCCTGCGCTGGGGCGATGCGCGCCTGGACCTGCCCCCCATCCACCCCACCGGGGTGGGGCGGCCCGTGCAGGTTTGGGTGCCTTCGACGCTGATCCTCGAAGCGGGGGACGACGCGCGCCAGGAGGTCACCTACTGCGTGATCGACCGCGTGGGCAACAACTCGCGGTGGGCGCCCGGGCGCATCGTGAGCATCGCCCAGGCCAAAGCCCCAGGCCCGGCCGAGCCCTTGTCGGTGTACCAGCCACGGCGTCCTGGCTCACCGTGCGAGCCGGGGTGACAGACCTTCTATGCATATTCCTAAAAGTTAGTTTATTTAAAAAATAAACACGCTTAGGGTATATGCACCGGACCACCGGACATTCCTGATTTTTTAGCTTTTCCACGGATGTGAGGTAGGTATGGTCAAAATTACCCCGGTGCACAACGCCAGGGCATTACGTGTAGCCACGCAGGGGCGCACCGATGTCTAACTTGGCGCAATCGCCCCTCCAGAGCGATCTGGATATCGCCCCGCTGCTACTGCCCGCCAAGGTGCTGCGCAACGACAGTGAAGCCCTCGCCGCCGCTCACGAGCTTGCCCAGGCCGCCCGCCTGCAAGCCGGCCTGCGTGACCGCCAGCGCAAACTGCCTTGGGCGGAAATCGAACAGTTCACCCGCAGCGGCCTGGGCAGCATTTCCATCCCCCGCGAATACGGTGGCCCACAAGTGTCGTTTGTGACCCTGGCCGAAGTGTTCGCGATTATCAGCGCCGTCGACCCGGCCCTGGGGCAGATCCCGCAGAACCACTTCGGCATCCTCCACGTGCTGCAAGGCGCCGCCAGCCAGGAACAGAAAAAGCAGCTGTTCCAAAGCGTCCTCGACGGCTGGCGCATCGGCAACGGCGGGCCGGAACGCGGCACTAAAAATACCCTGGATTTGAAGGCCCGGATCAGCGCCGAGGGTGACGGCTTTGTCATCAACGGCCAGAAGTTCTACTCCACCGGCGCACTGTTTGCCCATTGGGTCGCGGTCAAGGCCCTGGACGACGAAGGCCGCCAGGTCATGGCTTTTGTACGGCGTGGCACCCCGGGATTGCGTATCGTCGATGACTGGTCGGGCTTTGGCCAACGCACCACCGCCAGCGGCACCGTGCTGCTGAACAACGTGCCGGTAGATGCCGACCTGGTGGTGCCGACCTGGCGCCTGGGGCAGACCCCAGGCATCCAGGGCGCGGTCTCGCAATTGATCCAGGCCGCCATCGACGCCGGTATCGCCCGTGGCGCCCTCGACGACACCATCAGTTTTGTCCGCGAACGCTCGCGGCCGTGGATCGACGCCAAGGTCGAACGGGCCAGCGACGACCTCTATGTGATTGCCGACATCGGCAAGCTGAAAATCGAACTGCATGCCGCCGAAGCCCTGCTGCGCAAGGCCGGCCAGGTGCTGGACCAGGTCAGCGCCGCGCCCATCACCGAACACTCCGCCGCCCGGGCTTCGATTGCCGTGGCGCAAGCCAAGGTGCTGACCACCGAAGTCTCGCTGCTGGTCAGCGAGAAGCTCTTCGAACTGGCCGGCAGCCGCGCCACCCTCGCCGAATTCAACCTCGACCGTCACTGGCGCAATGCACGGGTGCACACCTTGCACGACCCAGTGCGCTGGAAATATCACGCGGTGGGCGCCTGGCACCTCAACGGAACATTGCCGGCCCGGCATTCCTGGATCTGACGACCAGACATCTGGAGAAAAACATGACGCTTTCCCATCCCGTCGCGGTCATCACCAGCGACGAGCAAGCCCTGATTGTCGCCAGCGACCTGGCCGAAGACTTTCGCCGCGACAGCGCCCTGCGCGACCGCGAACGCCGCCTGCCACACGCCGAGCTGGAAGCCTTTTCCCGCTCCGGCCTGTGGGGCATCAGCGTACCCAAGGCATACGGCGGCGCTGGCGTATCCAACGTCACCCTGGCCAAGGTCATTGCCCTGATCGCCCAGGCCGATGCCTCGTTGGGGCAGATTCCGCAAAACCATTTCTATGCCCTGGAAGTGCTGCGCGTAAATGGCAGCCCGGCGCAGCAACAACGCCTGTACGCCGAGGTGCTGGCCGGCCAGCGCTTTGGCAATGCCCTGGCGGAACTGGGCACCAAGACCGCCCATGACCGGGTGACGAAACTTGTGCGCGAGGGCGACGGATTTCGCATCAGCGGCCGCAAGTTCTACGCCACCGGCGCGATCTACGCCCAGCGCATTCCCACCTCGGTGGTGGATGAACTCGGCGTGCAGCAACTGGCCTTCGTGCCGCATGACAGCCAGGGCCTGACGGTGATCGACGACTGGAGCGGCTTTGGCCAGCGCACCACCGGCAGCGGCTCGGTGGTGTTCGACAATGTGTGGGTCGCCGCCGAAGACGTGATCCCGTTCCAGAGCGCCTTCGAGCGCCCGACCACAGTAGGCCCGCTGGCGCAGATCCTTCACGCGGCCATCGACACCGGCATCGCCCGCGCGGCCTTTGAAGACGCCCTGCATTTTGTGCGCACCAAGACCCGCCCATGGATCGACTCGGGCAATGACAAGGCCAGCGAAGACCCGCTGACCCTGAAAAGCTTCGGCCACCTGAGCGTCCGCCTGCACGCCACCGAAGCCCTGCTGGAGCGCTCCGGCGAATTCCTCGACCGCGCCCAGGCCGACAGCACCGCACACACCGTCGCTGCGGCATCGATCGCCGTGGCCGAAGCACGCGCCCTGAGCACCGAGATTTCCCTGGCCGCCGGCAGCACCCTGTTTGAACTCGCCGGCAGCCAGGCAACCCTCGCCGAACATGGCCTGGACCGCCACTGGCGCAACGCCCGGGTGCACACCCTGCACGACCCGGTGCGCTGGAAGTACCACGCAGTCGGCAATTATTACCTCAACGATGAAAACCCGCCGCTGCGGGGGACCATCTGATGGCGAAGAAAAAGATCCTGCTCAATGCCTTCAACATGAACTGCATCGGGCATATCAACCATGGCCTGTGGACGCACCCACGGGATACCTCGACCCAGTACAAGAGCGTCGAATACTGGACCGAACTGGCGCAACTGCTGGAGCGCGGGCTATTCGACGGCTTGTTTATCGCCGACATCGTTGGCGTGTACGACGTCTATCAAGGCTCGGTCGATGTGCCGCTCAAGGAGTCGATCCAACTGCCGGTCAACGACCCGCTGCTGCTGGTCTCGGCCATGGCTGCGGTGACGAAAAACCTCGGCTTCGGCCTGACCGCCAACCTGACTTACGAGCCGCCGTATCTGTTCGCCCGGCGCATGTCCACCCTCGATCACCTGAGCCGTGGCCGGGTGGGCTGGAACATCGTCACCGGCTATCTGGACAGCGCCGCCAAGGCCATGGGCCTCACCGAGCAGGTCGAACATGACCGGCGCTACGACCAGGCCGACGAGTACCTGGAGGTGCTGTACAAGCTGTGGGAAGGCAGTTGGGAAGACGACGCGGTACTCAACGACCCGCAACAACGGATCTATGCCCAACCGGGCAAGGTGCACAAGGTCGAGCACCACGGCGAGTTCTATCAGGTGGAGGGTTATCACCTGTGCGAGCCGTCGCCGCAGCGCACGCCAGTGTTGTTCCAGGCCGGCAGTTCGGAGCGCGGCCTGCTGTTCGCCGGGCGCCATGCCGAGTGCGTGTTCATCAGCGGGCAGAACAAGGCCGCGACCAAGGTGCAAGTGGACAAGGTGCGCGCCAGCGCGGTCGAGGCCGGGCGCAACCCGGACGATATCAAGGTGTTCATGGGCCTCAACGTGATTGTCGGCGCCACCGAGGCACTGGCCTGGGCCAAGCATGCCGAGTACCTGAGCTACGCCAGCGCCGAGGCCGGGGTGGCGCATTTCAGCGCCTCCACCGCCATCGACTTCTCGCAATACGAGCTGGATGAACCCATCCAGTACGTGAAGAGCAACGCGATCCAATCGGCCACCAAAGCCTTGCAGAACAACGACTGGACCCGTCGCAAGTTGTTGGAGCAACACGCGTTGGGCGGGCGCTATATCACCCTGGTGGGCTCACCCGCGCAGGTGGCTGATGAGCTGGAATCCTGGATCAGCGAGACCGGCCTGGATGGCTTCAACCTGACGCGCATTGTTACGCCGGAGAGCTATGTGGATTTCATCGAGTTGGTGATTCCGGAGTTGCAAAAACGGGGGTCGTACAAGACCGCTTATGAGAGCGGGACGCTGCGCGAGAAAGTGTTCCACCGCGATGCTCGCTTACCCGAACAACACACCGGCTCTCACTACCGCCACTAAACCAAAAATGTGGGAGCTGGCTTGCCTGCGATAACGGTGTGCCAGTTGATGCAGTTGGCACTGACACACCGTTATCGCAGGCAAGCCAGCTCCCACATTAGATCTTCGTTGTTTTTCCCCACACCTTATGACTGGAAATCGACCATGAAAAAAACACTGCTGTCCCACCCAGTCAAAGCACTGGCCCTGGCCCTCGGCCTGTTCAGCTCGGCGGTGTTTGCCGCCGATGCGCCGCTGAAAGTCGGCACCACGGCGGCCTTCGCCATCCCCCTGGAAGCCGCCGTCGAAGAGGCCGGCAAACAGGGCCTGAAAGTCGAGCTGGTGGAGTTCACCGACTGGATCGCGCCCAACGTCAGCCTCGCCGCCGGCGATATCGACGTGAATTACTTCCAGCACATTCCGTTCCTGGAAAACGCCAAGGCCGCCGCCGGTTTTGACCTGGTGCCGTTCAAGCCGGGGATCATCAACAACGTCGGCCTGTACTCGAAAAAATACAAAAGCTTCGATGAGCTGCCCCAGGGCGCCAGCGTGGCCATCGCCAACGACCCGATCAACAGCGGGCGCGGCCTGCAACTGCTGGCCAAGGCGGGCTTGATCACCCTCAAGCCGGGCGTGGGCTACAAGGCCACCGAAGAAGACATCGTCGCCAACCCGAAAAAGCTCAAGATCCTGCAAGTCGAAGCAGTGCAGCTGGTACGCGCCTATGACGATGCCGACCTGGTGCAGGGCTACCCGGCCTACATCCGCCTGTCCAAGACTTTCAATGCCGAGTCGGCGCTGCTGTTCGACGGCCTCGACCACCCGGAATACGTGATCCAGTTCGTGACCCAGCCCAAAGGCACAACCGACCCGCGGGTGATCAAGTTCGTCGAGATCTACCAGCATTCGCCGGTGGTGCGTGCTGCCCTGGATAAATCCCTCGGCACGCTGTACCAAGTCGGTTGGGAAGGCTGAACATGAGCGCCGCCAACAGCCAACTGCGCGACCTGGGCACACCGCCCAGGGACGCCCGGCAGACCGAACTGCACCCAGACCTCAACCGCGCCCATGTGCGTTTTATCAACCTGGGCAAAACCTATGACGGCACGGTGCATGCGCTGCAAGGCATTGACCTGGCGATCCAGCACGGCGAAGTGTTCGGCATCATCGGCCGCAGTGGCGCCGGCAAGTCGTCGCTGATCCGCACCATCAACCGCCTGGAGCAACCCAGCAGCGGCCGGGTGCTGATCGACCAGGTGGATATCGGCGAGTTCGACGAAGACCGCCTGGTGGCCCTGCGCAGGCGCATCGGCATGATTTTCCAGCACTTCAACCTGATGTCGGCCAAGACCGTGTGGCAGAACGTCGAGCTGCCGCTGAAAGTCGCCGGTGTGCCCAAGCCACAGCGCGCACAAAAAGTCCGCGAACTGCTGGAGCTGGTGGGCTTGCAAGACAAGCACAAGGCCTACCCGGCGCAGTTGTCCGGCGGGCAGAAGCAACGGGTAGGCATCGCCCGCTCGCTGGTACACGACCCGCAGATCCTGCTGTGCGACGAAGCCACCTCGGCCCTGGACCCGGAAACCACCCAGTCGATCCTCGGCCTGTTGCGCGAGATCAACCGGCGCCTGGGCCTGACCATCGTGCTGATCACCCACGAGATGGCGGTGATCCGCGAAATCTGCGACCGCGTGGTGGTGCTGGAACACGGGCGGATCGTCGAGCAAGGGCCGGTGTGGGAAGTGTTTGGCAACCCCAGGCATGAGGTCAGCAAAACCCTGCTGGCGCCCCTGCAACATGGCTTGCCCGATGAGCTGCAAAAGCGTTTGCAGGCCACGCCGCCGTCGGCGCAGGCGGCCGTGGTGCTGCGCCTGCAATTTACCGGCGCCAGCGCGGATGAACCGGACCTCGCCGCACTGTTCGGCGCTCTGGGTGGGCGCGTGCGCCTGCTGCAAGGCGGGGTCGAGCGCATCCAGGGCCACGCTCTGGGGCAGTTGCTGCTGGCGGTGAGCGACTCCACCCTGGATCCCGATACATTACGCACCCGCGCCGAGCGCTGGGCACAACAGGCCGAGGTGCTGGGCTATGTGGTTTGATCGTTTATTGCAGGGCGCCATCGACACCTTGTTGATGGTCGGGGTGTCGTCGTTGATCGCGCTGTTGGTGGGCATCCCGCTGGCGGTGTTCCTGGTCACCAGCGACAAGGGCGGCATCTACCAGGCCCCCGCGTTGAACCGGGTACTGGGGGCGTTCGTCAACCTGTTCCGCTCCATCCCCTTCCTGATTCTGATGGTGGCGCTGATCCCGTTCACCCGCCTGATCGTCGGCACCACCTACGGCGTATGGGCCGCCGTGGTGCCGCTGACCATCGCCGCCACGCCATTCTTTGCGCGAATCGCCGAGGTCAGCCTGCGCGAGGTCGACCATGGCCTGATCGAAGCCGCCCAGGCCATGGGCTGCCGGCGCTGGCATATCGTCTGGCATGTGCTGTTGCCGGAAGCGCTGCCGGGGATCGTCGGCGGGTTCACCATTACCCTGGTGACCATGATCAACTCGTCGGCCATGGCCGGGGCGATCGGCGCCGGTGGCCTGGGGGATATTGCCTACCGCTACGGTTACCAGCGTTTTGACAGCCAGATCATGCTCACGGTGATTGTATTGCTGGTTCTGCTGGTGGCCGCGATCCAACTGGGCGGCGATCGCCTGGCGCGCGGGCTGAACAAGCGCTGAGGTATAGTCGGCACCTTTCTTTGCCCTGGTGCCGACTGCCATGAAACTCGCCCCCGACGACCTCGACCAGATCACCTCCACCACCCTGGGCCACTACAACCAGGTGGCCGAGGACTTTCGCGAAGGCACCCGCGACCATGATGTAAGCCAGAACATCGACGCACTGCTGCGGCATATCCAGGCGCCCGCACCGTTTACCGTGCTGGACTTCGGCTGCGGGCCGGGGCGGGATTTGCAGACCTTCACCCGGCTTGGGCATATCGCCGTAGGCCTGGATGGCGCCGAGCGTTTCGCGCAGATGGCGCGCCAGGACAGCGGCTGCGAGGTACTGCAGCAGGACTTCCTCAAGCTGGATCTGCCGGCCGCGCGCTTCGACGGGATTTTTGCCAATGCGGTGCTGTTCCATATCCCCAAGCAGGAGTTGCCGCGCATTCTCCAGCAACTGCATGCTGCGCTGAAACCGGGCGGGGTGTTGTTCAGCTCCAATCCCAGGGGGCAAAACCAGGAGGGCTGGAACGGGCCGCGTTATGGCTCGTATCACGACCTTGCGGCCTGGCAGGCGCTGCTGGCGGCGGCGGGGTTTGTGGAGTTGGAGCACTACTATCGCCCGGCGGGGCTGCCGCGCGAGCAGCAGCCCTGGTTGGCCAGTGTGTGGCGTAAGGTAGAGGTTGTCTGAGCGGACGCTATCGCAGCGATGCGGCGACCCGACAAGCCAGCTCCCACATTGGTTTTGTGGTGCGTCCAGAATTCCCTGCCTGATCGAGAACCCCTGTGGAAGCGGGCTTGCCCGCGATGGCGGTAGTACAGGCACTATCTTTGGTGGCTGACATACCGCCATCGCAGGCAAGCCAGCTCCCACATTGGTTTTGTGGTGTGTCCAGAACTCCCTGCCTGGTCGAGCCCCCCCTGTGGGAGCGGGCTTGCCCGCGATGGCGGTAGTACAGGCACTATCTTTGGTGGCTGACATACCGCCATCGCAGGCAAGCCAGCTCCCACATTGTTTTGTGGTGTGTCCAGAATTCCCTGCCTGGTCGAGCCCCCCTGTGGGAGCGGGCTTGCCCGCGATGGCAGTAGTACAGGCACTATCTTTGGTGGCTGACATACCGCCATCGCAGGCAAGCCAGCTCCCACATTGTTTTGTGGTGTGTCCAGAGCTCCCTGCCTGGTCGAGCCCCCCCCTGTGGGAGCGGGCTTGCCCGCGATGAACTCAAGGGCGCTGCTGATCCACCTGATACACCACCGGACTTTCACCCACCACCCACGCCGTCACACTCCGCCCCGGATACCCGTCCCTCTGCTCCTGCGCAAAGTTGGCCACCAACCGCGTGCCATCGGTAAACGTGGTCTGCTGCACCAGCCGGTCGTTGCTCAGCCAGCGAAAATCCGTCATTGCCTGGGTCGCCAGACGCTCATGCAACGGGCGGAAAAACCCATCCTGACGCTGGATCATCGGCAAGCGTTGCTTCAAGGTAGCGGCGCTCAAGTGATAGAGCGGCGGCACGTTGTAAAGCAGCTGGGTCAACTCGTTTTCCGCCTGCACATTGCTCAGCTTCAGGCTGTCGAACAGCCAGTGATGGCTGGTAATGACCGAGCCATGGAACACCGCCTGATACAGCGGCAGGCGCATCGCCGGGGCAAAGTACACGCTGCGCAGCGGCTCTTTGAGCGGCACGCGCTTGAAGAACACCGCCGGTTCCTCCGGTGGATACCAGGCGCCCACGTAGTAAGGCGATTGCTTGTCCTGGGTCATCTCGCGGTCGCCCCAGCCCATGACCGGGGTTTGCATGCCATGGGCGAACAACACGCCGCGGGCGGTGGTGGCATTGCCGTCTTCGGAGCCCACCGGCAACTGGAGGTGGCTACCAATCCAGCGCGCCGCGTCGATATTGCCCTCGGCGTTCTGCGCCTGGGTCATGCCCAGTACCGAGCGATAGCTGTCAAACAGCATGCCGGTGGCGTAGGCATCGAGAAACCAGGCATTGAACCCGGCCCTGGCCTGCACCGCTGTCACCCGTGCCTGCAGCAGCGGGCGCACGCAACGCGGGTCGGTGTAGTGCCCGGACTTCTGGAAGCCGGTCTTGAGCTGGCCATTTTTCAACATGATCGCGCAGTCGCGGTACGCCCGGCTGCCCAGGTGCGCGGTGGTCCAGTCGGGGTTCTCCGTGTCCGCCAGCGCGGTTTCATAGGAATCATAAGGCGCCATCAAGTACCCGGCCTCGACACCCTTGCGTACCGCCTCAGGGTGCCAGAGCCCGCCCTCCCAGCCTTCGCCCAGGGTCAATAGCAAGCGTGGTAGGCCACTGTCTTGCAGGGTCTTTATAGTTTTGGCGGATAAGGTGCTACCCCAGGTTTCGGGGGGCGCGGTCAAGGCGCTGGCAAACTCCTGCGCCAATGCCTGACGGACCACCCCATAGCCTTCGGCGAGGGCCTGCATATCGGGCTCGGTCTTGGCTTGCCAGCCCTGGCGCGCCTTTTTGTCGAGGGCCGCGTTGAGCCCTCTTAACAACACGGCTTGCTGGTAACGATCCAGAAACGGCTGGGTGACGTGCACCACCTGCGTCGCCTGCGGGTCAAGCAGGCCCCTGAGTTGCGCGCCCAACCCATCAGCCGCGCGCAGCAATGTGCGTAGCTGCTGCCAATCGCGTACATCACCAAGGCCCAGCAGGTCGTTGCCCCACAGGTACACATGGCTGGCACCCAGCAGTTTTTCGCCGTCAGGCAGGCGTTGCAGCTTTTGCGCCAACGGCTCGTAAAGGCCCTGCTCCACCAGCCACTGGCGATAGCGCTTGGCACCGGCCAGCAAGTCGGCTTCGCCCAGGTTCAGGCGCAGTGTCATCGGTGCGCCAGGGTCCAGGGCGGTGAACTCATGGCGCAACGTCAAGCCCAGGCGCTGGCCCTCGGCATGCCACTGCAAGCGATTGTTGTAGGGGTTGGTCAGCAGCCAGTTGAGGGTAAAGCTGGCGTGGTCGACGCCCCATAACGGCAGGCTGAGGTCTTGGGTGCTGTTCACATCGCCGTAATCGAGCAGGAAGTCTTGCCACAGGCGATTGCCGGCGGGGATGTAATGCCCCTCGGCGAGCGGCCAGATCAAACCCTTGCCCATGGCGCTGGCCGGTTGCCGGAGGATGTCCAGTTCAGCAGCCTCGCGTGCGGTGACGCTAAGGATCAGGTCGCGCTGCTCCAGAGTGGCGCTCAGGTGATAGGCCCCCTTGTCCCATTGCCAGTTGGCCTGTTGATCGGCCTGTTGCAACTGGCTGACCTCATGGGCCGCCACGCCGCTTGAGGCCAGTACCGGTTCGCCGCCAGCGGGGGTAACGCGTACAGCCAGGGTCGCCGCGTCGAGTTCGATACGCCATTGGGCGTTTTCCAGCACGGTGCCGGCAACCGCCAGGGGTGAGAGCAGTAGCATGCAAACCATTAAGGTAAGGCGCAGACAACGAGGCATGGCAAAGACCTTCACACAAGTGAAAGCCTGGAGGGTAAAACAATTGGTTACCTGAGAAACGCCCCATTAGGACTTTGAGACGTTTCCCACGGCCCCTACCGCGCTGTAGGAGCCGGCTGGCCGACTCCTACGCGGGCTCGCGAATTTTGTACCAGGCCACATACAACGCCGGCAAAAACAGCAGCGTCAGCAGGGTGGCGATGATGATGCCGCCGATCATCGCGTAGGCCATCGGCCCCCAGAACACTTCCCGGGCGATGGGGATCATGCCCAGGCTGGCGGCCGCCGCCGTCAGCAGGATCGGCCGGCGCCGGTGTTCGGTGGCCTGCACCACCGCCTCCCACGGTGTGTAGCCATCACGCTCGTAGGCGTCGATCTGGGTCACCAGGATCACCGAGTTGCGGATGATGATACCGATCAACGCCAGGATCCCCAGGATCGCCACAAAGCCCATGGGCGTGCCCGTGGGAATCAGCGCCAACACCACGCCGATCAGGCCCAGTGGGGCCACGCTGGCCACCAAGAACATTTTCTGCACGCTGTGCAACTGGATCATCAGGAAGGTCGCCATCAAGAACAGCATCAACGGCACCACACTGGCAATCGGGCCCTGGGCCTTGCCGCTTTCCTCCACGGTGCCACCGGTAGCGACCGTGTAGCCCACCGGCAAGCCGGCGCTGAATTTCTCGATTTCAGGCTTGAGCTGCTTGACCAGGTCGGTCGGCTGCATCTCGTCGCGCACGGCGGCCTTGATGGTGATGGTCGGCTTGCGATCACGGCGCCACACCAGCGGCTGCTCCAACTCGTAGCGCACGGTGGCAAAGGCCAGCAATGGGATCGAGGTGCCGCTGGGGGTGACGATCTGCAGGTTCTGCAAGGTTTCCGGGGTGCCGCGCTCGGCGTCTTCGGCGCGGCCGACCACGTTGATCAGGTAGATATCGTCGTGTACCTGGGTCACGGCCGAGCCGCTGACCACGCTGTTCATCAACTGCGCCACGTCTTCGGACGACAGCCCAAGCTGGCGCGCCTTGTCCTGGGCGATATCGACCCGCAGCACTTTGCCCGGCTCGTTCCAGTCATAGATGATCTCGCCCAGGTGCGTATTTTTATCCAGCAACGTCGCCAGTTCGATGGCGTGTTTGCGCACCTGGTCGATGTCCTTGCCAGACACCCGGTACTGGATCGGCCGCCCGACCGGCGGGCCCATTTCCAGGGGTTGGACAAAACTGCCGACGCCCACGAAGTCATCGCGCAAACGTTTTTGCAGGCGCTCGATCAACGCGCCGCGCTCCTCCAGGCCCTTGCTGACAATCACTAACTGCGCGTAGTACGGGTTCTCCAGTTGCTGGTCCAGGGGCAGGTAGAAACGGATCGCCCCTTGGCCGATATAGGTGCTCCAGCGTGCGATGTCGGGGTCGTCCTTGATGATTGCCTCAAGCCGATCCACGGCCTTGCGGGTTTCGTTGATCGAGGCGTTTTGCGGCAGGTTGAGGTCGACGAGGATTTCCGGGCGATCCGACGACGGGAAAAACTGGTTCTGCACAAACTGCATGGAAAACACCGACGCCACGAACAGCAGCACCGTCAGGCCAATCGCCCACCAGCGGTTGCGCATGGCCCACAGCATACCGGCGTTGAACACCCGCCCGATCCGCCCCGGCTCTTCACTGTGGGGTTTGACCTTACTGCTGAGGATATGCACGCCAATCACCGGCGCAAACAACACGGCCACCACCCACGACACCAGCATCGCCACCGCAATCACCGCAAACAGGGTGAAGGTGTATTCGCCGGCCGAGCTGGCATTGAGGCCAATCGGCACGAAGCCGGCCACGGTCACCAGGGTGCCGGTGAGCATGGGGAACGCGGTGGAGGTGTAGGCGTAGGTCGCGGCCTGTTCCAGGGTTTCGCCTTTTTCCAGGCGCGTGATCATCATTTCCACGGTGATCATCGCGTCATCCACCAGCAAACCGAGGGCGATGATCAACGCACCCAGCGACACCCGCTGCATGGTGATGCCGCTGTACTCCATAAACACAAACACCAGTGCCAGCACCAGCGGGATCGAGCACGCCACCACCAACCCGGCACGCAGGCCCAGGCTGATAAAGCTCACCACCAGCACGATGATCACCGCTTCGAACAGCGCACTGGTGAAGCCGCCGACGGCCTCTTCCACCACCTCTGCCTGGTCCGACACCTTGTGCACGCCGATGCCCACCGGCAGGTCGGCAGTCAGCTCGTCCATGCGCTGGTGCAGGGCCTTGCCGAATTCCTGGATATTGCCGCCCTTCTGCATGGCGATGGCCAGGCCAATGGCTTGCTGGCCGTTGAAACGAAACATCGGCCGCGCCGGATCCACATAGCCACGGCTGATATCCGCGATATCCGCCAGGCGGTAGAAGCGGTCATTGAGCCGCAGGTTGACATCAGCCAGATCCTTTTCCGAGGCGAATTGCCCGGAGGTACGCACCGAAATCCGCTCCGGCCCGGCCTCGATCACCCCGGCCGGGGTCACCGCGTTCTGCGCTTGCAGGCTCTGCACCACTTGGCGCTGGTCAATCCCCAGGGCGGCCAGTTTGCGCGTGGAAAAATTCAGGTAAATCACTTCGTCCTGCTGGCCGATCATCTCGACCTTGCCCAGCCCCGGCACCGCCCGGATTTCGGCGCGCACCTGCTCGACGTAGTCGCGCAACTGGCGCATCGACATGCCATCGGCGGTAAAGGCATACACCGAGCCAAACACATCACCGAACTCGTCGTTGAACGACGGTCCCTGCAAGCCCTGGGGGAAGGTGCCGCGAATGTCGTCGATTTTCTTGCGCACCTGGTACCAGATCTCGGGGATCGCCTTGGCGCTGGTGGTGTCCTTGAGGAACACAAAAACCGTGGATTCACCGGGCCGGGTGTAGCTTTTCACATAGTCCAGGGAGTCCAGCTCTTCGAGCTTTTTCTCGATGCGGTCGGTGACCTGCTTGAGGGTTTCTTCCTGGGTCGCGCCCGGCCAGCGGGTCTGGATCACCATGGTCTTGATGGTGAAGGACGGATCCTCCTCGCGTCCCAGGTTCATGTAGGAAAACACGCCCATCAGCAGCGCAACGAACATCAGGTACCAGACGAAGGACTGATGCTTGAGTGCCCAGTCGGATAAGTTGAAGCTCCCTTTCATCGCGGGCTGTCCTCGTCGGTTTTGACTTTTTGTCCGGGTTTGAGGCTGTTGACGCCGGCGCTGACCACCCGCTCGCCAGGCTGCACGCCGCCGTTGAGCACGACACTGCTGGCATCACGGCTGACCAGGGTCACCTCACGGGGTTGCACGGTCTGCTGCTGCATATCGATGACCCAGATGCGGGCCTTGCCCTCGACATCCTGCACCGCGCTGGCGGGCAACTCGATGCGTGGTGCGATGGCCGAACTCAAGGTCACACTGATCGCCGTGCCCAACCGGAACGCCGGGGGCGTCTGGGCCAGGGTCAGGCGCGCGCGACGGGTGCGGGTTGCGCTTTGTGCCTGGGGCTCGATCTCGCGCACGGTGGCGGTGGTGTTGATGCTGGGGTCCAACTGGCTGGCCACCAGGAACACCACATCCGGCGGCAGACGCTCGGCGAGGCCGGCGGGCAGGTCGATCACCGCTTCCTTGATATCCGGACGGGCCAGGGTCACTACTTGCTGGCCGGCGCTGACCACCTGGCCGGCCTCGGCATTCCAGGCGGTGACGATGCCACCGTGGTCAGTGCGCAACTCGGCGTAGTTGAGCTGGTCCTTGGCCTGGTCCACCGAGGCCTTGGCCTGGTCGAGGGAGGCCTGGGTAGTTTTCAGGTCGGTCTGGGCAATGTCCAGTTGCGCCTGGGCGCCGACGCCACGGTTGAACAACTCCTGCTGGCGCCGCGCATTGGCCTGGGCGTTGATAAATTGCGCCTGGATCCGCGCCAGGTCGCCCTGGGCGGCGCGCAGTTGGTTCTGCTGGTCGGTGGGGTCGAGCACCGCCAGCAAGGCGCCTTTTTCGACTTCGGCCCCCACATCCACCGCGCGCCGGGCGATGCGCCCTGGCACCCGGAAACCCAGGTTGCTTTCATAACGCGCCTGGATGCTGCCGGCAAAGCGCCCGAGGTGAGCCTGGTCTTCGGCCTTCACCTCGACCCAGAGCACCGGCCTTATAGGCTCCGGCGCCGGCTCTTCCTTGGAACAGGCGATCAGCAACAGGCTGCTGGCGAGGATCAGCGTCAGGTGCTTCATGGCTGCACGCCCTTGGCCTGGGCCTGGTCCGGCGCCTGGGCGATCTCCACCACCATGCCTGGATGCAACAATTGCCCACCGGCCACTACGACTTTTTCGCCGCCCTTGAGGCCATCGCTGATGATCACCTTGCCGGTCAGGTAGCGCGCGACAGTGACCTTGTGTAATTGCGCCTTGCCGTCGCCATCCACCAGCCACACGGCGGGCTCGCTGAGATCCTTGGTCAGTGCAGCCCAAGGCAGTTCGATGCTGGCCTTGGCTTGCCCGTTGGCGGTGGCGCTGACCACCGAACCCAGTTGCATGCCCTTGGGCAAGGCCTCCAGGGCGATCTTCACCTGCACCGTGCCGCTGCTGGCCGCAACGGCCGGGGTCACTTCACGCACCCGGCCCACGGCCTTGATGCTCGGGTTATCCAGCAGGCTGACGGTGATTGGCGCATCCGGCGGTGGCTCCGCCAGCAGCGATTCGTAGACGTTGAATACCGCGTCGCGCTCGCCGTCACGGGCCAGGCTGAAAATCGGCACGGTGGCCTGTACCACCTGGCCGACTTCGGCCTGGCGCGCGGTAATCACCCCCGGCGCTTCGGCGATGAGGGCGGTGTAGCCCAACTGCTCGCGGGCGTTGGCCAACTGCGCCTGCGCCGCCGCCAGGGCACTTTGGCTGCTGCGCAAGGCGGCCTCGGCCGCGTCGTACTCGCTGCGGCTGGTGTAGCCCTTGGGCAGGAGTTTCTCCTGGCGCACAAAGGCCGCCGCCGTCTGTTTGACCCGCGCCTGTTCCGCCACCACCTGGGCCTGGGCGGAATCGACGTTGGTCTGCAAATCCTTGGGATCGAGCCTGGCCAGCACTTGCCGGGCCGTCACGCGGTCGCCCACATCCACCATGCGCTGGATAATCTTGCCGCCCACGCGAAACGACAAATCGGTCTGCACCCGCGCCTGGATATCCCCGGTAAGGGTCACCGCCGCCGCGAAATCGGTCGGCTGCACGGTTTGCACAAACACCCTGGAATGGGCCTTGGGTTCAGGCTTTTGCTGGCCACAGCCGCTCAGCAATGCCAGCAGGGCAACGCCACAAATAACTGTTGAGGTGGGACCGCCCATGCAGGCTCCTTTTGCGTGATACCGACGTGCCAGTGTGTATGCGACTGTGAGCTTAGTTCAGGGTTCCGCCTTCGACTATGGGAATTACATGGCCTCGGTTGATCGCCGGCAAGCCGACTCCTACAGGGTAAGATGGCGGTCCATACCGGCCGGGAACGCCCCTGATGCTGAAAACCTTAGCGGTGGCCAATTACCGCTCGATCAATAAATTGGTGGTACCGCTGGATCGGCTGAACCTGATCACCGGCCCCAATGGCAGCGGCAAATCCAACCTGTACCGCGCCTTGCGCCTGCTGGCGGAAACCGCCCAGGGCGGCGTGATCAATGCCCTGGCCCGTGAAGGAGGCCTGGACTCGACGTTCTGGGCCGGCCCCGAAAACATCAGCCGGCGCATGCTAAAGGGCGAAGTCGCGGTGCAGGCCAGCGTGCCCCAGGGCGTCAAGCGCTTGCGCCTGGGCTTTGCCGGCGAAGACTTCAGCTACGCGATTTCCCTGGGCTTGCCAGTACCCAGTTCGTCGTACTTTTCCCTGGACCCCGAGATCAAGAAGGAATGCATCTGGGCCGGCCACGTCTATCGCCCGGCCAGCCTGCTGGTGCAACGCTCGGGGGCGATGATCCGCGCCCGAGACGGGCGGGCCTGGGATGTGCTGGCCCAGCACACGCCCGACTACCACAGCCTGTTCGACCAGGTCGGCAGCCTGCGCGGCTCGCCCGAAGTGCTGATGCTGCGCGAAAGCATTCGCGGCTGGCGCTTCTACGACCACTTTCGCAGCGACGCCGATGCGCCGGTGCGCCTGCCCCAATTGGGTACGCGCACACCGGTGTTGCACCACGATGGCCGCGACCTCGCGGCCGCGTTGCAGACTATCCGCGAAATCGGCGACACCGAGGCCTTGCAGCGCGCAGTCAGCGATGCGTTTCCCGGCGCACGCCTGAATATCCAGCCGTTGCAGGGCGGACGTTTTGCCATTGAGTTTTATCAGGAAGGGTTGCTGCGGCCACTGTCGGCGGCGGAGTTGTCGGACGGCACCCTGCGCTACCTGCTGCTGATCGCCGCCCTGCTGACGCCACGCCCGCCAACGATGATGGTGCTCAACGAACCGGAAACCAGCCTGCACCCGGACCTGTTGCCGGCCTTGGCGCGCCTGATCATCCAGGCATCAAGGCAATGCCAGGTGTGGGTGGTGTCCCATGCCAGCCGCTTGATCGCGGCGTTGCAGCAGGACGAGGGATGCAATTCGATTGTGCTGGAGAAGGTGATGGGCCAGACGCAGATTGTGGGGCAGCGGGTGTTGGATGAGCCGGCGTGGCATTGGCCTCAGTAAGCGGCGTCTGTCGTGCCGCCATCGCGAGCAAACCCGCTCCCACATTTGAATGTATTCACTAATCAAATGTGGGAACGGGCTTGCTCGCGATGGCAGTAGATCAAACAACACAGAGGCCAGGGTTCAACCCTGCCACTTACCCCCTTCAACAATCACACTCTCAGGCTTGGTGTCGTCGCTCAGTTCTTTACGCACGTACTGGTCATACAGCTTGAGCAAGAACTTCTCTTCACCCAACTTCGCCAACTCGGCATTCACCCAGTCGCGCAGTTCGATATTGCCCTTCTTCACCGCCGGTGCAATCGGCGCTTCGTCGCCCAGCTTCTGTTCGAGCACGCGGTAGCCCGGGTTCTGTTTGGCCCAGCTGAACAGCACCAGGTTGTCCTGGGCATAGGCATCGCCACGCCCAGCCGAGAGGGCTTGTAGCGACTCGGAGTTTTTCTCGAACTTGAGCAGTTTCCAGTCTGGATGGTTCTTGGTCAGCCAGATATCGGCCGTGGTGCCGGTGGTGACGATGGTGGTGCGGGTCGCCAGGTCGTCGAGGCTTTTGACCACGCTGTCGTTAGGCACCAGGGCCTGGACCGCGACTTTCAGGTTGGGGTTGGTGAACTCCACCGCTTCCTTGCGCTCCGGGGTCACGGTCATGTTGGCGAGGATCAGGTCGACCTTGTCGCTCTGCAAAAACGGGATGCGGCTGGCCGGCTCCACGGCCACGAACTCGACCTTGTTCTCGTCACCCAGCAGGTCCTTGGCAAACCGGCGGCCGATGTCGGTATCAAAGCCCACGTAGCGCCCGGCTTCATCGACAAAGCCAAACGGCGGCTTGTCGGTAAACACGCCGACGATCAGCTTGTCGCGGGCCTTGATCTTGTCGATGTAACTCACCGCCGCCGGCGCGGCAGCGGCGGGTTTGGCCGGTTCTTCAGTTTTATTGCAGCCGGCCAGTAAGGCGAGGCCGAGCAGCGGCAGTAACAACTTGGCAGTTTTCATGACAGCTCCAGTTCCTTGATTTTCTTGGGCAGTGTTGAAACAAACGAGAATTTCTCGAGGAACTGCTGCGCGCGTGCGGTCTGCGGGTTCGTAAAGAAGGCCTCGGGGGTGTTGTGTTCGAGGATGCGGCCAGCCTCCATAAACACCACGCGGTCGGCGACGGCGCGGGCAAAGGCCATTTCGTGGGTGACGATCAGCAGGGTCATGCCATCGCGGGCCAGGTCCTGGATCACTTCCAGCACCTCCTTGACCATTTCCGGGTCGAGGGCGGCGGTGACTTCGTCAAACAGCATGACCTGGGGGTTCATGCACAGCGAACGGACGATGGCGATACGTTGCTGCTGGCCGCCCGAGAGCTGGCGCGGGAACGCATCGCGCTTGTCGGCGAGCCCTACCCGCTCCAGCAGTTTTTGCGCCTGTTCACGGGCTTCGCGAGGCTCGCGCTTTTGCACTTTGAGTGGGCCCAGCAGGATGTTGTCGAGCACGCTCATATGGGGGAACAGGTGGTAACTCTGGAACACCATGCCTACGTCCTGGCGCACCTGGCGCCAGTCGGTGTGTTTATCCAGCAGCTCTTTGCCGGCCAGCCGCAGGCTGCCGCTGTGGGCCACTTCCAGGCCATTGAGGCAGCGCAGCAAGGTGCTTTTACCGCAGCCGCTGGGGCCGAGGATCACCACCACTTCGCCGCTTTGCACCCTCAGGTCGATGCCATTGAGCACCTGCTGTTCGCCGAAGAATTTATTGAAACCCTGGAACTCGATCAGTGCGCTCATGCTTGGGCCCAGCGCCGTTCCAGCACCTTGGAGGCGGCCGACAACGGGTAGCAGATAAAGAAGAAAAACAGGAACAGCGCGCCGTAGATCAATACCGACTCGTAAGTGCGCTCGATGATTTGCTGGCCGACCTTGATCACGTCCACCACGCCGATCAGCACCGCCAGGGAGCTGGTCTTGATGATCCGCGTGTAGACGTTGATGGTCGGCGGCGTCATGCGCTTGAGCGCCTGGGGCAACAGCACGTAGCCGTAGAGCTGCGGCGCCGACAAGCCAATCGACAGCCCCGCCTCCCGCTGCCCGCGCGGCAGCGAATGCAAGGCCCCGCGCACCACTTCGCCCACTTCACTGGCGCCCCACAGCGACAGCACCAGCACCGCGCACCAGAAACTGGGGATGCTCAGGCCGGTGAAAATCGGCAGGCCAAAAAACAGCAGATACAGCCACACCAGCACCGGAATCGCGCGGAACAATTCCAGGTAAATGCGCAGCAGCAGGTTGATCGCCCGCACATTCAAAGTGCGCAGCACCCCATACACCACCCCGCCAATGGTGCTGAAGGCGATGCTCAAAAACGAAATCGACAGGGTTTGTGCAGCGCCCTTGCCCAGTTGCGGCAACGACACCCACAACAATTCAAGACCCGAACTGGCCATGCTGGAGCCTCCTTTCCAGGCGGCTGAGCAGCAGCGACAGCGGCAAGAACAACAGCACGCAAATCAGCGTGAGCACGGCGAGCATCTCGTAAGTCTTGTAGTAGAGGGCGATGTAACTTTTGGTGGTGTAGAGAATCTCTGGCACCGCCACCGCCGACACCACGGTGGTTTCCTTGAGCAGGAAAATGAAATTGGCGAACAGCGCCGGCAGGCTGAGGATCCCGGCCTGGGGCAGGATCACATGGCGCAGCAACTGCCAGTCGGACAGGCCGATGGACTTGCCCGACTCGATCTGCGCCAGCGGCACCGCTTCCACACCGGCGCGCAGCACTTCGGTGAGGTAGGCGCCGCCCAAAAAGGTCATGGTGATGATCGCCGCCCAGAACCCGGAGATATTCAAACCCAGGGCCGGCAAGGCGAAGTACACGAAGAACAGCTGGATCAGCAGCGGCGTGTTGCGCGCCAGCTCCACATACAGCGCTACCAGGCGCGACAGGTAGGGCGTGCGGAACACCAGCAGGGCCGAGTTGATCAGCGCCACCAGCAGCGAGGTGCCGATGGCGATCAAGCCTACTTGCAGGGTCACCCCCACGGCCTTGAGAAACGCCGGCAGGGTGCTGAGGATAAACGCGTAGTCGAAGGTCATTTCAAGTCCTGGGCGCCGCAGGGGTAATGCGGCGTAAACGCAGTCCGGTCCAGCGTGGGTAACGCCGGGAAGCGCTGACTTTAAAGGTATAAAAACCAAAATTTAAATACCGAAATAGAATATTGATATCACCCAAAAAGCTAACCGGCGGATTCGCCGGGTTGCCGGGTGACAGCTATTGTTCTGGGGGGTGTAGGAAGGGTCTTTTTTTCAGCGCTGAACCACAGGGAAGGACAGCGCGTGCCCAGACTGAGGGCCATTTAACAGCGAGGGAATGCCAGATGAGCGAGACAAAACCGATTGACCCGCAGGACTTGGTGAAATGGCTGGTGGCGCTGCGGCGGGCGATCAACCGCCGGGATTTGTAGCGCAGTGTGGGAGCGGCTCCCACATTTTTGATCCTCGTTGCCCAACAAAAAACGCCGACGCTGTATCAGCCGTCGGCGTTCAAACCTTGAAGGGGGTTTGGCAAATCAGAACGCCGGCAACACCGCGCCGCTGTATTTCTTCTCGATGAAGGCTTTGACTTCAGGGCTGGTCAGGGCCTTGGAGAGTTTCTGGATGGCGGCGCTGTCCTTGTTGTCTGGGCGGGCTACCAGATAGTTCACGTACGGCGAGTCGGCGCCTTCAATGATCAACGCATCCTTGGCCGGGTTCAGGCCGGCTTCCAGGGCGTAGTTGGTGTTGATCATGTCCAGGTCAACCTGGTCCAGGACGCGCGGCAGCAGGGCCGATTCCAGTTCCTTGAACTTCAGGTTCTTCGGGTTGCTGGCGATGTCCTTTGGCGTGGACAGGGCGTTTTTCGGGTCCTTGAGGGTAATCAGGCCGGCCTTCTGCAGCAGCAACAGGGCGCGACCACTGTTGGAGCCTTCGTTGGGAATAGCCACGGTGGCGCCGTCTTTCAGGTCTTCAAGCTTGGTGACTTTCTTCGAGTAGCCGCCAAACGGTTCAACGTGCACGCCAATCACGGTGACCAGGTTGGTGCCTTTACCCTTGTTGAAGTTTTCCAGGTACGGCAGGGTCTGGAAGTAGTTGGCATCCAGGCGCTTCTCGGCCACTTGCACGTTCGGTTGCACGTAGTCGGTGAAGACCTTGATTTCCAGGTCCACGCCTTCTTTGGCCAGGGTCGGCTTGATCAGCTCAAGGATCTCGGCGTGCGGCACCGGCGTGGCCGCGACCACCAGTTTTTCGTTGGCTTGAGCGATACCGGCAGTCAGGGCCGCCGCCAGGGCGGTGAACAACAGAACCTTTTTCATGCAGTGTCCTTAATCGAAAATCCGGGACGTCGGTGACGGCCGCTTCTTATGGGGGTGCCAGCGATGTGCTATCGCGGCGTGGAATGGACAATACCGATATTTTTTATTCCCGAACAATACCTTTTATTCACTTTGATATTCCATTTTGCTCATACAGAGCCCAAGCCCTGAAACAGACGCGTCAACGCTGCGCGCTCGACTTCGCTGCCGCTGCTCAGGATCTGTCGCACCTGATGCTCAATCTGCGCCACCGACGCCACCGGCAGGTTCAGATGCTCCGGCAAGATCTCATCGCCGCTGCTGACCAGCAGCGCAAAGTGGATCACGTTCTCCAGCTCCCGCGTATTGCCCGGCCAACTGTGCTGCTCCAGCACCCGCTGCGCGTCCTCGCTGATCAACGGCACCGGCAGGTCCAGGCGCTGGCTGTAGATCCCCAGGAAGTACTCGGCCAGGGACAGGATGTCGCCTACGCGCTCGCGCAGCGCCGGCAGTTCCAACTGGCCTTCGCTGAGGTAATGGAACAGGCGCTCATGGAATTTACCCACGGCCACCGCCTGGGCCAGGTCGATGCTGGTGGCAGCGACCAGGCGCACGTCCACCGGGCTCGGCTGATGGGCGCCGACGCGAGTGACTTCGTGGTTTTCCAGGGCGGCGAGCAGCTTGATCTGGATCGGCAGCGGCAAGTCACCGATCTCATCGAGGTACAAGGTGCCGCCGTTGGCCGAGCCGAACCAACCGGCCCGGCTGCTGGCCGCGCCGCTGTGGCTGCCGGCGGCATAGCCGAACAGTTCGGCATCGGCGTAAGTGGGGCTGATCGCACCGCAGTTGACCGACACAAACAGGCCGCTGCGGTCACTGCCACGATGGATATGGCGCGCCAGCAGCTCTTTGCCGCTGCCGGTTTCGCCGCGAATCAGTACGGGCAAGGCACGCGGGGCCAGGCTTTGGAGGTCTTCGCGCAGTTGCCGGGAACGGGGGTCGACAAACACCAGCGCCTTGGCGCGGATGCTCAAGGGGCTTTTTTCGGCATCGGGGAAGGTCAGCAGTGGCTGGCCAAAGGTTTCATGCAGGCTCATGGCAGGCTCCCGCCCCAATTCCACTTAAGGGACGGGGCGTTGAAAAGTATTAGGCGCGGCGCCGGGAGTGATGCTCCAGACGGTTTTGCAGGCGATAGAGGTAGGCGAAACCCTGCTCCCAGCGCTGGTGGCCGGACTTCACGTTGATATGCCCGGCGCCTGCGAGAATTCCGGCTTCAGCCCCCCAGTTCCGCGCCAGCTCCAGGGCCCGAGGGGCGCTGACCGCACTGTCGTTGTCGGAGCTGACGACCTGGCTGGGAAACGGCAACAGGTCGCGCGGAATCGGTGCAAAGTTGCGCAACGCCGGCGCACACGCGGGGCGCTCGACATCCGCCGGGGCCACCAGCAAGGCCCCGCGCACCTGACGCAGGAACTGCAATGGCGCGCTGGCCGCCCAGTGCGCCACGGTGATGCAACCCAGGCTGTGGGCGATGAGAATCACCGGAGTGCTGTCGGCCGCAATGGCTTCAGCCAGGGCCGCCACCCAGTCTTCGCGGCGCGGGGTCAACCAGTCGGCCTGCTCCACGCGGGCGCTGTTGGGCAGGCTGTTCTGCCAATGGGTTTGCCAATGATCTTCTGGCGATCCTTGCCAGCCCGGCACGATCAGGTAACGGATCAACTCGCTGTGCATGGGTGTGCCCTCCTGCAGCGTTTAACGTTGCTGACCAGTATAGGGACGGGGCATATATTCGTTAAGGAATAAGAAGCTATTTATTAATAACCAAAAACACAAAACCATTTCGCTCAAAATGTAGGCGCTGGCTTGCCAGCGATTGCGCCGTGTCCGCCGAAACATTCATCGACTGACTCACCGCTATCGCTGGCAAGCCAGCTCCTACAGGGGTTGGGCAGACGGCTTAAATCACAGGCAAAAAAAAAGGCCGCACCCTGCCAAGGAGACGGCCAAAAAATTGTCGAGGCTGTTGACACTAACGCGCAGTAATCACCGACAGCTTGGTAATTCCCGCTCGCTCAATCGACGCCATGGCCCGAGCCACTTCGCCATAGTTCACACCATCGTCAGCCTGCAGTTGTACCCGCACCTCTGGGTCCTTCGCCTTGGCGGCCTGCAGGTTGAATTCCAGCAGGTCCGGCTGGATTTCATCCTTGTTGATAAACACTTTGCCGGCGCCGTCGATGCTCACCACCAACGGGTCTTTCTGCTCCACCGGGGCCACGGCCTCGGTCTTGGGCAGGTTGATCGGGATCGCATTGGTCAACAGCGGGGCGGTGACGATAAACACCACCAGCAGTACCAGCATCACGTCCACCAGGGGCGTGACGTTGATCTCACTCAGTACCTCGTCGCTGTCTTGGGTGGAGAAGGCCATATCAGGACGCCTCCTTCACTTTTTGCGCGCTGCCCTGGGCGGCGTTTTTGTGCAGCGCCGGGTGGACCAGCACGCGGAACGAATTTTTCTGCGCCAGGCTGTAGAAGTCATGGGCGAAGTCATCCAGGTCGGCAGCTGTCAGCTTCAGGCGACGCAGAAAATAGTTGTAGACCAGTACCGCCGGTACGGCGACGGCGATCCCCACGCCGGTCGCGACCAGCGCCGCACCGATGGGCCCGGCCACGGTTTCGAGGCTGGCGGAGCCCGCGGCGCTGATCCCTTTCAACGCTTCCATGATCCCCCACACGGTGCCGAACAGCCCGATAAAGGGCGAGGTGCTGCCAATACTCGCGACCACGGCCAGGCCGGTTTCCAGGGAGCGCCGCTCACGCACGATCTGCTGGCGCAGGGCACGTTCGAGGCGGTCCTGGTGGTTGATCGCCTGGCTCAAGTCAGCGGCGTGCGGCGCATCACCGACCTGGATCGCGGCATAACCGGCCTGGGCCACACGGGCGGCGGCGCCGGGGTGGGTTTCGCTCAGTTCGGCGGCCGAATCGAGACTCGACGCTGCCCAGAACTGTTTGTGGAACTTGCGATCCTGGGCCTTGAGGCGGCCGAACTGCACGCCCTTGAGCAGGGCCAGGCCCCAGGTGGCGACGGAAAAAACCACCAGCAGCCAGATCACCGCGCTTTCGATGGATTCAAGTGGAGATGCCAGTAACGTCATGATGCGGTCCTCGGTGTAAGCGATAGAGTGTCGAGCAAAGGCTCAATGAATCTTGAAATCGATAGGTACGCTGACCCAGCCATCCTGGGCCACGTCGCCCTGCTTGGCGGGCACGAAGCTCCAGCGCTTCACGGCGCTGAGTGCGGCGTCGTCGAGTTGCTGGCGACCGCTGCTCTTTTGCACCTGGATTTCACCGGGCTTGCCGCTGGCCAATACATGCACCCGCAACAACACCGTGCCTTCCCAGCCACGGCGCTGGGCCAGTGATGGGTACTCGGGCGCCGGGTTCTTCAGGTACGCAGCGTTGGCCGAAGCAGGCGTCACCGGTGCCGGCGCAGGCGCAGCTGGCGTGGGCGCGGGGGGTGCCGGCTGGGGTGGCGCAGGCGGCTGTTCGACGGCTTTGGGCACCGGCTTGGGTTCGGGCTTGGGCACAGGTTTTGGCTTGGGCTTGGGAACCGGCTTGGGTGGCGCCGGCTTGGCCGCCAACTCATCCACGACCGGTGGCGGTGGTTCTACAACTGGCGGCGGTGGCGGTACAGGCGGCGGCGGTTCCACCACCGGCGGCGCCGGCTGGGAAAACTCGATGGTCATCGGTGGAATTTCCGGCGGCACAATCGGCAGCACCGGCACCGGTTTCTGGCTGACCCAGTAGATCACCGCGCCATGCAGCGCCAGCGCCAACAGGCCCAATAAAATGCCTTCACGGCGGCTCAAGATCCCCTTGGGGGTTTTCTGCAAACGCAACTGCCCCAAGGGCGCACGATGCGGCCGGCCAAGGTCGACCAACTCACCACTCGGTGCCTGGCGCCACTGCGCCTCATGTGCACTGGCGGCGGTCTGGACATTGCCCATTGATTCACTCCCTGCTGTCTTCAGCGAAAAAACCGACGGGCCTGCGGGGCGACCGTCGAGAGCTGAATCATCGGGGGCAGACGCTTATCTCTTAAAGTAATCTTTAAAGTTATACATAGACCAAACAGGAATATGAAAAATCAGCGCTTGGCCCAAAGCCACGCCCCACGGGGCCTGGCGGCGAGAGGCAAAATCATGATGCTTTGCGGGCATGCAAAATATTCCTCAAAGGCATGGCTCAGCGCGGGCTGGCCTCGCATAAATCCCACAATTGCCCCTGCAGGCTCTGCCCCGCCGCCCCCATCCCATTGCGCCCATACAGCGCCAGCCGCACGCCCTGCACCGCGGGCAAACCACTGTCGGCGCCGAGCACCACATGCCCGGCCTGCACCACCCGCTCAGGCAGCAGGCTGATGCCCAACCCCGCCGCCACCGCCGAACACACACTGGCCAAGCTCGCGCTGGAATAGCCAATGCGCCAGCGCCAGCCACCGACTTCCAGGTGCTGGAGCATTTCATTGCGGTACAGGCCGCCCACCGGGAACGCCACCAAGGGCAATGGGTCGCGGCCCAGGGCCGGCATGTGGCGGCTATCGACCCAGCACAACGGCTCCGGCCAGGAGGCCAGGCAGTCGTCGCTGTCGCCCATCTGCTTGACCAGCAACACATCGAACTCACCGCCGCGATACTGACGCAACAGCGCCGGCCCCAGGCCGCTGGTGACCTCCAGGCGCACCCGTGGGTAGGCCACGACAAACGCCGACAGCAACGGCATCAAGCGCTCGGCGGCAAAATCCTCGGGCACGCCCAGGCGCAGCACACCGTCGCTCTGCTGGTTGATCAGCACATCGGCGGCTTCTTCGTTGAGTGCCAGGATGCGCCGCGCATAGGCCAGCAGGCGTTCACCCTCGACCGTTGCCACCACCCGGCGCTGATCACGGTCGAGCAAGCGGCAGCCGACACTGTCTTCCAGGCGGCGCAATTGCTGGCTGACCGTGGATTGGGTGAGGTGCAGGCGTTCGGCGGCGCGGGTGAAATTCGCACAATCGACAACGGCGACAAAACTGCGCAACAGCACGGGATCGAACATGAACACCACCATCGGGTTTGCCACTGGTTGGCATGGTTATATTTAATTTCAGAATACCCCAGGCGGTGGCCATACTTCGCGTTCACCGAGAGGGGAGATTTTCCATGACTGACGATCAGCGTCATCTGCAACGCGCCGTTGCCCTGGCGCAGGACAACGTGGCCCGTGGCGGACGGCCGTTTGGCGCCGTCCTGGTCAAGCACGGCGAGGTGTTGGTGGAAGCGGTCAACCAGATCCACCTCGACCAGGACCCCACTGCCCATGCCGAGATGCTCGCCATTCGCCGCGCCAGCGAGCAACTGGGCCCACGCCTTGAAGGCTGTGTGATCTACGCCAGCGGCCAGCCGTGCCCGATGTGCCTGGGCGCGATGTATATGTGCGGCGTATCCCGCGTGGTGTTTGCCGCGAGCAATGAAATGGCCGCGCCTTTTGGCCTGTCGACCGCAGCGATTTACCAGCAGATGGGCCTGGCACTGAGCGCACAGCCCTTGCCCCTCGAGCACTTGCCTGTGCCGGCCATGCAAGCCCTTTACCGTCAATGGAAAACCCTGCATGACCCTGAATAAATCCCTCGCCGGCTGGGGCCTGCTGGTCGTACTGGGCCTCAACCTGCGGCCGATCCTCAGCTCTATCAGCCCGTTGCTCGGGGAAATCCGCCTGGCCACCGGCCTGAGTTTCCAGAGCAGTGCCTTGCTCACCAGCCTGCCGGTGGTGTGCATGGGGCTGGTGGCGCTAGTGGGCATCCGTGTCGAGGCGCAGCTGGGCGAACGACGCGGGATTGCCCTGGGCTTGATGATGATCCTGCTGGCGTGCCTGGCGCGCTGGCTGCTGGGCCAGGCACCGGCACTGCTGGCCACGGCGTTGCTGGGCGGCGCCGGGGTGGCGCTGATCCAGGCGCTGGTGCCGGCGATGATCAAGCGCCAGTTCCACCACCGGGTGCCACTGGCGATGGGGGTGTACTCAGCCTCGTTGATGGGTGGCGGTGGCTTGGCGGCGCTGCTCAGCCCGCTGGTGGCCAGCCATTTCCAGCACTGGCAGGCTGGCCTCGGCATCTGGCTGCTGCCGGCGCTCGGCGCGTTGCTGCTGTGGGCGTGGCTGCCGTTGGGCGCGGCGAAAAACCTGCAGGTGAGCGCGCCGCTCCAGGGCCTGCGCAATCGTCGCGCCTGGTTACTGGCGCTGTATTTCGGCCTGGTGAACTGCGGGTACATGAGCATGGTGGCGTGGCTGCCGGCGTACTACCAGCAACTGGGTTGGGGCGTGCTGCCCAGCGGCTCGCTGCTGGCGTTCATGACGATTTTCCAGGTAATTGCCGCGCTGTTGATGCCGGCGCTGGCGCAACGCGGTATCGACCGCCGGCCCTTGCTGACCATCAGCCTGCTGGCCCAGACCGTGGGCTACCTCGGCCTGCTGCTGGCGCCGCTGCAATACCCGCACCTGTGGGTGGCGCTGATCGGCTTCGGCCTGGGGGCATGTTTTGCCCTGAGCCTGCTGTTGACCCTGGACCATCGCCGCGACCCACGGGAAGCCGGGCAACTGGCGGCATTCGTGCAGGGCGTGGGTTTTCTGATCAATGCCGTGTCGCCGTGGATGACCGGCTGGCTGCGCGAACTCACCGGCAGTTTTGTCAGCGCCTGGGTGGTGCTGACCGTGACGGTGATCGCAATGCTGGTGGTGACCCGGGTCTTCAGCCCGGCCACCTACCGCACAGAGCCTGCGCGCGAAGCCGCCCTGCTGTAGGAGCCGGCTTGCCGGCGATGGCGGTGGGTCAGATATCGATCCGGTGACCGATAGACCGCTATCGCCGGCAAGCCGGCTCCTACGGATGGGGGGCTAGAAGTCGTAGCGCCCGGTCACCCCCAGCGTGCGCGGGGTGCCCAGCAGCCCTTCATAGCCACCGTTGCCGCCTGTCCACAGGGTGGTGTAGTAGGTCTTGTCGAAGGCGTTTTTCAGCCATAGCGACACGTCCCACTGACCCTGCTGGAAATCGCCGCGCAGGCCGGTGGACAGGTTGACCACCGCATAACCCGGGATCTGCCCGTAATCCGAATCCTCCACCGTACCCACCGCCTTGGAGCGGTAGGCATAGCTTGCGGTGACGTAGGGCTCCAAACCGTTATCCAGGTTCCACTTGTATTCGCCGTTGGCGTTGGCAATCCACTTCGAGGCGCCCACCACCGGGTGCCCGCTGAGATCGCACGAGGCCGGTGCACCCGGGCGCAGGCTGACTTCCGGTGGGCATGGCGCATCTTTGTACGACAGGTAGCGCACATCGTTGAACGAGCCATTGATGTTCAGCGTCAGGCCACGCATCGGCACCAGGGTGCTTTCCAGCTCCACCCCACGCGAGCGCACGGAGCCGGCGTTGGTCAGGTACTGCACGCGGTTGCCATAGTCGTACGCGTTGGTCTGGTAGCCGTTGACCTGGGTCCAGAACAGGTTGGCGTTGAGTTGCAGGCGACGGTCCCACAGCGTGCTCTTAAAGCCCAACTCGGCGTTGTTGGCGCGCTCGGTGCCGATCAACAGCGAGTCTGCGCCAGCGGTCGGGGCAGAGCCCACTGCCAGGTTGACCCCGCCGGATTTCTCACCGTGGGACAAGGTCGCATAGCCGAGCAAGTCATCGCTGAAACGGTAGCTGAGGTTGAGCAGGCCAGAAGGGCTGGTGCTGTACTGGTTGAGATCGCCCGAATCGTAGGCTCCGGCACGGCCACGGCGTGCGGTGGCTGCCGCGCCCGTCACCGTTGCGCCACCCAGCGGCGCGTTGCGGCTGACCGAGGCGCTTTTTTCTTCATAGGTGCCGCGCAGGCCGGCAGTGAAATCCAGGCGTTCGGTAAGGTGCCAGGTGCCCTGGGCGAACAGGGCAAAACTGTCGGTGCGGATATGCCCGTTGCCGACGCTGCTGACATTGCTCAAGGCCCCAGCAGGCGTGCCGTTCCAGATATCGGCCTGGGGCCCGTAGTAAGCGAAGGATTTGTTGTCCAGGTCGGAGCCAAAGTAGTAAGCGCCCACCACGTAATCGAAGAACCCACCGGTAGGCGAGGCCAGGCGAAACTCCTGGGACCACTGTTTATCTTCCACCGATACGCCAGCGTTATACGAGGCCGGCACGTTAAGGCCGTCGTCGTTGCGCGGGGTGAAATTCCACCAGCGGTAGGCGCTGACCGAGGTCAGGGTGAAGTCGCTGGGCAGGGTCCAGTTGGCCTCAAGGGACGTGCCACCCTGGAACACCGTGACGCGCTGGTCGTTGTCCAGGTTGACCTTGCGGTGGGAGCCGTTGACCAGGGTCGCCCCGGCCGCATCGGCCCGCGATTGGTAGAGGTTGGTGCCGTTGATGGTCGGGCCGGTGCTGTACAGCACGCGGGTGCCGGCGCTGGAGTCCTCTTCGTTGTAGTCGCCGATCCAGCGCAGGTTGAACGCCTCGCTGGGTTTGTACAGCAGTTGCCCGCGAAAGCCCTGGCGTGAACCGCCGTTGAGGTCGTGGCCGTTGTATTGGTTCTGGATATCGCCGTCGCTGCGGGTGCGATAGGCCGAAAAGCGCCCGGCCAGCTCATCGTTGAGCGGCCCGGAAATCGTGCCCTTGGTCTGGAAATAACCGTCTTCGCCCACCGAGGTCTCGATGCTGCGCTCCGGGGTGAAGCTCGGCGCGCGGGTGCTGATATTGATCACCCCGGCCGTGGTGTTCTTGCCAAACAGCGTGCCTTGCGGGCCGCGCAAGACCTCAAGCTGCTCGATGTCCATCAGGTCGAATACCGCCATGCCCGGGCGCCCGAGGTACACGTTATCGATATACAGCCCGACACTGCCTTCCAGGCCATCGCTGGCCGGGTTGTTGCCCAGGCCGCGAATCGACACGCTGGACTGGCGCGCATGCATGTAGGCGACGTTGACGCTGGGCACCAGTTGCTGCAAATCCTGGATCCGATAGACCCGCTGGCTTTCCAGCGCCTGGCCACCGATCACACTCATGGGCGTGGGTACTTCCTGGGCGCTTTCGGTGCGGCGGCGGGCCGTCACGGTGACCGTTTCCAGTTGCCCGCTGGCGCTCTCGCCCTTGCGCGCGGGGGCGGGTGTTTCGGCGGCCTGGCTCGGCAACCAACTGGCACTGCCCGCCAGCAACAGCGCCAGGGGCAGGCGCTTGAGCCGCCAGGGGGAAGACGGTACAGCGGGCTTCGACACACTCATAAGCGGCTCCGGAATCGCGGAATATGCACAGTTACATATTCTATAAAGTTATTTATTTATGTTTTTACAAACATTTACTGCATAAGAGATAGCCTTTATAAGGAGTCGACCTAATGCATAGCCAATGCATTTCCCCGATATTTTTAATGTGAAAAATGCATATCGACTTGCGCCAGCTCCGTCACTTCATCGCCCTCGCCGAACAGCGCAGCTTTGTCGCGGCCGCGACCACCGTGAACCTGTCGCAATCGGCCTTCAGCCGTAGCATCCAGGCCCTGGAGCACAGCGCCGGCTGCCAACTGGTGGATCGCGGGCGCAAGGACCTGGCCCCGACCAAGCAAGGCCAGGTGCTGCTGGAACATGCACGGCGCCTGGTCAGCGGCGCGCAGCAGTTGGCCAACGAGATCAGCCAGTTCAACGGCCTGGAAGCCGGCGAGCTGCGCTTTGGCTGCGGCCCGGCCCCGGCGGCCGGGTTGATCCCGCGCGCGATCGGCAGCTTTATCGGGCGCTACCCCAAGGCTCGCGTGCAGTTCCAGGTGGATGACTGGCAAAGCCTGGGCAAGCGCCTGCTCAGCGAAGAGTTCGAATTCTTCGTCGCCGACACCCGCCACTTCGAAGCCAACCCCGACTACCAGACCCACCGCCTGCGCCCGCGCAAATGGCACTTTTGCTGCCGCAGCGGGCACCCGTTGGCCCAGCGCGAAAGTGTCAGCGCCGCCGAGCTGATGAGTTATCCCCTGGCCGTGACCATCCGCCCGCCGAACCTGCGCAAGGTCATCGTCGACCTCAGCGGCCGGCCGGACTACACGCCCAATGTCGAATGCGAGAACGGCTACAGCCTGCTGGGGGTGGTGCTGCGTTCCGACGCCATCGGTATCGTCAGCGCCAACAGCGACGTGCTGCACATGGCCCGGGGCGACTTGGTGTGCTTGAAGATCGACGGCCTGGCCGAGGACCTGGAGGAGCGTTACACCCGCTATGGCATCGTCAGCCGGGCGGGGTATCGGTTGTCACCGCTGGCGGAGGCGATGATCGAGCAGATCAAGGAGGTGGATGAGCAGGATGAGCAGGTGTGTGCGCTGGAGAATCTTGCGGTCTGAACGACCGCTATCGCGGGCAAGCCTGCTCCCACAGGTTGATCGCACTCCAATGTGGGCTGACCATGCACCCACTGCATAAAACCCATTCCCCAAATGCACTTGCCTCAGCCCCGCTTCACCGGCGAAAAACACCGCCTGTTCCCCGTTCGGTAAACCCTCATGTCCCCTGTGCGCAACGTGCTCTACATCATGTGCGACCAACTGCGTCGCGATTACCTTTCCTGCTACGGCCACGCCCACCTGCACACGCCCAATATCGATCGCCTGGCCGCCGCCGGCGTGCGTTTCAGCCGCGCCTACACCCAGGGCACGATCTGCGGGCCGTCGCGCATGTCGGCCTATACCGGGCGCTACGTCAGCAGCCATCAAGTGGCATGGAACGCCGTGCCGCTGCCCCTGGAAGAGCTGACCATCGGCGACTACCTGCGCCCCCACGGCATCCGCACCGCGCTGGTGGGCAAGACCCACGCCACGCCCAATCTCGACGCCTTGCAACGCCTGGAGATCGACCCCGACAGCGCGCAAGCGCAGCCACTCAACGAGGTCGGATTCGAGGCGTACTTTCGCCATGACGGGATCTTCCCCGACAGCCCGCTGTTCGAAAGCAAGCGCGAGTCCGCGCCCTACACCCACTACCTGCGCGAACAGGGTTATGCCGGCGCCAACCCCTGGCATGAATGGGCCAACGCCGCCGCCGGCGATGACGGGGAAGTGCTGAGTGGCTGGCACATGCGCAACGCCCACTTGCCGGCGCGGGTGGACGAGGCGCATTCGGAGACGGTCTACACCACCGACCGCGCCATCGACTTTATCCACGAACAAGGCGAGCAGCCCTGGTGCCTGCACCTGTCGTACATCAAGCCGCACTGGCCCTATATCGCGCCTGCGCCGTATCACGCGTTGTATGGCGTCGATCAGGTGCAGGCGCCCATCCGCGCCGAGCCCGGGCAGGCCAGCGATCACCCGGTGTACCAGGCCTTCCGCCAACACCAGGAAAGCCTGAATTTTTCCCGCGACGAGGTACGGCTACGGGTGATTCCCACCTACATGGGCCTGATCAAGCAGGTCGATGACCAGCTCGGCCGGCTGTTCGATGTGCTGCACAGCACTGGCCGCTGGGATGACACGCTGATTGTGTTCACCAGCGACCATGGCGACTTCCTCGGCGACCACCACCTGGGCGAAAAAGAGTTTTTGCTGGAGCCGGCGGTGGGGGTTCCGCTGATTGTCCGCGACCCGCGTGCCGCTGCCGATATCAGTCGGGGTACGGTGGACGCGCGCCTGGTGGAAACCATCGATGCCCTGCCCACGTTCCTTGAGGCCCTGGGCCTGCCCAACGCCGAGCATCGCCTGGAAGGCCGCTCGCTGATCGCGCTGCTGCATGGCCTGGAAACCGACTGGCGCCGCTACGCCATTGCCGAGTACGACTACGCCTTCCAGGCCCCGGCCCGCGAACGCCTGGCGCAACCGATCGACCGTTGCCGCATGACCATGGTGCGCAGCGAACGCTGGAAATACCTGGCCTATGACGGCTTTCGCGCGCAGCTGTTCGACCTCGAAAACGATCCCCAGGAACTGCACGATTTGGGCGCTGACCCGGCGTATGCCCCGGTGCGCGAAGAGCATCAGGGCTATCTGTTCGAATGGCTGCGGGGTTTGAAGCGGCGCACCACCATCAGCCACGCGGAGATTGACCTGCGTGGCCAACGGTTTCGTTATGGGGAGCCAGAAGCGGAAAAGGTGGTGCAGATTGGGGTTTGGTAACCCCCCAAATCCCCTGTGGGACGCGGGCTAGTGTGGGAGCGGGCTTGCTCGCGAAAGCGGTGGATCAGCCAACACAGTTGTTAACTGACATACCGCTATCGCGGGCAAGCCCGCTCCCACAGTTGATCTCCCACAGTTGATCTGCGCTGGGCTACACGCCCTTGATGGTCTGGCTCCGCTGCCCCTGTACCCCGACCGGCACATCACCCTTGAGGGTCACGCGGCGCACGATGCGTTCCTGGGTGCCGTAGTCATCCACTGCGTAATGCTGGGTGGCGCGGTTGTCCCAGATCGCTACGTCGCCGGTGTTCCAACGCCAGCGCACGGTGTTTTCCAGGCGGGTGACGTGGCTTTGCAGCAAGTTGAACAAGTGCGCGGAATCGGCCTGCGAGTAGCCCTTCAGGCGCTTGACGAAATGCCCCAGCAGCAAGGTCTTCTCGCCGCTGACCGGGTGTACGCGCACCACCGGGTGCTCGGTCTCGTACACCGTCGAGGTGAAGATCTTGCGGTATTCCTCGAGCTTTTCAGGCGCCACATCCGGCTTGCGCGCGGCGTAGTCGTATTCGTTGCTGTGTACCGCCCACAGGGTGTCGGCCAGCGCGCGCACTTCGGGCGTCAAGTCGTTGTAGGCGCTGGAAGTGTTGGCCCAGACCGTGTCGCCACCCGATGGCGGCGCCAGCACCGAACGCAGGATCGAGGCCTTGGGGTACGCATCGACGAAGGTCACATCGGTGTGCCAGGAGTTGGCACGATGACCACGGGCGCCATCGAGTTCCAGCAAAAACCGCGTGCCATCGCGCACCGGCACCGTGGGGTGGGCAATCGGCTCGCCGAGCAAGTGGGCAAACGCTTCCTGGCTCTGGTCATCGAGGTGAGTCTGCTGCCGAAAGAAGATCACCTTGTACTGCACCAGCGCTTGCTGGATGGCGTCGACGGTGGCGGCGTCGAGGTCGCCGGACAGTTTGATGCCCCGGATCTCGGCGCCGATACGCCCGGCGACCGGGTGGATATCCAGCGCCAGGGCGACGGGTTGAACAGCGAGTGCGGCATTGCTCATTGGATGACCCTCATGTGTCTGCTTACGGTTGGGTGACGCTGTGCCAACGCTCTATTCATATGCAATTTAGGTCTAGCAAATGAACACATGCTTCGTTGACGGAATAAGAGCTTGCATTTAAAACCTCAGCTCCCCTGGTCGCAAATGCCTTCGACCTATTTTTAAAATGCCGGGAAAGCATATGGATCTTCGCCAACTGCGCTACTTCATCGCCCTCAACGAACACCGCAGTTTTGTGCGCGCGGCCGACGCCATGGGCATCACGCAACCGGCGTTCAGCCGCAGCATCCAGGGCCTGGAACAGGAATTTGGCTGCGTGCTGGTGGACCGTGGCCACAAGGATCTGCGCCCCACCCCGGAGGGCCAGGTGGTGCTGCAACATGCCCTGAGCCTGGTGCACGGCGCCGCGCTGCTGAGCAGTGAAGTGACGCGCATGACCAAGCTCGATGCGGGCGAACTGCGCTTCGGTTGCGGCCCGGCGCCAGCGGTGAAGCTGGTGCCGGACGCGGTGGCGCGCTTCGTCAACGCCCACCCGAAAATCCGCACGCGGTTCCAGGTGGATAACTGGGAAACCCTGAGCCGCAGCCTGAGCCGGGAAGAGATCGAATTCTTTATCGCCGACATCCGCCAGTTCGAAGCCGATCCGAATTTTCAGACCCAGGCGCTTTCGCCCAAACGCGGGGTATTTTTTTGCAGGCCTGGCCACCCACTGCTGGCCAAGGACAGCCTTTCGACCAACGACATGTTCGACTACCCGCTGGCGTCGCCGCTGATCTCCCAGGGCATTCGCAAACTGCTGGCGAACCTCAGCGGGCGCATGGACTTTTCACCGAGCATCCAGACCGAACACTTCCCGGCGCTGGTGAAGATCGTGTTGCAGTCCAACGCCATTGGCGTGGGCACCGAGGAAGCCTTTGCCGAGGACATCGCCCGCGGCGCCCTGGTGCTGCTGCACTGGCGCAACCTGCCACAGAACATGGAGACCATGAGCGCGCGGTGCGGGATCGTCAGCCGCACCGGCTCGCGCTTGTCGCCTGCGGCAAAAGCGATGATCGAGACGTTGGTGGCGGTGGATCGGCAGGAGGTGGATGTGGCGGTCTGAAAGACGCCATCGCGGGCAAGCCCGCTCCCACATTTGACCGCACTCCCATGTGGGGGCTGGCTTGCCTGCGATGAGGCCCGTTCATGCACTGTAGATTTCACTTCGCGGTCTAGCAGGCCCCTGTAGGAGCCGGCTTGCCGGCGAAAAACCTGAGCACACTGCGGGGCACCAGGCACCCCGCGTTATCGTTGAAGGCTCCTACAGTTGCGCCGCCGCCAACCCCGGCACCACCCAATCACTGACCTGGAACGACTTGCGAATCAGCCGCTCCTTCGAGGCCAGATCCACCGCGTCCTGCAGTTTGCCCAGGAACACCGGATCCAACGTCGACGGGAAAATCTCACTGAGTTTCTGGTCCTTCAGATCATTGGTCAGAATCACCGGCGGATAACTCGCCAGCCCCGACACCAAATCGATATACGCCTGCTTGTTGTTGTCATCGGTCAACCACTGCACCGCCTGCTGCTGCGCCTTGAGCAGCTTGGCCACCACCTCGGGATGGGCGTCGACAAACGTGCCGCTGCCCACCAGCACCGCCTGGATGCTGCCTGCGTCGCCAAGGTCCTTGGTGGTCAGGGGGATTTCGGCCAGGCCCTTGGCCTGCAATGAACTGAGATTCGACCCGCCCCAGGTCGCATCGATCTGCTTGGCGGCCAGGGCGGCCACGGCGGCGTTGAAATCCAGGTTGATGATCTTCAGGTCCTTTTCACTCAAGCCCTGGCTGGCCAGGGCGCCGTTGAGGGACAACTGGGTGGCCGTGCCGCGAAACACCGCCACGCGCTTGCCCTTAAGGTCCTGCAAGGTCTTGATCCCCGAGCCCGGCACCACGCCCAGGTATTGCTTCACCCCGCGAGCGGTGGCGCTCAACAGGCGGGTGTCGAGGCCATTGGAACGGCCGATGATCGCTGCCAGGTCGCCCAGGTAAGCCAGGTCCACCTGGCCGTTGGCAAAGGCTTCATTGATCACGGGGCCGGCGCCCTTGAAGTAATTCCACTGGATCTTGATGCCCTGGTCGGCGAAGGCTTTTTCAAAGATCTGCTGGCTCCTCAGCACATCCGTCAAGCCACCACCGCTGTTCTGGGTACCGGCGCTCAGGTCGGGCACGGCGATGCGGATTTCCTTGAGGTCGGCGGCATGCACCAGCCCGGCGAGCGCGGTGCCGGCGACCAGGGTGATCAAGCGTTTAAAGGGCAGTTTCATAGCGGTGCTCCTGTGGGCGACGGTGGCCTTTGGAGCAGAAAGTACGCACAACACGATCAAAACTTTAAATACTATAAATTCACAATTTAATAGCTTTTTGGACTATGCAGCCGCAGACGCCGGTTCCAGAGGGTTATGCATCAACAGCATGGAAAATATTCTCCAAATGCATTGGATGCGTGTCGGGCAGAGGCTTTAAATGGTTTTTCTTATCCCTAAATAATCTTGATTGTTTATTTATAAGATCAAAATCACATAACGCACTCGCCGACCACGGAGGTCTTCCATGGCCCGAATCTCACTGTTGAGCCTGCCGCTCGCCGCCCCTGCCAAGGCCGGGCGGGCACATTGGCCGAACCTGAGTGAACGCCTGCTGCCATGGCTGCTGCCACTCACGCTGTTTGCGCTGTGGTGGCTGGCCAGCCGTCAGCACTGGATGAGCGAGCAGATATTGCCCGCCCCCGCGCTGGTCTGGAGCAGCGCCGTGGAACTGGCCGGCGGCGAGTTGTGGAGCCATTTGGCGATCAGCCTGCAACGGCTGTTCTGGGGATTGCTCGCAGGGGTCGGCGCCGGGGCGTTGCTGGGTGCGCTGCTGGGCTTGAGTGCCCGCGCCGAGCGCCTGGTGTTCCCCACCTTCAGCGCCCTGTCGCAAGTCCCGACCCTGGCCTGGATCCCGCTGTTCATGGTGTTTTTCGGGATCGGCGAAACCCTCAAGCTGGTGGTGCTGGTCAAGGCGATTGTGGTGCCCGTGACCCTGCACACCCTGGTCGGCGTGCGCGACGCCCAGCCCGGTTTACGCGAGGCCGCGCGGGTGCTGCGCTTACCCACGCACCTGCTGATCCGCCGGCTGATCCTGCCCGCCGCACTGCCCGCCTTCATGGCAGGTGTACGCCTGGCCCTGGCCGCCGGCTGGACCTCGTTGCTGGCCGTGGAATTGCTGGCCTCCAGCGAAGGCATCGGCTACCTGATGGTGTGGGCACGGCAGCTGTTCATGCTCGATATCGTATTTGTATGCATCGTGGTCATTGGCGTGCTGGGCGTGGCGATGGATCGCGGCATTGGCTGGCTGGATCGCAAGTGGGTGCACTGGCCCCATCCGGCGACCGCGCAGATCCGCCGTGGCCCGCACTACCAGGGCTGGCAACGCCTGCAACCGTGGTTGCTGCCCTTGAGCCTGTTGGCGCTGTGGCAGTCGGCGACAGCCCTGGACTGGGTCGATCCCAATATCCTGGTCAGCCCGTGGACCGTGTTGTACACCACCGCCAGCGGCATATTCGATGGCAGCCTGCTCAGCGCCCTGGGCAAAAGCCTGGGACGCACCTTGAGTGGCTTGCTCCTTGGCGGCGGGCTGGGTTTTGCCCTTGGCCTACTGTTGGGCCTGTCGCGCCGCAGTGAGCGGGTATTGGGCCCGACCCTGGCGGCGCTGCGCCAGATCGCGATTTTTGCCTGGGTACCGCTGCTTACCGCCTGGTTCGGCCTGGGGGAGTTGGCCAAGTCGGTGTTTATCGCCCTTGCCGCGTTTTTCCCGCTGTTTATCGCCACCCAACGCAGCGTGCTCAACCTCTCGCCGCAGCTCAATGAAGCCGCCCAGGTGCTGCGCCTGAGCCTGGCCCTGCGCCTGCGCCGCCTGGTGCTGCCGGGGGCGGCGGCGGGCATTTTTGCCGGGCTGCGCCTGAGCCTGATCTACGCCTGGCTGGGCACCATCGGCGCGGAATATTTCATGCCGTCCAATGGCGGCATCGGCAGCCTGATGATCGGCGCCCAACAGCTGCTGCGCATGGACCTGATCATGAGCGGCATGCTCCTGGTCGGCCTCACGGGCGCGGCACTCAACCTTATCGGCCAACGCATCGAAACCCGCGCCACGCGCTGGAGACACGCATGACTGCACCTATCGTCAGCTTCAACCATGTGGGCAAGACCTTCGACGTCGATGGCTTCGAGCTGGAGGCCATCCGCGAATTCAACCTGGACATTGCCGAGGGCGAGTTCGTCGCGATTGTCGGTTCCAGCGGCTGCGGCAAATCCACCTTGCTGCGCCTGCTGATCGGCCTGGATACGCAGTTTCGCGGCGAAATCCGCGTCGATGGCAAGGCAGTGCAAGGCATCGGCGGCGAGCGCGGCATCGTGTTCCAGGAACACCGTTTGTTCCCGTGGCTGACGGTGGCAGAAAACATCGGCCTGGGCCTGGTCAACGAGCCTTTGAGCGAGGCCCAGCGCCAACAGCGCATCAGCGATTTTATCGAGCTGGTGGGCCTCACCGATTTCACCCGCGCCTACCCACACCAATTGTCCGGCGGCATGGCGCAACGGGTGGCAATCGCCCGCGGCCTGGTGGCCAGCCCGCGCATCCTGTTGCTGGACGAGCCCTTCGGCGCCCTCGACGCCCTGACCCGCCAGCAGATGCAGGATGAACTGCTGGCGATCCGCGCCCGCGCCAGGATCACCACGGTGCTGGTGACCCACGATGTGGAAGAAGCGATTTTTCTTGCCGACCGCGTGGTGGTGATGGAGCCCCGGCCCGGGCGGATCAAGCAGGTGGTGGACATCGCCCTGCCCCATCCGCGCCAGCGCAGCAGTTTCGACTTCCACCAATTGCGCGAAGAACTGCTGCACGAGCTGATCAGCGACGACCATTACCAGCCGCCGCTGCGTGAACAGATCCGTGACCTGCCCCTGGCGTTTATTGCCTGCTGAATGAGGAGTGTCTTGATGTCGCAACGTCCCAACTTTCTAGTGATCCTGGCCGATGACATGGGCTTCTCCGACCTCGGGGCCTTTGGCGGGGAGATCTTTACGCCGCACCTGGACGCCCTGGCGCTCAACGGCCTGCGCCTGACCGATTTTCACACCGCGCCCACCTGCTCGCCGACCCGCTCGATGCTGCTCACCGGCACTGACCACCATATCGCCGGGATCGGCACCATGGCCGAGGCGCTGACCCCGGAGCTGATCGGCAAGCCGGGCTATGAGGGCTACCTCAACGACAAGGTGGTGGCCCTGCCCGAACTGCTGCGCGACGCCGGTTACCAGACCATGATGAGCGGCAAATGGCACCTGGGGCTGACCGCTGAGCTGGCGCCCCACGCCCGGGGTTTCGAGCGCTCGTTTTCGCTGCTGCCGGGGGCGGCCAACCACTATGGTTTCGAGCCGCCCTACGACGACACCACCCCTGGCCTGCTCAAATCCACCCCGGCGCTGTATATCGAGGACGACCGCTTCGTCGAGCAATTGCCCGAAGGTTTCTATTCCTCGGATGCCTTTGGCGACAAGCTTTTGCAGTACCTCAAGGACCGCGACCAGGCCCGGCCGTTCTTCGCCTACCTGCCGTTTTCCGCCCCGCACTGGCCGTTGCAGGCGCCGGTAGAGATCGTCGACAAATACCGTGGCCGCTACGACGCCGGCCCCGAGGTGCTGCGCCTGGAGCGCCTGGAAAAACTCAAGGCCCTGGGGCTGATCGATGCCGAGGTCGAGCCCCATCCGCTGATCGAACTGAACACCCAGTGGGCGGCCCTGAGCGATGAACAACGCCAGGTCTCGGCGCGGGCCATGGAAGTGTATGCGGCGATGGTCGAGCGCATGGACTGGAACATCGGCCGGGTGGTGGAGTACCTGCGCCAGCAGGGGCAACTGGACAATACCTTCATCCTGTTTATGTCCGACAACGGCGCCGAGGGCGCGCTGCTGGAAGCCTTCCCCAAATTCGGGCCTGAGCTGCTGACTTACCTCAACCAGCATTACGACAACAGCCTGGGCAACATCGGCCGCGCCAACTCCTATGTCTGGTATGGACCGTCCTGGGCCCAGGTGGCGACCGCGCCGTCGCGCCTGTTCAAGGCCTTCACCACCGAAGGCGGGATCCGCGTGCCGGCGCTGGTGCATTACCCGCAGCTGGCACTCAAGGGTCGGATCAGCCATGGCTTTGGCACGGTGATGGATATCACCCCGACCATTCTCGACCTGGCCGGCGTGCGCCACCCCGGTAAACAGTGGCGCGGCAAGCCGATTGCGCCGCTGCGGGGCAAGTCGTGGCTGGGCTTTTTATCTGGGGAAACCGCGCAGGTGCACGACGAACATACCGTCACCGGCTGGGAGCTGTTCGGCCGCCGGGCGATTCGCCAGGGGCAGTGGAAGGCGGTGTACATCCCAGGGCCCGTGGGGCCGGCGACCTGGCAGCTGTATGACTTGGGCAGGGATCCTGGAGAGATCCATGACCTAGCGTTGAGCCAGCCGGAAAAGCTGGCGACCTTGATTGGCCATTGGCAGCAGTATGTGGAGGAGACCGGGGTGGTGCTGAGTGCTTCGCCGTTTCAGCCGGACTGAGGTTTTTCAGTGTCTGGGCTGGCCCCATCGCGGGCAAGCCCGCTCCCACATTTGACCGAGTACATTCTTTGGAATGTGGTCGGATGTGGGAGCGGGCTTGCTCGCGAAAGGGCCGCTACAGGCACCGCCTACCCCTGCGCCATCTCCCGCAACCGCAGGGCATCAAGTATCTCAATCTCCCCATACCCCAACCGCACAACGCCCTGCTCTTGCAACGCCTTGAGCAGCGCATTGATCGTCTGGCGCGACACCCCCAGCATCGCCGCCAAATCTTCCTGCGCCAGTTGCACCACGCGCCGCGAGCCGTCGATCTCGCCATAACCCTCGGCAATCATCCACAACCGATGGGCCACCCGCACCGACGCCGGCGCAAGGCTCAACTGCTCGATATTGATAAAGGTCAGCCGCAACTTCTGGCTCATCAACAACGCCATGTCCCGCCAATAGGCCGGGCTTTGCGCAAGCAAGTGCAGGATCGCCGACTGCGGCACCTGCAACAGCGTGCAAGGCCCGACCGCACAAGCGTCATGGGTGCGTGGCAGGCCGTCGAACACGGCGATTTCGCCAAACCAGAAGGGCGCTTGCGCCAGGCTCAACAACGCCTCCTTGCCCTGGGCGCTCACTGCGCTGATCCGCAGGCTGCCATCGAGCACCGCATACAAGCCGCACGGTGGGTCACCGCGCTTGAACAGCACCTGCCCCGCCGCCAGCTGCCGCACGCGGGCGTGGGCCAGCAAGCTATGCTGCAAGGGAGCAGGCAGATGGCGGTACCAGTGACCGCTGGACAGGCGCCCATGCCAAGACTCTGCGTCCATGAGAACTCCAAAGATTGTCGCCCAGTTGACAGTTTGTCGCAGTCCTACAGGGCATGATCAAGCATCCTACAGGAGGAATAACAATGAAAAGCCTCGTCGACCACCTCAGCCAATACGCCGCCTACCACCGCGACCCGCGCAACATCGCCAGCCACTTTATCGGCATCCCCATGATAGTGGTGGCCGTCGCCGTGCTGCTGTCACGCCCCGAATGGCAGGTGGCCGGCCTGTGGCTATCACCGGCGGTGCTGCTGGCGCTGTTTTCTGCAGGGTTCTACCTGCGCCTGGAACTGGCGCTGGGGGTGTTGATGAGTGTGCTGATGGGCCTGTCGGTCTGGGCTGGGCATGTGCTGGCGGCGCAAAGCACGCTGGTGTGGCTCAGCAGCGGCATCGGCCTGTTTGTGCTGGGCTGGGTGATCCAGTTTGTCGGCCATTACTACGAGGGGCGCAAGCCGGCCTTTGTCGATGACGTGTCCGGGCTGATCGTGGGGCCGCTGTTTGTGGTGGCGGAGTTGGCGTTTTTGCTGGGGTTGCGCCATGAGCTCAAGCGGCAGATTGAAGAGCGGTCGGGGCCGGTGCGCGCGCTCGCTCGACACACACCTGTGTAGGCGCTGGCTTGCCTGCGATAGCATCACTGCGGTGTGACTGATACACCGAGGTGTCTGCATCGCAGGCAAGCCAGCTCCTACAGGTGATTGGCAGGCCAGAGACTTAGGCTTTTTGCCAGACCTTGGGTTTGAAGAACAACGTCTCGCCCCGCTCCAGCCCGGTCAGGCTGTCGTGATCCTTCACCACTTCCGCTTCGATCAGTTCGCTCTGGCCTTCGACCTTCAGCGTGACCCGCGTGGTAGCGCCCAGCGGGCGGATGTCGCGCACTTGCGCAGCATGGTGGTCTTCCAGTTCATGGCGTGACAACGACACTTCGTGCGGGCGGAACAGCAGGTGCTGGTCTTCGCCCAGGTGCAGGCGGTTGGAGTCGCCGAGGAAGTGGTAGACGAAATCGCTGGCCGGGTTTTCGTAGACGTCGCCCGGCGAGCCGATCTGCTCGATCACGCCTTTGTTCATCACCACGATCCGGTCGGCAACTTCCATGGCTTCTTCCTGATCGTGGGTCACGAACACCGAGGTCAGGTTGATGTCCTCGTGCAGGCGGGCCAGCCAGCGGCGCAGCTCTTTACGGACCTTGGCGTCCAGGGCGCCGAAGGGTTCGTCGAGCAGCAGCACCTTGGGCTCCACCGCCAGGGCGCGGGCCAGGGCGATCCGCTGGCGCTGGCCGCCGGAGAGTTGTTCCGGGTAGCGATCCGACAACCAGTCCAGTTGCACCATGTTCAGCAGTTCGTGGACCTTGGCGGCGATCTGGGTTTCGTTCGGGCGCTGGCTCTTAGGTTTCATGCGCAGGCCGAACGCGACGTTGTCGAACACGGTCATGTGGCGGAACAGCGCGTAGTGCTGGAACACAAAACCGACGTTGCGATCACGCACATCGTGGCCGGACACGTCTTCGCCGTGGAACACGATGCTCCCGGCATCCGGGGTTTCCAGGCCGGCAATGATGCGCAGCAAGGTGGTCTTGCCGCAGCCGGAGGGGCCAAGCAATGCCACCAGCTCGCCACTCTGGATATCCAGATTGATGCTGTCCAGGGCCTTGAAGGCGTTGAAGTTCTTGCTGACGTTACGGACTTCGATCGACATGACTTATTCCTCAGCCGCACCGGCGCGCAGGCGGTTAATACGGTTCTCGCTCCACTGCTTGAGCAGCAGGATGAAGAGCGCCAGGATCAGCAACAGACTCGCCACCGCAAACGCGGCGACGTGGTTGTATTCGTTGTAGAGAATCTCGACGTGCAGCGGCAAGGTGTTGGTCACGCCGCGAATGTGGCCGGACACCACCGACACCGCGCCGAACTCACCCATTGCCCGCGCAGTACACAGCACCACGCCGTAGATCAGGCCCCACTTGATGTTGGGCACGGTGACATGCCAGAACATCTGCCAGCCATTGGCGCCCAGCAGGCGCGCGGCTTCTTCTTCCTGGGTGCCCTGCTCCTGCATCAGCGGGATCAGCTCACGGGCCACGAACGGCACGGTGACGAAGATCGTCGCCAGCACGATGCCCGGCAAGGCGAAGACGATCTGGATATCGTGATCCTGCAACCACGGCCCAAAGAAGCCCTGGGCACCGAACATCAGCACGTAGACCAGGCCGGCGATCACCGGCGAGACCGAGAACGGCAGGTCGATCAGGGTCACCAGCATGCTCTTGCCACGGAACGAGTACTTGCTCACGCACCAGGCCGCACTGACGCCGAATACCAGGTTGAGCGGCACCGAGATCAGCACGGCAATCACCGTCAGCTTCAAGGCCGACAGCGCGTCGGGCTCAAAGATCGCGGCAAAGAACGCACCCAGGCCGAGCTTGAGGCCCTGGGACACCACGATAAACAGCGGCAACAGCAAAAACAGGGCGAAGATCAGCCAGCCAAGGCCGATCAGGATACGGCGCGAAACCGCACTGCCACGGCGGGCAGCGTTGGCCGAAGACGCGGCGGAAATAGACGATTGGGACATGTTCCGCGCCTCCTTATGGGTGTTCGATGCGCCGCTGCAACAAGTTGATCAGCAGCAGCAGGACAAAGGAAACCACCAGCATCAGCACGCCGATGGAGGTAGCGCCGGTGTAGTCGTATTGGTCGAGCTTGACCATGATCAGCAGCGGCAGGATCTCGGTTTTCATCGGCATGTTGCCGGCAATGAAAATCACCGAGCCGTACTCACCCACGCCACGGGCAAACGCCAGGGCAAACCCGGTCAACCAGGCTGGCAGCAGCGCCGGCACGAGGATGTAGCGGAACACCTGCAAGGGCTTGGCGCCCAGGCAGGCGGCGGCTTCTTCGATTTCCCGGGGGATATCGGCCAATACCGGCTGCACGGTGCGCACCACAAAGGGCAGGGTGACGAAGGTCAGGGCCAGGGTGATGCCCAAAGGGGTGTAGGCGATCTTGAAGCCCATGTCGGTGGCGAACTGGCCGACCAGGCCGGACGGCGCGTACAGCGCGGTCAACGCAATACCGGCCACGGCGGTGGGCAGGGCGAACGGCAGGTCGATCATCGCGTCGATAATCTTGCGCCCGGGGAAGGTGTAGCGCACCAGCACCCACGCCAGCAACGTACCGATCACGCCGTTGATCAGCGCGGCGTACAGGGCGGTACTGAAGCTCAACTTCAAGGCTGCCCAGACCCGCGGCGCCGAGATGATGGCCCAGAACTGATCCCAGGTGAGTTGGGCGGCATGGACGAACATGGCCGCCAGCGGTATGAGCACAATCAGGCTGAGGTACACCAAGGTGTAGCCCAGCGTCAGCCCGAAGCCGGGTATGACGGGGGAGATACGACGCGACATAAAAGTCCTTGGTTAGCGGGTAGATACCCCTGCCGGAGCAAGCCTTTGTGGGAGCCGGGCTTGCCCGCGATGCAGGCACCTCGGTGTATCAGTTACACCGCGGTGATGCTATCGCGGGCAAGCCCGGCTCCCACACAAAGCTCGTACCTAGCAGTAGTGTGGCTTACTGCGCCGTGTAGATCTGGTCGAACACGCCACCGTCGTTGAAGAATTTCGGTTGGGCAGTTTTCCAGCCGCCGAAGTCTTTGTCGATAGTCACCAGGTCCAGTTTCGGGAACTGCTGGGCGTATTTGGCGGCCACATCCTTGTCACGCGGGCGGTAGAAGTTCTTCGCCGCGATCTCCTGGCCAGCCGGGCTGTACAGGTGGTTGAGGTACGCCGTGGCAATTTCGGTGTTGCCCTTTTTCTCGGCATTCTTGTCGACCACGGCCACGGGTGGCTCGGCGAGGATCGACAGGGACGGCACGATGATGTCGAACTTGTCAGCGCCGCCATCTTCCTTGAGGGCCAGGAACGCTTCGTTTTCCCAGGCCAGCAACACGTCACCCTGACCGTTGTTGACGAAGGTGATGGTCGAACCGCGAGCACCGGTGTCGAGGATCGGCACGTGCTTGAACAGCTCTTTCACGTATTCCTGGGCCTTGGCTTCGCTGCCACCGGCCTTGAGGCCATAAGCCCAGGCCGCGAGGAAGTTCCAGCGGGCGCCGCCGGAAGTTTTCGGGTTTGGCGTGATCACCGATACGTCCGACTTGATCAGGTCGCCCCAGTCCTTGATGCCCTTGGGGTTGCCCTTGCGCACCAGGAACACGATGGTCGAGGTGTATGGCGTGCTGGCTTCAGGCAGGCGGGTCTGCCAGTTCTCTGGCAGGGTCTTGCCCAGCTTGGCGATTTCGTCGATGTCGCCGGCCAGGGCCAGGGTCACCACGTCGGCGCGCAGGCCGTCGATCACCGCCCGGCCTTGCTTGCCCGAACCACCGTGGGACTGCTGGATCTTCACGTTGTCGCCAGGGTGTGCCTTCTTCCAGAAAGCCGTGAATTCAGCGTTGTAGTCCTGGTACAGCTCACGGGTCGGATCGTAGGAAACGTTGAGCAGCTCGTAATCCTTGGCCACTGCGGAACCGGCAAACACGGCGCTGGCCAGGGCGGCCAGGGCATAACGGCGAATCGACGACATAGACAAGCTCCTGAAATTCTTGGGTGTTGGCTTTTCTTATTAGTACGGGTCCCGCAATCGAAGCGCCGTGTTGCCTCAGCTCGGTTTGTTGCCCGGGCTCTGCAAGCGGAATTTCTCTTTGCGTTCGATCTGCACCACTTGGGCGTTGTGTACGGTGATTTCCACTGCGCCAAAACGCAGGTCACGCAATGCGCTTTGGATCTCGCGCAAAATGGCTGCTTCGTCCTGGCCGTCAACGCTGCGTAGAGATGCGCTCATGGTCGTGCTCCTGAAATGAGAAGTGCCTGGCAGTGGCGGCACTGCTTGCGGCGTGAGAGCGATAGTAGATAAGCGCGGATATTCTTAAAAATACTATTTAAGAATGTTTATATAACCAGAAAGAATTTTCAGGCAGGACACGACGTTAAGGCGTACGCAGATGCAAATGTGGGAGCGGGCTTGCCCGCGATAGCGGTGTATCAGTGCCAGATTTACTGGCTGACACTCCGTCATCGCGGGCAAGCCCGCTCCCACATTTACTGTATTTCAACCCCAGATAGAGGTCAGTGGATGGCGGGTGCCCTGGCCCAATCGATGTCAGCCGCCAGCATCGGCCGGCCAAACCAGTAGCCCTGGCCAAGATCGCACTGGTGATTCAACAGGAACCGCGCCTGTTCCATCTGCTCGATGCCTTCGGCGTGTACTTGCATGCCCATGCTCTGCGCCAGGGCGATGACCACCCGTACAATCGCCGCATCGTCTTCATCCCACGGCAGGCCGGCGACGAAGCCCTGGTCGATTTTCAGCTTCTGCACCGGCAACCGCTTGAGACGCAGCAGTGACGAATAGCCCGTGCCGAAGTCATCGATCGCCAGGCTCAGGCCCAGCTCGCGCAGGCGGTGCAGTTGCTCCAGGGCCACTTCCGGGTCGTCCATCACCGCGCTTTCGGTGACTTCCAGCTCCAGCTTCGCCGGGTCCAGGCCGGTTTCATGTAGCACCTTGGCCACTTGCTCGTACAGTTCGTGGCGGGCAAACAGGCGGCTGGAGATATTCACCGCCAGGAAGGACAGGCCCCGGCCCTCAGCCAGCCACCGGCACATCTGCCGGCAGGCCTGGTCCATGACCCAGGCATCGATCTCGGCGATCAGCCCGGTGCGCTCGGCAATCGGGATAAATTCTGCTGGCGGCACCAGGCCGCGCAATGGGTGCTGCCAGCGCACCAGGGCTTCCACGCCAATCATCTGGCTGGTTTGCAGGTCGTGGACCGGCTGGTAGTAGACCCGCAGCTCTTGCTGATCGAGGGCGCGGCGCAGCTCATTGCCGATCTCGATCCTGTGCTGAGCGTGGGCGGTCAGCTCCTCGGTGTACAAGGCGTAGCCTTCGCGCCCGGAGCTCTTGGCCTTGAACAACGCGGAGTCTGCGTTGCGCAGCAATTGTTCGGCACTCAAGGCGTCGCTGGGGAACAGGCTGATGCCAATACTGACGCTGACAAACAACTGGTGACCATCGAACACAAACGGCTGCTTCATGCCGTCGATGATGCGCTGGGCCAAGGCGGCCGCCTGGACCACCTGTGGACAACTTTCCGCCAGCACCGCGAATTCATCGCCGCCCAGGCGCGCCAGGGTCACGCCCGGGCCGAACAGGCCCTGCAGGCGCTCGCCCACGGCCTTGAGTAACTGGTCGCCGACATTGTGGCCAAGGCTGTCGTTGATGATCTTGAAGTGGTCCAGGTCCAGCATCAGCAGCGCGCAGCCACGCTTGTGGATCTGCGCCGAGGCCAGCGCCTGTTCGGCGCGGTCGGTGAACAGCAGGCGGTTGGGCAGGTCGGTCAACGGGTCGTGGTGGGCCAGGTGGGCCAGTTCGTGCTCGGAATGCTTGATGGCACTGATGTCGGAAAACACCGCCACGTAATGGCTGACCTGGCCCTGGTCATCATGGATGACGCGGATGGTTTGCCACTGTGGATAAATTTCCCCGCTTTTACGTCGGTTCCAGATCTCGCCGCTCCATTCCCCGTCTTGATTGAGGGTGCGAAACATCTGCTCATAAAAAGCCGGCGAATGGCGGCCGGACTTGAACAGGCTCGGCTGACGCCCCATTACGTCATCCACCTGGTAACCGGTGATTTCGATAAAGGCGCGGTTGACGTGGACAATCCGCCCGCGTGCGTCGGTGACCAACACCCCTTCGCGGGTGCAATCGAACACCGCCGCCGCCTGGCGCAGGCGTTCGCGGTTTTCCTTCAAGGGTTGCTGGATGCGATGAACGCGGGCGCTGCGGGCGCACAACAGGAAAATAAACAGGGCGCTGAGGGTCACCCACAGGTAGCCACGCAGCATCTGCCAGTGGACCATTTCCGTCGGTTCATCGATGAAATTGATAAATACCTGCTGGCTGAGCTGGATCCACAGGACGGAAAGCAGCAAGTACACCAGCCCTGCACGTAGGGCACCTCGGTATGAAAGCAGCATATAACTAGTAATCCTTACTAAAAAACAGAATCGCCCTACAAAGGCTGCGGATTATAGAATAAGTAACATCTCGTCACTCCTATTCAAAAGGGCGACTGGTTTTATCTGTAGGCTTAGTGATAATGCGTCAGCTGTTCTTTTCTTTATCTGAGGGCCATACAGCCTATGTGGTACAACGGTTTTCTTGACTTGTCAGCCTGGCAACTGGTGGCAGTCACTCTGTTGATGACCCACGTGACCATTATCGGCGTCACGGTCTATCTACACCGCTATTCAGCCCACCGCTCCCTGGAGCTCAATGCCGGCCTGAAACACTTCTTCCGCTTCTGGCTGTGGCTGACCACGGCGCAGAACACCCGCGAGTGGACCGCTATCCACCGCAAGCACCACGCCAAGTGCGAAACCGTCGACGACCCCCATAGCCCGGTGATCAAGGGCCTGTCCACGGTCCTGCGCAAAGGTGCCGAACTGTACCGCGCCGAGGCGGAAAACCCCGAGACCCTGCGCATCTACGGCAAGAACTGCCCGGACGACTGGATCGAACGCAAGCTCTACACCCGTTATCCGCTGCTGGGCGTGGCCCTCATGGGCGTCATCGACGTGCTGCTGTTCGGCACCATCGGCATCACCATCTGGGCGATCCAGATGATGTGGATCCCGTTCTGGGCCGCCGGCGTGATCAACGGCCTGGGCCATGCCATCGGCTATCGCAACTTCGAATGCCGCGACGCGGCGACCAACCTGGTGCCGTGGGGCATCATCGTCGGTGGCGAAGAGCTGCATAACAACCATCACACCTACCCCAACTCCGCCAAGCTGTCGGTGAAGAAGTGGGAATTCGACCTGGGCTGGGCCTGGATCAAGGTGTTCAGCTTCCTGCGCCTGGCCAAGGTGCAACGCGTCGCACCGATTGCCCACCGGGTCGAAGGCAAGGGCCATCTGGACATGGACACTGCCATGGCGATCCTCAACAACCGTTTCCAGATCATGGCCCAGTACCGCAAGCTGGTGATCGCGCCCCTGGTCAAGCAGGAGCTGGAGAAGGTCGATCATTCGGTACGCCACCAGTTCCACCGGGCCAAGCGCCTGCTGTCACGGGAAACCAGCTTGCTGGATGAGCGCCACCATCTGCGCATCCAGGGCATGCTGGAACACAGCCAGGCCTTGAAAGTGATCTACGAAAAGCGCCTGGCGCTGCAACAGATCTGGCTCAAGACCAGCAGCAACGGGCATGACATGCTCGCCGCCATCAAGGAATGGGTGCATGAGGCCGAGGCCAGCGGGATCCAGTCCCTGCGCGACTTTGCCCACCAGTTGAAAACCTACTCCCTACGCCCCAGCGCCTGACACGGTAGGAGCCGGCTTGCCGGCGATGAGGCCTAGTTTCAAGGCCGCCATCGCTGGCAAGCCAGTTCCTACAAGGCCCAGGTACATTTCAAGCCAGCCCCACAGTTTTTTGGCGCCATTTCACAGTCACCGAACATTCCGTCTCAATCGCGACTGATAACGGAACTTAGCTGCAATTCCCCTCTCTCAAACAACACTTCGCCATCCTGGCGGGCCTTGTTTTGACTGCTGTTCAATGCTGCGGCATGTCCAGAGAGAATTGTGCCGATGGTCCACGAAACGGACTCCCCTACCTCCACCACACCTGATTCGACGGATACGTCGCGACCGGCAGCTGCCGCGACCCTACTGGCGTTGATGCACGCCCAGGGCGAAGTGGAGCGCCTGAGCGAGCGCGAACAGTTGTTGAGCTCACTGCTGGTGAGTGTCAACGCCGTGCTCTGGGCCATCGAGTGGGAAACCCGGCGCGTGCTGTACGTCAGCCCCGCCTATGAGCGCATCTTCGGGCGCTCGGCCAGCCTGCTGTTGGCCGAGCACCGCGGCTGGCGCGACAGCATCCACCCCGAAGACCAGCAGTACGCCGAGCACAGCCTGGCCCAGGTGCTGGAGCTGGGTGCAGTGGAGGATCGCCAGTACCGCATCATCACTGCAGACGGGCAGATCCGCTGGCTCAGCGACAAGTGTTTTACCAACCAGCAGGCCACGCCGGGAAAGCCGCTGATTGTGGTGGGCATCGCTGAAGACATCACCGAAAAAAAGCACCTGGAGCTCGAACTGCAACGCCTGGCCACCACCGACGTGCTGACCCGCAGCAGCAACCGTCGCCACTTCTTCGAGTGCGCCCATCACGAATTCGAACGCGCTTGTGCCCAAGGCCTGCCGCTGGCCTTCCTGCTGCTCGACATCGATGATTTCAAGGCCATCAACGACACCTACGGCCACTTGGAGGGCGATCAGGTGTTGCTGCGTATCGCCGAGAGCGGTCGCGGGGTGTTGCGCCGTGGGGACCTGTTCGGGCGCATTGGCGGCGAAGAATTTGCCGCGGTACTGCCCGGATGCGCCCCGGAAAGGGCCATGCAAGTCGCCGAACGCCTGGGCCAGGAAGTGCGGCAACTGGGCTTCAGCCATGAAGGCCAACCCTATAGCGTGACCGTCAGCCAGGGCCTGGCCAGCCTCAGCGCCGAAGATGCAACCCTGGACAGCCTGTTCGCCCGGGCCGATGCAGCCATGTATGAAGCCAAGCGCCAGGGCAAGAACCGGGTGATTGCCGGCTGAGTGCCTGCCCTTTCAAGGCACTAAAAATAGCGCCTGGAACACCGCCATCGCGGGCAAGCCCGCTCCCACAGGGGACCTCGACCAGGCGAGAAATTCTGGATACCCCGCCAAACCAATGTGGGATCTCGACCAGGCCGGAAATTTTGGACGCACCACAAAACCAATGTGGGAGTTGTCGAGCTTCAGCGAGGCTACGATGGCGGCGGCACATTCAGCATTGTGGCAGCCTGACACAACGCCTACCCAGGCTTGCGGATGCGCGTGAGCTCTGAAAACCCCACCTTGAGCAACCGCGCCGTCTTGCCCTTGGCCAGCACCTCGACCCCTTCATGCTCGGTCAGCCCCGCCAGTTGCGCCGCCATATTCATCACCAGCGCTTCGCGGGAATACACCCCGCCTTCCAGGGAGTAGATCGCCGCGACCAGTTGGCGCAGCTCCAGGGGCAAGCGCCAGCGCGTACGCAGCGCCGAGCCATAACTGGCGCCAAAGGTGGACAACGACTCGCCAATCAACTCATCGTCCAGTTCGCCACCGCCCTGGCGCCACTCCTGCAAACTGCGCAGCAGGGCCAGGTCGCCCAGGCGATGGAGAATACCGGCGCTGTAGCAGCGCTCGTGATCCAGGTCGAGCATGCGCGCCAAGGCGCGGGCGTATTGCGCAGTCTGCTGGGACAGTTGCCAATGGCGTTCGGCATACTCCATCAAGACTGCATCGCTGAGGATCACGTTGTGCTTGAGGGCCAGGCCAAGGATCAGGTTCATGCTCTGCCCGGCCGCCAGCTTATGCAGCGCCATAGACAGCGTCTGCACCGGCGTGCCGTGCTGGCCGGCGCTGTTGGCGGCGGCGATCAGCACGGCGGTGATCTGTGGATCAACCTTGACCTGTTCTTCCAGCTGCTTGAGGTCCAGCCCCTGCGGCGCGAGGCTGCGTTGCACGGCGGCTTTTACGTCAACCCGCAGCGGCGCGCCGTCCGACAGCTCGCGACGCTGCTCCAGGAACACCGGTAAGGACATGCCCGCCGCCAGGGCCGGGATTTCGCAATACACCGTCTGGCCTTCGTTGAGCAGCAAGTCCTGCAGGCGTTGCGTAAGGCCTTCCATGTTCAAAGGTTTGGTCAGGTAGGCGGTGGGCGCCAGCGGCAATGCTTCGCGCACGCTGGCGCCGTCATTGCGCGCACTCAGCAGGATAAACGGCAACGCCGGCACCCGCCGACGCTGACGCACACTGCGCAACAGGCTCAGGCCATCAACGCCCGGCAGCTCCCAATCGGCAATGATCAAATCGTAAGGTTTATCTCGCAACAACTCGGCGGCTTGCTGCCCGTCGGCGCACACATCCAGCCGCGCGTCGCAGCGCACATTCAACAACACCTGCTTGAGCAGATCCCGCGACCAGGGGTCGGTCTCGGCAATCAGCACTCGGGGTACAGCAGGTAAATCAACAGCAGTCATGCAGCACGCTCCATCGGCAATCCTTGCACATTAGACAAAGGAAGCGCCTGCGTACAATGAACAAGGCCTGAATAGCTGCACAGCCCACAAAAAAACCCGCCGAAGCGGGTTTTTTCTGTCGATCAGGTCAGCCTGCGCCTACAGCTCAGAGAAGCACTCTTCGATGATCGCCAAGCCTTTGTCCAACTGCTCATCCGGCGAGGTCAGCGGGACCAGCACGCGCAACACGTTGCCGTAGGTGCCGCACGACAGCAGGATCAGGCCCTTGTCACGCGCCTTGGCCACTACCGAGGCAACCGCCGCAGCGTTTGGCTTGTGGCTGTCGCCATCCTCGAACAGCTCGACCGCGATCATCGCGCCCAGGGCACGTACTTCACCGATCACCGGGTACTTGGCCTGGATAGCCTTGAGGCCGGTGACCAGACGCTCGCCAACCGCCTTGCAGCGGTCCAGCAGGTGCTCTTCTTCGAACACTTCCATCACGGCCAGGGCCGCGGCGCAAGCGATCGGGCTACCCGCATAGGTGCCGCCCAGGCCACCCGGGGCGATGGCGTCCATGTATTCGGCCTTGCCGCACACACCGGCCAGCGGGAAGCCGCCCGCGATGGATTTGGCGAAGGTGGTCAGGTCGGCGGCGACGCCCATCTGCTCCATGGCAAAGAAGGTCCCGGTACGGCCGGCACCGGTTTGCACTTCGTCGGCGATCAGCAGGATGCCGTGCTTGTCGCACAGTTCGCGCAGGCGCTTCATGAAGGCTTTAGGCGCGACGTAGAAACCGCCTTCGCCCTGCACCGGCTCGATGATGATGGCAGCGATGTCACGCGGCTCGGCATCGTTTTTGAAGATGCGTTCGATGCTGGCGATGGAGTCGTCGATGCTCACGCCGTGCAACTCGTTCGGGTACAGCGCACGGAAGATGCCACCGGGCATCAGGCCCATGCCAGCGGAGTACGGCACGACCTTGCCGGTCAGGCCCAGGGTCATCATGGTGCGGCCGTGGTAGGCACCGGTGAAGGCGATCACACCGGCACGGCCAGTCGCGGCACGCGCAATTTTCACGGCGTTTTCAACGGCTTCGGAACCGGTGGTGACCAGCAGGGTTTTCTTGGCGAAATCACCTGGGACCTTGGCGTTAACTTTTTCGCACAGCTCCACGTACGGCTCGTAGGCCAGGACCTGGAAGCAGGTGTGGGTCAGCTTGTTCAGCTGTTCGGTCACGGCCGCGATGATTTTCGGGTGCAGGTGACCGGTGTTCAGCACGGCGATGCCGCCGGCGAAGTCGATGAACTCGCGACCTTCAACGTCAGTCACGGTGGCGTTCTTCGCGGATTCGGCGAAGATCGGGTGAATCTGGCCAACACCGCGCGGTACAGCGGCTTCGCGGCGTTTCATCAAGGAAGCGTTGGTCTTGTTGCTCATAAAGTCCTCATTCGCCACTCATCGGGTGGCGTGGTCCAAGGATTACGTGGCGGGGAGGCAACTACGGCAGCATGCGATGATCGACTGCCACAGCTTTCCCGGCCACTTCGAATAACGGTGTGAAACACGCAAAGGGACAGCGCTCTCGTGCCCTTTGCGTTTGCAGCGATACCTTGCCGGTTAGATGCCCAGGCAGAGGTATTTGATTTCCAGGTAGTCCTCGATGCCGTACTTGGAGCCTTCACGGCCCAGGCCCGACGCCTTGATACCGCCGAACGGCGCCACTTCGTTGGAGATCAGCCCGGTGTTGACGCCGACCATACCGTATTCCAGAGCCTCGGCCACACGGAACACACGACCCAGGTCGCGGGCATAGAAGTAGGAGGCCAGGCCGAACTCGGTGTCGTTGGACATCGCGATCACTTCGGCTTCGTCTTTGAAGCGGAACAGCGGCGCCAGCGGGCCGAAGGTTTCTTCCTTGGCCACGGCAGCGTTTTTCGGCACGTTGGTGAGGATGGTCGGCTCGAAGAAGTTGCCTTGCATGACCTTGCCGCCAGCCAACAGCGTCGCGCCTTTACTCAGGGCATCGGCGATGTGTTCCTGGACCTTGGCCACGGCTTTTTCATCGATCAGGGGACCGGTGGTGGTGCCTTCTTCCAGACCATTGCCGATCTTCAACTTGGCCACGGCCACCTTGAGTTTTTCAGCGAACGCGTCATACACCGAATCCTGGATGTACAGGCGGTTGGCGCAGACGCACGTCTGGCCGTTGTTGCGGTACTTGGAGATGATCGCGCCTTCGACGGCCTTATCCAGGTCGGCGTCGTCAAACACGATGAACGGCGCGTTGCCGCCCAGCTCCAGGGAAACTTTCTTGATGTCCTTGGCGCATTCGGCCATCAACTGGCGGCCGATTTCGGTCGAGCCGGTGAAGGACAATTTACGCACGGTCGGGTTGCTGGTCAGCTCGCTGCCGATATCGCCAGCGCTGCCGGAGACCACGCTGAATACGCCGTTTGGAATCCCGGCACGCTGGGCTAGCTCAGCCAGGGCGAACGCCGAGAACGGGGTTTGCGACGCAGGCTTGAGGACCATGGTGCAACCGGCGGCCAGGGCCGGGCCGGCTTTACGGGTGATCATCGCGGCCGGGAAGTTCCACGGCGTGATGGCGGCGGTGACGCCGATCGGCTGCTTGATCACGATCAGGCGCTTGTCCGGCTGGTGGCCAGGGATCACGTCACCGTAGATACGCTTGGCCTCTTCGGCGAACCACTCGATGAACGAAGCGGCGTAGACAATTTCGCCCTTGGCTTCGGCCAGCGGCTTGCCCTGCTCCAGGGTCATCAGGCGCGCCAGGTCATCCTGGTTCTCGATAATCAGCTCAAACCAGCGACGCAGCTTGTTCGCACGGTCCTTGGCGGTCAGTGCGCGCCAGGCCGGCAAGGCCTTGTCGGCAGCTTCGATGGCACGACGGGTTTCGGCGGCGCCCATCTTCGGCACGGTGCCCAGGATCTCGCCAGTCGCGGGGTTGTTGACCTTGATCGTTTGACCGTTGTCCGCATCGACCCAAGCGCCATCAATAAAGGCTTGCTGGCGGAACAACTGGGTGTCTTTAAGCTGCATGTCGGCTTTCCTTAACAGCACCGCGCGCGCGCGGGGCAAATTAGAGTTGTTGAAAGGCGCCTCGAAGGCTGCCGTCAGGGAAATCAGTCACTGGGCGCAAGCTGAAACATCGCGCACGGGAGACAGAGCGTTTGAAATCTCAAACGAATCCTAGGATCAATGGGGGGGCAGGGCAATAGTCTGTTCGAAAAAAAGAACGAAAACGGCGCATTAGCCAGACTATTCTGACAGGCGTAACGGAGCCGAATTGCGCATCACCGGCATACACCGCCCGGTACAGAGCCTCGCTGCACCAGAATCCTACCGGCAGACGGCCAAAAACCAGCATGGACGCCCAAGGTCGACATGGGTATGATGGCGCCCGCACAAGCATCCGTAGCTCAGCTGGATAGAGTACTGCCCTCCGAAGGCAGGGGTCGTGGGTTCGAATCCCGCCGGGTGCACCATATAGCAGTCTCGGGCTGTCTCAGACAGTCTACGAAACACCCCAAGAAGCCCGCCCCATGCGGGCTTTCTTGTTTCTGGCTATCCATCCCTGTCCACCCCTATAACTTCCCGCCGTGTATGCCCACGTGTATGCTTTGAGATTCCTATAACTGGAGGCATACAGGAAGTGAAGCGCTCTGAAATCAAACGCCGCCCCTTAGCAGATACCACGCTTGCAGGCCTGGAGCCTGAGCACGCTACATATCGGGAGCAGGACGGGAATGGCCTGTACTTCCGGGTCAAACCTAACGGTCAAAAATCGTGGGAGCTGCGCTACAAAAAGCCAGACGGGAAATGGTCTTGGCTGGGTCTCGGAGGCTACCCGGAAATCAGTGGCTCTTTGGCGAGACAGAAAGCAGCTCAACTGCGGGAAGACGCATCGACCGGCAAAAATCCATTGGTGAGCAAGCAAGCTCGCAAGGTTGCAGACCAGGTGGCTGCCAACAACACCTTTGAAGCATTAGGCCGTGAGTGGTTTGAGGCCAGACGCAAAAGCTGGGAGTCAGGTACGTCTCGACGAGTGCTTGGCGCACTGGAGCTTCACGTGTTCCCCGTGTTCGGCAAACGCGTATACACGGAAATACTGCCCCTGGAATGGATGGAGTTTCTACGCGGCATGGAGCAGAAGGGGATCATTGAACAAATGGGCCGAGTTCGTGCCTTTTGCAAAGAGATCTATGACCTGGCCCGCGTAACAGGACGAGCCGTCCACAACCCCCTTGAAGGTCTCAGCAAATTCCTGCAATCACGTAGCGCTGAAAACTATGCACACGTTTCGATTGAAGAACTGCCTGCGCTACTTCGAGCGATCAACTCCTACCCTCACGCAAAGGACGTTCGTATAGGGCTTCGCTTGCTGTCCTTATTAGCATCGCGTCCGAGCGAGATCCGAGAAGCACGCTGGTCAGAAATCGATCTCTCCAAAAAGCTATGGACGATCCCGGCCGAGCGAATGAAACGTCGTCGCGAACATGTGGTGCCTCTCTCTCGACAGGCAATCGAGGCGCTCACTGAGTTACGAACACTGACAGGTGCGTACCCTCTCCTATTTCCAGGCAGGAAGGACAGGACAATCCCCCGTAGCAACACCGTCTTTCTAATGGCGCTCCGCAGACTGGGATATGCCGGTCGGCAAACTGGCCACGGCTTTCGTCACATCGCGAGCACCATACTCAATGAGCAGGGTTTCGATGAGAATCACATTGAGGCCCAGCTCTCTCATGCAAAGGAGGGAATTGCAGGGGTGTACAACAAAGCGGTGTACCTGCCTCAGCGCAGAGTGATGATGCAGTGGTATGCCGATCATCTTGATGAGTTGGCGCAAGGCAACATTGTTCAAGGTCATTTCGGAAAGGCCGTATGAACATACCAACCCCATCAGAAATCGGTGTTACTGGTGTTACGCTCGTTACGTACAAACCCAACATATTGATTTTATTGGACATAATTGACGTAACACGCGCAGAAAGACATCCCTACACCACGTGTTACGGATCAAATGCGTGTTACGCCTAAGTAGCCCAAAACTTCTGGCGGCCATCTCTTATTAGCTGCCCCACACTCATGAGACGCCGCTGTCATCACCTCCACCCAAAGGGGCTCGGGGCACTACCGCTCATCCGAAAGGTCTCTGTTTTTCATTTTTTTCTATCGATTTTTTAACTGTATAGAAAACCAGTAGGACGAGGTAGGACAACCTCAGTAAAAACAGAAACTTTGCTGCGATCTTGCTGGCTTAAACTGCCTTATCCAACAAAATTCATCGAAAACCATCGAAAATAAAACTTTTAAAAAATAGAAAATCGTTTACATAGCTGGGGCCTGCACGAACTACGACAGGAAGCGCGCTATGAAGCCCCATGACACTTTAGACCCCTCGACTACCTCACTCGTCTCTGCTTGTTTGCTCACCACCGACCAAGTCGCTACTGCGCTAGGTCTGTCCAGTCGAACGCTTGCCGCGTGGCGAAGTTCGCGTAGCAATTCACTTCCCTACGTCAAAACCGGATCTCGGGTTCGTTACCGCTCTCAAGATGTTGCCGCATGGCTTGAAAGCCGAGTGTGCTCCAACGCTAAGACTGCGGAGGAAGGTGCCCAATGAGCAGCCCCAAGCAGCCCGCAAAAATCGTGGACATTGCTCCATCGACACCAAGCGCTCCTTACAAGAAAAACCATGCAGGATTCGCATGCTTGCCACTCACCGGATCTGATACGGAAGTGGGACGGTTCGACCCGGCTGCCACGCTGATACGCATCAATCAAGTCATGGCCTTGACAGGTATCGGCCGAGCAACCGTCTACAAACTCATGAGCCAGTCCGAGAGCGGTTTTCCGCAAGCCGTGAAACTCACCGACAGCAACGCACGTGGAGCTCCGGTTGCCTGGGTATTGGCCGAAATATTGGATTGGACACGCGCACGTATCGCCGCCCGCAACAAGGTGGCGGCATGACGAGCCATGTAGCTAACAAGGCCATCGTGCGGCCCTTCTCTGCACTCAGAAAAGTCGGTTTTTCATCGCACTGGATGCAGCGCTTTGAGCGCCACAGAGCACAACAAAAACGCCTCAATCGAGTAATTGTCGTCATGCATTGGGCGGACGGCACCTGGTGCGCGCTCTCGATACCCAGCGAAGCACCGCGCGCTGCGATCTTAGATGAAGACCAACAAATCGACGCTTACGAAGATGCACGTTCTTGCCTCGACGCCGACTTCCTCCCACTGCTTTCCCTGCGCTGGGAAATCAATGCCTGAAACGAAAACGCCCCCGGCGGCAACCGGAGGCGTTGAGGTAAATCTACATGCATGATCAATTTATGCCGCATCAAAAAAATCCGCAAGCCATCTGCACAGTTGCACTTTCAAAAAACGGACGTTACTCTCTGGCTGTCGCTGCAAATTCAGCGACCGGGTTTGGCGACCCGACCTACAATAGGCGCACAGGCGCCCCCATTACGATTGCAGGCGCTTTTTTTGTGCCCGCATTCACGCGTTATGGCGGCTGTGCGTGGGAGACCTTCGGGTCTGCCGGGTTCCTATTGTCCCGGTTCGCCAACCTGCGCACAGCTGCCACCCTAATTCGTTTGGCGACGAAGTGTGGCAGCTCCTCAACAATAGGAGTTTCGCCCCATGCACGCCCTCAATCCGTTCGGAATTCGCGCCGCTGCTCATCGAGCAATGGCTCTCGCCGCTTTACATGCCAACTCCAGCCTCGCTACACGCCTCTCCCGTTACAACGCCCATATGTCCAGGGCTCGCGCCCTGGAAGTCGCAGGGGGTGCCCAATGAGCATGCTCCCAGGCTTTGCACTCCCCGAAGATCTACTCTGCGTCAGCCAGGACGCCGAAGCCGGTCTGCCTATCGACGCCATCACCTGTGCGCTCGACCGTGCCGATTCAGTTCTCATGCTGTTGGAAGATCACTTAGACGGCGATAAACCCCTACTTTCCAACCGCGTGCTGTCGTCCGTTATTTGGGACGTGCGCGGCACCTTGGGCTTGATCAAAACACTCACCATGTACGGTGATGCCTCCTCTGTGCCAATGGGCCAGAAAGGCGGTGCGCTGTGACCCACTCCAGCACGCTTGGACGCTCCGAGTTTTCCCCTGCCAACGGTAACGGCCAAAACCTGTTTCGGGTGAATGCCGGTATCCCGATGGAGGACGCACTTGAAGCCGTCTCCCAGATTCTGCACCACGCCAATCAACTGATCCTCGACGCCGCCATCAGCGATGCAGGCGAGCGTTTTAGTTGGCCCGCGTTCTACCTCGGCGAGATGGCTAAGGCACTGATCGACGACGTGAACGAGGCGTTGCTTGAGTCGAGGAGCGCACCATGACTCAGCGCACCGGCAACACCTCAAAACGCCCGAGCTTCGCTGATGTAAAAAGCGCTGCCCTAAAGAACATCGACCGTGTGCTTGCGCACTGGCTGCCGAACGGCAAACGTGTTGATGGCGGCAAGGAATACACCGCACCGAATCCCACACGCACGGACAAACGTGCGGGCTCACTCAAGGTCAGTTTGAGCAAAGGCACCTGGGCGGATTTTGCCACTGGCGATAAGGGCGGCGACCTGATCGACCTGGTGCGTTACATCGACGGCGGCACGGACGTTGAGGCCTGCAAAAAGCTGGCAGATCTGCTCAGCGTTTCCGCAGGATCTGCAACCACCAAAAGCACACCGACGAAAAGCGAAGTGCCTGAGTGGATCGCGACTCAACCGATCCCAGTCGAGGCCATGAACAAGTGTCCAGCCAAACACCGGCAACACGGCGTTCCTTCCAAGGTGTGGATCTATCGCGATGCGCAGGGCCAACCGATCATGGCGCTGTATCGCTTCGATCTGAGCCCAGATGAAGACGGCAAGCCGCGAAAAGTCTTTGCGCCTTTGACCTGGTGCAAGCGCTCCGATGGACAAACCACACAATGGCGCTGGCAAGGATTGCCCGAGCCTCGCCCCTTGCTACGCCTGGATGTACTGGCACAACGCACCGATGCACCTGTGGTGTTGTGTGAAGGCGAAAAGGCCGCTGATGCCGCTGCTGAACTACTGCCCGACTACGTCGCCACCTGCTGGCTGAACGGATCCAACTCCTGGCACAAGGCCGACCTGACGCCACTCAAAGGGCGCTCTGTGGTGCTGTGGCCGGATAACGACGCCAGCGGCAAGACCTGCATGGAAGCCATCGAGCTTAAGCTGATTGAGCTGGGCGCCGCTTCAGTGCAACGAATCTCGCTCGACGTGTTCAAGCTCAAGCCCAGCAGCAAAGGTGGCAAGCCGACATTGATCAAGGGTGGTAAATGGGAGGATGGCGATGATGCAGCGGACGCGATAGCCAAAGGTTGGACCGCTGACCACGTGACCGAGCTGGTGCGTAACGGCGTATTTTTCGGCACTCTCGCTGAGCCCACTGAGCCCCAAGAACCGAAGGCTAAGGCACCTGCAAAACGCCCCGCGAAATCGAAAAATGACCTATTGCCGGGCGGCTTTCGCCTGACGCCTGAAGGGGTGTTCTTTTCCGGCGATGATGGCGAGGCGCGTCCTGTGTGTTCGCCTCTCGAAATCATCGCTCGCACTCGCGACGACAAGGGCCACAACTGGGGTTTATTGGTCGAGTTCGACGACCCGGACGGCGCCAAAAAGCGCTGGAATATCCCGGCCCGGACCATGACCGGCGACTTCGGCAAGGACGTACTCGGCCCATTGGTAGACATGGGCCTGCGCCTAGCAGGAAGCCGATCAGGGCGAAACGCACGCAATGACCTGCAGAGTTACCTCGGCGGCTTCGATAGCGCCCAGCGCGCACGTTTGGTAACGCGCTTGGGTTGGCACGACAAGGCCTTCCTTCTGCCCGAACAACAGATAGGCTCGCACGCCGAGCATCTGCATTTTTATGAGGCCGGTGCCCAGCTGCCACCGATCAGCGAGGCGGGTTCTCTGGAGCAGTGGCAGCAGCAAATCGGCGCGCTGTGCGTTGGCAACCACCGCTTAGCGTTTGTCGTCTCTGTGGCCTTTGCAGGCCCACTGTTGAACATGCTCGGACATGAGTCGGGCGGCTTCCACCTGTACGGCGACAGCTCCGGTGGCAAGACCACTCACCTGCAAGTCGCCGCCTCGGTTTATGGCGGGCCGCGCCTAGTGCGTTCGTGGCGTTCCACGGATAACGCCCTGGAGTCCATTGCCGCCGCCCACTCAGACGGTCTCCTGGTGCTGGATGAAATCGGCATGTGTGACCCACGAATCATTGGGGAAACGGTGTACATGCTCGGCAATGGCACCGGCAAAGCCCGGGCGAATGATCGAGGACAAGCGGGCCGACAGGTGCAGGAGTGGCGCTTGCTGTTTCTCTCGACCGGCGAGAAGACGTTGGCGCAGCACATGGCGGATGCAAACAAGGAGCTGAAAGCGGGCATGGAGGTGCGCATGCTTGCGGTGCCAGCGGATGCCAGCAAGGGCCTCGGCATGTTCGATGTGCTGAACGGTTTTGAAGACGCAGCCGCCCTCTCCGATGCGCTCAAGGCCCGCGTTGCCAAATACTACGGCACACCCCTCACCGCCTTCCTGCACGCACTGTGCGCGCCTGGAGAAATGCTCAGGTGGTCGGTGATCGTTCGCCGCACAGTAGAACAGTTCATCACCCAAAACCTGCCCACCTCAGCCAGTGGACAGGCCCCGCGTGCAGCCCTTCGCTTTGGCCTCGCAGCAGCGGCCGGAGAGTTAGCCACCGCCTTCGGCGTCACCGGCTGGCCTGACGGCACAGCCACGACTGCCGCGCGCGTGTGTCTGCATGCGTGGCTGGCCGAACGCGGCGGCGCCGGTAATTTCGAGGGCGATGCGATTTTGGCGCGGCTGAGACAGGTCATCGAGCGCTTTGGAGAAAGCCGCTTTACCCGCTGGGAATCTGCCGCCGCCAAGATCGATGAGCACGGGCCGCGCACGATTGATCGGTTGGGCTTTCGCAAGACGATGGAACACGGCATGGGCGACGCCCTGCATACCACTAACACCTACTACGTTCTGCCTGAAGCCTGGAGGGCCGAGATCTTCAAAGGCATGAACATCAGTGCGGTGAACAAGGAGTTGCTGCAACGCGGCGTGCTTGAGCCGGGTAGTGACGGCAAAGCGTACAGCTTGATTCGCCTACCCGGGTTAGGGCCTCAACGCTGCTATGTGGTGAAGACAGTTCCTGGAACGGATGAAAGCGAGGCCAAGGCCGCCTGACGGCATGCCTGCTGATCGAGGTAGCGCCGGCTCATTACCGGCCTCGCCAGCCGTTCGACAACCATCCCTATCAACCGCAATACCCAGAGACAATACGAATGAACACTATCCAAGAATTGAAAGACCGCCGCGACCAACTGACACTCGAAGTTGAGAGCATTCAGGGTGACCTTGCTCCCTTCGAAGAGGCGCTGGAAACCCCAGAGGTCATCCAGCAGGGCCGTCAACGAGCCGTGCAGGATGAAATCAACGATCACAAAAGACGCATCGACTCGCGAAAACTGGAGATCAGCAACCTGAATCAAAAGATTCATCGCCTTGAGACATTGGCAAACCGTGAGAGCTTGGCTGCGGGCTATCTCAGAGATATGGCGAACTGGAAAGCCGACGAGATGGAACTCAACGAAAAGCGCAGCAGCATCGAGACCCGGTTGCAGCAGGTCTGCCAGAGCGATCAGGAAGACATGGCAAAAGCTCGACAAGCTGAAACGGACGCAGCCACCGCTTATGCACAGGCTGTCGCCTGGGGCGATGTAGAGGGCGAGAAAGCGGCTAATGCAGGAGCTCAAAAGGCAGCAAAAAACCTCACGGCTGCGGCTGAGCATCACCGCCGCCAACAACTGCTCATCACCGCCCTGGAGCAGGAGCTGGTGACGATTGATCTGCATATCACAGAGGCACAAAAAGAACGCGCCAAGATCGAGAACCAAGCGGCACATCTGGCGAACACAGTACTAGAAGAAAAGTGGAACGAGGCTGCGAAAGAGCTGCTGGAAACCGGCGGCAAGCTGTGGGCAGCACGCAACCTGATTAGCCGTGACCCTGTTGCACTGATGAAACTGGATATCCCTGAACAGGGGGAGCACTTTGGAAGCTGGACTTGGCGAGAACTCATAGATCGCTCGCGCCAACACAGTCTCATTGACCTACTGGCGGCCTAACCTGAACCCTCCCCGAAGCAACCGGCGAGGGTCGGGTGCTTCGGGCCAACCATCGGTCTAACCATGAATAAACCACCACAGAACAGCGCACAGATGCCTGATTACCTAAAGGCCCGCAAGCTGCATTTGAACGGAATAATTGCCGGCATGGCTGGAGTGAATAAGCTCAACGCAAGAGCAAACAAAGACACCAAGGTTGAAACGCTCACGATTGATGCAATCAAGGCAGAGCTTGATTTCATTGACCTTCAGCTCAAAAGAAAGAGCAGTTGGTGAAGAAGCGGAAGCTTAAGCAGCTTCCGCTTCACCAGATTCTCCCATTAAAAGCAGGCTTCAGATTTTTCGGCTCTCAGTTTGTGGCGGCTGTGGGCTTATTACCGCTTTCGGCCAAAAACAGATATTCAGACGAGGGCCACCTCTAGGCAATAACCGTCATTGTAGAGATCTTTAATCTACCCACTCCTTTCCGCCGAAGAGGCTGCAAAACCAGTGGTGATTAGCTTTATGAAGAACCAGCGTACAGCCACCGCTAAGCGACTGCCCTACAACGTGCTAGCTCTAAACTAGGAAATATTGCGTAAATATAGCTTTTAACCAAGGAAAATAGTCATCATCAGTCATTACTTTTGTAATGCTCTCGCCTTTTTGGCCAATCGTGAAAGAATCTAGGCTGCCGCTGTTCATTTTAAAGGTAAAATTATCCGGCAACTCCAACGTCGGATCATAATACTCATCTTGCATCAGAGAAAAATCGATCTCGTATGGAAATCTATCGAGGATTTGCCCGACCGCGAAGATGAATAGCTCCACAATATCGAGATAGTCCTCCACCTGCTCTGTAGTAGGGACAATGTATTCGTGCTCGACACGATTTCGTGTCTTATTTAATCTAGACAAGATGCGAGGTGACAATATCCCGCATTTCGAAAGGTACTCCAGCCGCTTATCAAACCCTAGCTTCTTATTTTTGTAGGCAACTTTCCATCCTAGGGCATCGCACAGTGTTTCTGTCTGCAGATGAAAAGCTCTTTTAGCGTTTCCAACAGCGTTAATTAAAGCCCGCTCCCCATTCTGCTCGTCAAAGTCTTGCCTTGCGTATTCCAAATAAGCTGATGGCAAGATTTTTGCCTGATGACTCACCCAACTATAAGTGCCTCCATCATTGATATAGTTGGAAATGTACTCCGGCTTTAAGTTCTTAACGTTCATTCACAGTTCCCAAATACCAGTAAAATTCATATCTATAGTAAACAGACGCTCGACAGTAATGAATCGCGCCGGGCTCCCTAGACACATCTGAATGACCGATTTTGGTCGATAGCGGCCGCTTTCTACCAGAAGGAGTCAGTCGAACGTGCTCAGTAAATCAGAGGCGATACAGGGCAGGATAAAGAGTTTAAACCGATGAACATTAGTATAATGAGTATCCAAGTGACATGTCATTTAAAACCGAGCCGAACTCCAAGTTTTTCTTTAAATACTCGACCGAATGGTAATCCATAAATTGAACAGAAATCATTATGAGTCGAAGGAGAGCAAAGTCACTGAAGTTTATTAGCGTCACATAATGAGCAGCACGATCACTTTTCTCAAAGCCATTACCATCACTTAGTTTGTCAGTGATTAGCTTGACTATATTATAGAAAATACGAGTAACACCAAAGATTTTATCCGTGGCGTCCACTTGCTCCAGAAATTCGCGTATACGATCATCACCAAGCTGATCCAGATCAAATTCTTTTCTAATTCTTATGATCTCACCCTCTATTGCTATAACCGCATCCGCACCAAATTTTTCAATGTCTTCGCCATTCAAAGAGATTTCCAAGCGCAAGGAATCAAACAATGATCGCTGAGATTCGATCATGTGAAACAGCTGCGCTTCGAAGGACCGAAGCCTTTCAGTTTTTCTAGTGTTTCGAATCTCATCTCTAAGATCACTATTGGCATCATTTTGCAGTGCAAGTGACTTGATCAATAAAACAATCGATACGAAACTGAGCAATGGGTTTAGGACTCCGCCGACGTAATCTCCCAACTGCCCCCAAGCTTCAGGACTGTCCGAAACCACATACCCTAGGCGGAAATAGAAATTCCCTAGATAAAGCATACTAACCAGCGCAATCAACCCGGCAGCAATGCTTATGTATCTATTACTCATCGTGAAAGCCCAATACAATGTACTTCACGATTTTCTCATCTTGAAGTTTCACTGGGGCCGCGATTATCTCCAAATACTTCCAGTGCTCAATATCAATGCCATTATTGTAGTCCAGGTTTTCTGAGAACTTTTTCTTGGTCGCCAGCCTTACGTCTCGATACATTGTAGAAAAACCAAATGCGACTGTTTCCTCACCGCCTTTCACTTGAAGTCGGCCGTTTCCCGTATTGGTATTAAGTCTTCGAATACTTGCCAGCAGGGTGACCCTTTCATCAGTTTTTTTTGCATCCAACACTAGAGATGTTTCTTTGTCAAACTGGACAAGTACTTCTCTGTTGTGGGCGCTACTCCGGCGATTCAACAGTACTTTGTAACCGAATTTCTTAGGAACCTCGTGAATGTTGCGAAGTGGTGATTCTCGCAATTGCTCTATCAGTTTTTCAGTATTTTCGCCAAGAGCCTCAAGAGTTTTTTGAGCTTTTTCTGATAGCGAATCCACGTCTACATCTATATGCAACGCTTCTTTAGTAAAGTATGACATAAGTTCTGAAAAAGTAGCGGAACCAATTTTTCGGTACTGCTTTTTAAGTTCTTCACTCATTAAGTCTAAACTGAATATGTGACCGTACGATCCCGGGAAGGTTTTTTTAAGAGTTGTTCTCACATCGCTTTTGTAGCTGATACGTTGCGGTACCTTTTGAGTCAACAACGTCTCACCAATAATTCGGGTCGCGTCTGAAATCCCTTGGAGGGTATCCAGTCCAGCCTTCATATCTACTTCGTATTCAGGTGTTTCAATAACCACATCAAAATTTATTGCCATTGCTCCCTGCACTCCAATCGTACTTATTGTATCTCTTTTGGTCTGTCAATGCTGCGGGAGAAAACTCCCCAACCTCGACTCGACCCTCCTAGACGCCTAAAGTAGCACAGTGCCACCCTTTGGACTGTTTATCAATCTGGCTTGGAGGAGATGTGCATCTACCGCTCAGCGGCGCTTGTGTCGTGGTCTACTAACATGGGTACTGACGAATGTTTCTTTCTGGACGTCCGCGGCTGCTTGCGAACGTCCGCTACTGGCCGATTCTGTTGAAAAAGTCGGCTTCGAATTCCACGCCAGAAAAGTACGCGTCTGAGATTGAAATCTGAATTTTTGGCAGAAGGTTCAGGACTCGGATTTCACGTAGCAGCGTGCAACAGAGGTGTTTTCATCCATCAATATTCGAGTGTTTGTATGCGTCCGGGCATCACGCCTTGCGTGATTAAACCGGCTGCCACTTATGCGGAAGCAACTGATCGATTTCACTCGCCCGCTGCGTCGGCAGGCGCGTGAGGACGTCCTTCAAATAAGCATATGGA
>NZ_JCBCUR010000030.1:0-34733 GCF_059862305.1 Pseudomonas sp. MF09156
AACGCTGTTGGAGCGGCTCAACCGACGCCCGTTTCGCAAGCTGCCGGGCTCCCGGCACTCGGCCTTCGAAGCCCTGGATCGGCCAGCGCTGCGCCCACTGCCGGAGCAGCCCTACGTCTATGCCGAGTGGAAGAAGGCGCGGGTGCACATCGACTACCACGTCGAGGTCGATGGGCATTACTACTCGGTGCCCTACCAACTGGTGAAGAAGCAACTGGAGGTACGCCTGACGGCGCGCACAGTCGAATGCTTCCACGCCAATCAGCGGGTCGCCAGCCACCTGCGCTCCCCGCACAAGGGTCGGCACAGCACGCAGACCGAGCACATGCCCAAGAGCCATCGCGAGCACGCCGAGTGGACGCCACAACGGCTGATCCGCTGGGCCGAGCAGACCGGGCCGAACACTGCCGGCGTGATCGGCCACATCCTCGAACGGCGCGTCCATCCGCAGCATGGCTACCGCGCCTGCCTGGGCATCCTGCGCCTAGGCAAGCACCACGGCGAGGAGCGCCTGGAGCTGGCCTGCCAACGCGCCCTCAGCCTCGGCGCGTGCAGTTACAAGAGCCTCGAATCGATCCTGCGCCAGGGTCTGGAAAACCTGCCGCTGGCCCAGCAGCACCTGCCCCTGCTGCCGGACGACCACGCCAACCTGCGCGGCCCTGGCTACTACCACTGAACACAAGGAATCCCACCATGCTGCCCCATCCGACCCTGGACAAGCTGCAAACCCTGCGCCTGCACGGCATGCTCAAAGCCTTCGCTGAGCAACTGAAAACCCCGGACATCGACAGCCTGAGCTTCGAGGAACGCCTCGGCCTGCTGGTCGACCGCGAGCTGACCGAACGCGATGACAAGCGCCTGAGCAGCCGCCTGCGCCAAGCCCGGCTCAAGCACAACGCCTGCCTCGAAGACATCGACTACCGCAGCCCGCGCGGACTGGATAAGGCGCTGATCCTGCAACTGAGCGGCGGCCAGTGGCTACGCGACGGCCTCAACCTGATCATCGGCGGCCCCACCGGCGTGGGCAAAACCTGGCTGGCCTGCGCCCTGGCCCACCAGGCCTGCCGAGAGGGCTACAGCGTGCGTTACCTGCGTTTGCCGCGCCTGCTGGAAGAGTTGGGTCTGGCCCACGGCGACGGGCGCTTCGCCAAGCTGATGAGCAGCTACGCCAAGACCGACCTGCTGATCCTCGATGACTGGGGCCTGGCCCCGTTCACCACCGAACAACGGCGCGACATGCTGGAGTTGCTGGACGACCGCTACGGCCAGCGCTCGACCCTGGTCACCAGCCAGATGCCGGTGGACAACTGGCACGAACTGATCGGCGATCCGACCCTGGCCGACGCCATCCTCGACCGCCTGGTGCACAACGCTTATCGGATCAACCTCAAGGGTGAGTCGATGCGCAAACGGGCGAAGAAATTGACGACGTCGGGCACCTCGGAATAACAATGCCATCCCTGCGTCGCTGCGCTCCGACTGCCTGTCCGAATGGTCGTGGAACAGATGGCCAGATGTGCGTGGAATGCCCGGCCGGATGAGCGTGGACTGGGTGGCCGGATGGCGTGGAATCCGCAGCCAGGGCACCATCGTCGATGCCACGCTGATCAATGCACCGAGCTCGACCAAGAACAAGGATGGCAAGCGCGATCCGGAAATGCATCAGACCAAGAAAGGCAAACAGTACTGTGTGTCACGAACACAGGTCAAATGACCTGTGATGCTGTAGCGAAGATGGAAGTAGGTCTTCCGAAGTCGGCTTGCAGGAGCGGGCTTCAAACCACCCGGTGCTGCTGCATCCAAAAGGTGTGGTGAGCGACCGAGGAAAAGTCATCCCCCGAGGATGGCAGGTGAGTATGGAGAAGATGAGCGAAAGCAAACCGTCCGATGACGCATCGTTATGCCCAAAGGTGCTGTCGAAACTGAGGTTGAGTACTGGCTTCAGGACGAGTCGGGACGTTACCTGCTTACGGACCCGATGGCAGCCGGTGTATAGGCGGCATGATCTTCATACAGGCTTTGGTACGGAACGTGAGAACCTTGTTCCAGATGCGAAGGAAAATGACAAATGGCCAACACCATGAGGAAGAATACCGATGCTGGAGCAAGGGGCGGAGCCTCCCGTAGTAGCGATGAAGCCTCTGTAATGGAGGTGGAGCGAAGGGGCGGCGTTATCCTGCCGACGAGCGCTGCCAACCGCAGGGGATGAACGGCGTGAGCTCGGCGAAACCTTATGACATAGCGAAGCGCACGGTATGGGAAGCCTACCAACAAGTCAGGGCCAACCGCGGTGCGGCCGGCATCGACGATGAAACCATCGCCGATTTCGAGCGGGACCTGTCCAAGAATCTCTACAAGCTGTGGAATCGAATGTCGTCGGGGTCGTACTTCCCACCTCCGGTGAAGCAGGTAGAGATTCCCAAGGCATCGGGAGGCACGCGCAAGCTGGGGGTGCCCACAGTCGGAGACCGTGTCGCGCAAACCGTGGTCAAGCTTCTCATCGAGCCGGAGCTGGACTCGATCTTCCATTCGGACTCTTATGGGTACCGGCCGGGACGATCAGCGAAGCAGGCAGTGGCCATCACGCGTGAGCGCTGCTGGCGATACGACTGGGTGGTGGAGTTTGATATCAAGGCAGCCTTCGATCACATCGATCATGGGTTGCTGATGAAGGCGGTGCGCGCGCACATCAAGGAGGACTGGATTCTTCTGTACATCGAGCGGTGGCTGGTTGCGCCGTTCGAAACGGAGGACGGCGTGCGCGTCCCACGCGAACGCGGCACCCCGCAAGGCGGAGTGATCAGTCCCCTCCTGATGAACCTGTTCATGCACTATGCCTTCGACACCTGGATGCAACGTACCAGCCCTAACTGCCCGTATGCCCGCTACGCCGATGATGCGGTGGTGCATTGCCGCAGCCAGAAGCAAGCGGAGTACGTGATGCGCTCCATCGCTTCACGGCTGGCTGTCTGTGGCTTGACGATGCACCCAGAGAAATCGAAGGTCGTGTACTGCAAGGACAGTAACCGTCGCGCAGACTATCCGCATGTGAGCTTTACCTTCCTCGGCTTCACCTTTAGGCCGAGGAAGGCACTCAGCAAACAAGACCGGCTCTTCACGAGCTTCCTTCCGGGAGCCAGTGCGGATGCCTTGAAGCGGATGCGGCAAGCGGTGCGCAGGTGGCGACTCAATCGCCAAACCCACGTGACGCTGGCCGACGTGGCTCGGCTCTACAATCCGGTGATACAGGGGTGGTGGCAATACTATGGCGCGTTCTATCGGACAGCCATGCTTGGCATCTTCCAGCACATTGACCGCGCACTTGAACGCTGGGGTCGACGAAAGTACAAGGCCCTTCACAGGCGCAAGCGGCGCATTAGCCAATGGCTGGACAAGATGCGGACGGTGGCACCCCGGCTGTTCCATCACTGGCGAGTGGCCGGCCAGCAAGGTTGGATAACGGGAGCCGTATGACGCGAGAGTGTCACGTACGGTTCTGCGAGCGGCTGCGGGGGCAGTTCCCGCGGCCGACTCACCACTTCGGCGCGAAAGCGCATATTGGTGTCGACGATGAGTCTGGATTGGTGCACAGCGTGGTGGGCACGGCGGCCAACGTGGCGGACGTCACTCAAGTCGACAAGCTGCTGCACGGCGAGGAGAACGTGGTCTGCGCCGATGCCGGTTATACCGGTGTCGAAAAGCGCTCCGAGCATGAGGGCGGCGCAGTGATCTGGCAGGTGGCGGCACGCCGCAGTACCTACAAGAAACTCGACAAGCGCAGCACGCTATACAAAGTCAAACGCAAGATCGAGAAGTCCAAAGCCCAGGTTCGCGCTAAGGTCGAGCACCCGTTCCGGGTAATCAAGCGGCAGTTTGGTCATGTGAAGACGCGGTTCCGTGGTCTGGCAAAGAACACGGCGCAGTTGGTGACGCTGTTCGCCCTTTCGAACCTGTGGATGGCGCGCAAACATTTACTGACCAATGCAGGAGAGGTACGCCCGTAATATGGGCAATAGCTGCCGCGAGGTGCGTGCGGCGGCTAAAAATACAAAATAAGCGGGTGATCTGATCGTTTTTCCGCTTTCAAAATCAGCGGAAGCTGAAGTCAGCCAGAAATGCATGGCTACTTCAGAGGATCCCTAGGCCCCCTAAGAACCGTACGTGCGACTTTCACCGCACACGGCTCAAGCCGTTGTAAGCCCGATCAAGAGCCGATCTCCTTCTGGGTACAGATGGATCGGTCGCGGTAGGGACGGCAGTTACCTGCCGCCCCCGCACAGAACCGTACGTGCGGAATTACCGCATACGGCTCCTGCCTTGGGTTTTAACGCCGAAGCGGGTTATGGGATGAGGAGGCATCGCCCCGCGCCTCCCGGCGATTGAATGAGTCGGAGATTATCAGCCTACGAATCGGGTGGCGGCAGGTTTTTCTATAGCTTCAACAGAACCAGATAGGGGTTGTTTGGTGGCGAAACGTCGAACAGGTGTCTCGGGGTAGTCAGCAAATAGCCATGCAGCCTCCGCGACTTGCGCGGGCCCCTCACCTCACACGTCCAGATGTTCAGACCATTGTCTTGCTTGCGGTGCAGTTGTAGTTTCTCGAAGCGCTTTTGTACCCACTGCCAGTCTGCTCCCTGATCCTGCTTGGCGAGTGCAGCAGTTTGTGGGTGCTCTTGTGCGTAGCGCTGAAACACACCCGGGCTGACCAGGAATGCCGTATTGGCCACGGTATGCACCAGAGCCTGGGAGTCGTTGATGATGAGCTTGCGGCTGTGGGTGCGCTGCCGCAGCCAAGCCATGAAGTGTTCGCCGGAAGGTGGTTCCCGTGAATTTCCGCTGCTCTTGGTGGGCGAAAGAGCGGATTCCGGCGGCGTTAAGTCGGTCTCTTGGGAAGGAGCGGGCAGCTCATCGGCGCAGGTTGCCGGCGATGGTTCAACCTTCGGTTCTTGCGGTGTCGGTTCGGCATCGGAGGTGCCGAGCAATGCCAGCAGGGTGTCGACGCTATCGGCAGCAGGAGCAGCAGGTGCGGCGTTCACTGCCAGTGAGGCGTTACTGCTATCGGTGGATGGTTCTGCAGGTGCATCGCTGGGCTCCACCTCTATCGTGACGGCACCGGTGAACGGCTCTGGCCGATCGCCTCCTTCCCAGATCAGGGCCGGGGCCAGCCGCAGCAGTGTGAATGTGTGCGACCAGCCGGCCTCGCTGATGATTGTCGCCCTCCAGATCGCTTTGCCATCCGGCGTGGGTTGCAGCATGCCGTGGTCCTGCAACACGTTGAACACGGCAGTGTTGTTGGCGGGGATGCCGTCGATGCCCTGGGCCAGCAGGTGGGCGCGCAGCTTGTCCGAGACCGTTTTGCTGACCAGCCACAGCGCATCCGCGGTCAGCCAACCGTCCGAAGCTCCAGGCTGGTTAAGTTTCAGTTCCTCTTTCAAGAGGTAGCGCAGGCCCTCGAGTAGTTTGCGCTGCAGGGCATGCTTGGGCGCCGTCATGGCCCGTGCCGGATCGCCGCCGAGTGCCTGGGCAACCGAGGCGCGGTCAGCCTGAATCACCAGCTCGCCGAGGACGCCGGCATGCTCGTACTGGCCGGCCAGGACATACAGCAGGGCAGACCAAAGTGGGGGATAGCTGCTGAGCCAGTCGAGAGTCCCGCGATCGAGCACCTGCCGGTAGAGCAGGCCTGTTGCGGCGCTGTGCAGCCGGTACTCGCGCTCCTGGTGATAGCGGAATCGGTAAGGCTGGGTCAGCGGGCCGTGCCAAGGGTGCCAATGGGTGCCGTCGGCATACTCGACATGAAGGTCGACAGCTACCTTGCCGATGTCATGCAGCAGTGCGGCGTAGGCGATGGCGGCGGTCCAGGCTTCTGCCTGCACGACCTGATCTTCGGGGGTGGTGCCGGTAGGCAGCAGATAGGACTGCCGCAGCTTGAGCGCATAGGCGACGATTTCCAGGCCGTGGTCCAGCATGCCGCCAGGGTAGGCGTGGTGGTGGCTCTCGGAGGCGGGGAACTGTTGGACCAGCTCCGCGTAGCGCTCCAAGGGGGCGAGGTACAGCGCGGTGAACTGCTTGTGTGAGAGCGAGGTGCGCTGCCAGATGTGTTCCAGCAGGCGTTGCCGGCGGTGTGTGGCCAGCAGTGAGGACGCCGACTGTGGCTGCGTCAGACCTGGGGCAGGTTCGCTGGCTGGAGTAGACGGCGCTCCGGTGGTTGGTGAGCCCCTTTTGTGCTGGAACAGCGAGAGCATGGCGAGTCCCTGTGATGGGGGGGGCGGGAGAGCCTTTTGGCCTTTTCGGGTAGGGCCTTTCCCCTTGGCCCCATTCCCTTGCCCCTTTCCAGCCCTTTGGCCTTTACGGAAGCCTTTCGGTATAGGGCGGCAGCTGCTGGAGAACCACAACCAATGCGGTTTGGCTCAAGTCGGATTGAGGTGGGAAGGCGACCTGTGGCGAATCTACGATGGCGCTTTCCTTTTCGAGCGAAGGAGGTGCCATGCTCAGTCAGGTTGACGAGGTAAGGATAAAACCTTACTTTGTAGGCATTGCTACCGGGAGAGCTACGATGCCTGAGATCCATGAAATCGCCACGCTGACCTCCAAGGGCCAGATTACGCTGCCCAAGCCCATCCGGCAGGTGCTGGGTGTGGAGACTGGCGCAAAGGTGGCTTTCGATCTGCGCGCAGGCGAAGTCATTGTGTCCCGAGCGGACGCTGAGCATGAAGACCCTGCGATCGGAGCCTTTCTGGGCCTGCTGGAAGCGGACATCCGGGCCGGCCGGCATGTCCAGGCGCTACCTGAGGATCTTGCGCGGGCTATGCTGGCGAGCGCGGGCCGGGCGGTGAATCTGGATGAGGACATCGAAGGCGACGTGGCGCTGTGATCCAGCGGCATGGCTGGACGTTGCTGTTTCACGAGGGTGTGATCGAGCAGTTGCGCAAGCTGCAGGCGGCCGCGGAACGGGCCGAGCGGAGCGACCCGCAAGGGTTCGAAGCCAATGCCAACGTGAAGTTGTTCCGGGCGCTGAGCCAGTTGATTATGGACGTCGTGCCGAGCGATCCCTCGCGCGACGAGTTCCGCCAGGGCAATACCCTGGGGCCGGCGTACCGCCACTGGCGGCGCGCGAAGATCGGACGGCGATTCCGTCTGTTTTTCCGCTACGACTCCAGGACGAAGGTGATCGTGTTCGCCTGGGTCAACGACGAGCAGACCCTGCGCTCGGCAGGCAGCAAATCCGATCCCTATGCGGTGTTCGAGAAGATGCTGGGGCGAGGCAATCCGCCCGATGACTGGAACGCATTGGTGACTGCGAGCCATCAGGATTGGAGCAAACTGGAGTAACCAGCCAACACATGTAGCAGGTGATGACGATGGACACGAAAGCCCGCATCAGCAACGCAGAACGCTTCGGCCGTCGGATCGGCGGGATGTGGCGGGGCTTCGTTTGTCGTGAACGTCAGGTCGCCGGCTGGCTGGTGGCGCGCGGCCTGTCCGCAGGTGCGGCGACGGCGCTGCTGTGGGGCGTGAAGCTGGCTGTTCTGGTCGTGCTGCTGTACGCCATGTTCTGGCTGGCTCTGTTGTTGGTAATCACCATAATTGCCGCCTGGGCTGCGCAACGTGGTGCTCTGGATGAAGAGTTCGAATGGCCGTTCACGGACCTGGATGAACTCAGGAAAACGCCAGGATACGATCCGGTGCTCTACAACGACGTTGCGCACCCCGACTACCCGGATGACAAAGACGACTGATCGTTCGATTATCTGAGTTTGCCCGACACCGCCCCAGGTCCTTTCCCTCCCGCATTTGCCGCGCCCTTTGCTCCATCTGACAGATTGTTCGCCATGATGCCGGCATGCACGCCGACCCAACCAAGGGCGCCTATCCAGAATGCTGGCAGTGCCAAGAACATTGTCGCCATCACAAAATTGACGATCATATCCCCGAAGGTGTTGTTGAGCCCGATCAGCGGATCGAAGTTCGCATGCGGGCGATTCGATCCCCAGCCCCACCCGTAAAGGGCATCCAGGATCGTCGAGTCGATCCAGCGCGCGAGCTGGAACCAGAAATCGACGAAAAACAGCGCGAACTGCACGATGCTGATCGTGACCACAGTCTTGAGGTCGTAGGTGCCGATCAGCAGCACCAGCGGGATACAGATCACCAGTGCCATCTTGAGCAGGGCCAGCACCATCGGCAGGGCCTGGCGCATGGCATCCATGGCCGGGAAGAACGCCATGGAGCCGATGGTCAGGCCGACGTCACTGACTGCGCGGGTGGCGACATTAGGGACGCTCATCTCGATCTGGCCGCCGTAGTCACTGTAGACCGCACCTTGATTCAGCTTCTGTTGCCTGGGCGATGCGATGGCGCGAATCACCGAGTCGTCGACCTGCTCCTGCGACAGGAAGCTGGCCCAGCCGCCGATGCGGCTCAGCAGGCTGGGATCTACCTGTTGCAACAGGCGGACGCGCAAGCCGTGGCTGTCAGACCACCATTGCCGGCAGGTCGGATAACCCGCGCCGCTGGGTACCTGCGCCAGGCCCGCATCGCGGTTGCTGTCGTAAGGCCAGCCCTCGCGCGGAGTCTTGGCGCGGTAGGTGTCGTAGTAGCCCGCCGTGTCGAGGAAGAAGCGCGAACCGATCCACGTCACGTCGTGCATCTGCTCCTCATCCAGCGCCGGGCGATTCATGAAGAGCCTGGCCCGCGCCGGTCCGTAGCAGTCATGGGTGAAATCGCTCACCTCCTGGGCCAGCAGCGGGTCGGCGATGCGCGTGGCGTCGACCGTCATGCGCATCTGCCGCAAGTCGGTGCCGCAAGGAATCGCTGCCACCGCCGCACCGGTGAGCGCGCGCGAGGCGGTGTGCATGAAGGCCCACCACACCGGCACCTTGGCCGACTGGTTGTTAAGGGTGCTGAAGGACTGCGACCAGCCGGTGGCCGATGGCAGTGGCACGTTGACCTGGCATTGCACCGAGCGGGTGCGATCGAACTGCAGGGTGTTGAAGCTGACGTCGATAAACGGCATGCCCGCGAACAGGATGACCACGATGGCGACGAAGATGCGGTTCTCGATGCGCACGGCCGACAGCGCGCCTTTGTTGCCTTCGTCGGCCCCTTCGGCGCGGGCCTTGAGCCACTCCTGAAGCACGATAGCGAGGAACGGGATGGCGAAGGCGCCGCTGGCGATCAGCACGGCCCAGATGCCGTTGTGAACGACCCAGCTCACCAGGGTCAGGTAGTACTCCAGGTAATCGGTGGTGTAGAGCGTCATCGCAGCCTCCGGTCATCCCGCCTGCAGATAAGAACTGAGTTCCAGCGCAGCCACCGCGACCACGGCGGCCAGTTCGGCCCGCAGCAGGCGCCGCCGAGTGCCGGCGTCCGGCTCGCGTGCCAGCACGCGGCGACGCATCCAGACCCAGCCCCAGGCGGTGCCGGCATAGAGCAACAGCCGCCAGGCCAGGAAATGCGTGCTGTGCGCGACCAGCCAGGCTTGCCAAGCGTCGATGCCGCCGGCCAGCTGGATGCCGATGACATTGGCGGCGCCGGCGGCCAGCAGGACGAGGAGGGCGCTCAGCAGCACCAGGCCTGCGCGGCGCAGCCGCAGCCCATTCATGGGGTGCCTCCGGTCTGGGCTGGGCGCTGCAGCTGATCGAGCCGGTCGGGAGCCGGGTCGCCCTCATAGATGGCGCGAGAGCCGGCGGAGCGTGCGCTGTGCCGCTGGATGATGGCGCTGGGCGAATTGCTGGCCAGATCACGACGCAGTTCCAGCTCGGTTTTCAGGTTGTGGATCTCGCGGTCGAGCAGGTCGCTTTCCTGCGATACCGCTTTCTGCGCGAGGTCGTTGGCCGCAACGTTCGGTTCCTTGCGCCCGGTCAGCAGCGTGCGCTGCAACAACAGGGCTTTTTCCAGCACGCTGGACAGTGCGATTTCCGAGGCGAGGCGTCGAGCCAGAATGTCTTGGTCAGGCTCGTCGCGCAACGCTTCGATCACCCCGCGGGTGATGGGCAGGGAGGCGCTGCCGGCCGCCTGCAGGTTATCGAGGCTCAGGGGGCGGCTGCCGCTGATCAGCGCCTGCAGTGCTGCGAGCTTGCTTTCGTATTCCTCCTGGATCAGCGGGGTGAGGCCCACGCCCGGTGTGGTTACGGTTTTGCTGCAGGTTTCGCAGGTGCGCTGCTCCTGCTCGCCCAGCACCCGTACAGCCCATGCCGCGGCAGCCGCCGGCGAGCTCCAGGCCTGGCAGCTCAGGTTGCCGCCACACTGGACAGGATTGATCGAACTGGCGTCATCGACATCGCGCCCGTTGACCAGGTTGTAGCCGGCGCGGGTCACGTCGCTGATGACACGAATCGGATCTTGCCCGGCGCCGCCGGCATTGCGGCCACCGACCCAGGTCACACCGTCATTGCCGCGGCTGGTTTCGGTCTGCTCGATGGCGGATACGGCGTCGCTACTGGCGACGGCTTGGGTGAGCACCATGCCGTCGGCGAGTTGGCTCCAGCCCACCTGGCCGCCAGCCACGTCGGCCATCTTCTCGGCCAGGGCGCGGCAGGTCAGCTTGGAGCGGTCGAAGTCCAGGCGCGCCTGCAGCACGCCGTTGGTCAGCAGGTTGTACAGCCCGGGATCGGCCCGCTGGATGATCAGCGCCGGCAAGGAGGCGACCGCGGCGGTGGCGTTCTGGATCACCGACGACATGATGGTCTGAAAGCCGTTGGTCAGGCCGTTCAACTGGTTCTGGATGGTGGTGGAAATCGACATGTCGCCGCACATCAGGTTGCTGTTCCAGCCCACGCCAACGCCGATGGAGCGCATCGCGGATGCCGGAGTCATCGACACGGCGCGACCGCCGCCGATCGAATACAGCAGGTCGTCACCGATCACGGAGCCCTGGTGTTGCACACCGTACTGGTTGACGCTGGTCTGGGCCGACGCGCTGGCGCAGGCCAGTACCAAGGCGGCCAGCAGGGCGGGGCGCAGAATAGAGCGGGGCGAGGACACGGGACGGATTGTCATGACTTGCCTCAGTCGAAATCGACGCTGCCCAGAAACACCTGGCCTTCGCGTTTGCAGCAGCTGTAGGGCCGCCACAGCGCCCAGGCGTAATCGCCCTGCTGCGCCTGTACGCGGGCGTCGCTGTGCGGGAAGACCGCGCAGGTGCGGGAGAGCGTCGGCGTCAGCTCCTGCCACTTGCCCGTCTGCGCGTCGCTTTCGAGCAACGCGCCGGCTGGCCAGTAGCCGTCCTTGGCGTTTGCGAGCAGCGGCTGGTAGACGTGGAGTTGGCCGTGGCGGGTGACAATATCGCCGGCGCGCTGGGCCACCACGGCCCCTGCCAGGTAGTCGTCGCTCTGGTGCAGAAAACCGCCGCGCGGGTAGACGTTGCCCCAGAGATTGCCGTCGGTGCGGCTGCCGATCTCGCGCTCGCCAGGTGTCAGCGCCTCCGGGTAGAGCATCTCGGGGATGTTGTAACGCCAGGCGAGGGTGTCGAGGGTGCTCAACAGGTAGGGCATGAAGGCGGTGCCGGCCCCTTCGCAGCTGTAGCCGAAGCGGGAGGCGAACTGGCTGAACACATAGCCGCCGGGATGGCCGATCACGTCGGCGTTCTTGAACTTGGCCAGGTTGTTTTCGTGGTCGTGGTTGGTCGTGCCGTCGCCGCCGGCCTGTGCCGTGGCGTTGGGCTGGCTCATCGGCCGCACCTCCAGCCACGGATTGGCGCCAGTGCTGGCGTAGCTGGACACCACCGCATCCGGCACGAAGTGGCGCACCTTGACCGAGGTTTTCACTGAGCAGCCGGAACTCGTGCAGCGCAGCCAGAAGCAGATGCCGACCACGCGGTATTCCAGGCAGTCCGGCGAGAGCGTCGAGGCGGCAATGGTCGCCGTGGTGAGCGCGATCGACGGCGCTCCCGTCGTCAGCAAGATGGTGGCGATGCCGGCGCGCAGGCGGGAAGAGCGCATCATGGCTGCGTCCTTCGGTGCGCTTCGATCAGCGCAACCGCCTTGGCGACGTCCGGCTCGCCATAAACCACATAGCGGTGATCCACGATCACCGCAGGAATCGTTGTCACGCCAAGACTCCAGGCATTGACTACCCCCTGATAGGCCGCGCCGAGGCGTTGTTGCAGTTCGATGCCTCCGTTTTTCAATCGCTGTTGCACCAGGGTGCCGCCGCGCGAGGGATCGGCAGGTAAATGGGCGCCCAGCTCGGCCTGTAGGCGTGCGGGGTGGTCCAGCTCGATCAGCCGAGCACCATCGGCGGCTTGAACCGGGTGCTGGCTATCGGTGACGACCAGGATGTCAGCGGCCTGCGCCAGGGGGCAAAGTAGCGCGGCGCACAGCGCTGTGGCACGTGGGTGCTTGCGCAATGGAAGCAGGCAGGGACGTTTGGCTGGCATGTCGAAGGACCCTGAGGTGGACTGTGCGGACAGTTGACTCGCAGGTCGAGGGCGCGACGACAAACAAACGGGAATCGCGGCGCGCCGATTTAATCGCGAGCCGGCACGCCCGAGTGGGCGGCCGACTCTGTGCAGGTGGGGAGGAGGCGTCGCGTCGCGACGAGGGACTACAGCAGAGCATTGGCCGCGAACGAGAACGGCTGGCCTTTGCCGATGATGAAGTGATCCAGCAAGCGCACGTCCACGCACTCCAGTGCACTTTTCAGGCGCTGGGTCAGGCGCTCATCCGAGGATGAGGGGGCGGAGCAGCCTGACGGATGTTGATGGGCCGCGATCAGAGCGGAGGCGTTATGCTGCAGCGCCCGCTGAACCACCACACGGGGATGGACTTGAGCGGCATCGATGGTGCCTCTGAACAGCGTTTCACAGGCGATGACCTGATGCTTGGAATTCAGAAATACGGCGACGAAGACTTCGCTGGGTTCCGGCATCAGCTTCAGGCGCAGATAGTCGCCGGTGACCTGTGGATCCGACATCGGCGGGCCGTCGGCGAACAGCCGGCGTTCCAGTATGGCAATGGCTTGCGCGATGATGCGGTTCTCGTACGCGAGGACCGATGCAGAGCAGGGTTCTGCTGGGGAGTCGAGACGGGCTAGGGATGTGAGCATGGCATAGACCTCCGTGGGAGAGTCCGGAGGTGCGCCCGTGGAGGGCTTTTCTCCGAGGACGATAGGGATGGTGTCGAGATGAACTGGGCATCCACCACCGCCTTGGCGATGGCTGTTCGCACAGGGATGCGAGGCGAACGAGGCGGGTCAGCGCGGCAGTGCAGCGCCATAGCCTTGAAGACCCTGGCTACCGACTTGCTGCATCAGTCGAACGCAGTGCGGCGAGGCGCACGACAAAGAATCGGAAAACGGCGTGTCCGATTTTTCCTGGGTCGCCGGCAACGGCGATCAGCATCATGAGCAGTGAGGTTCCATCAGGCGACAGCGTTTCAGCGAAGCCTGTGCTCGCCTCTCAATATCAGGGCAGCCGCCGACCGACAGGGAGCGGTTAACTTGCATATTGTTAGATTTTTAGCAAGAATATCTAACAAACAGGAGGTTGATATGAGTACAGCCCAGGCCATTCGAGAACGCATCGCGGCACAGCCTGCCGGTGAGCCCTTTACCCCAGCCCTGTTCGCCGGGGTGGGCTCGCGCGCGGCCGTCGACCAGACACTGATGCGTCTAACCAAGGTTGGCCATATCGAGCGTATCGGCCATGGCCTGTATAGCGTGCCCAAGGTGGGGCGCTTCGGCATCAAAGCCATGCCGGCTCCGGAGAAGGTGGCGCAAGCGCTTGCCGCGAGTGAGGGGGCGACCATCGAGGTGCATGGCGCCGAGGCTGCGCGGCGCTTTGGACTTTCGACACAGGTACCGGCGCAGCCGGTGTTCTACACCACGGGTTCGTCGCGCACGGTGCGCTTGGGCAAGATGGTTGTGCGCCTGCAGCACGTGGCTCCGCGCAAGCTGGTGCTGGCTGGGCGCGCTGCCGGGCAGGCGCTGTCCGCGCTGTGGTACCTGGGGCGGCATCAGGTGACACCCGCGACCTTCCAGCGTATCGCCGAGAGGCTATCGGGCAGCGAGTTTGAGGCGCTGCGCCAGGCGAAGGCGGTGATGCCGGCCTGGATGGTAGCGGCGCTGAGCAGCTATGAACGTGGCGAGGTCGCGCATGGCTGAGGGTAGCGAGCGCTATTTCGATCTTTCCCTGGCGGAGCAGGCCGAGCTGTTGCACGGCTTGGCCCCGGTGCTGGGGCGTCGGGCTGAAATCCTGGAGAAGGACATCTGGTTGTGTCAGGTGTTAGGGCTTCTGTTCAGCCTGCCGTGCCGCAAGCCGATGGCGTTCAAGGGTGGCACGTCGCTGTCCAAGGTCTATCAGGCCGTCGAGCGTTTCTCCGAGGACATCGATGTCACCGTCGATTACCGCAGCCTGGTCAATGACGTGCCGGAACTGGCGACCCTCGGCAGCAACCAGCGCCGGCGCTTGTCCGACCAGCTCAAGGCCGCCTTGGCGCAGCATGTGACCGGGGAACTGGTGCCGGCGCTGCGCGAGGCCCTGGCTCAGGCGCTGCCGAGGAGGGAGATCGCCATTGAGGTCAGTGAGGATGCGGAAAAACTCTGGCTCTACTACCCGAGCGCGGTGGACAACACGGATGCCTACCTGCGCCCCAGCGTGCTGATCGAGTTTGGCGGCCGCAATGCGACCCTGCCGCAGGACAGGCTGGCCATCGTGCCGGACGTGGCCACGCATGTGCCGGAGCTGGCGTTTCCGAGTGCGGAGGTCGTCGTGCTGTCGCCCATGCGAACGTTCTGGGAGAAGGCGACGCTGATCCATGTCGAGTGCCATCGCCCGCAGATCCGTGCAGGTGCCGAGCGGCTGTCGCGGCACTGGTACGACTTGGCGCGCCTGGCGGATCATGACGTCGGTCGTCAGGCCGTGCCCGACACCGAGCTGTTGCGCGATGTGCTGAGCATCAAGGAGACCTTCTACCGCAGTGGCCACAGCCACTACGACCGGTGCGCGGCCGGTGGGCTGCGGCTCGTGCCGGAGGCGGCGCTGCTCGGCGCGCTGCGCGATGACTATCAGGCGATGCTGGCCGCGCAGATGTTCTACGGCGAGACGCTGCCCTTCGAACGCATCATCGAGCGCCTGGCTGCGCTGGAGCAGCAGATCAACCAAGGACGCTGAGGCGCGCCTCAACTCAGATGATTGTGAATGAGCTGGTGTTGCGCGGCGGGCAGCGCCGGCATCGAACAGGCCATGAGCGCATGGCGGTCACCGTTGGGCCACACCAGCTGTGCGCGTATGCCTTTGAGCTGCAACCGTGCTTCACGGAAATGGTGCACCTGCGGCGTATTGCCTTCTGTGTGCAGGGTACGCAGGCTGGTGACGGAGCGATCCGTGACCCACAGCCATTCCCGCGTGGCGGGTGCCGCAGCGGCCTGGCCTGCCAGGTGTTGGATCTCGACGAGATAGCCCTGCGCTGAGGTAAATAGACGCAGGATGTCGTAGGGCAGCGGCATATCGAGGGGACGGGTTCCAGAGAAGTGGCCGATTCTGCCAGAGATGGGCTGTTTGTACATGCTGCGGATTCCTCAATGGGGCGGCTGCGGGATGATCCAGTCCTGCGGCAGTGAGGTGATGCCACGCGCCCGGTCGATGTTCTCGGCGATCTTGAGCGCGGCGTCGAGTTCGCTGATGCCGTGTTGCTGCATGAGCTGGTAACGCTCGGCTTTTTCTTCCGGTTCGGTTTGCGCGAGCGCGAGGTAGAGGCTGGGCGGCACCGCGCGAAACAGCAGCTCCATGCTGCGCGACAAGATCACCCCCTCCGAGAACTTGCCGGCCTCTTTGCGGGCCGAGAGCATCAGGGCTTTCTGCGCCGGGGTGAGTTCGCGGAATCTGGCGATCTTCTCCACCTCATCCGGCGGCATGCCCAGGCACAGCCACCACTCCATCATGTTCAGCATCGGCTCGGCGGCCTTGGGCAGGTCGTCGAGGTTCTGCGTCGCCAGCCAGAACCAGGCGCCCAGCTTGCGCCACATCTTGGTGATCTTGATGATGTAGGGCGCGAGCAACGGGTTCTTGGTGATGATGTGGCCCTCGTCGGTGACGTTGATGATGGGGCGGCCGAGGAACTGGTCGCGCTCGGCGAGGTTGTTGACCGTGTTGATCAGCGAGATGTAAGCGATGGAGAGCTGCGCGTTGTAGCCCTCGCGGGCATAGGTGGCCAGGTCGACGATGGTGATGTCGGCCTCGGGCCAGGGCGTGCCGGGGCGGTCGAACATCTCGCCATCGCTGCCCTGGGTGAACATGTCCATGGCATCGGCCATTTCCAGCAGCCGGGCCCGGCGCAGCTCGGGCAGGCTGGTATCGCGGCTGCGCTCGCGCAGCGCATCGCGCACGTCGCGGGTGAGCACCGTGCGCTGCGCGTCCACGCACAGCCGCGCGGCGTCGAGGATGCACTGGCGGACCAGGCTGCGATCCGCGCGGGTCATGCGCGCTTCTTCCTTGTCCTCGCCACCGGTGATCATCAGTCGCGCGGTGATCTCCAGCTCACCGAGCACGTCGCGCTGCTCGTCGCCCTCGAGCGCCGCGTGCTCGTCGTCCAGGGCATCGGCATCGAGCGTCTGTACCTGGCTGGGCGTTTCCACCAGACGCTGCGCGTCGGCGAAGGGCGCCAGGCTGACCCCGGCGCCAGGCGCGAGCTTGACCCGGTGCACGCTGAGGCCCAGCCGCGCGGCGAAATCGCCGTACAGGCCAAAGGAGTTGCCCGCCTCGACGATAAACAGCCGCGGTTGGTAGATGGCGGTGATCTGGTTGAGCAGATTGTTCAGCGTGGCCGACTTGCCAGAGCCGGTCGGGCCGGCGAGAAAAAGATGGGCGTTCATCTGCCGGTCGAGGCGATTGAGCGGGTCGAAGGTGATCGGCCCTCCGCCGCGATTGAACAGGGTGATGCCGGGGTGGCCGGTGCCCTGGCTGCGCCCCCACAGCGGCACCAGGTTCGCCGCATGCTGGGCGAACATCAACTGGGTGTACCACTGCTGCCGGTCTTTTGCCGGGTCGTAGACGCCGGGCAACCCGCGCAGGTAGGTGTTGAGCGGGGCCACCTCGTCTTCTTCGCGCACCGGCTGCAAGCCGGCGCCGAGCAGCACGTTGCCCAGTTGCAGGCCGCGAGCGTCCAGTTCCGCCTGGTCGCGGCCGCGCAGGTAAAAGGTCAGGGCGCTGCGGTACAGCTTGTGGGCGCTGCCGATCAGACTGCGGGCCTGTTGTACATCGGCGCGGGTCTGTTCCGAGGCGAGGGTGTCGCCGACGGCCTTGCGGCCCAGCTGGTTGAGGTGCGCTTCGAGCACGTCCTGCGGGGTGATGACCAACGTCAGGCACTGAATGGTGTCTTCCGGCAGTTGGTCGAACAGGGCGTTGATCGCCTCACCCTTGCGCGTTTCGCCGGTGACATGGCCGGTGCTGGGTGGGCTGCGTAGGCGGTCGACGGCAATGGCGCGGTGCGGCATGCCATCGAAGTACCACAGACCCTGGGCGACCTCCGAGCGCGGCTGGCTGAAGAACAGGCGCTGGCTGAAATCCGTGCCGCTGGCCAGCTCGACCTCGCCGGGCTCCTGTTCGTCCGGGTAGCGGGTCAGGGCATAGAAGCGTTCGCGGTCTTCGGCACTTTCACCGAGCTGGGTCGGATGTGGGTTGAACCAGCGCAACAGCCAGGCGTGGATGTCCGCCGCGCCCAGCCGCCGTGCGCGCACACCGGCATGGGCCAGGCTGCCGATGAGGCGCTCGCACACCCGGTTGAGCGCCTGCACGGGCGATTGCCCGCGGCGCTGCGGGGCCTGGCCGACCCGGCGGTAGACGACCAGCCGGGTGCGCCGGGTTTGCCCGCGCCAGGGCAGGCGGGTGACGGTGCGATCCTCGAACAGCCCGCCCGGTTTGGCGATGGCCTGCAGGTGATGGGCGAAGAAGCGCAGGTAGAACGCGGTGAAGGCGCTGCCCTGGGCGCGCGGCTGAACGTATTTGCGCAGCGCGTCGAGGTAGCGCTCCCAGTTGGGGTCGTCCTGGGCGTAGAACTGCACGACCCAGGGGTTGTCTTCCAGCTCGTCGAAGGCATCCTGCAGCACGTTTTCCAGAGTGTCGCGCACCTGCAGCAGCCAGGCCGGTTCGCGCCCCTCGGTGCCGACCGGCAGCAGTTCGTAGAAGGCGGCGACCGAGGTGCCGTCATCCAGCAGCATGCACTGCGACTCGGGCAGGTACTCGGCCCACGGCAGCAGGTTGGTGAACGAGGGGGCAACCGCGTAGAGTGCCTGCTCATCGGCCTGGGTAGCCGGCCGATGCGCGCTCTGTGCAGCACCGGGCTCGGTCAGGCCCTGGGCGTGCAACTCGGCGACGTGGCGCGCCCAGGCGTCTGCAGGTGGGGCGGGTGCCTTGGCCTGGGGCCGGCGCTTGAACCGCGGCCAGGCCATCAGTAGTCCTCCAGCCGTTCGCCGGGCAGGGCGTACTGCACCCGCTGGTACAGGGGAAACAGCGTGGTGTAGCCGGGCACCGGCACCGGGTCGCTGCCGGCCAGGTGGGGGAACACGTACATCAGCAGATCGGGATTGGGCAGGCGGTGGAACTGCCGGTAGATCTCGTTGGCCGCCGTGCGCGTGTAGCGGGTCTGCACGGCCAGCGCAGCCTGTAGATCGGCTTCGTTCAGCGGCCGGCGCAGGGCCTGACGCGCATCGAGCAGGTGCCGGGCGCTGCCGCCGCCGGTCTCGACGGTCCAGATATCGTGCATCGTGGTGTCGTCGTGTGGCAGCAGTTCTTCCTTGCTGGTGGCGCAGCCACCGAGCAGCAGCGCCATGGCCAGCAGGGCCAGGCCGTCAGTCCAGTTCTTGCGCATGGGAGAGCCCTCCAAGGCGGTGATCGACGCGGCGACCGGCGGGGTCGTAGTCGAGGGTCAGGGGTTGTTCGAGGTGCACGGCTACCTGGGCACCGGGCTTGACGTAGACGGCGGCGAACGCCTGGCCGTAGAGCTTGTTGACCCAGGCGGACATGTCCTGCACGCCACCGGCGAGGATGCGGCCCATGGCCTCGTTGGCGCCGATGCCCACGGTGCCGACCGAGCCGTCGCTGCTCATATAGGAGACCTGGCCGCTATCGGCGTCGATCAGCGAGGCGACTCCAGCTCCGGCCGCCGTGATCAGGGCCTGCGAGCCAAGGTATTGTTGGGCGTTGCTGCGCCGCTGGCCGGATACGCAGGGGATGCCATGCGGGTCGCTGATCCAGCCCATGCCGTCCTGGGTGTTGTTGCCGCCGTTGTTCTGGCGGTTGCCGCCGCGCTCGTCGTCGTTCGGCAGGGTACGGATGGTGCCGTCCTCGAAAACGAAGGTGACCGAACGGATCTGCCCGCGCACGCAGGACAGCGTCCAGTCGCCCGAGGCCGTGCCGCTGACCACGGCACCGGCCACGTCCGGAATGTCGATGCCGTTGGCGGTGAGGTTGTCCCGCCCGATCAGGACTTTGAAGGGGTAGGGGTCGTTGACGGTGCCATCGATGGGGACGCGGCCGATCAGCGCCGTCATGGCGATCGAGCCCATCAGGGTCGAGTTGGTTGGCACGGTGTAAACCGCCGTCGTCTCCGCTACGCCCGCTGCGCGGCGACCGGCGTCGACGGCGGAGCTGGCGGTGCTTTCCAGCGTCTTCTGCGCCGGCCCGAAACTGGTGGGAAAACTGAAGTTGCCGGCATTGCCGGCCGTGCGCGGCTGGCCATCGTCACGCCGGTCTTCCGGCTCGATCCAGCGCAGGGTGTCGCCAGGCAGGCCGTCGCTGGGCTCAAGACCCAGGCCGACCGGCAGATCGGCGTGGCCATCCGTGCCGATGCCATCGAGCCGCTGCTGCAGTTGCTGCAGCAGGCCCTGGGTTTGCTGGCGTTCGCTGCTGAGCTGCTGGCGGCCCTGGTGCAGCTGGTTGCGCTCGCTGTCGAGCGCGCTCTGGATGCGCTGGTCGATGGCCCCTTCGCGTTGGCGCAAGCGCTGGTTCTCGTCGCGCTGCACCTTGTTGTCACTCAGTGCGGTCTGCAACTCGGTGCGCAGTTGGCGAACCTGGGCGACCAGCGTCGCCACAGTGTCGCGCGGAGTGTCGCCCTCAATGCCGAGGGCTTTGGCTTCATCGGGAGTGAGCCGGGTTGCGTCTTCCAGCGTACTGGGCGCGTCGTTGCCGCCGGAGAACAGCTTGACGCCGACGAACACCAGCAACAGCACCAGGGGGATCATCAACCACTTGAGCAGGCCATTACTGTGCATCGCGGCCTCCCTGGTGTGATGGCACGGGTAGGTTGAGGGCGGCGTCGATGGGCGCAATGCTCGGCAATAGGGCTTGTGCCAGGCCGTGTCCACGGGTGACGAGGTAGACAACGGTGGTGTCCTCCGGCGTGCCACGCGGGCCCAGCGTCGAATGCTGGAAGGTCGCCGTGAGGAAGTGCCCCTGCAGCGCGCGCGGGTCCAGCTCCAGCCAGTGCGCGGCGCTGTTGCGCAGGCGCACAGCACTGACCCACAGGTTGTCCAGGCGCCAGGTCGCCAGCGCGTGCGCCTGTACCGGCAGGGTCGGTAGCAGGGTGTCGAGCGGCAGGTCGCGCCTCAGAGTGGCGCGAGTGACGCCCGGCACCGGTTCGACGGTGCGTAACGGGGCGTAGAGGTTCTGGGCTGCGTAGCGGGTCAGGATCACGGGCTGCGGTGTGGCCGGTGCAGGAGCTGGTTTGGCACTGCCATCATCGGCCGCGGAGGCAGTCGCGGGTGATGTGGCCGATACTGCCTCAATGATGCGCACCGGCTCCAGAGGCGGCTGACCGTCCTGGGCAGGTTCGGCGGCGATGTCGAGCAGAATCACCGTGCCGGTATCGGCGTCCTGCAGCTGCAGCCGGGTTGGTTCGATCGGCTCGCTGGCCAGCAGGTAGATCGCACCGGCGGCGCTCTGTACACGCAGGCGATTGCCGAGCGAGGCCGGCACGCCGACGCGGACATTGCGCTCGACGAAGACGACGCGTTCCTGATCGACCACCAGCGGCAGGGCCAAGGGCAGGCGCTCCCAGCGTAGAATTTCGGTGGCCTGGGCGATGCTGAACGGGGCCAGCGCGAACGTCGCGAGGGCCAGGGGCAAGAAGCGGTTCATGGTGTGTTTTCCGGGGCAGGGGCGGGCGTGGCCGCCGGATCGACAGGGCTGGCAATGCGCTGCGGCGCGCCTTCGTAGCAGTCGATGACCAGCCCGAATGGGTTGCGCTGCGGGTCGACGTCGCTGCGCAGGACCTTCAGCGGGTAGCGCACCAGGGCGCGTTTGACCTGCTCCGAGGCGTAGTACTCGTCGGCCGTGACATCGAGGTTCACCACCCATTCGCGGGTGGAGATGGTGCGCACGCGCAGCGTGGGGTTGTCGCCGTAACCGCGGCCGGGAATCTCGTAGATGCCGCGCACGCGCCGGCGTAGCTCGCCGCTGTTGCGGCGGTACTCGTAGTCTTGCTGCAAGAAAGCCTGGCAGGCGGGCGTGAGGTAGGGCGACAGCGCGTGCAGGTTGCGCGGGTAGTCGTCGTCGCCATTGGTCGGCCAACGCTGCAGCTGCTGCCAGACGTAAAAGGTGAAGGCGTACACGCTCTCGGGCGGCACGTCCCACCACGGGCGCGTACTGCCCGAGCGTAGGTCTGGCGGCACATGGATGGTCAAGTCGCGCGGCGCGCTCCACCAGCCGATGCCCATGACCAGTGCCAAGATCACCAGCAGGCTGGCCCCGATGCGCAGGGTCCTGATGTGGGCGTCGAGCCGCAGCACTTCGTTCTTGAACCGGCTCACGACGCCGTGCTCCTGCGCGTGGTCCAGTAACCGGAACGGGTCACCAGCAGATGGCCGTCGGTGAAGGTTGCGAGCAGCGGTAGGTTGAGCGCGATCCACCACTGCAATTGCCGGTACAGCCAGGTTTCGGGGCGGCCGCGCTTGAGCCGGCGCAGTGCGCCGCCGCCGATGAAAATCCCTGCGCAGACCGCAATCAGGATGGCCGTGGGGACGATGGCAATGATCGCGAATAGGATGGCCAGCGCCGTGCCGCTCGCCAGGCCAATCAGCCCTGACAAGCCTGCGCAGACCCACAGCTCATTCGCCGTCAGCCCGCGCACCACCACCGGGTGACGGTTGAGGCGGTGGGGCAGAAACAGCACCGTCCCGTCCAGGCGGATATCTTCAGCCATCTCGGCAGGCCTCGGTTCAGAGCACGCCGATGGCTTCGGTCAGCAGCCAGATGCCCACCACCAGCAGAATGGCACCGACCGCCACGGTCAGGCCGAACTGGCCCCAGGTCGAGCGGCCAATGTGGATCTCCGCGTAACGGGTGTAGGCGTGGTAGCAGACGCCGACGAACATCGAGGCGACCACCAGCAGGGCGATCAGCATCACGATGTCGTAGCCGTAGTTCTGCAGCGTTTGCAGGATCCCCGTGCCGACGCCGCGCGATGGGTTCTCCAGGGTGGGCAGGGCGGCCTGGGCGAATGGCGACAGCGCGCCGAACAGCGGCAGTGCCGCCAGAACAGTGAAGGCGCGTGGGAGGAAAGTACGGGCGAGCGGCTTCATCAGGATGACCTCTTACGAGAGCAGGAATAAGGTCAGCACCAGGTACAGCACGACGAAGCGCACCACGACGACCAGGAACTGACGGTGGGACAGCTGTTCTTCGGCCCAGCCGAGGTAAGCGCTGCGTATCGCCCAGGCACCCCACAGGAGCAGCACGGCGAACACCGCACCGAGCAGTACGGTTGCCATTTCGGTCGGGGTGAGGCCGCTGTTGGCCTGGAATGCGGTGATCTGCGCGGCGTTCATGGCGCCTCCTGTGCGTCGAGCGCGGCGGCAGGCTGGCGGTAATCGCCGAGCAGCTCGGCGGGATCGCGCGGCTGTGCACGCGAGGGCTTCAGGTAGTCGCGAATACCGCCGCGCACGCGCTCCAGGTCGGCGGCGAGACGGCCGTAGTCGAAGTGGTAACGGGCACGTTCGTCTGGCGGCTGTGCGGCTTGTTGCGCGACGAGGCGCTCGATGTTGTCGAGTTGGCGCAGCGCGGCCGCGAGGCGTGCATGCTCTGGCGTGGCATCGTCGGCGCTGGCGTGACCGGCTAGGCACAGACCGAGCAGCAGCGCCGGGATCAGACCGGATGCGTGATGCCTGTTGGCTGGAGAGAGCAGTCGCTTGGACATGGGGCAATCCACGATTGGCGAGCAATGGCGAGATGCTCCTCAGCAATCGCGGGCGATGCTGCAATCAATGCGGGATTGGCCGTGATCGGCTTGTTGGCTACCCTGGCGTGGTGATGTCGACGCACGTCGAAGTGCGAATCAGGTTTCCGACGGCCAGCTTCCCGCATGTGCGACACGCGCCCATTCCGCACCTGCCGTTCAGGCGATGGAAAGTGAGGAAAAAATCGGCATAATGGTCGGAAATGAGGATTTTCCTTTTAGAGTGAGGAAAATCCTGGCCACCTGAACCGAAGAAAGGATTTTGTGATGAACGCCGCGGGCTACTCGCTTCTCATCCAGCAGCTGGGACTCTCGGCGGTACCTCTCCGTCTGCCTGCCATTGTACAGCCGGTCACGCGCATTGAGTGCATCGGGCACACCTTGGCCGTGCCGCCGGCTATCGCGCCGGCGCCGGATGATCTGCTTGGCCACGTCTTGTTCGCCCTCAAGCACGAGGGCATCAACCTGGCGGTACTCGCCCAGGCGCTGCCGAGAATTCCGGCAGCAGCATTCGAGCAGGCCTACCAGGCTGCGCCCAACGGGATCTATATCCGGAAGGCCTGTTACCTCAGGGAAGCCTTTACCGGTGAGCCCATCGCGCAGCATGCCCCGGTCCGGGTGCCGTACAGCCCGCTGTTTGATCCGGAGCGCTACATCACGCGGCCGGGTGAGCGCAATGCGAAATGGCGCATCGAGTTCAACGGTCTGGGCGATCTTACCTACTGCGCTACGGTCGAGCGCACCCCGCTCATCACCGAGCTGCTGGCCCATGACATCCTCGGCCGGGCCAAAGTCTTCATCGAATCGCTGCCCCCGATCATGATGGACCGGGCGCTCAACTGGGCCTACCTGCACGAGACCAAGGATTCCTTCGCCATCGAGCGGGAGGCGCCGACGGAGGACAAATCCCGGCGTTTCATCCAGCTGTTGCGCCAGGCCCATGAGCGCCAGCCGCTGACTGAGGACTACCTGGTGAACCTGCAGAACGCGACGGTCTCCAACCCCCTCGATATGGCTGCAGCGTTCAGGCATGAGCAGAACCACCTCTCCGATGGTACCCAGGGGGCCGTCGGGGTGACATATCTGCCGCCACCCCCGGAGCTCTGCCGGGAACTGATGGAGAGCCTGATGGGGTTTGCCAATGAGGCCCCGACCCAGATCGATCCACTGGTGGCCGCCGGCATCATCTCGTTTGGCTTCGTACTCATCCATCCCTTCATGGACGGCAACGGGCGTCTGTCTCGGTTCCTGATCCACCAAGCGCTGTGCCGCGCCGGCGCGCTGGAAAACGGGCTGCTGTTACCCGTTTCGGTGGCGATGAAACGCCAGGAACGCCAGTATCTGGAGACGCTGCAGTCCTTCTCCCGGCCGGTGCGTGATTTCTGGGACGTGCAGTGGATCGACTTCGGCCAGTACGGTTTCGAGTTCCGCGGGGACAACGCGGTGTATCGCTTCTGGGATGCGACGCCCTGCGTTGCCTTCACCCTGGAGATGGCCAGGGTGGCGCTTGAAGTCGAGCTGCACAAGGAAACGGCCTTCCTGGCGTGCTACGACACGGTCTACCGGGCCGTGGACGAACGCTACGACCTGCGTGGGAGTGATCTCGCCAACCTGGTGATGATGTGCTTGTCCAATGATGGGATCGTCTCCAACAACCGGCGCAAGCAGTATCAGTACCGAGTTGCGGAAGAGGTCTTCGACTTCATCGAGCAGATGGCCCAGCAGGTGCTGGCGGCGCAACGGGTCGAGGCCGCAGACAAATGAGCGACCGCTGCCGCGCTATAGGTACTTCTTGAAGTTTGCCGCAGTGATGTTCACCGCCAGGCCGAGCAGCGCCGCGCTCGGCAGCAGCACCAGCAACGGGTGCACGCTCACAGGCAGGGTGAGGTAGAGGATCCACGGCAGGACGGCCAGCGGCATCAGGCTCGCTTTGGCGCGGTGGTAGATAAAACCCGACTCGCGGCCGGCGCCGAACTTGCGAATATCGCGGCGCACCAGGCCATCGATCAGGCCGACGAAGGCGGCCAGCAGAAACAGCGGCAGCGTCAGCACCAAGACCAGCAGCCGCACCATGAAGGTCAATGTCGTGAACGCTGCGGCGATCAGGTAGCGCTCGCTCCAAACGTAGACCTGGCTGATGTAGTAGCGGACGTCTCGGGCATCGCCATGACTCGGGGCGCGCGAGCGCGAGCGCGCCGATGCCTGGCTCATCCAGTCGAGCAGGCCGGTCTTCACGAAGAGCCATTGGTAGGCACTCTCAACCAATTGATGTGCGGTGCGCCCCGGCTCTTGCACCACCGCGCTGCGGGTGAAGTGGGTGGAGAGGTGGTTCAGTTCGTAGTCGAGCATGCCCTGGGCATGACGCCAGCCCTGGTCGGGCCAGAACAGGTGCATGCCGGCGCACTCGATGAGGATCGACAACAGCAGCGAGCCGATCAGCACGCCGAGCATGCGCAGCGGCAGGGTGACCATGCTGGCGAACACGCCTTGCTGACGGGCCTGTTCGCGCTGGGTGGTGGCGGCTGGATCCTTCATGGCCGTGCCTCGCCATCGACGGCCGTGTCCGGATCGGCCAGGTGGCGGAAGCCGTCGAGCAGGTCGTCGGGCAGCGGCTGATCCTGCAGGCCTGGCAGGCCCTGGTTGTCCCACCAGTCGCCGGCCTCGGCATAGTGTTGGCGCATGTAGCCGGCGAGCTGCTGGAGATCCTCGGGCAGGGCTTCATCAGGATCGGGGGCCGGCAGCGGCATGCGGATTTTCCACAGCTGGCCGCCTTGCAGCAGGGCAAAGGCCTGGCCTTTGGGCAGGCCGACCACGTGGGCGGGCTCGATCATCGGCACGCTGGCGGTGCTGATGCGGTCCTGTGCGTTGGAGGTGAAGTCGGTCGGCCCTCGCACATCGGAGCTGTCGGTGGCGCCGCTGACCAGTGTCGTGGTGTAGACGTCCACTTTGGGCAGTTGGCGGGTGAGCAGCTCGGCGGTCGCGGTCTCGCGCACCCTCAGCATGAACAGGTTGTTGAAGTTGCCGATGACCTGGCCGGCTTTGGCGCGGTTGCCGACACGCGCCTCGATGTCGCTGAGCGTCTGGGTGTAGGCCGTGACCTGCAGCCCGGCACCGCCGCCCTTGTTGACCAGCGGCACGAATTCGTCGCCCATCAGTTCATTGAATTCGTCCGCATGGACGTTGATCGGAACCCGGGCACCCGCCAGGGCGTCGGGCAGCCCCTCGTCGATGCCGAACTTGTAGATATGCCCGGCAACCGACACCAGATCGGCAAACATCGAGTTGCCGACAGCGGCGGCGACCTCGGCATCTGACAGGGCATCGAGGCCGACATAGACCACCGCGCGTTTGCGCACGATCTGCATCCAGTCGAAGATCGGCCGCGGATCGGCCAGATCCGCATAGTTGGGGGCGAGCAGTTGCGCGGTTTTGCCGGTGGTGAGCTTTTCCAGCAGCGGCAACAGGCTGGCGACGATCTTGTCGAAATAGGTGCGGTCGTAACGCACGGCGCTGCGCAGGCCGTCGAGTACCGGATCGTAGACGCGGACTTGCGACAGGTACTGCTCCAGCGCGACCACGCGTTTTTCCCGGCCGATCATGTTGCGCGGGATGTTTTTGTCATTCAGCCGCACTTCGAGCTGCACGATGATGTCCCAGGCCTTGGGTTCGTGCCGGGCGAAGTAATGTTGCGCGTACTCGATGAACAGCGCGTCGATATTGACCACGTGGCGCTGGATCAGCAGGTAGTCCGGGCGCTGGCCCAGCTCGACCAGGGCGCGGGCGATGATGTTGACGAAGCGCCAGGCGAACTCCCGGAACGCCGCGCTATTGCCCTCGCCGGAGAGCTGCCCGGCGATGCGCGTGGCCACCTCCGAGATTCTTCCGAAGCGGCCCACGGCGTTGTAGCGCGCGCTGAAATCCGGCCAGCCCAGGTGGAAGACATAGAACTCGCGTTCGCGACCGGTGCGCTTGGCCTCCACGTACATGCGCTTGAGCAGGTCCGCATCGCCTTTGGGGTCGAACACGATCACCACCTCATGCTCGCCGGCCGCATTACGCCGCCGAATGTCCTGGGTCACGAACAGCTCGGCCAAGCGGGTCTTGCCGACCCGGGTGGCACCCAGCACCAGCGAGTGCCCGACCCGTTCGCCGAGCGGCAGGCTGACATCGACTTCGTTCGGCTCGATGCCATGCAGCCGCGGCAGGCCGCCGACTGGCGGCAACGGGCGCACTGGGTTGAGTGCGATGTCCCAGGCGGTTAGCTTGGCCAGTTGCGACAGTGGAAACGGCGCGAACTCCAGTCGCTCTTCCAGGCGACGCGCCAACTGGTAGGCGGGCGTGGGCTCGACGTAACGGCGAAACTCGGGGCGGAAGGTCTGCGTCAGGCGGTGCGTGTGCCGTTGTTCCCAGCGAAATCCGCGGCCGATGAACAGCCGCTGCTGGCTGACCGGCACATCGCGGCTGGTCATCACGTAGCGCGGCAGGCGGCGGATGTTGCGCCGGTAGCGCAGGATCACCAGCGCATCGCGCAGGCGAATCGCGCCGAAGGCGAGGAAGGCCAGGGCGCTGCCCAGGCCAATCGTTGGGCTCAGCGCGAGCGACCAGGGGGCCACCAGGGACAGCAACGCGGCGGCGGCGCAGACCGCCACGGTGTACAGCTCCACCGCTGGCCGTAGCAGCACCTCGATCGCGTGGGGTTGGGCCATGGCCGGCGCTTCACTGTTCGAGGCCGGTGGCCGTGATCAGCACTGGGTAGTGACGCAAGCCGAGGCGCTCGGCGAGGTCGTCGCCGGTAACCGGCGACAGCGGCAGCCCTGGCACCAGCGCCCGCAGCGCGTCCAAAGACTCGGCCGAGCTGATATTGACGATCAGGCCCACGGCGCCGAGTTCGCGCAGGCGCGGCGCCCGCTGCTGCAGCCAGGCACGCGAGCGTTGGTCGTCGCCGACGAGAAAAAACGCCGGCAGCCCGGGCGCTTCGATCGTGCGCCGCGCCACAACGCCGGGCGACAGCCGCATGGAGCGCACCGGGGGCATGCTCGCTTCGTTGACCGCTTCAACTGGCGGACGCGGCATCTCTATCAGCGGCGCGCTGACTCCGGCGCGCGGTTGTAGGTTCAGGGCCTCGTAGTACGGCAAGGCCGAGGTGCCGCCACGATCGTCGACGATGATCAGCGCGTCGGCCTGGGCGATCACCGGCAGCCACAGCAGAGAGAGGCAGGCAACGAGGATGGGCAGGGCGTTCATGGCAGGTTCCTCCGGGAGCGGATGGCCGGTCGGGGTTCGCCCAGAACGCGAGCCAGGTGCTGGCTGACGTTGTGGCGGTAGCGCGCAGCCGGCGCACCACCGGCGGGGCGGTGGTAACGGCCGATGGCGAGCAGCCAGTCCTCACCGGCGACGTGCTGCTCGCGCAGGATCTCGGCGGCGATGGCCAGGTTGCGGTAGGGATCGAGCAGGTCGCAGAGCTGGGCGTAGCGCTGCGGGTGGTAGCCGAGATTGATCTGGCCGAGCCCCGCGTCGATCCGCGTGGCTGGTGTGCGCCTGAGTGCCTCGCGCAGCCCGGTGCAGGCCTCGGCGCGGGTGGCGTAGCGCTGCGATGTGCCGGCGACGTTGAGCGTCCACGGCCACGGCACCAGGCGGCCACCTACGCGGGTGCCGCTCTCCTGCAGTGCCACGGCGTACAAGACGGTCGAGGGAATGCCGGCGCGCTGGGCGGCAACCTGGTAGGCCGGTGGCGGGATTTCCCGCGCCTGAGCAGTACCGGTCAGCACACAGACCAGCAGCACGAGTGCAGTGCGGAGCGACATTACGGCTGCCGCTGCCATTGCCCGCCGACCTGGCGCACGACCGCCGGCAGGTCGCCTGGCAGCCCCAACGAAAGCCAGTGCCCCGCGTCGTGATTGAGCGTGACCTGGCCGCTGCGCACCTTGGTCGGCTCGATGCCAATGCGCTGTGCCCAGGCGCGGATGCGCGCGTCGTCGGCGCCGCTGTCGACGACGTAGATATCGAACGCCTTGCCGGCGGCCTGCAGCCGCAGCGCGGCTTGATCGCAGGTCGGACAGGCGTCCTCGACGAACACGGCGAGCCGTCCGCTCGCCGCTGGCACCACCGGCGAGAACGTCGGGCCGGCGTCGGGCAGGATGACGCGCGGCATATCGGCGTGGAGCCGCTGCCAGGCGTCGTCGTAAGCCCGTTGGTAAGCGAGCAGTTTCTCGACGCGCTGCGCTTCTGCCGCGACCTGCAGCTCCGCGTAGCGCTGCCGCTCCTGGTCGGAGCGCGCCTCGATACCCAGTGCAGTCAGCGGGTCGATGTGCGGCGAATAGACCCCCAGCGGCCCCTGCATCAGATCGCGGTAGCGCGTCCATTCCTCGACGCTCAGGCCCCAATCCCGTGCATGCTGCTCGTCGGCGCGTTCGAGAGCCAACGGCGGCTCGCGGCTGGGCCTGTTGTCGCTGCTGAGGGTTGGCGCGCCCTGGGCCAGGTTGCTGGTCAGCAGGAGGAGCAGGGTGGGAACGATACGGCGAGGCCTCATCTGACCCTCCTATCGCGCCGGAATGGGCAGGCGACGGCTATCGTCACCGTGCCGGAACACAGCGGTGTTTGGTTCGATAGCCTCGAGGTGCCAGCCGGCCTCGGTCTCGCCGGGGCGCAGCAGGCGAACCTGTGCGAGCGCGTCCGAAGCAGCAGGCATAATTGAGAGGAACTGCTCACCGGCACGCAGCTCCGTGCCGATCACTCGGAATGGCGGCTCGATGGCCTTGGGTTTGGCTAGTATCGCGGCGCGCTGGCGGGGCTGAGTCGGTGGTGCAGGCGGAGGTGCGCTGAGGCGCATTTCCAGTTGCTCAAGGCGCGCTTGCAGCGGCAGCAGATTGTCCGCTGCCGGCTGGCTGCCGAGCGACTCCTCGAACGCACTGAGCCGCTTCTCCATCGCCAGACGATCAGCCTCGTAGCGCGCCTGGGGCAGGGCGTCCGGCTGCTGCTGGACGTGCTCGACCTGCTGGGTCAGTTCGGCCAGGCGCTTTTCTAGCGCGGCGACCTGCAGGCTGGGTGCGCTGGTTTCGACCTGGGTCGCCAGACCTGACAGCGCAACGTGGTTGATCGCGACGGCGCCGCTGATGAGCAGCAGCCAGGTGGCTACGGCGACACGCATCAGGGGGCCGTGAGGACTAGATTCAAGGCCGGGCATCGTCGTCATGGCTGCGGCTCCCCAGTTGCACCTTGCAGGGGAACGCTATCAACGGTGGCCGGCCCCGCTTCGACAGGTATTGCGTCCGGCTGGCTGAAGCAGACGCTGCGCGTGCTGTGGTCGATGTGCAGCGTCCGCGCTGGCCCAGCCAGGGTCCGCAGGGCATCGCGCAGTTGTAACGGGCCGAGATGGTAGTGCGCCGCCGGCAGCGGGAGGCTGCCCAGCGCATCGGTGTCGCGTCCGCTGCAGAGCTGGTAGCCGGAGCGACGCAATACATGCCGTAGCGCATCTCCGACGCTGGCGTGTAGGGTGCGGGGAATGGCCACGTCGACCACCTGTAACAGCAGATCCTGCTGGGCGGCCGTCGGGGTCAGCTCGACCAGGGTGTAGCGGCCGTAGCGAACGACCGGGACGTACTCCTGATCCAGATCCGGAGCCGCGACCTCAGCGGGAACGGGAGAGGGCGCTGGAGGTGTTGCGCAGCCGGCCACCAGTGCGGCCAGCAGCAGGCAACTGCAGTAGGAACGGATGGCGTGCATGGCTCGGCTCTCGGCAAGGTCGAGCCGAGACCATCGCCACTGCGCGAGGTCGAGTCAGCAAACAATGGGAATCGCTGTGTTGCCGTTTTTACGGGGAAGTCTCAAAAGGGCAGCGGACTCAGCGGTGATCAAAAAACCAGCAGGTGGACCCGAGGCCCCATGCGTCGTGGGATTGGGATCTTATTGAAAGGGTTATGCACAGATTTTGTGGATAACTCGAAGCGGGCTTGTGCGGTTGCCGAACGGTGAGATGAGGCACAGTCGGGGGCATCGGCAAGGCCAGAGAGGCTGGAGGAGGGCGCTCGCGGAGTGCTGGTGTTCGGCAGAAAATGACCCACAGCCGCCGGTCAGACAGGCAGAAGCTGGCCGATTCTGTTGAAAAAGTAGCGGTCTCCCCATGCCGTTGGCAAAATTGCTTTGTCAGCGAGCGTGGGGGCGAACAGCATGATGGGACAGTTACCGGGAGGACAGCCGCGCCTGTTCTACTCGTTCAATCTGGAAGATCACGTCCCGGCCCAACATCTCCTGCGCAGCATCGACCAGTGCTTGGATCTCAGTGATCTACGTGCCTACCTGGCAGATTTCTATAGCCCCATCGGGCGTCCCTCGATTGACCCGGAGTTGATGGTGCGCATGCTGGTCGTCGGCTACTGCTATGGCATTCGTTCCGAGCGGCGATTGTGCGAAGAGGTGCACCTGAACCTGGCCTATCGCTGGTTCTGCCGGTTGGGTCTGGAAGACGAAGTCCCCAATCACTCGACCTTCTCGAAGAATCGCCATGGGCGTTTTCGTGACAGCGATCTATTCCGCTGGTTATTCAATGAGGTGCTGCGGCGCTGCATGGCAGCCGGCCTAGTCAAGGGTGAAGGTTTCGCCGTCGACGCCAGCATCATTAAGGCGGATGCCAGCCGGCAACGTGGGGTGGCGGGAGATGAGGTCGATTGGAACGATCCAAAGCTCAGCAGCCGCGCAGTGCGCGAGTACCTCGAAGCCCTTGATGAAGAGGCGCTGGCTGAGGCTCTTCCCAAGAAAATTTCGCTCACAGATCCTCAGTCCCGTTGGACAGCAGCGCCAGGTGGCCCGGCCTTTTTTGCCTACTCCACGAATTACCTGATCGACACTGAGCACGGTGTGATCATGGACGTGGAAGCTACCCCGGCGCACCGTACCGCCGAAGTCGATTCGACTAGGACGATGGTCGAGCGTGTCGAAGCGCAGTTCGATCTCGCCCCGGAACGCCTTATCGGCGATACCGCTTATGGCACCGCCCCGATGCTGGCCTGGATGGTCGAAGAAAAGGACATCGAACCGCATGTGCCGGTGTGGGACAAGACCGAGCGCAAGGACGACAGCCTCTCCAGTAACGACTTTCACTGGAGCCAGGACGCCAATGAATATCGCTGCCCAGCCGGCAAACCGCTACGCAGTGAATGGCGCGCCTTCACCCAGCAAAGATCGCGGGTAACCAAGGCCAACACCATCATTTACCGCTCAAGCCAAACCGACTGCGCCACCTGCCCGTTGAAAGCGAAATGCTGCCCCAACACTCCGAATCGGAAGATCGTCCGCAGCATCCATGAGGCTGCCCGCGATGTGGCCAGGCGCATCGCCAAGACACCGGAATACCTCGTCTCTCGCTGCGAACGTAAGAAGGTGGAGATGCTGTTCGCCCACCTCAAACGGATCATGAAACTCGACCGTTTACGACTGCGTGGCCTAACGGGTGCCACTGACGAATTCACCTTGGCTGCGATGGTGCAGAACCTGCGCCGCATGGCCAAGCTTTTGCCTCAAGGGCCACCGCTGACGGGATAGGTACGCCTGCTACGAGCAGAAACCCTCAAATTAACCCTTAAACCTGAGCAAGGACGCTCAGTGAAACGCCGGAAGGCAACTTGAAGTGGCTTGCAGCCACTTCGACAGCAGGCACATCCGACCGCCTTGCTGCCGCAGAACCTACTTTTTCAACAGAATCGGCCCGAAGCTGCCGGTCGCGACAGGTAACAACCGGCCGATTCTGTTGAAAAGGTCGGTCTTGGCCGGAGCCGCCTTTCCAGAGCTCAAAAACGCACGATTTGGGCGTTGCTGCGTGAAAACCAAGGTTGTTTTGTCTCCAGTACGGTTCAGATTTCAACGTAGGCAACGCTCTTTTGTGGGAAGAAATTGCAAAGGGACTTTTTCAACAGAATCGGCCAGTAACGGACATTCATGCGCGGACGTTTACGAAGACTTGGCCATTCAGTCAGCGGGCACGGATTGCGGGCAACAATGCGGATTCCACGCCATCCGGCCACCCAGTCCAGGCTTATCCGGCCGGGTATTCCACGCACATCCGGCCACCCACTCCACGGTCATTCGGCCGGGCAGTCGGAGCGCAGCGACGCAGGGCTGGCATTGTTAGTCCGAGGTGCCCGGCGTCGTCAATTTCTTCGCCCGTTTGCGCATCGATTCACCCTTCAGGTTGATCCGGTAGGCGTTGTGCACCAGCCGGTCGAGGATGGCGTCGGCCAGGGTCGGATCGCCGATCAGTTCGTGCCAGCTGTCCACTGGCATCTGGCTGGTCACGATGGTCGAGCGTTGGCCGTAGCGGTCGTCCAGTAGCTCCAGCATGTCGCGTCGTTGTTCAGCGGTGAACGGGGCCAGGCCCCAGTCGTCGAGGATCAGCAGGTCGGTCTTGGCGTAGCCGCTCATCAGCTTGGCGAAGCGGCCGTCGCCATGAGCCAGGCCCAGTTCTTCCAGCAGCCGCGGTAGGCGCAGGTAGCGCACGCTGTAAGCGTCTCGGCAGGCCTGGTGGGCCAGGGCGCAGGCCAGCCAAGTTTTGCCGACGCCGGTGGGGCCGCCGATGATCAGGTTGAGGCCGTCGCGCAGCCACTGGCCGCTGCTTAGCTGGAGTATCAGCGCCTTGTCCAGCCCGCGCGGGCTGCGGTAGTCGATATCCTCGAGGCAGGCGTTGTGCTTGAGCCGTGCTTGGCGCAGGCGGCTGCTCAGGCGCTTGTCGTCGCGCTCGGTCAGCTCGCGGTCGACCAGCAGGCCGAGGCGTTCTTCGAAGCTCAGGCTGTCGATGTCGGCGGTTTTCAGTTGCTCGTTCAGCGCCTTGAGCATGCCGTGCAGGCGCAGGGTTTGCAGCTTGTCCAGGGTCGGATGGGGCAGCATGGTGGGGTTCCTTGGGTTCAGTGGTAGTAGCCGGGGCCGCGCAGGTTGGCGTGGTCGTCCGGTAGTAGCGGCAGGTGCTGCTGGGCCAGTGGCAGGTTTTCCAGGCCTTGGCGCAGGATCGATTCGAGGCTCTTGTAGCTACAGGCACCGAGGCTGAGGGCGCGTTGGCAGGCCAGCTCCAGGCGCTCCTCGCCGTGGTGCTTGCCTAGGCGCAGGATGCCCAGGCAGGCGCGGTAGCCATGCTGCGGATGGACGCGCCGCTCGAGGATGTGGCCGATCACGCCGGCGGTGTTCGGCCCGGTCTGCTCGGCCCAGCGGATCAGCCGTTGTGGCGTCCATTCGGCGTGCTCGCGATGGCTCTTGGGCATGTGCTCGGTTTGCGTGCTGTGCCGGCCTTTATGCCGGGAGCGTACGTGGCTGGCCACCCGCTGGTTGGCGTGGAAGCACTCCACCGTGCGCGCCGTCAGGCGCACCTCCAGCTGCTTCTTCACCAGTTGATACGGCACCGAGTAGTAATGCCCGTCGACCTCGACGTGATAGTCGATGTGCACCCGCGCCTTCTTCCACTCGGCATAGACGTAGGGCTGCTCCGGCAACGGGCGCAGGGCCGGGCGATCCAGACTGGCGAAGGCCGATTGCCGGGAGCCCGGCAGCTTCTTGAACGGCCGTTGGTTGAGCCGCTCCAGCAGCACG
>NZ_JCBCUR010000031.1:0-30775 GCF_059862305.1 Pseudomonas sp. MF09156
GTAAGAACGGCGTTGTGGCTGCATGAAATACCCGCTTAAAAGGCTAGAACTGGTGCCCACTTAAATTTAAGTGCACACCATGTCTTGGCTTTGCGGGGCTGGGTAGATGACTTGGCCGGACGCATACCCTCCGATTTCGAATCACTGGGGCTAAATATATTGGCAAGCCGTTTGAAAACACCATCAACCATGGTGCGCTCCCTCCTGGTCACGAAAAGAAGTCATCCCGAGAAAACCGTCGAACTCAAAGAGTCAGCGTCATACTCAGTCACCGGGGGAAGTTGTGGCATCTGCGCTACTTGTTTGGCAGCCCCCACCACGTACTCGTAGCTCGCCGACTTGACGATGTAATCCCCTTCGGTGCCCGACTCGATGCTGAACGGGTCCAAGGTGATGTAGCTGCCGCCGGCATTGAGGGTGATTTTCTTCTTGGCCGTAATGCGGATCTCGTCCTCTGTGCTAGTGACCTCCAGCCCATAGCGTGCCATCAACTCCAGTTTGTCGTTCTGGGCCTGGATGCTCACCGCGCCCTGGTTGGCAATCAGCTTGATGCCCAGCTTGCGCACAAATACGCTTAGCCCCTTCCCCACGCCCATGCACAGGCGCCTGACCACACTGATATCGGCCTGGCCGCCAGCGTTGAGCATCAGGTTGTGCTCAGCGGCCAGTTGCAGATGCTGGCCGCTGGTCAGCGCGATGCCCTGGGGGGCGCTGAGCAGCAGCACCGCCGATTTGAGCTGTTCCAGGTTTTGCTGCAGCAGATTCAGTTGTGCCTGCACATCCGCCGGATCGGCCTGGCTGGCCTCGGCGTCCACCGAGAGGGCCTGCAACTGCTCGCCGGCTTGCTGCAACCGGCCCACGGCAGCAGTCATCTCCAGCATCGGCCCCTGCGCGCGGCGCTGGGCGTCGGCACTGATAAACAGGCCTTTGCCGCCACGGATCGCGGCATGCCCATCGGTGCGCAGTTCCGCGCCCTCCCCGCGAGGCTGGCGCTCGGCATCCACCAGATGGCCGAGGTTGAGCTGGCTCTTGCCGCTGTGTTCGGTGCTGAGTTTGAGGTGCTCCTGCCCGCGGGTGTCGTCCATGCGCAGCTTGTTGTTGGCCGGGGTGCGCAGCACGTTGCGCTTGTCGTTGCGCAGGGTAACGTGGTCCACGTGCTGGCTGTCGTGCAAAGCATGGGCGATGTAGGGGCGATCCGGGTCGCCTTGCTCGAAAGCGATGGCTACCTCGGTGCCGGCAATCAGCGGTAAATGCAGGCCATGGGTGTCGCCGGCGTAGGGCCGGGCCAGGCGTAGCCAGACGCTTTCCTCACCAGCCTTCCAGCTGTCGCGATCGAACAGGAAGTTCACCCGGTAGCGCCCTTCCAGGTCGATATGGGCGTAGGGGTCGTTGGCCTGTGGGCTGGTGATGCGGGCCGGGACAGTGCCGGCGATTTGCGGTTTTTCCTTTAGTTCTGGACGAAAGCACACCGTTTCTGAATAGGGCATGGCCTGGAGGTTGGCCTCAAAGCTTTGGTCGCGGGCGGCCTTGGTGGTCAGGCCGATGATCACCGCACCCGGCGTGAAGGCCTGGGGCGCACCGCCGGAGACCTTGAGCACCTGGCCCGGCGCCAGGGTGGCGCTGCTGCTGATGCCGCTGAGTTGGGTCTGCCCGTTCAGGTAGCGTTCGTGGCGCAGACGCGCATAGAAGTAACCGCTTTCGCCTTCCAGGTCTTCGTCCTGGGACTGCGCATCGCCGAGTACGCGGTAGGGTTCGGCGTAGTGGTAGGCCTCGCCGTAGGTGGTGGTCGCGCCCCGGCTCTGGTCGATTTCACCACTCAGGTGGGCGCCGGCATCGCGGTGGTGGTAAGCCCGGAAATGCACCTGCTGTTCGACCACTTCGTGGCTCGATTGCAGTTCCCACACCGCATCCTGGCCGCTGCTGCCCAGCCCGGATTGCGGCCGAAGGGGCAGTTCGATGTCGAATTGGTAGAGGCGTTGATCGTCGCAGAACTCGACCACATCGATGCCCAAACGCTCGTCGCTGGTGAAGCGGTACCAGATGCCGACCTCGGCCAGCAGGCGGGCAATAAAGGCCAGGTCGCTTTCGCCGTATTGCATGACCTGTTCGCGCTTGGGGTAGTCGCGTTTCAGGCTGAACAGAAAGTCCTGACCTTCCAAGCCGTGGCGGTTACGCAAGATGCTTTCGACGATCTCCGGCACCGATTGGTGCTGGTAGACGCGAAACTGCCGGCCACGACCGAGCAGGGCCAGGCGCGGCTGCAGGGTGATCGCATAGGTGGCCTGGTCATTGGAGCCGGACTGGCGTTTGAAGCCGGTAACCACACCCTGCAGGGTGCGCAGCGGTTTGACCTCAGGAGCGCTGAACCCGGCGACCGGCAGCTTTTGCGGTGCGGCGTGCAGGCTGAAGCTGGCGTCCTGGCCGAGCATACTTTCCGCAGCCAGGTCACGCTCGGTGCTGGTGAATTCCACGCAATAGGTGAAGGGTTGGCTCAGGTGTTCTTGACCTTCAAAAGCCAGAACATCGAGCCTGGCCTCGACGTTGCGCACACTCAGGGTGTGCCGGCTGTGGTCGAAGAAGTTTTGCAATCCATTAAGCATGCTCACACCTCCAGGGCAACGGGCTGAGCCGTGTCTTGAACATCGATGAAATGCAGGCTGATACCGTCATCCTCGCTGTAGCCGAGGCGCACGCCGTGGGTGCGTTGCTGCGCCGCGCGGCGCTCCAACAGCTGTTGACTGAGTACCGGCAGGATCTGCTCGTTGAGCAGGCTGTCGATATTGCGGGCGCCGGAATCGGGTAGCAGGCAGGCGGCAACCAGCGCGTCATTCAGAGCGTCGTCAATCTGGCACGCCAGGCCGTAATGGCGTTGCAGGCGCTTGGCGACCTGGGCCAACTTGATCGCCACGATGCGCTTGAGTGCGTCAGCTTGCAGCGGGCGATAGATCAGGGTCTGAAAGCGTGCCAGCAACGCGGGTTGGAAGTGCTCACGCAGGATGGGGCGCAGCAGTTCATGCAGCACGCTGTCCGGTGCGTCAGGTTGATCCTGTACACAGGTTTGCAGCAGGTCGCTGCCGAGGTTGGAGGTCATGAGAATGACGGTGTTGCGAAAGTCGATCTCTCGCCCTTCACCATCGCGCATGAAGCCGCGATCAAAGACCTGGTAGAACAAATTCAATACGTCGCGATGGGCCTTTTCCACCTCGTCGAGCAGCACGACGCTGTAGGGCCGTTGGCGCACGGCTTCGGTGAGCACACCACCCTGGCCGTAACCGACGTATCCGGGCGGTGAGCCTTTGAGTTGGCTGACGGTGTGGGCTTCCTGGTATTCGGAAAAGTTGAGGGTGATCAGTGATTTTTCGCCGCCGAACAGGCTGTCGGCCAGGGCCTGGGCGGTTTCGGTTTTGCCCACGCCGCTGGTGCCGACCAGCAGGAACACGCCCAGCGGCGCCTTGTCATCGGTGAGGCCAGTTTTGGCCGCGCGCAAGCGCTGGGCCATGGCACTCAAGGCCGACGTCTGCCCGATGACACGCTCGCCCAATTGCTGCTCCAGCATCAGCAGGTTGGCCTGTTCGTCCTTGAGCAAGCTGCCCAGGGGCACCCCGGTCCAATCGGCAATGACTTCCGCTACGCTACGCGCGTCGACATCCAGCGACAGAAGCGGCTGGTTGCCCTGGACATAGTTCAACTGCCGCTGCAACTGCGCGCAGGTCTCCCGCTGCAACGGTTGCGCTTGACGCGCATCGATCAGTTGCTGGGTCAGGTCAAGTTCTTGCCGATATTGCTGCTCCAGGTCGATGTATTGGCGTTGCAGCTCGGCGTGTTGGGCGGCAATCACCGCCAGGCGTTCATTGGCACCATGCCCGCCAAGGCGCTGATCCTGTTCCAGCGCCTGGCCCTCCAGCTCCAAGGCCACTTTCCGGGCACTCAGGCGGATCAACGCCTGCGGTTCGCAGTCCAGGCTCATGCGCACTCGGGCGCTGGCGGTGTCCAGTAGGTCGACCGCTTTATCGGGCAACTGGCGACCGGTGAGGTAGCGGCGCGACAGGCTGACCGCAGCCTGCACGGCCGCATCCTGAATGTGCACGCCATGATGAGTGGCGTAGCGCCCTTTGAGGCCACGCAACATCAGGCTGGCGTTGGCATCATCCGGCTCATCGACCTTGACCATCTGGAAGCGCCTTTCCAAGGCAGCATCGCGCTCGAAGTACTGTTTGTACTCGCTCCAGGTGGTCGCAGCGATGGTGCGCAACTCACCTCGGGCCAAGGCGGGCTTGAGCAGGTTGGCCGCGTCGGCGCCGCCAGCCTGGTTGCCGGCACCGATCAGGGTGTGGGCTTCGTCAATGAACAACAGCACCGGTTGTTCGGACTGTTGCACGGCGTCGATCACGTTTTTCAGCCGTTGTTCAAACTCGCCTTTGACGCCTGCGCCAGCTTGCAATAAGCCAAGGTCAAGGGTGCGCACACTGACTGATTTGAGACTGTCGGGCACCATACCGTGGGCGATGCTCAACGCCAGGCCTTCGACCAGTGCGGTCTTGCCGACACCGGGCTCGCCCACCAGAATCGGGTTGTTCTTGCGACGGCGGCTGAGGATGTCGATGACCTGGCGGATTTCGTCGTCACGGCCAAACACCGGGTCGATCTGCCCTTGCGCTGCCTTGGCAGTGAGGTCGTGGGTGAACCTGTCCAGCACCGCCTGCAACGCCTCCACTTTTTTCGTTGCGCTGGGTGGGAGTATGGCGAGCTCACCTGAAGACGTTTCGGGATCGCTTGGCTCGACTGCCCCCTGCACTTCAGGGCGTTCCTCGGACGATTGATCCAACAGCACCAAGAGGCGCTGCAACTGAGCCTCACTGAGGCTGAGCAGTGGCCATGCGGCTTCACACACCAACAAGCTGGGCGTTTCCATCAACGCGCTCAGCAGGTGTACGGAACGCAAGCTGTCGTTGTTGTCGTCCAGCGAGGCCCGCAACCAAGCGTTTTTGATCAGTTGCTGCAATGGCTCCGACAGTTGCGGCTTGCTCTGCACGCTGCGAGGTAGTTGATCAATGTGTTCAAGCAGCCCGTACCACAGCGTCTCCATATTCCATTCGTAACGACGCGCGATCACGGTCAGGTCACCGTCTCCCTGCCCCAGCAACTTGAGCAGCCAGTGTTCAATGGTGATCTGTGCGTGCGCACGGTTTTGGCACAGCGAGGCCGCTGCACTCAATGCCTGGGCGCAGTAGGGGTTGAGGCGGCGAAGCAAGCGAGTGGAATTGGGTGCCATACGGTTACATCCTTGTGCGGGGATCAGGGTGTGTCGTCGATAAAACCAGCCGGGGTTGTGCAACTCGATGTGTTTGGCTGAACGCCCGCGAACGGACGCTCAACCCAGCACACCGGCAGCCAGCAGGCGAAAGCACGCCTGCGGCTCCGTGCTTATCACGCGCTTTGGCGTTCGTTCCACGAATCGGAGTGGATGATGTTGCCGTCCTTGTAGGTCCAGGTGACCTTTTCGTAACGCAACTCGACCTGCTCCAGGTGATTGTGCTTCTCTTTGGCTGGGTCTTTGACGTCGTGCATTTTCGGTGCGACTTTCACCACCTTGACGTTTTCCAGTTTGGTGATGAAATACTCGACTTCTTCCCCGGCGTCGTCGATGCGATACCACTTGAACTCAGCACTCTTGAGGGTTTGCCCGGTGGTCACGGCCTTGTAAAGGTAAGGGCTGGACGAATCGATTTCCTTGGAAAACAGAAACGGGGTATGTACGCGCGTCCCGGTCAACTTGCCGGTGTTGTTGTCGGTGGGGATGTACAGGCTGTGGTCCTGGGCAACCACTTCGATGCTGCCTTCGCGCTTTTGCACGTCCACCGAACCTTTGATGCTTGCGCCGCCGTCGTCTTGCAGCCAGAGGTAAACGGGAATTGCCATGTGAAGCTCCTTTTCTTGGAAATTTAACTGTCGCGGGATACGACAGGGGGTTGCCTGTCCGGCTCCGCGGTAGAGAGCACGCACGCCCCTGCCTCCGGTACCAGACGGATATCTACGCGGCGATTGGCTGCACGCCCCGCTTCGGTGTCGTTACTGGCGATCGGCTGGCTGGCGCCGAAGCCCTGCACCGCAAAACAGCTGTCGGGCATGCCGCCCATCTGCTGCATCCAGGCATGCACGGCGGCGGCACGGGCGTGAGATAGCCGAAGGTTGTTATGTGAGTCGCCGGTAGCGTCGGTATGCCCGGCGATCACGATCAGCCAGCCTGGCTGCGCCTTGATGCCGACCAGCGCATTGATCAGGACTTTGGTCGAATCCGGCTTGAGCTGGGCGCTGCCGGTAGCGAACAGCGACAGGCTGTCCAGCCGTACGGGGTTGGCAATTCGCGTGGGCGGTGTGGTCGACGGTGGCTCAACATGCGCGGCCAGCACTGCCAGCAGCGGGGCGCGCAGGCGTTCGCCGCGATACAGGCCCAGGCCGAATGCCAAGGGCACGCCGTGCCGGTAGTAAGCGTCCAGGCGCTGGGCATCCTGGCGAAGGACGGTCACCGCGTCTTCACGCCAAAGAAACCCGCGCTGCTCACGCTGAGTCGGCTGTGGAATGGCCGCATAACGCCGTAGATCGTCACTGACCTGACGCACCAACAAGGTGTTCTGCCACGCTGAGCTTGCGAGTGCGACTACACCTGCGACGGCGAATAACCACACTGCTGCAATGCTTGCGCGATGTACCGGGGAGCGCAGCGGACCGAGCGGGAACAGGCTGAGCAACGCGTCCGGGAACGGCAAGACCGCATCCGTCACCACCGGCCTGTTGTCAATCAGCGCCACTTTGCTGCGTAACCATTGCTGCCACAGGCTCCCTTTCACGGCATAAGGCAATGCCGGCACCAACTTGACTGCGCAGATAGTTGCCAAACCTGGAGAGCTGCGAGTGCCGAGGTGTGGCAGCACGGCGTCATGCAGCCAGGCCACAACGCTGTTCAGCTGCACACTCGCGTGCATCCGAGCCGCCTGTATGGACGAGCCAGTGATTTGCTGCTGCCACTCATCCAAACTGACGCAGGCCCCCGCATCACGCACACGGGCCTCGGCCTGGCCGTTGTTCCAACTGAACCAAGGCTCCTCGCCCTGCAAGGTTTGCAGGTAGCTCACCAGCAACAGCGGCAGCGCAATGCCGCGCTTGCGTGCCAAGGCCACCTGGTGATTGAAGGCACGCACTTGACCGGCGAGTACCGCGCCATCGCTATGGGCGCCGGGGTTGACGGTGAACATCACGCCAAGTTGCCCTCCCCAGCCTGGGCGCAAGGCCAGGACGCTATCGGTGACGACCGGCAGCTGCTTCAGGCTGGGCACGCGCACATAGCAACCTTGCTCGGTGACACGCAGGGCCAAATGCTCGGCTGGAACAATGCCGAATAGGCCCTCCAGGCCATCACCGCAAACCAGCACGACGGGGTGACGGAACGACGCCGCAGGCAGGGCCATGTTATCGGCCAGGCGTACCGACCCGCGCTGCCGTTCGACACGGTGACGCAGCGATACCCAGGCCCACGCAACACAACACACGGCTATCAACACGCCGAGGGCACGTACCCATATCGCGAGCGGAATGATGGCCAGCAAAGCCAGGACCAGTGCCCCTGCCCACAGGTAAAGTATTCGATACAGGTTGAAGGTCATCTGGCCCTCACGCCTGATCAGGCAAGAGCGAGGCAATTGCGCCGCTCAATAGGTGATCCATTCCCCACCATGTGGCCGCAAGCAACATCCCCACGGCCACTACATGGACCAGAGGTGAGCGCAGCCAAGCCAGGCCTGCGATCAGCTCACTGCCGTTCGCCTGGGTTATCAGGCTTTGACTGACCCGAAGTGGAATGGTCCGTGCACTGAGGTCAACCAATAACTGCTCACGCTCGGGATCACTCAGATCACGATAGCGCCCACGAAACCCCAACATCAGTACCCGTTGAAAGGCCGTCAGCACCTGCCGATCGGGCGCAGGCTCGCGCAAGACGTCGCGCATGTCCTCGTACAGAAACTCGCCCGCCTGATGGCGATTAAAAAACTTGGTCTGCAACGGTTCGCTGGCCCAGGAGGCGTGCGCGTCACCTTCGGCGCAAGTGAGTACGGTTTCATCCAGCAACGCGCACTGAGCATGACTGATGTGGTCTATGCTGCGTTGGCTCAGACCCGCCAGTTTCAACTGCTGCCGAACGTGTTCAACCTGCTCAACACAAAGTTGCGACAGGTCCTGGCTGCGCGGCACGGAGGCGCCTTGGCGCAACTCGACCACCAACAGGTAGGTGTCCTGCAACAGCGCATCGATATCCACAGCCACTGCTGTGTGTTCTTTGGAAGCCGTCAGGTTCATGAGCGCAGCACCGCAAACAGTTCAAGTTTCACGTCGGCCAAGGTGCTTGGCACATAGAAAGCGCATACCCCTTCGTCCAGCACCGCCTGCCCCTTTGAATGATCAAGGTCCAGCGCGAAATACTGGTTTTCCAGACGCAATGGAATCGCCGCCGGTACATGGCTGAGGGATTGCAGCGGAATACCGTCGAGCGCCGCGTTGACCAGGTAATTGACCTCGTCCGGCGTACCGATCTTGCACAGACGTGGGAACTGGTCCTGCAGCTGCGCCGCCGGTAGTCGGCAGCGCACCGACAGATAGAAATCAGCACCATCACGCTCGCGCAGCCGAGGGTCGTTCAACGTGACCTGCCAGCGATTGGCGCCATGCTCCTCCAGCTCCAAAGCAATGACCCGCGACGGCAGGCTGGCTTCAAGCAACAGGGAAATGGTGTGCATCAATGGTGGGAACACCGTCTCCAAAGACTCGTGCCGGTAAGCTGGAATCTTGTCGATATCGTGCTCCAATGAGAACGTCAGCAGACTGCCGGCCAGCTTTATCAACTGCTGATAGACCTGCTCGGGGTGCCGTGCGGGAAATGCCTGAAGATCCGCCAATACCGGCTGATAGGTATTCAAGGCATTGAGCAACCAGAACAGCGATACATCAGCCACAGCAAAGTCGGCCATGCGCTGGTTGCTTTCCCGGCGCATGCCCATAAGCCGTTGCCGCTTGGCCGATAGCTGCGTCAACAGGTTGTCCAACTGGTTCAACAACCCTGCATGGGCAGCGAAGCTCAATAGCGGCGGCACATAGGCAGGATCCAGGCTCCAGGCGCCCTGCCCATCACGCACCAGACGCGCGACCGGGCACGTCAGGTAATCAGCGTTGTCGTCACTGTGCAGACGCAGGCTAAGCGCGTGCTCCAGCACACTGATCGACTGCACCTCGTCGGCATAAATGTCCTGCACCTCGCGCCACGACTGGCGATAGCGCATCGGTCGATCAACTCTGCCGCCCTCAAACAAGCAGTTGTTGCCGTTGGCCTGCTCCAGCGGCAAGGCCAAATGCAACAACGCTTCCTGATCATCGTCAGCCAGTAACTGCGCCAGCTCCAAGGCAAGAGGCAGGCGGTCCACCTGCTCAGTGTCAATCCACGTACCATCCGGCATTCGCACGCGCAGTCGAGTCGCCTTGAGTTTGCCCAGTCGTAAAGCCTCCGGGTCAAACTCAACGGCCTGGACACCCCAAGGGTGCGCCAGGGTCAGTTGAGCGAGCCGCTCGTTAGTCCAAGCCTCCCAGCGCGCCTGCTGCTGGAATTGCTGCGGACACAGCAACGCCCCGGCGGCCCATAGAGGGCGATCGATCTTCATGGCATCGTTTCCCTACGACTGAATCAGGCTTTGGCCTTGGGCATCTGCGAAACCAGTGACAGATTCACGTCCATGCCCTCGACTTGGAAGTGCGGCACGGCGTACAACTTGATACGGAAGAAGCCGGGGTTATCCTCAATGTCTTCAACCGTCACCTTCGCATCCCGCAGCGGGTGCGAGGCTTGCAGGTCATCGCCCGGATCAGTCATTTCAGTCACCAGACCGCCGATCCATTTGTTCAGCTCAAGTTCCAGCAGGCGACGATCCTTGGTGGTGCCGATGTTTTCGCGCTGGATTAGCTTCAGGTAGTGGGCTATGCGAGACAGCAGGAAGATGTAAGGCAGGCGCGCGTTGATGCGGCTGTTGGCGGTGGCGTCGGCCGTGTCGTACAACGCGGGCTTTTGCGCAGAATTAGCCGAGAAGAAGCACGCATAGTCGCGGTTCTTGTAGTACGAAAGTGGGATGAAACCGAGATTGGCAAATTCAAACTCGCGCGTTTCCGGGATCATCACTTCGGAAGGGATCTTGACCTGATTGCCAGTGCCCAAGTCGTAGAGGTGGATCGGCAACTCAGTGACGGCACCGCCCGATTGCGGCCCACGAATCTGCACGCACCAGCCGTTGGTGACGAAGCTCTTGACCATGTTGGCGGCAAAGGCAAACGACGCATTGGTCCACAGGTACTTGTCGTGATCTGGCCCTTTTACGCTTTCGATGTAATTGAAGCTGCGTACGGGAACGGTGTCGGGCCCATAGGGCAGCCGACCCAGAACGCGTGGCATGACCAAGCCGATATAGCGTGCATCATCACTGTCACGCAATGCCTTCCACTTGATGTATTCGGCACGGTCAAAGTAATTGCCGATGTCTTTTATCGCGGCGACCTCTTCCATAGAATCTTTGCCAAAGAAGGCCGGGCCTACGGAACCCACAAACGGCATATGCGCAGCGGCGGCCACTTTTGAAATATTGCGCAACAAGGCAATGTCCTGAGGACTGCGGTCGAATTCGTAGTTGGAGATGGCCGAGGCAATCGGCTCACCCCCCGGGGTATCGTATTCCTGAGTATAGGTATGCAGATACAAACCACTCTGGGCGATTTCCGGAGCATCCTCGAAATCCTGCACCAGGTGATCCTTGCTGATATCCAACAGTTCTATACGAACGTTTTGACGGAAGTCTGTCTGGTCGATCAGCGATTTCACGCCACGCCACGTTGACTCAACGCGTTGAAAGTCAGGATGGTGCATGACCACGTCAAGTTGGCGACTGATCTGCATATCCAGCAAAGCGATGTGCTCGTCCAGCAGAATCTTGTCCAGCCGCTCGACTTTTTGTGTAGATTGCTTAATCAACTTTAAAAAGACATTCACGGCGGCCGTTACCCGCTCATCAGCCGAGACCTCAGACAGCGCCTCAGAATTCTGGAAAACCTCGATACCTCCCAACTCAGTAACTGGGCTTAAGTTGATCTTGTTAAACAAGGTGGCATAAACACCATTGTTATGTTCAGACAATACTGTAGCACCGTGCGATTGCACGCTGGAATTTTCTGCAGGCATGATGGAACTTCCTTTTAAAACTACCGATATGAATTAACGTTCTTCCTTGGGCGCCAGAGCAGCCAGCTCGGCTCGAAGTTCATCACTGAGTGCGTCATCCTTAAGGATGCGCTCAAGCTCATGACGAAAGGTCACGTTATCCAACAGGTTCGATTTCAGGTCACGCAACAGGTTGCGCATGGCCAACAAGGCGCGCAGTTGCGGAATCTGCCGCGCTACCTGCTCGGGTTCGAAGTCCTTCATGCTCTGGAAATTCAACTCGACGGAGGTGTCAGACGCATCGCCGGCCAATGTGTTATCGACTGCGAGTTTCACGCTAGGAGAAAACTCACCCAGGACACTGTCGAAGTTGTTTTTATTGATGTTGACCTTGCCTCGCTCAGAGAGCGGGCGTTGCTCCTTGCCATTGCTGTAATCACCCATGATCATCAGCTTGAGCGGCAACTCGACTTTCTTCTGGGCACCACCAGTATGCAAATCAAGCTTGATGTTGACTCGCGCCTTGGGCACTTCACTCTGAAAACTTTTTGAAGCCATGATCCCACCTCTCCAGACACTTTTTTAACAGCAGTTGCTGCCGTAAATAAAGTAAGACTGGAGCCTATACCTCCAGCCTACTCGCCAGCGCATCCACCGGCCGCAGTACATAAACTCCATTTCATGAGATCAAAAAGTGCTACGTACGATGTACTTATTTCCTTCCTCATTACAATGAAGTATCCCAATCAACCTTGACCAGCCCTCAAAGCCCTAGAGGGAACTTTCGACAACGAATTGGCGAGTTTTCCCACATGAACTGAATCGCCCCGGGTCTCGTAGACACCTCTTTGCCTTAAACTGAAGCCAATTGGGAGATGCCATGAGCAACCCGCGTTAACCCGAAGAATTCAAAATCCAAGCAGTCAATCAAGTGACCGAAAAGAAGCTGCCTGTCGCTGAGGTAGCGGGCCGTCTTGGCGTGTCGACGCATAGCCTCTATGCCTGGATAAAGCGCTACAGCAAACCTCAAGAAGAACGGCAGCAGGACGATGATCAGCACGCTGAACTGCGTCGTCTGCGAGCGGAACTCAAGCGCGTCACTGAAGATCGAGGCATATCAAAAAAGGCCGCAGCGTACTTTGCCAAGGAGTGCGTCTGAAGTACGCCTTTATCAAGCAGCACGCTGGCGACTATTCGATTCGACGGCTTTGCATCACGCTGAAAGCCCATCCCAGCGGTTATTACGCGTGGCTGTCTGAGCCGCAATCTGTATGCGTCCAAAACGAACAACGACTTCTAGGGTTGATCAAGCATTCCCGACTGGAGAGCGGCGGCGTTTACGACTATCGCAAAATCCATGACGATCTGCGCGATGAGGATTGTGGTCGTCATCGTGTGGCGAGGCGGATGCGTCTTGAAGGTCTGCGTTCTCAGACAGGTTATCGACGCCGCCCTGGAAAGTATGGCGGTAAGCCAGCGGTCGCCTCACCCAATTTGCCGAAGCGCCAGTTCGACGTCGTGGGACCCAACAAGGTTTGGGTCACCGACATTACCTACATTCGTACGGATGAAGGCTGGTTGTATTTGGCGGTGGTGCTGGATCTGTTTTCTCGCCAGGTTGTAGGCTGGCCAATGAAGTCGCAGATGACCCGTGATTTGGCGATTTATGTGTTGTTGATGGCGGTTTGGACGCGTAAACCGAAACAAGAGGTGATGGTTCATTCCGACCAAGGCCCAGTACAGCAGTTCCGATTGGCGCAGCTTTTTGAAGGCAAACAATTTGGTTGCCAGCATGAGCCACTGAGGCAACTGCCATGATAACGCCGTGACCGAGAGCTTTTTCCAACTTCTATAGCGGGAACGGGTCAAGCGGAGAATCTACACCACGCGGGAAGATGCCAGTAGTGATGTATTCGATTACATCGGAATATTCTACAACGTAAAACGCCGCCATGGTTTCAACAATCAACTTTCACCGGTAGAGTTTGAAAAGCGTTACTCAATCAGCTTGCAAGGTGTCTAGAGAATCCTGAGCGATTCGTACAGCCTGCCATACTCGAAGATCCATTTACGATTCCTTCATCAACGTTAACGATACAAAGTCAAACACCATATCAAAATCAACACGCCTACGTCCGCTAGGTCGAACGTAATTTGCAATCTTCGACACATTGCGACGCAACTCGAATCTCTATGTTTATAGACGCTCTCTCGGCATGATTGATAGCGTTAAACGCCCGCTACATAAGTATCGACGTCCGAGGAGAAGCATATGGCAGAGTCTGCCCACTTTTACGTATACAAAGACATCAAAAACGAATGGCGTTGGCGATTCATCGCTAAAAACGCAAAGATCATCGCCGTCAGTTCCGAGAGTTACCACAACCTCAAGGACTGCGAACACTCTATTGAATTAGTGAAAACACAGGACTTCGCCACCCGGGTTATTGGCGACGATTCCTTCATGCGGTTACGTACACAGTAATCAGCTTCGGCCCGTGCAGCACTGCATAGTACTATCTCGAATCACCTCCACGCTTGATCCAGACGATCAACACCCGCCTATAAGGGGCTGCGCCCGTTGCCGATTGACGCTGCCCCGCCACCCACCATCCTCTCCAGGCTAGCGCCCAGCACTACCGACTCGTTCCGCACCCGCCCAGGTAGCCCAGATCTTCAAGGCTACGGCGCAGCAGCACCTGGATGACGAGCAACTCGAACGTCGACCTTGTCTGTTCAATGACACCCATGCGCTGATCATCACCTCAAACGCTGCGTCGACGGTGGATGACGACAGCCACCCAAATCCGGGAATCGTGGTGCAGGTGATCTACGGAGTATTTGCCCACGATTAATCACCGCCCCTCCTGGTGGGCGATCTCTATTCCGAACATCCCTTTCTACTTTTGCCTTCTTTACGGACAGTGCAATAGAAGACTGATAACCCGTCCTACTCTCGACGCCTTGGTTCAACCGCCAAATCTGCCGCGACCAAACCGCGTCGTCGAGCTGCCAAGCCACGCGCTGTTTCCACGGCCCCGACCTTGCAGCCCCTCAGCTACATCAAAGCGCGCCTGGGCAACCGCGCCGCCCAGGTGGCAGGCAACTTCAACAGCCTGATCATGATGCGCGTGCGCGAGACCGCCACCGCCGAACTGCTGATCCAGTAACTGCCTAAGGACGCGCCTGGGGATTGACCCCTTGAGCCAATAATTTGCCCGCTTCGTCCTGAAGGGAACGCGCATCACGCAAACTGACCTGCGGATAGGTGTCCAGCGATATGCGTTTTTGCTTGCCGTTCCAGCAGTAACGGAAGTGCCACGAGCGCCCGCCCGAGGCTGTCACCGCCAAGGACAGGCCGTCAATATCGCCGAGGGTGTAGTCTTTGCCAGTGGGCGTGGCCTGCCGGACGGCAGCATATGAAAGAGCCATGCTTCTAGCCTCCTGAAGGTTGAATTCAGGGCTAGATGTTCAGCAAACGACTCGTCGGGCTCCTGCAACAATCCGATCTCGAAGCCCGCCATTTTCATGGACTAGATTCTGGACTAAACACGTCCGGGTACCCGTGGCTTTCGATGAATGCTGACGGAACGAAAAAAGACGCCTAAGCGTCTTTTTTCAATGATCTACAGACTTCAATGGAACCCTGTAGATCGATATTTGGAGCGGGAAACGAGGCTAGAACCAAGCCTCCAACCTTTTGATTTAAAAGGATTTTCCGCAACTACTGCCTTGGCAGCGGACGCAATTATGGACTTGTTTGAGGTGCTAGGCAACCCCTGCCTGTGATTTTTCTTTCGGGTGGGTTTGAGGTGATTAGCCTTGCTGCGTACACTTCGCCGACTCAGTGGGGCCTGGGAACTTGTTCTTCTCTTGATGGACCGCACTTTTGTCGGATGAGGCCATTCTGCCATCAGCTGCCCGGCCATTCTCCCGCAGCGAAAGAGGCTCCCTGTCTGTCTACCAGCAACACGGACCATCCGGGATAGACAGGAGCCAGGAATCACCACGGAGCTTCAAAGAGAGCTCTTCAAAGACGGAATCGCATGCGCGTCCTGCCCACGAGAAGGGATGCCTGCGGCCCATCCAAGAGGAGCAAAGCACGCACGGAGGCTATTGCATGCGGATACGTCACCTACGCTACTTCTTGGTTGTCGCCGAAGAACTGAGCTTCTCGCGGGCGGCAGCCAGAGTCCATATCGAGCCCTCCCCCCTCTCGCGGACCATCAAAGAGCTGGAGTCTGGGTTGGGGGCCAGTTTATTCCAACGCACGAAGGCAGGCTTGCGTTTGACCTGGGCCGGTGAAGTGTTTCGGGATGAAGCACGACGCATACTCAGCCTGGTGGAAGACGCGCAGAGTCGTGTCCGTGCGGCTGAGAAAGGCTATCGCGGCCGGCTGCGCATCGGCCTGACAGACAGTCTTGCACAACCCTACCTGACCAAATTGCTGGCGCGTTGCCGCGAGGAAGAACCCCTCACTGAGGTGAAGATCGTTGAAATGACTGTCCATGAGATGGTCAAGGCATTGGAGCATGACCAGATCGATGCTGGTTTCACTGTGCATACCCAGCTCGGCGCAGGTCTCGTCAAGGAGGTCGTCTGGACAGATCGTCCCATCGTTGCAATTCCGCGAAACCACCCCCTTCTTTCCTTGGAGAAAATCCCTCTCCAGGAGATTGCTCGGCACACCTTGATTCTGTGCCACCCTGTACTGTGTTCAGGTGGATACGATGTCATTCATCGCTGGTTCTACGAAGCCACCTTGCCGTTCCCCAAGACTGCCGAATATGTTTCCGGGCACGAACCCATGGCGATGTTGGTCGCTGCTGGCTACGGCATCGGTATTGGACTGGCCTCGCAAATCACGCTGTACAGTCACCCTGACGTGATCGTCCGCCCCGTCACGGACGATGTACCGAGCACAGCGACGTTCATCACGCTTCTCGATAAGCCACGCTCGGAGGCCCTCAGCAGATTCATCGGCCGCGCCCGGCAAATTGGTGAATTGGCTATCGTGTAATGAACGTTTCTCAACGCTCTTAATCCGGCCCAGGACTTGACCGCCAGGGTCGTTTTTCGTCGCTGCTCGGACCTTTAAGGTCCACTCATCATGGAACAAGTGTCCACTCCCGCAGCCCAGCGTACCGGATATCGCTCTAGAAATAGATGAGAATAACTACCATCTTTAGCTAACTTTTTTGGTCATCTTCGTGACCCAGAAATACGGGCCCACCACATCATCATTTCCGCAACAGAGCGCTGCGCCTTTTCGATCTTGATTACCCCCGAAGCCCTTTTCAATAGTGCCCTCCTTGCGGGTCGGCTGGACGCTTGCATCTGGGCAGCGAAGGCTGCAGTTCTCCATTGAAACCGGTGGTCAGCACGATCCGATTGTTTGATGCGCCAATGGAGTGACGCCTTTCTACTGCCTGTCACCCCTACGAGTGCTGCCAAGCATAAAGGAGTGACCACTATGTCCACTGAGCAAACCGCGACTGCCGAGCATCGCATCCTCCGCCGCGCCGAAGTTGAAGCAAAGACCGGCTTCAAGCGCGCCCATATTTACAACCTGATGAAAGAAGGCAAGTTCCCCAAGGCCTTGCGCCTGGGGATCCGAGCCGTCGGCTGGGACTCCGCCGAAATCGACGACTGGATCACCGAACGCCTCAAAGAGCGCGTTTGACACGGTCCCACCACGGACAGGGACTGAGCCATGCACGTGATCGCCATCATTTCGACCAAAGGTGGGGTTGGTAAAACGACCGTCGCCGCCAACCTGGGCGGCTTTATCGCTGACGCCGGTCGGCGGGTCCTGCTGATCGACCTCGACGTCCAGCCGACGCTGTCGTCCTACTATGCACTCACCCAGCGCGCCGCCGGCGGCATCTACGAGCTACTGGCATTCAATGAGCAGTCGCTGCCGCAGTTGGTATCACGGACTTCCGTGCACAACCTGGACGTGGTGCTGTCCAACGACCAGCACCAGCAGTTGGGAACTCTGCTACTGCATGCGGCAGATGGGCGCTTGCGGCTGCGCAACCTGCTGTCGCTGTTCCGGCCGCATTACGACCTGGTGCTGATCGATACGCAGGGCGCCCGCAGTGTCATGCTGGAGATGGCCCTGCTCGCCGCAGACCTGGCCGTCTCGCCGATCACCCCGGAGATTCTGGCGGCGCGGGAACTGCAGCGCGGCACGCTGCAGCTTATCGATGCCATCGCCCCCTACCGCTATCTCGGCATCCATCCGCCGCCCCTGCATCTGCTGCTCAATCGCGTGCCGGCCGTCTCGTCGAACGCCAAGTTGGTGCAGCAGACGCTGCGGCTGATCTTTCGTGAGCACAGCGAAGTCCGGATACTGGGCAGCGAACTGCCCGCGATCGAAGCCTTCCCGCGGGCGGCGACCGCGGGCCAACCCGTGCACCGGGCTGAGTACCGACGCCCGAGCGGGCGCCAGGCACCGGCGGCGCTGGAGACCATGCGCGCCCTGGCCAGTGAGCTGCTGCCCCAGTGGCAAGAGTCGTTTGCCAGCGTGACCGGTCGCGTCGGCAGGAGGCTGTCACATGTCGAGCACCTTTGAGCGCTGCCGCGGGCACCAGCGGTTCCTGGCGCTGATTGAGTTCGCCTTGCGTGAAGGCTGGCACGTCCGCCGCACGCCTGCAGGGCAGCTAAAGCTCGTGAAGCCCGGCCTGCCGCCGATCCTCACTCGCTCAACTGTGAGCGACGTCCAGGTAAGCCAGAGCAAGTAGGGAGGCCGTCATGGCGACTGTCACGCCTGAGGAAATGGCCGGCAAATTGATGGCCGAGGGGTTTTCCCGCTCCGGCCCTGCCGCACAGGTGTTGAGCGACCCGGTGACCGACACGCCGATGGTGGTCACGCTCGATGACCTGCGCCCCTATGAGCTTGATCCACGCCTGACGCGCAATCCGCTGTACGACGAAATCAAAGCATCCATCCGCGAGCGGGGCCTGGATGCCCCGCCACCGATTACCCGACGCCCCGGTGCCGAGCACTTCATCATTCGCAACGGCGGCAACACCCGCCTGGCGATCCTGCGCGAACTGTGGTCGGAGACCAAGGACGAACGCTTCTTTCGCATTCCCTGCCTGTTCCGGCCATGGCCGGAGCGCGGCGAGATCCTCGCCCTGACCGGGCACTTGGCGGAGAACGAACTGCACGGCAGCCTGACGTTCATCGAGCGGGCGCTCGGCGTTGAAAAGGCCCGCGAGCTCTACGAGCTGGAAAACGGCAAGTCGCTGTCGCAGTCGGAGCTGGCCCGCCGCCTCAGCACGGACGGCTATCCCATCCAGCAGTCGCACATCAGCCGCATGCAAGACACCGTGCGCTACCTGCTGCCCACCATTCCAAACGTGCTGTACAACGGCTTGGGCAGGCATCAAGTCGAACGCTTGGCAGTGTTGCGCAAAGCCAGCGAGCTCACCTGGGAAAAGCATGCGAGCGGCAAAGCGTTGTCTGTCGATTTCGAGACGCTATTCCACGACGTCCTCGCCCCCTTCGATGGACAGCCTGATAGCTTTGCCGTCGGCCGGGTCCAGGACGAGTTGATCGGCCAGATGTCGGAGCTGCTCGACATCGACTACAACGTGCTGGTGCTGGATGTCGACAGTACCGAGCACCGCCAGCGGGCGGTAACCAGTCCACCCCAGCTGCCAGTCGAAACCGCAACCGTTGTCCAGCCTGGTCGTGCAGCCACTCCATCGCCGGATGCCACTCAGCGCAATGGCACTGCAGCAAGCGCTTCAGGAGCCGTACCGAACAACGACACCGCTCCGCCGCCAGTCCCAGCGCCGACACCAGGGCCAGGCGTTTCTCTCGGTGAAGGTGATCCCGAAGTGCGCCTGCTGGGCCACATCGTCTCACCAGCCGGCAACACCGAGCGTCTGCAAGGCATCCAACACATGGTCGCCGAGCACTCCGGCGAGCCACTGCCGACCTTCGCGGACAGGGTGTTGCAGGCCATTCCGGTGCAAGCCGGCGGACTCTTTCCGATCAGCGACGTCTGGTACATCGAGCCAGGACTGGATTCACCCGATCGCCTGCGCATCCACATCGCCCAACTCGCCCAGGAGATCGCCGAGGAAGCCGAGCGGCTCGACTGCATCGAAGCGACCGAGACCGGCATAGGCTTCACCTGCAGTGCACCCCAGGCGGACGTGTCGCCACCGGTCTTCGGCCAGGTGGTGTTGGCGTTGTTACGCACCTTGAGTCTCCCCCACAGCGCGGCGTCCGATCAGGGTGATATGCACCTGGAGGACAACCTGGGGGCACTGTTGCTGGGAGGCGGCGTCAGGGAGTCAGGCGTCCTACCCCGTCTCAGCGATAACGGTTTGGTCAAGTTGTTCCGGCTGGTCCGGCTGGCACGCCGGCTGTTGGATCTGGAGGCCAATCCAGATAAGGCCACCCCCTGAAACAGGCCGGAGGGAACCATGTCGACACCTCATCCGCTTAATCAAGCCGTGGTTGCACAGGCGCTGCACGACCTGCGCAATGGCCAACTTCGCCGCTGCCAGTCGATGGGTTTCAGCGAGCGGGAACTGGACGTACTCAAGCAACCGGCGCTGGTGAGCCTGCTGGCCAATGCCCAGGTGCCCTGGTGCTCTGTGACGGTCAATACGGCCGTCCTCTGGCGCCTGGTCAGCCAGATGAACGACATCGAGCAGGAGATCGCCACGATCGATCGCATGCTGCGCCTGGGGGCCAGTACCGAGATGGTCAGCAAGTTCTATGGGCTGACTCATCAGGAGGTCGCCCTGCGTCGCGACATCATTTGCCTGCCCAAGCGCCGAGGGCGGCATCCGGTGCTGAGTGAGGAACAGGAGATGGCCCTGTGGAAGCAGTGGAAGGCCGGCATCACCGAGCGCGGCATCGCGCTGGATGACGACAGCACGATGCTGGAACTGACGATGGATCTGGCCGAAGCCCTCGCCTTGCCCATGTCCGTGATCTGGGCGGCCATCGCAAGCTGGATCGACCAAGGCCTGGTGTAGGGCCATGGTCGCGCAGGCAGGCCCCGCAGCGCTTTCAACGCTGCTCGACGACACCCTGCGGCAGTTGCCTCCCAACCGGGAGCACACGCCCGTCAGCGACGGCTTCATCTACAGCGGCAATCGCCATGAAAGCGTGCCCCGCGCGCTGTTTCTCGACACGCGGCTGACGCCGCTGGAGCGCAATGCCTGGCAAATCATCCGGCTCATGCTCAACGCCGATGGCGTGACGGCGTTCCCCACCTACGATCAACTGCGTCCCTACCTGGCCTCGACGCCCTGCGCGCAGCAGGCGTCGTACGAAACCGTGGCGCGGGCGCTGACACTCTTGCGCCTGACACGCTGGCTGAGCCTCGTGCGCCGCCGGCGCGATCCCAAGACCGGACGCATCAAGGGCAATCTGTACGTTCTGCACGACGAGCCCCTCACCCCCTTCGAAGCCATGCAACTCGACCCCGAGTACCTGGGGTTGGTTAGCCATGCCCTTGAGCATGCCAGCAAGGCGGTGCAGCGGGTGGGCTACCGCACCCTCCAGGACATCAGCGAAGACCCGTTGCTCAGCGGCCGCGTGTTGCCGACGCGGCTGCAGGTGCTGGTGCGACGCATGGCCCAGGGTGGCGTCAGCCATCAGGAAAGTTATCCACAGGCGCGGCCCCTCCACGAATCCGAAGACGGTGAAAACGCCCTTCTTCGGAATGGCGAGCCGCCGTCTTCGGATTCCGAAGCAGGCACGAAATCCAGCAAAACCGGCGCTCTTCGGAATCCGAAGCGGGACCGTACTAGTATTCGTATAGATAAAGCAGTACGTACGGTACCGCGTACGCGAGAACACCCGCACCTGCGACTGCCTGAATGCTTTCTAGCACTGCGCGATGAACAGCAGGCCGGCGCGCTGGTGGCCTTGCAGCAAGTGCAGGTTGAACAGCAACAAGCCGTGCTCGATGAATGGGCCGCGCGCTGTCGCAGCAACGAGGTGCGCAAACCGGCCGGCTATCTGTTCGGCATCATCCAGGCCGCCATACGCGGGGAATTCAACGCCTGGGTCGGACAGGACAAGAGCAAGGCCGCCGCCGATCCGCCGCCCGCACCCCGAACGGCGAACCCCGAAGTGGTACAGGCCCACCTCGCCCAGTTGCATGCCCTGTTGCACCCGAAATGACGGTCGAGTAACCCTCCCTGGCTCTCTCTAGAACTATCCCCTGGGGATAGTTGCAACACACGGCCTTCCGGAAGCGAGCCACGCCCTGCTCTTCACCTGCAACGCCAGCCTGCTGAGTGGATCTCCCTGGAGCTATCCCCCGGGGATAGTTGCTACAGACAGCCTTCCGGAGGTCAGCCACCGCCCTGCTCGTCGCCAGCGACGTCCGCCTACCGACTGGATCTCCCTGGAACTATCCCCCGGGGATAGTTGCAACACGCAGCCTTCCGGAAGCGAGCCACGCCCTGCCCTTCGTCAGTAAAGCCGGCAGCCCTCGGCTGCACTTTGTTGACTGACCGCCTTCCGCGCGCTGCTCAAGCTGGCGACTCGTTCCCTCTACGCGAGTCGTCCTCATGGCCACCGACACCTCCTTGCAACTGAATCTCGGATCGCTGCGCAGTGCCATGTCGCTGACGCTGCACACCCATCACGCCTCGCGCATCTGGCACGGCCGAGCGGCCAGCGAGGGCAAGCCCGGCATCGTCGGCTTGAACGGCTTCATCGCCATCGCCAACAAGATCAAGCGCGGCGCCGAGCAGGACGATCCCTACTCGGACTGGTGGATGCTGAGGATCGAGGAAAAGCTGACGCAGACCAAGGACAGCCTGCAGGCCTTGCGTGACCAGGTCGACCAGGCCCTGGCCGACGTGCCGCCGGCGCTGTCGTTGGGCGAGAACATGAACGTGCAGCCGGTGAAGCTGCCGCTGTTCGTCAACGCGCAGCTCGGCTTCCTCGCGGTGTACTTGCTGGCCGACTACGACGACCTGGCGCGCAAGCTGATCCTCGCCCACCACACCGCGCTGATTGATCGCAGCACGCTTGAGCGCTGGCTCAACGAAGGGGCGCACGCCCTGCGCAGCCTGTTCTCGCTGGCGCAACAGTACCGCTACTCGGGTTGCACCCGGGATGACTTCGCGGCCAAGAATGCCGCCGCCCGGGCCGCCCTGGAGAAGCTTGGGGAACTGCCGCAGGAGGTGCTCGAAGGCGCGCTGCGTTCGCGCTATGCCCCACCGATCATCCGGCGCTCGGCGCTGGCCGCCTCGGCTCAGCAGGATGCCGCGGATGCCAGTGACGACGATGCCCTGCCTGAAAGCGCCGATATCACCCTGACCGCGTCCGGCGATAACGAGGAGGCATCCGCATGACGTCGACTTCGAGTTCTGCGGCAACGCGCCGCTTCTACCCTCTGGAACAGGCCGACTTCCTCAAGCTGGAACAGGCCGCCTCTCTAAAAGGCCTTTTACAGCCTTTTAAAGGTAAGGGGGCACTTACCCAGTGGGCCAGCCAGTGCCACAGGCTTCGTGATGAGCTGATCGAGCTGGCGCAGCGACGCGTCCTGGCGCAGGCGAATGCCTACCCCTTCCGCCTGCTGCCGGTGGAGCTGGCCCAGCAGACCACGGGCGCCGGCACGACGTTTCTGCGCTGGCGCAAGCCGGATCGCTCGGCCATGGGCGTGGCGCTGTGGCAGGCACTGATCGCCAGCGCCACCACGCCCGACACCCTGCTCGATGACCTCTACGCCATGGAGGTGCAGCGCATCGTGCTGAACATGCAGATCAGCCTCCTGCACACGCTGGGCCGCCAGACTCACGAGTGCGCCAGCAAGGTGGCCCAGGCCGAATCGCTTTACCTGCAGCGTGTCCCTGGAGGCGCTGCGTCCAGCCGTACCACCTGTTCCAAGGAGTCACTATGAGCACGCACTTTGTTGGCGAAGGCAACATCGGTTCTGCGCCGGAGTTCAGGGAATTTCCGAGCGGCAACGACGAGCCCAGGCGGCTGTTGCGCTTGAACGTGTATTTCGACAACCCGGTTCCGACCAAGGAGGGCTATGACGATCGCGGTGGCTACTGGGCGCCCGTGGAGCTGTGGCACCGCGACGCCGAGCACTGGAAAACGCTGTACCAGAAAGGCATGCGCGTCCTGGTGGAAGGTCGCACGGTGCGCGATGAGTGGGAGGACGCCGACGAGAACGAGCGTGTGACCTTCAAGATCGAGGCGCGGCGTGTCGGCATCCTACCGTACCGGCTCGAAGCCGTAACCCTGAGCCCGAAACCGGCCAGCGAGCCCGCCCAGCCGGCCGAGTGATACCGCAAAAGACCGCCATGGAACTATCCCCAGGGGATAGTTCCATGGAGTTCCACTGAGTTCCGGCGACGCCGTGAACGAAGCTGCAGGTGATTGAGCAACACTGGCCCTGTTCACATCCCTGAGAGGATGCCTCCCCCGCACAACTGGGGCGCTGCCGCTGCCACGTTATTTGCTGTCGCCGAGATCGCGGATGGCCATGCTGAGGCTCACTCGATGTCCCTACCCCGGAGCCTGTATGCGCCTGTTTCTCTGCGAGAAGCCATCCCAGGGCAAAGACATCGCCCGTGTGCTAGGCGCTGGTCAGCGCGGCAGCGGCTGTTACAGCGGAGCAGGTACCGTGGTGACCTGGTGCATTGGTCACCTGATCGAAGCGGCGCCACCGGAAGCCTATGGCGAACAGTACAAGCGCTGGTCGCTCGAGCAGCTTCCCATCATTCCCGAACGCTGGCGGGGCGAGCCGAAAGCCGCAACCGCTGCGCAATTGAAGATCGTCAAACAGCTGGTCGGCCAGGCCAGCGAGCTGGTGATCGCCACCGACGCCGACCGCGAAGGCGAGATGATCGCTCGCGAGATCATCGACCTGTGCGGCTATCGCGGGCCCATCCAGCGGCTGTGGCTGTCGGCGCTCAACGACGCGAGCATTCGCAAGGCGCTGGGCGCGCTGAAGCCGTCGAGCGAGACGCTGCCGCTGTACGCTGCGGCGCTCGCGCGCTCCCGCGCCGACTGGTTGGTCGGCATGAACCTGAGCCGCCTGTTCACCCTGCTGGGGCGTCAGGCTGGCTACGACGGCGTGCTATCGGTCGGCCGGGTGCAGACACCGACGCTGGCCCTGGTGGTCACGCGCGACCGCGAGATCGCGGGCTTCGTCTCGGTGCCATTCTGGAGTATCGAGGTCAGGCTATCGGCAGGCGGGCACAGCTTCCTCGCCAGCTGGATCGCCGCCGACGACTGCAGCGATGCTGCCGGACGCTGCCTGCAGCAGGCGGTGGCCCAACAAGCCGCCGATCGCCTGCGCGCAGCCGGCAGCGCCCAGGTGGTCGCCGTCGCAACGGAGCGCGTGCGTGAGGTGCCACCGCTGCCCTTCGACCTGGGCACGCTGCAGGAGGTGTGCTCGCGGCAACTCGCCCTGGACGTGCAGGAGACGCTGGACATTGCCCAGTCGCTGTACGAGACGCACAAGGCGACGACCTATCCGCGCTCGGATTCGGGTTACCTGCCCGAGAACATGTTCGCCGAGGTGCCGGCCGTACTCACGGCCGTGCTCGCCACCGACCCCAGTCTGCCCCCGCTGCTTGAGCAGCTCGACCGGACTCAGCGCTCACGCGCCTGGAACGACAGCAAGGTGTCGGCCCACCATGGCATCATCCCGACGCTGGAGCCGGCCAACCTGGCGGCCATGAGCGACAAGGAACAGGCGGTCTACAGGCTGATCCGCGCGCATTATCTCGCGCAGTTTCTGCCGCATCACGAGTTCGACCGCACCACGGCGCAGTTGCGTTGCGGCGGGCAGCCCCTGCAAGCCGTTGGCAAGCAGGTGATCGTCCCCGGCTGGCACCAGGTGCTGGCCGAACCGGAAGCGGACAACGCCGACGGTGAAGCGGCCCCGCGCAGCCAGGTGTTGCCGGCGCTGCGCGAAGGACTGTCTTGCCAGGTTGATCACGTCGATCTGAAAGCCCTCAAGACGCAGCCGCCAAAACCCTATACCCAAGGCGATCTGATCAAGGCCATGAAAGGCGTCGCCAAGCTGGTCACCGACCCGCGGTTGAAGCAGAAGCTGAAAGAGACCACAGGCATCGGCACCGAGGCCACCCGTGCCAGCATCATCAAAGGCCTGCTCGAGCGCGGCTACCTGCTCAAGAAGGGTCGCGCCGTGCGCGCCTCCGGCGCGGCGGGCACGCTGATCGATGCGGTGCCCGCGGCCATCACCGATCCCGGTACGACCGCGGTCTGGGAGCAGGCCCTGGACATGATCGAAGCCGGCGAGATGACGCTGGAAACCTTCGTCGCCAAGCAATCCATGTGGATCACCCAACTGGTGCAGCAGTACCGCGTGGCCACCCTGGCCATCAAACTCCCGGAGGGCGCCGCCTGCCCGCTGTGCGGCAGCGCCACGCGTCAACGCACCGGCAAGACCGGCCCGTTCTGGTCCTGCTGCCGCTATCCCGATTGCAGAGGCACCCTGCCCGTCCAGAATGGCCGGCAGGCCGGTACCAAGCGCAGCACCTCACGCAAGCCGCGGCAGATGCCGAAATAGTTCGTAGGTTCGTCTCCCCATCGTATCGACCTGGGTCGATGCGCACCCCTCGCGCCCGCGGGGAACCCAGCACGCCTTCTCCTTCTGCAACGCGTGCCCGTCACCAGCGAGTCGCTGGGTCGACGGGAAGGCTGACTCATCCAGCGTCCATATACCCGGACAGGTTGATCCGCTGAGTGTCGCGATGAAGGGTCCCCTGGTGCCTTGTCTCAATAGCAGGACGAGCCCCCAGGAGACCCTTCGGGTCGAATGGTATTCAGTGCCGGTGCCCACCGGCGAAACAACGGGCTCCTTTTGTGCGCGGATGCGTGCCAAAGGATATCGACCCCAGCCACGACACGGGTCGAGTGCAATTGCTGCGACAGCGGATGGCTTTGACGACGGCCATGCCCTGCATCAGCTCACAGGTGGTGTCTTGCTCGACAGCCGAAGGCCCCAGGTCTTCGGCGCCTTTTCTCCTGCCTACCCAGTGCGCCGACGCATCGGCGCCGAGCCAGCGACTGAATTAGCCGAAATGCACCCTCAGCCCAACTGACAGCGAGCGCTTTTCCCTGCAGAACGCGAGTGCTCCGGCCGCCCGCAAAATCAGGAGGCTACCGGTTTCCCATTTCCCGCTGACTCACCTCCCCTTGCCGCTCGAAGCTGTCTCCATGTGTCGTCGACCTCGGTCGACACCATGCCGCAGCACGGGGCCTCGGCTGCACCGCGGAATCCTCCGCGCCTCCCCAACCAGTCCGCTCCGCACCGCCTTGCGGACGAACGCCCACAAAGCGTCGGTGCCTTGCTCCATTCCAGCCAGGAGGCTCCTCCATGTCCCATACCCCTCCCGCGCCGCCCTGTCCCTCCCAGGCCCAAGCCGAACTTATCGGCTACCTGGCCCTGACCTACGTGAGTAAACGCCTGCCTCTACAGGTGCGCCAAAGCGCCGCCGGGCACTTCATCGGCACTGCCGACGACAACGGGCCAGTCTCGCGTGAATCCGTCGAGTACTTCCGCTCATACGAAGCTGCAGAGCAGGCCCTGAGCACGGGGCGCTGGCAGCAGCGCCTCCATCCCTGAACCCAACCCATCGGGAGAACCTCATGAATCAGTCTTTACCCCCAGACGTACTTGATCAGATCGCGCAGGAAATGCTGCATTTCAACAATGCCCCCGCGGCTTTTTTGCAGGCATGGAAACGCGGTGTCCAAATCGCCGGTGCCGAGTGGTTCGGCGATGGCACTCACGCCGGGCTGCAGCAAGCCAAGAGCAAGTGGCAGCTGCGGCCGAATGTGCAGCGGCTCAACGAGGCCCTGGGCGTGTTGAGCAGCGGCCAACGGCTGTTCCTTGCCACGATGGTCAGCTTTTACAACGCCAGTGAAGGCGGCGCGATGCTCAAACGCTGCCAGTTCGAGGGGCTTGCCGATCTTGGCGGTCTCGATCTGGAACGCCGCAAGGTCATCGCCGACCTGGTGCTCCACTACGACGGCTGGTGAATCCATCTCGGCGCACTACAGTCCTTCATCCCTGCCTACTACCCAGGAGGGGCACGTGTTCACACCAGAACCGTGTTCCTTCTCGTAAGACAGCATAGCTTCCGCGCCTTGCGATTGACGGCATCGCATAGCGCGTCTGGCTCGGCTAGCCCATCTTGTCAACCCTTGAAGATACGTTCCAGAAGCTGATGGATCTTCGGAACCCGATCGACGTAGACAAGCAAGCTCCCCATGAGGGTACCCACCAGCAGGGCCGAAAAGACTCGAATTGCAATCAGACTGCCTAGTGTCCAAACCGCCTCTGGTTCGGTCCAGCCACCAAATGCACTGATAACCTCATCAGTTGTCGAATCGGGCATCACTAAAAGGAACTTTTCTACAGCGTCTTGGTAGATAAACCCACCAAGCACCCGACCACCATCGCCTTCATGCACAAAAAGCGAGTGCCCCCCAATAAATAGGATGATGCATATCAGTATGATGGTGAAATGCTGTACGAGCGATAATCGCTTTCTCCCGCGGCGAGGTGCCTTCAGATGCAGGAGAAGACCAAAGACAACCATCGCAAAGACCGCTCCCCCGAACCAACTGGCACTGTATGGAAGAAGCCACTCGAAAAAATCTATCACCTCGTTGATCCACATGCCTGCATCACTCGAAGGGCAAGAGCGGGAGGTCGATAGGCCAGTCGAAACCAGAAAGCATGTAAAAATCCTTGATCTGCGACCGCCGGATTGCACCAGCCTCCAGCCATTCGGCCCAGATGCCATAATGGAATCCCACCGACAGCATCTCCCGCCCCTCGTGACACGCTGAAGCGCTGAATGTTTTGGTTCTCTGCGACTCCACGACGTGCCCATGAGCCGCGAAGCCGAACAGCGCATACCGAATCTTACAGCTCGCTGGAATTCCCCCATCCGGTGGGTTGGTCGCCATGACAAGCACAGCCCGCGTGGTGGTCATACCCGACCGGGAAAGCGAGACGGCCTCATGAAGCCCTTTATTGGCATCGTGGGCAAGCCGGATAGCACGCTCTAAGTCTTCAGGGTGATCCGACTTAGCCAACCAAACAATGGATTCGGCATTCTCACGCCAATGTGCAATAACTCCGGCCGGTAAACCATTACGTGAGTGCAGAGCATCTTGAAACGTACTGGCGAGCGCGGAGAACGCGTTGTTCATATCGGGTGATTCCAATGTCGCTGCCTGGAACGACAGCTCACGCACCGCGCGCCCAGCCCGGGTTACTTCAGTTGGTGCACCGATGTAGAAACGCATCGACTCATCGTCGATGCCCTCGATCTGCGGAACGAGGGTAAGCGTCCAGCCCGCCCACCTTTTCCTCGAACACCTCGGCCCGCATCCTCTGCATTTTTCAACAGGGGATTCACATGGAAACGATGCACGCGCGGCGGGAGTTCTGGGCTGAGCATGTCCAGGCCTGGCGGAACAGCGGGCTGACGCAGGTCGCTTACTGTCAGCAACATGAGCTTAAACCCAAGGCGCTGGCCTACTGGATCAGGCGCAGCAAGCAGACGGCTACGCCGTTGACCCTGGTGCCGTTGGCGGTGCGGGAGTCATCCGTCGCCGAGGCGTTGCTGCTGCAACATGCCAGCGGCTGGCAGTTGGCATTGCCGGCTGGCGTCGATGCGGTCTGGCTGGCCGGGTTGCTGCGGGGGATGGCCTGATGCTGATGCCGGCACAGGTTTGGCTGGTGGTCGAGCCGGTCGATATGCGCCTGGGGATCGATGGGCTGTCGGCGCACATTCAGCAGGCGCTCGGGCGCCCACCCTGCGATGGCACGGCCTATGCCTTTCGTAATCGGCGCGGCTCGCGGCTCAAGATGTTGCAGTGGGATGGGACCGGTGTGTGGCTGAGCCAGAGGCGTCTGCATCAGGGCCGTTTCCTGTGGCCCAGCGCCGACGACAGGCTGTTCACCTTGACCCAGGCGCAGTGGCAATGGCTGATCGCCGGCGTCGATTGGCAACGCCTTGAGGCGCGTCCGATGGGGCATTGGAAAGTGTGAAAAATAACGCCTGAAAGCCAGTATTTACGGGCCTTTCAGGCGGGTTTTCGGTAGAATTCGCGCATGCTTTTAACCGCCGAACTCGCCGCCCTGAACCTCGACCCTGCCCAGCAGGAAGGCGTCGTTGCCGCCGTCCTACCGCTACACGCCGAGGCCGAAAAGCTGCGCGCCCAAGCCAAGCTCGACGCCCTGAAGATCCAGGCACTGACCCTTGAACTGGCGCACCTGCGGCGCATTCGTTTCGGCGTCAAAAACGAAGCCCTGTCGCCGGAGCAGCGCGATCTGTTCCGTGAGACGGCTGACGCCGACTGCGCCGCCATCGAGGCCGAAGTCGAGCAACAGGTGCCGGAGCTGCGCAGCCAGCGCCAACGCGCCGGTCGTCAGCCCTTGCCGGAGCACCTGCCGCGCATCGAGCACCGTCACGAACCCGAGACCTGCACCTGCGGCCAGTGCGGCGGCGAGCTGGTCAAGATCGGCGAAGACATCAGCGAACAGCTCGATGTGGAACCGGCCAAGTTCTTCGTACACCGCCACATTCGCCCGCAATACGCCTGCCGCCCGTGCGCAAGCATCACCGCCGCTCCGGTTCCTCCCGCGGTGATCGACGGCGGCATGGCCGCCCCGGGCCTGATTAGCTGGGTGCTGATCGGCAAGTACGTCGATCATCTGCCGCTCTACCGCCTTGAACAGATCGCTGCCCGTGACGGCGTCACCCTGGCCCGCTCGACCCTGGCCGAGTGGGTCGGGCGCTACGGCGCGGCCTTGCAGCCCCTGGCGGATCGGCTGAGCGAGTTGCTGCGACGACGACCCGTGCTGCACGCCGATGAAACGCCCGTGCAGCAACTCGATCCCGGCCGGGGCAAAACCAAACGCGCCTACCTCTGGGCCTACCGCAGCAACGACCTGGACGAGGGACCGCGGATCGCCGTGTTCGACTATCAGACCGGGCGCAGCGGTGCGCACGCACGGGCGTTTCTGGGCGACTGGACAGGTCATCTGGTGGTGGACGATTACGGCGGCTACAAGGCGCTATTCCGGGCAGGCATCACCGACGTGGGCTGCATGGCCCATGCCCGGCGCAAGTTCTTCGAGCTGCACGCGGCCAACCAGAACCCGGTAGCTGCCGAGGCCTTGCGGCGCATCGCCGAGCTCTATGCGATCGAAGCGCGCGGCCGCGACCTCGACGGCAGCGCACGGCAGATGCTGCGCGGACAAGAAGCCCTGCCCAAACTGCAGACCATGCATGACTGGCTGCAGCTGACGCGGCAAGGCGTGGCCAACGGTGGCAGCCTGGCCAAGGCCATGGACTACAGTCTGAAACGCTGGCCGGCGCTGTCACGCTACGCACAGAGCGCCACCCTGCCGATCGGTAGAGTCGGGATGTGGCGCGGTGGCTTGCGCTCCGTTTCCACACCCCGCTCGTCAAACCGGACGTGCGCTATTAACGCATCCGGCTTTCGTCCAAGATCGATAGGTCTTCGCGCTC
>NZ_JCBCUR010000032.1:0-25480 GCF_059862305.1 Pseudomonas sp. MF09156
AGGTGCTATTCCGCAAAAAACAGTGAACTGACAGGAGGAAAGGTCTGATTTTCGATTAAGTCGGTGTTTTTTGAACCTCAGACAGCGAGGCCGTTAAAAACGGCTGCTTACTTCAGACCTTCCTTAAGCAGACGGAATACTGCCTCAGAGCCAAGCCCCCTCATTTCTCGACACTTCTGTACATTAAGCAGCACAATCAGCAGGTCATGACTTCCAGGGACGCGCCTTTCTAGCTCAACAAACATCTGCCGTATCCAACTCGGTTCGCCGGGAATACAGAATTGGTATACAGCTTGATCGCCACTTGATCCGTACAGACGTATCCCCTTTAGCTTGCTCATGCCTGCCTCGTCATTTCATCTATTTTCGGCCGTCAGGGCTATCCGCTACGCGACACAGGTTGACCTCTACAAGATCCACCAAAGTTTATTTTATGGAAGTAAGTCGCTTCACTTCTAACACGGTTGATGGCCCAGTCGTCTTGCTGGGCTGTCGCCTCACTACTAATGACTGGGTAACACCTTTCGTTTTGACTCGTAGCTGATGCGATTCATCAGGCAGTAGTCGACAGTGTATCCGTCTATCCGGGTAACGATTTCCCCAGTCAGATCGAGCAGCGCAGATGCCCCTGCGTTAAATCCAATTCCGCCGCTGGCATATTTTCCGCTCCGAATCTGGAATCCTTTGGCGTCAGTGATGGATACGCCGGCTATCTCGTGCCATAGGAGAAATACACCCTCCCCGTACAGGCCGTCTTCTCGCACTGAAAAAAGAACCTGCCGGAGTTGGCTCCCATGGGCAACGCCTATGAAATCGCCGTTTGGTAGCACCGGCGGGAATAACCTACCGTCATCTCTTTTTCTAAACTCCAAATGTCACCGCCTGTTCATTGCCGTGTTTCGCCGGCTCTTTATGTTCGATATCACGCTGGTGACAACCAATGCTGACTTGATCGACAAGCTTACGCAGCAAGCGATGCCGGTAATGCACATGCCAGGAAAAATCATCCCGTGGATCGCTGATGTCCATGCTCCGAGGTATGGCAGGTTCGCGAAGATCATTCGCTTGGCCCTCCCCTTACGCTCGCATATTTGCCAGCCAAGGCTTTCATCGCCGCCCGCAGTTTCGCGCAGTCGGTTTTCGCATCGCTGAGTACATACCTCGATCCGTAGCAGGTCAGCCAGGCGGTTGCTAACCCGGCACTCAATGCGCCGATTGATCCAAGCAGTAGTTCCAGTTGTTCGCTCCCGTGCATGAGATTTACTCCCTCTCAATCCTGGCTGCTTACTCCAGCCCGCAAATTTGCGTTGTGCCAATGCTCCCACCATCGCAATCAATCCCAAGGATTTAGTGCGCTCCGAATCCGCTAGCTGCCCTCTCCCGTCCGCAGGCGTTTTCTCACTTCCGATACACCGCCTTCCCCCGCTTCGCGACACAGGTTTAAAGTTTTGAGCCCCACTCCCCATCTTTTATTTATGGAAGTCTGAGGTGTAACTTCCCATAGAGAGCAGCCTTTCACGCGGTCAATCCGCGTTTTTGGCTTTAAGCCCGCTCCATGCGGCTTTCAGGCATATCGAGCGTGAAGGGGTGTCGTCATGGAGTGTCGTCATGGGAAATTGGCGTTGTGAAGAGGTGTCGTGAAGAGGTGTCGTGGCTGAAAGCCGCATGGCACGCGGCTTGTGGGTTTTGCCACGTCCTGGTTCGGTAGCCCGTATACGTGAAGAGGTGTCGTCATGGGAAATCGGCGTTGTGAAGGGGTGTCGTGAAGAGATGTCGCAGCCTGACTACCGTAATACAGCACTACTTAGCGCCGGTCCTCCGCGAGAATGGCCACCCTTTGCTCAACTGACGCTACCCTCGTCGCTGCTGCGATCAGCGATCTGCGGATCTTCTGGAGCATTGAACCGGCTACCCGTATCTCCCGAAGCTGTAGCTCATAACCACGCACGATAGGGTTCAAGCTGCCTTTCACAAAGTTGAAGCCATTCAGCGGGTAATTGCTACCCCGTCCCTTATCTAGGGTAGTGATCTTCTGACTGCCGTTCTTCCCGTCGCCCTTGATTAGCTCAATTTTCACCCAGTTAAACGAGTAAGCATTGGGGCTCGACTGCTTGACATTGATGCCAATGGGGATATGCCCAGGCTTGCCCGCATGAAGATCCAATGCTGTCTTGAAAAAGGCTTCCCGCAAATCCTCCGCACGCTCAACGAGAACTGCATACATCCGATCAATTTCAGCTACTGCTGGGTGCTTGGGTGCTTCAGAGGGTGAGTTCATGTGTTGCTCCTTTGTGGATGGGAGCATTTTGCGGGTCGACAGAGAAGGCGCGGATCGTTTTCAGACGCTAAAACGTCCTGAAAACGAAGCCCAAAGCTTTCAGGAAGGCTGATTATTACGGTGTGTCGTCATCTGGTGACCGGGTGATGCAGATATAGCGCTTGGGATTCTTTGGATATGGGGTTTCATGTGCTGCGGGGTCATGCGCGTCGTCATCTGACGCACTTCTTTTGTCATTTTTTTGCTGGGAGCGGCATACGAATGGGTAACGCCTTAGGTCTGGATATTGGTTACAGCAACGTCATTTGCGTTTTTGGCAGTGGCGATGGGCAACCGGAGTCGATTATTCGTCCCTCGCAGGCCGCTCCCTTGAGCGTTCTGCCTGGGGATTCTGGGTTACGCCCCGGTGAAGTAATCGTTGAAGTTGATGGCGCGCCCTGGGTGGCATTTGCCGCGCCCGGCCGAGTTCAGGATGGACGAGAGCTGCACGAGGACTACACTTCCTCGCACGCCTATGAGGCCCTATTTAAGGGGGCTCTGCTTCATGCGGCCGGTGATAAAGACGTGATTGACTGCTTAGTAACTGGCCTTCCTGTCTCGCAGGCTCGCGATAAGCCCTATGTAGAAGCCCTGATGAAGCGTATGACCGGGACGCATCGGATTACGCCCAAGCGAGAGGTTACGGTTAAGCGAGTAGAGGTTGTTGCTCAGCCTATCGGGACTCTGACGGAGATTTACTGCAACTCAGATGCTTCGGAAGTTATTGAGGAGTCAGTTTCAATCATTATTGATCCGGGGTTTTTCAGTGTTGATTGGGTGGTATTTGACCATCGCGAGCTAGTAGTAAACTCCAGCAGCAGCAGCCTCAAAGCTATGTCTGTTGTACTTGAAGCATGCAACGAAGAAATTGCGAAGGATCATGGCGGTATTCCTGGTGTAGAAAAGATCGAACATGCGCTTCAGTCGGGTAAGTCTTACATTTTGATTTATGGCCGCAAAGTTGAACTATCTGAATATCTCGAGCGTGCTGCCGAACGTGTTATCCCATCCGTCTTCACTGAGATCAAACAAGGACTTCGATTCCTGAAGGGGCGCGCTATCGACTGTGTGATTCTCGGCGGTGGGGGAGCCTCATTGTATGAGCCATATGCTAGAAAAGAATTCCCCGATGCGTTGGTAGTTAAGCCCGTTAATAGTGTAAAAAGCAATGCCGAAGGTTTCTGGCATATAGCACGCTCTTAATTAAACGGCTGCGCAGGGAAGCGCTGAGGAGGGAATGTGGATAAAACGATGAGACTACAATGTCGAGTCACGCCAGCGACACAAGAATTGCACGCGCATCTTGAAACTATTGACCCCGATTATCGGGGCAAAAGGCTTGTTGCAATGGCAGCACTGTATCTAAGTATGATTAGCGCGACCGAAGATACTAAAAGCAAGCAGGCTGATACTCAGCAGAATAATAATGTCTCTGAGGGCAGAAAAGAACCAATTAGTAATGAGCCAACGTCTCGCCCAGTTGCTAACTGGATAAGGGGGGCTAATGTTTAATATCCGCGCCAGCTCCTTTATTGCTGTCTATGCATGCATTGCTATATTTAATTCAGCAAGCGCTAATGGGTTTTCATTAAAAGGGACAATGTGGGAGCGAGCCTCAAAGGCCTCCGCATGCAAGCCGGACCCACTGCTTCTATATTCACTGGCCCTGAATGAATCTAAAACTTCCGCCGGAAAAGGGATGGTTGCACCACACCCATTTGCGCTTCGGAACGCGCCTAGTGGTGCCCTGTACCCTAATACCTATATGGATGCCAAGGTTGTACTCGGCAAGTATATTGCCGAAGACATTCTGACCGATATAGGGATTATGCAAATAAATTACCGTTGGAATGGTAATCGAGTAGCGCGCCCAGAGCTTCTTCTTGACCCTGAAGTAAACATCCGAATTGGTGCCCAGATACTTTGCGAGTCGATTGCGCAATACCCTGTCGATATGCAACTTGCTATTGGCGGGTACCATACTCGAAACCCTAGGCGGGAACTTGACGCACGCCAGTATGCGAGTAATGTGCTCAGCATTTGGCGTTCACTACAGCGTTTGAAGTAAGGGCAAAGACATGCGGGTTAAGATCAATGCATCGATGATACAAATGGGTCTGCGCTGGCTAACGTCTGGCTTGCGAGATTTCAATGTAATTCTCGCCGAGCAACGATTGACTCAAAGCGATATGGTTTGGCTTTCTTCTTTGAGCGCAAACCAGCGTCAGTTAAACGCTGTAGATGCCCTTCCCGTTTCCCTCTACCGTGTTCACTACAATACTTTGAAGGTTGGTAGGGGGTACCTGGACGATGAGGAATTCCGAGAAATCGGTAACAAAATGGTCATGTTCATGGAGTTTTGTCACTTCTCACGCGTCAATCAGACAAGCCCAATTCTTGCTGTGGGTCTCGACGATGTTGGGTATCGGGTGTTCGAGGCGGGTTCTTTCGACTCTCGCATGATGTTGGTAAGCCGCGGCGGGTTCTCTATTGGCACAAGATGCAACCTCAGGAGACTGAGGATGAACATGTCATCACCAGACGATCAATTGAGGGACGTAACCACAGTATTGCTTGGTGACCTCCGGTACTTCCTCAAGCCAGGCGTAAGTGGTATCGGTCGGGTCAAAGACTATCCGTCCACAATGCCTCTAGATGTGATCGCGACAGAGTTGCTTCAGCAGAAGCTACAGCCAAAGCTTGTAGCGCAATGGACAGGATTGAATGCTGACGAGGTAGTCCGGATGAAGCGCTCTTTGCTTCGTGATACACCCCTTGTACAGTCTCAAAGCGGTCGAATACAGGCACCGAATAAGACCTTGGCTGAGAGCCCGCTTCACTGCCTGCTCTACCTCACTGTGTACAGGCTTCTCGCCGACAATCCACTCCGCCGGACGAATGCTCGGGCGGTGGTTGCGGCTCATCGTGAGTACGTGGATCTGTGTAAAGCGGTTGGCATCCCGGCCAGTGAGTTGATCTCCCCTTCCAATGGCTACCAGCTCAGCAACGCAATGAAGACCGGTGACATCACCCTCACATCCTGCAGCAAGTGCAAGGAAATCAACGCTCGTTACGCGCTGAAACCCGGCCGATGCATCTGGTGTAACCACTGAGTCCCATCCAGGAAAAGCTGTTCGCAACCCATCCCCTCGCGTTGGGGCTTTTTCCGTTTGGGTTTTCCCCTGGTGGTGAGATTATGTTGGTGAGACGAACCCAATGGTGACCGAGATGCGAAACGATAAAGTTGAGTGCCAGTGCTGTAAGAAGATGATGGTCCCGAAGGTGATTACTAGCGCCCCGTTCTACATCAGCGGTGTGCCTATTGGAGGCCGCGATCCAGAGTCCTCAGTTTGTCCGTTTTGCCTCTCGCCGAAGTGGATGCTTACAGAAGACCAGGTCCTTACCGGTGCGAAGGCGAATGCTGAGTTCTTCGGCATCATGGTGCTCATTATGATCAACATTGTTGTGTTCACCCGTTTGGGTGCTCAAGCATTGTGTGTGAGCGCTGGTCTGTCCGTTATGCTGTTCCTGTTCCGAGTTCGCATCGCTAAGGCAATGAAGGATCGACTGGCTGGAATCTTCAAGGGGTAAAGCATGTGGTTGGTTAAAAAAAAGGCCGGGGAATCCCGGCCTTGTTGTTTGAGTTTAAATCATCTAGTCAGTATTAATCCCCGTAGGTCGTTGTGGTTTTGGGGCAGCCGGTGCCGCTGATGAAGGTGCTGGAACAGATTGGGTTGATTGCCTGGTCGGACCCTGGGTTGGAACTTGAACGGTCTCCTGACTGGTCGGGCCAGGTGATGGAATTTGTGGAACGTCCTCACTACCCGGCCCGTGGGATGGAATTTGTGGAACGTCCTCACTTCCCGGCCCGTGGGATGGCATTTGAGGCACAGCCTCACTTCCCGGCCCGTGGGATGGCATTTGAGGCACAGCCTCACTTCCCGGCCCGTGGGATGGCATTTGAGGCACAGCCTCACTTCCCGGCCCGTGGGATGGCATTTGAGGCACGTCCTCAGGTGATGGCGCTTGGTGCGTCTGATAGTGCACTGCGGCCCTTGAATCAGCGAGCGCTGTAAGGGTCGGATAGGAACCACTTTCGGGGGCTTTTGCAGCATCATCGATCGCGGTGATGGCCCCAGCGATGTAGTTGGTATCCCGAATGCCTTGGCTACGGTAGTAACCATTCAGCTCACGGTAGGCATCCCCCTCGGTCGATCCAAACTCGCCAGTAGCCTTGGCGGCAAAGTACTGCGCTTCCTCGGGTTTCAGCCCTTGATTGATACCAATGTCGTAATAGTTCTCGAGTTTTTCACTATCGGAGCCGCTGCGGAAGGCACCAGCAATCGTATTGATCCCTGTAAAAGCTCCATTAGCACCATTAGCTACAACGCTGCCTAGATTCGTACCTTGGCTCGCAGCTTGCCCCCTTGCTGCCAATGTTTCATATGCAGCTTGGGAAGAACGGTTACTCACGTGATCCTGATTTTGCGAGTTCGCATCAATCACTGGATCCATATTCTCGGAGTTTCGCTGCCCAATAACCGTCGCGCCATCCTCCTTCGTAGCTTGATAGCCACTGGCATTCATGTCATTTGAACTTGCATAGGCCCCAGCATTTGAGTTCCATTTTGCATCAAGCTTGCCCGCGATGGCGTCGGTGCCGGCAGTGGCCTTGGCGGCACTGCTTGTGAGACCAGCGTTCGAGTTTGCGTCTCCTTGGTTGACGTTAAAATCGAATGGGTTGTATTGGCTCATCAAGAGATCACCAAGACGTCCGTCCTGATTGATCGCACGAATTGCTGCCATCGCGCGACGCTCGCTCGTATCTTTCGACATGTCTTGGATGCTCTGGCTTCCAAAGGCTTGCTCATACAACTCTTTACCCGACTCTGTTTGCCCCGCGATTTTCTCAAGAGCCAGGCCAGTTTCATTACGCCCCAACCCTCGGGTGAGTGCCTTGACGCCGGCGTCTCTAAGAGAGAGAGATTGGCCTGCTTTAATCGTGTCTTGTAGCGAAGAGGCTTGATTGTAGGTCTGTTGAGCTTGAATCGCGCTTGAACGAGTCTTCCCGATTTCGTCGGTATTTGAAGCGCTCTGCTGAGCCAATGCGCTGCTCGAGAATGCGTCACCAGTAGCGAAGGTGAGCACATTCGAATCTGTTGATTGGACGGACTGCGTGAGCTGGGCCAGCGCCTTCTCTGCTTTGGCCCTGTTTTCCTGGGTCATAGTGTCAGCGGAGGTGTTATCTGTTCGCTTAAGTCCGCCAAACGGAGTTGAAACCCCCATCGCAGCGTTAGAGGTAGCCTGATTAAGTGACGATTCGGACAAGCCGAGACTGCGCAAGGATTCCTTTGCTTCGTTATAGGATGCATTTGAGCTGAGGGCAGAACTTGCTGAAAGGTTTTCCCCAATCTGCGCGAGCGCCTGTCGTCCCGTGCCCGACGAACTGAGTTGTTGCCCGGCTGCCTTGAGACTTTCCTGGTACTGCGACGTAGCAGTTTGTGAAGCCATACTTGCACTCTGCACCACAGAACTTGCTGCCTGCTCACTACTGATAGTTTCTGCAAGCTGCGTAGTGCCTGTTTTGGCAACACCTGTGCTCACCTGATCAGATGTGAAGGAAGCATTCGTGCTTAGAACAGGAGCGCTCGCCTGAGATCGAGGATTAACGTCCTCGGACTTGAATTTGTCACCAGACGTCATCTGACCCATAAGACTGTTTGCAACCATTGCAGAGCCGGAAACAATGAACAGTGCCAAGGGTGGCACCGAGGCGGCAAGCAGACCGCCAATGCCCAATGCCTTGCCGATGGCTTTGTCTATATCCATCAGTTGGAGCATTGCAAAACCAGGCCCTGTCGGGTCGTATCCGTTGAATACCGCCTCCATTTGGGCTCCTGCATACCAAAGGGTAAAGGCGTTCACGATACTTAGCAGAGGCATCCACAAGCCCACCGCTAGAGGAAGCACCAGGTATTTTCCAAGAATTGACAGTCCGGGCCCTCCCAGGAGAAGAGCGAAAGCAAGGAATGGGGTCATGGCGTAGAGCATTCCTTCAAAGAAGGCAATCATCGGCCTCATGTAATGCTTGAAGCTATCCCCTTTCCCCGCCCACTGGATTTCTTGCTGATTTAGCGACTCTCGGAGAGCCATAGCTGCTCTTTGCTCTTGCCAATGGTTCATAGCGTCGACACGAGAATCATTGAAAATTGGCGCAATCAGGGACGTCAAAACGTAGTCTTGAGCTGATTTGCTGCTCAGTGCAAGACTTTGAATAGCCTGATCAGTGGCCACTTGAACCTGGACGCCACTTGTCATCCGGTTGGTCTTGACCTCTTCGCTAAAACCTTTCTGAAGAATGTCCCCCAGGACGTCCGTGTAGACATTCTGCAAATGCGCGTTAAGGAACGAGCGCGCCTCTGCACAGCTTTTCATCGCGCCAGCTGTTCCATCATAAACGTAGATGAACATCGACGAGTTTTGGTTAGACAACACCTGCGACCAACCAGGTGCCCGGTAAAGATCAGTCAAGGTCTTATCGGTCCGCAGCGCAACTGGGTTCAGGGAGCAGAATGTCATGTACTCATTCACTGATCGTGGGAGATCCCACCCTTCTGATTTCCGATAGTTCTGGAAGCTATCCAGAGCCATCGGGTTTCGAAGGGCATCACGAACCTTCGACAATGTGCTCAGGCTAGAAAATAGCCCGTAATCAGTCATGCTTGGCGTTGAGAAAGCCTGCTCCGTAGTCTTTGTGATGCGATAGGCCACTGTAGAAATCACGGAGCCGACAAAGGCTGGGCCCAGAGGTACGTTATCCACCACCCGCACCTGCGATGACACCGTATCCTCGATGACCGTAGTGACCGTGGGGCCGTAAAACATCATGTAGAGGACAAGCACAAGGCCCGCCTTTCCGAAAGTGATCGCCTGATTATTAAAAACTGCTTGAAACGCCAGCAGGAGGAGGCCTAGTAGTGCGCCAATTCGGGCAAGGTCTTCGGAGTCGCCGCTTCCTGTGATCATGGCGCAGGCATTCAGCATAATTTCAAGAAATTCGGCACTGCCAGTCGTGTAGATTGTAAAGTCCATAGAATTCCTCCCTATGCGCCTGCGTTATCGTTGATGGTCCCTTGGGGCAAGGTTCCGCTATCGAAAACAGGAGCCATCTGGAGCATTTTTTCTGCTTGGCCATCAGCATCTTTGCCTTTCATCGCCTCCTCGATGTAGGAGCGATATTCATCCATGAGCTCGCCTTTGGTAGCCCTAAGATCTTCAATCACCTTCCCTGCGTCCGCCATATTCAGACTGGTCAGGCCTTTCTCTGTATGCCCAAGAAGCTGATAGATAAGACTCATCGAAGCATCTGCAGCAATCTTCTTGGCGAACTGATCCAGATAGTCGTAGCCAGATTGAGCGCCGGCTTTCTGGGTGATCTTCATCAGATTTACACCCACGCGGCTTGAGGCTAGGTAAGCAATACGATTTCCGTCAGCAGTCGTAGCTGTACCGTTGGCAAATCGTTCAAGGATTCCATTGTTCTTCAGATCCTCCAGGATTCGTGTTTCGAGCCCCTTGAAACTAGTGAGGGTACGAACGTTCGGGTCAGCACAGTCCGGATCGTTCTGGCCACACTGATACACCTTCACATCAAGGTTGGTAGAGCCTTCAACAAGAATTTTCAGGCCTTCGCCGGTGATCAACTTGGGCATAGGCTGCGCTGCGAAGTTTTTTCCTCCTTTGTCATCGTTAGTGAGCACCACGTTGTAGCTGCCGACCATTGACATGACGAACTCCGCGTTTTCGTCGCTGCCGAAAAGAATTTGAGACTGGAGACCAGACTTCTTCATGGCGCACCAAAGTACGTTCCCGGTGTTCTCACACTGGACCGCTTTTCCAGCAGACGTGATGCGGCTAGCCGGAGAGTCCTCTTTCGTGGATTTTGCGGTGAAAAAGTCGGATGAGACGTTCGAGCCAAAGGCTGTCATCGCGGATTTGAAGTCAGTGCTCTCTTCATATGCCTTTTTTGCATTCGTTACCAAACCGCTCGCCAACTGACAGCTGTTGGAAAACATTTGATTGAGTGACTGGATCTTGTTGGCCAGGTTGCGGATGACACCACCTGTCTGAGCATCCATTGCATCCAGCGCCAGCTCAAAAGCAAAACCGGAGACAATGCCAGCTGCGTTTGACGCTACGTTCCTCATAAGCGCTACGAACTCCTCACCGTTGATAAAGGAGAACGAGCCACTGTAAAGATTGATGCCCCCACAGCCCCCTTTTGCGCTTGGAGGCGTAATACTGATTAGATTGGCAGTGGATATTCGATTCCGTAGAACAACAGAACCACCGGTTACAACGCCGCGAGTGGCGGTTCTATATGCCCCAGGGTTGGTGACGTTGATCATGCCACTGAACATCTCATTAACCTGCTGTTGAATATTCGCTTGAGCCGCAAAAGGCGACACGAACAGGGCTACAGCAAGGGCGATAGGTTTGATTTTCACTGTCCACCTCCGTTGTTTTTTTGAAAGGCGCGGCGAGCTTCTTCGCGCATCCGATTCACGAATTTTCTAGGGTCCTTTGTTGCATCTTGCGGGGCGTCAGCCAGCTTCGTGGCGTCGATTAACCCCATTGTGTTAAGGCGAGATGTAGCGTTGTATTCCTGATCGGAAATCAGTCCCGCTTCGTTCGCGGCGATGAGAATTCGCGTAGTTGCCGTCTCCATTGACACGGTGCTGAAGCTCACGATCTTCACGTCACTCGGAGGGACAACTAGGGCTAATGCAGGTGAAGTGACGATGCCCAGCTGCTCCGCGAGCCCAGTGTCGTACTGTGTGTTCGGGTACTTGCCGCCAGGAAGAGGAGCCCCGTCCATAGAGACCGGCATCACAGTAAATCCGTACCTGAACTCAAGAGCTGAGACCGCGGCTAGGGCCTGCTCGCATAAAATGCAGTCATTTCCGCTGTAGAAGAACATCAGCGCGGAGCTTCCAGCGATTTGCTTCAACAACGTTTCTTTTTGCTTGCCGGCCGCAGTTGCCAAAGCATCTGAGGCAGCGTTGGAAGCTGGATAACGCATATCCTCGTCGAGCAGAGGGTCATTTCGGATCACGTCAACCGTTCGACGTGAGAAAAGCTCGGCCTTGTCCATCATGATTCGGTTGGCCCAAAAATAAGCGCTAACGTTTTCCTCGGTTGGGCTATCCATTGCTGCGTCACGCATTTTCGGAAGCATCTCGCGTATCCAGGCCACAGTGCCGGTCGGAGGTAGTTCGGGCGCAGGGGGCACCATGATTTCCGTTACTGCTGGAGGGGGGGCCGGAGGTACTACTGGGGGTTTGAGCTCTTCAGGTTCCTTTTCTGGAGGCGGCTCTTCATACCAGAACCAGCCGCGCTCTTTATCCTGATAGAACGAAGATCCTGCTACTTGGGGTGTTTTCGGTTCGGCGGGTTGGATCCCTTCCGCAAGGGGAGTGCTGCTAATAGCGGCAGCAAGCAATAAGATGGGAAATTTAAGGGGCGTCATGAGTCCGTCTGGCCAAGATGGGGATGCTCGAATTGTGAGCGTTGGCCAAAGCTGAAGGTCGCGATTTCAAGCGCTTTTATGGTCGGAAAAAGAAGAGGGGTATGGGAAGGCCAGAGGCCTATCGCTGCACGCGATAGACCTCATGGCCGATGAAGCCGATAGAACCACGCTCACGAAGAACGTCATTCCAATCGACACTTTTGGAGCCGTCAGGGATGGGCATATCCGGCAACATTATCTGCGCCTTGATCCCCATTTCCCACAGACGTTTTTTCAACACGGATGCGGCTTTTTGGCCACCCTCCTTACGGTCCTTGTCAGCCCAAATTCGGACTGCTTTGGTGCAGGCTGGCGGTACGAAGGTCTCCATCAGGAATGTATTCACTAAGGGCCACACAGCTATGCCCATGGCTGTTTCTACCGACAGAGCCGTTTCCAATCCCTCACATACATTCAAGACTTCACTCGTTTGTGATGTAGGTACAGCACAACCAGGGAGCTTGCGGTTGCTGGGAATTGGGAACATTTTTTTTGGTTCAGCGATGTCTGCTTTTTCACCCTTTACTGTCAGGTAGTGACGGTTGATGGTCACAGCCTGGCCCTCTGGATCGATGAGCGAACACACTATCCCGGGATGCTTAGAACGCTTGCCGGCTTTGTCCAAGTAGGTCAATGCCGGGTGGAAGCGAACGTAACGGCTCAGCTCGGTTCGATCCCAAGCAAGAATGCCTCGAGAGCGAAGATAGAGCCTTGCTGGCTCCGCTGATGGATGTGTTAGAGGAACGGTACCCATCCACAGTTTGCGCATAGCTTCACGCAGCCAATCATCTGAAGGCTCTAGCTTGGCTGGGGCTGGGTCCTTACGGATTACAACGCTTGGGCTAAAGCCATCAGCGCTGCGTCCATACGGATCTTTAACCCGAAGCAACGCTCCGATTTCCTGTAAAGCATGATGGAAACTCCAGTGGTTCACCCACATTAGAAGAGCTATGCCATCAGCTTTGACACCACAGGTACGGCAGATCCCTCCGCTTGACGATACAGCCGTCTTACGGAAAATCTTAAACCCGTCCTCTCCACCATGCACCGGGCATGAAACACCCCGGCCTGCTTTTTTGTGTGCCGGCACCAGGGAAGGTGCGAGGCTCGTGTAAATGTCATGCCAGCGGCCATCAGCAGCTACCAGCACATCTTTCTTCTCTGGGGCGTAATTGCCTTCTGAGTTTTGGGACATGTGTACCTCCGTGGAATTGGAATGCGCCCCTTAGGGCGCATTTGCTGGCTATTTAATGATCTTGATTTGCCAAGAGTTTCGATGTGTATCCATCCACTCCTGTTCTGCTTGACCGTCGACAATCACATCTTTGAGGACACTCACAGCGGTTTTTCCAAGGAATGTCAGCGAGATCTTGTCACCTTGTTGCGCACCTGACTGACGCAGCTGAGCGTTAAGCTCGACTCCCCAAACCAGGTGCTCACCGATACGCAGGAAGAACGATTTTCCATTTTTCCTGAGAAACCGGTAATGCGCGAAACCTGAACCGCGGTATTCGCCGGTCACAGACTTACCAACAACGCCTTGAAAATTCAGTTCAGGAGCGTACCCATCAAGCTCATCATCGCCTTCGGCAACTCTGATCTCTGGAGCGGGTTCTTGATGCTCGGGCTGGGAATCGCGGGGAATGAACTCCCCTGTTATCTCGCCCTGCTGCTGCTTATCGATCAATGCAACCTGGTGACGGCCCTGCGGCCGGTAGAAGTTGTTAATCACCACCGGTTCCAGCGCCTGGTTCATCGGTTCATTGGTTTCTGCCTCGGGAAGCTTATGAGCCAGGCGTTCCGAAACGATGCACAGGCCCTGTTGAAGACGGAGGTAGCTTGGAACATCGAAGTCAACACGGATCATTTCGCTTCTCCCTGGCGACGCAGGTACGAAGGAATGTAGTAGTTGTCATAGTCGACGCTGTTACACCAACGGGCGTTGGGTAAAGTCTTGGTAGCTTGAGGAGTCGAAGCCTTCAAACAACCGCGCAGGTAACTCAGTGAGCCAAGCAGAATCTGCTTACCATTCAGAATCACTACAGCGAGAAAAACGCAGAGTGCCAAAGGCAAAACATGCTTTGCAAACTCCGGTGCGTATGCAGCTCCCAACGTTGCAACGAGAAAGCCAAACGCGGTCAGCACTTTAACTTTGAGGGTCGTAGATGCCATTTTTCAGTTCTCCATATTTTTGAAACGGAGAACGCCCTAACGGGAGATCCCCGTTAGGGTTTTTTGACACAAAAAAAGGAAGCCCAAGGGCTTCCTTCTTTGATTAGCGCTACGCGAGCGTAGGCTTGGTTTTTAAGCTGATAAGCTCAGCTTGGCTTGCTCCCAGACGCATACACGTCATGGGTACCAGTGACAGCAGCATGCTGACACGTAGGGTCAATAGCCTCCAGGAGGCAAATTCATAATCGACTTTAGCCGATGAGTGCTGCAATTCTCACCGCCATTTCAGCTTGTCGTCAACCGAAAAAAACACATGTCAATTTCCGACGCAATTCGTGCGCGAAATCGAAAAACAGAGCCTCCGCAAGCTGGTGCAATAGTCTGGCCACCAACATCCGGAGAAATCGCCAATGGCCACCGATCAACCACAACCGACCAAATACCAATATTCGAAGCCATCACTCAAAGGCAAAATGATACTGAACACGGAGCAGGCAAAGTTCTTCGCCGGTAACCGATTCGATAGCCTCATGACATCCCTCTTCATCATCGACGTTACCTCGCGAAAGCTGGCTAAACGCCTCAAGACCTTTGATCACAAAGCGGTAGTAGAGGCTGTCTCGAAGAAGATTGAGCGCATGGAAGTAGCCGTGCGTGACGAGTCTGAGCGGATGGATGCTCTTCTGAAGAGCTTAGGAATCAAAGAGCTTGCCGGGTACAGCTCCCCACTGACTCGTGAGTTCGAGATCACCAGCCCGGAAATCAAGCGGATGAGCAGTCTGCTTCATGCATTCGACCACTTGATTATTCAGGTCGATACTGCCTGGTTGCATGAAAAGATTGATAGCTCCGAAGCTGATGAATTCCGCGCCAGCAAAAGCAACCAAATGGCGCGGCTAATCCGCTCACTGGTTGGCCTGGGTCAGAGCGCTCGAGCAAAAGCCTACGCCAGCAAAGTTGCAGAGCTTCAGGAGGATATCGAAAAGGCAGAAGCCAGCGTCAACGCAGAGAAGAAAGACCGTGAAGCCAAGGGCTACATCGAGCCAGATGGCAATGCAGATGCTTTGGACGCTCTTCCTGATGAAGCGGTTGCCTGACAGCTCCGGTAATGAAAACGCCCCGCATTGCGGGGCGTTTTTTTTAGAAAGTACATGATGCTCGATAATCGTACTGCTGCATGCGCCAGGACGAACATGAGCCGCAAGCTAGGTGCGAATCCTCTCCGCTAGGTCGCTCAATTATGGATTGAGGAGCTGGAGAATGACGAGTGGATGTGCAAGGTAATGAGGTGCTTTGGGGCCGTAGCTGTCACACCTGCTTTTCCTGTTGGGGGGACGATAGGTGTTCCTCCCGGTTTCTACCTATATGGCCTATTTTAGAACCCACGCCGTCCCGAAGCTTTAGCTTTTCTACATGACGCCTAGCAGCCCAATAACCACCCTTAATTCTGCGCTCGCTCAGTGACCGGCAAATTGATACTACATGTCCCCGGGAAAAAACCGGGGCTTTGAAGGACTGTATTTTACGAATCACGCCCCAAATACTGTAGACCCGCTCAGGCATTCCATAGGTAAATTTGGCTTGCCCGGCCATGACTGCGTAGTTGTGAATTTTCTGAGAATGAACACCAGTAACTTTCTGAACGGCCTTGACGTGTGAGTAGTTCTGCATCAAAGGGTTTTGAACACGGTATTTCCTTCGGCCGACGATTTGCAACCATAGTTCAGGTGCTTCTGGGTCAGTTATGATTTTACCCTTGAAACACTTTGTCTCCAGTACAAAGATCCCGTAGACCGAGACAATGACGTGATCAATTTGTGTCGACTCTTCTTTTGTCTTGCCCCGATAGATCGCGTTGGCGAACACCTTGTACTGGCCGCTAAGACATAACCGAAGCATGAAGTTCACCTTGTACTCCCCCCACCACCCCCGGTATGCAGGATATTCAAGGAGTCGCATGTGAGCGATGCCCGCAAAAACTCCCAGAATCAAAACTGGGGGGAGGTACAACATTAGAAAGTCATTCATACAATCGCAAATCCGCCCTTACAGGCGGAATCTCCATTAGAACGGTTCGCTAGAGCTTCGAACAGCAATCGGTCCAACGCCAAAACATGTACATGGCATCATTTCCAGTTCCAGGCACATGCCGGCTAGGCCCACCTTCCCAGGTTTGAGGGGGCTCACCGAGCCACATCGCTCGGCTGTTCTGAGACTTTGGCCAGAACTGAGTGACCCGATACTGACTTTTAGGAATCGTGGGGTAGATCCCCGCTTTGCAGACGTTCTCATCACCCATGGTGCGCCGAGCAAGGCCTCTTCGATGTTGCTGAGCGATCACCCGTGCAGCAAGTAACGCCGTGGTCCGGTTTGCATCTTGTGCCACAGTTACACCGGCAAATGGGTAGATGCTCCCCCACGTTCCGGTGCACCACCAAAGCGACTCAAGAGGCTCCTTTCGAGCGGTGACGAGAGCCGACTCAGCTGCGCAGGCGGCGATAGCAATCGGGTTGGCTACGGCCGCGGACTCAGGATGCTGGAAGAAAGCCAACGTGCCGTTGTTCCAGGTTGGATCGATCTCGGTGAAGGAGAGAATATCGAGGTCAAGATAACCATCCGGATTGCATTTGGTAGGCGTGTAGAGATCGAGGATCTGAAGTAACGGGAAGGCATACAGATGCGCGTGATAGAACGACCCTGACGCCTGACCAGTCTGGGTACTATTGTCCTGCCGTAGTCTCCCATAGCTTCGTTTGTTGCCAAGCGGTAGCGTTACACCGCCCAGAGTTGGCGAGCAACCTGGCTTACGGACAGTTTCAACCATCCGTGCAGGTTCCCACATTGCAGTGATGATGCCTGGCTTGTAGATCGGGGAGGAACCTTCCTGACAGGCGCAGAAGACCATTTTTGTAGCTTTCGCAGGCGCAGTACCAGGGGTTATTTGCACACCAGAAATGCGAATTGGAAAAAGGCACGCCCAACAGATGTCAGTGAACAACTTGGGCCCAAATAGCCCTGAATCCTCACACATCACTTCGCCGGAAGAAGCCTCCGCTGCTAGCCCTGGAAGGGAAAGCATTGATGCAAATACCAACAACGCTGCGCACATCACCTTATTGATGCTCACGATTAGCCTCCTCGAACGTTGTTTGATCAACCTCGCGGACCATGAAGTTCTTCGTGTCAGCAGTTACGACAGATGGGGCTCTGAGGATTTGGAAACGCTCTGCCATATCGGGAGGCAGCAGGTAGAGGGGGGCGTCGAGGCGGTCTTGCACGCTATTGAACAAGTCCCAACCAGAATCAGTGGGGATCTGCGTCGCCATTACGGTAACGGTTAGGTTCGCAGCATGAGCCGCATACTCACGCTTTGCGAGCGCAACTTGCCAAGATTGCGTCGGGTCAATTACTACCAGTTTCTGGTCAAACGGCATCATGTCGAGTGGATTAATTCTCCCCGCCTTCTGAACAACCCTTCCCATGTTGTCGAGAATGTCATCGGGAACGATTACAGACGCATCGACAAAGCGTGTCGCACTTTTCGTTACCGGCGGCAGTGGATGCCCTTTGTGGTTATCCCAGAACCGAGATATCGCTCGCTCCTTCATGGCATCAGTGTCCAGTTCAGCGATGCGTTGTTTCGCAACATCCATGAGGTCAGGCTCCATAATTTCCTGTGTAGAGCCAATAGTTCCTAAATCACCTCGCTTACCATCCTTTACTGCCGCCTCGATGTAGGTGACAGAAGAGGACCCAACAGCTTTGGCAACCAGAACATCATTCGGAGACTCTATGACGACTGTTGGGACGGCTGAAACGCTATGACGTTGAAATGCGAGCGGATCGAGCAGCACTGTGACAGTGCTGTGTGTTTCTTGCGTGAGCAGATGCATTTTAGATACAGCGTCGCCCATCGACATGCCGTTAGGTATGCCACGAAAGACAATGCCAATGCCTGGCATCCCGTCAAATGAAATGAGGATGTCCTTGATGGCAGTTGTGCCCAGCGACCACGACACGAAAATCAGGGTGCGGTTTCCTTCTCCCAAGGGGTGTTTCTTCTCACGCTCCGGGTCATCAGCGCTACCGAGCGGAAAATCGCCCCCCAGGATTTCCTCATCATTAGCTTGAGCAATGGCGTTTTCGGCCATCTCACTCACCCAACTCATGTCTGCGATACCACTCACTTCTTCGCGCGCGGCTTTGGAGTTACGGCTGATTTCCTTCACCTGCTCGAGAAGTACGGGATTGAACTCATGGATGTCGTACTTGCGAATTCCAAGATCGTCGCCTGCGATGGCCATCGCGCAGCCGAAGGCCATCCCAATGCAGATGGCTAATTGATTCTTCACCATATTGGATATGCCTTCCCGATGATTTGATCTGTCGATGCTGAGCCCCAGTACCGGGAGTCAAAAGAGTCTGGAGTGCGGCCAAAGAACCAGTAATTACCCTGCCCTATTACCCCCTCTCGAACGTACTTCCCTGGGTCTATCCCGTGCTGGCTGGCCACCTGAAGCCCTTGGGCGACGGTCACGTCATTGATAGTTGTTTCATCCAGCCTAACCCTCGCTAGATCACCTGGCATGCCCTCCAGCACCTTCACGATGATCGTGCCGTCATCAAAAATCGGACTCAGACCTTTTGAGTGAAAGGCATAAATTTCCCCTCGCACCAGGTCCGACTTTGTTTTGTCGATGATCCATAGCCTGTATGGGGGTAAGCACAGGGAGTCCTGGCTAGCGATAGCGATGGAGTAGCGGGATGCCAGTAGTACAACTCCGCCGGCCACGATTGCAGAGTAGAGAAGGCCTTTGCCGAGAAAGGTTGCCGAGATTCGCTTCGGAGCTCGATCGCGCTCAACCTTAGCCATAGCCCTTCGCACTTTGGCCTCGATGCTGAAGGGGTTCCACAACGCCATTACGCGACTTCCGCCGGATCAGGGCTGTACTCGACACCTCGATCACGGAGTACGCGGAGAATCGCCTCATCCTGAGGAATGCCGGTGAGTGTGTAATTTCGGATCGCTTGCACATCTTCGGGCGCGGTCGAATAGAGGAGGATCGAATATGGGTCCACCGTTAGTCGCACAATGCCGGCACCGCGGGGGGTGAGCATGAATATCTCGGAGTAATGACCCTTATACGATTTAACCGTCTTCAGGATGCGGTACCCACCCTCACCCAAAGGCAAACGCTTGTTCTCCTGGATAGCATCAATAGCTTCGGCCTTCTGGCCAAGCAGCAGCGTGAATGCGGAGTTTTCAGCGATGGCTTGTCCGACCTTGTTCTGATAGAGGTCATTGACGCCTTGAGTAATGACAATGGCACTACCGCCATACTTACGGAATCGCCGGTAACCATGCTCGATGAACTCACCAACGTTGCCCTGGGAGAGTAGCGACCAGGCTTCGTCAATGATCACAATTTTCGGTCGGTCACGCTCACCAAGGTACATGTCCTGCTGGATTTGAAAGATGAGCTGAAGGAGCACAACTTGTTGCAGGTGTTGACGCCCTTTAAGCTCCTCGAGCTCTAGAACCGTGAAGGGGTTCTTGAAGTTGAGGTTATTTTTGCCGTTGAAAAAGCGACCGTACTGCCCTTTTGAAGTGAACGCGAAAAGCTGATGGCCGATGTCCTGGATCCGCATATCCGAATCGCTAAGGAGTGCGTCAGCGATGTTGTCGACAATCATCTTCTTGCCCAACAGTTCCCAGCAGCCCGTCAGGTGTCTTTTGAGTCCGGCTGTTTGGAAGTCGATCAGAGGCACGGTAGGGGCAGCCATAGCGGAAAGCAGCCCAACCAGAACATCCTCTTCTTCGCTGAAGTCCTCGATCAGCTCGAAAGGGTTAAGGCACAAATTCGACTCTTGGTCGAAGCGTGCAAAGTCACCTTTGTAGGCCTCCGCGAGTTTGAGGTAAGAAAGGCCCACGTCAATAACCCAAACCTTCGCCCCAATGCTCAGGTAGGACGTGATGAGATAGTTGGTAGCAAACGACTTACCAGAGCCCGACTGGGCGGCGATCATACCGTTGTAGTTGGTGTCGGAATCAAAGAGGTTGAAACTAACAGGCTGACCATTTCGGGAAATGAATGGGGCAACCTGGGTCCCTGTTCCTTTCCAATCTCCATAGATTGGAAGAAGCGGCAAAGCCTGGGTGAGGCTCAATGTCTTAAACCGAAACAGCTCTTTCATCGCATCGGGATCTGCGCACATAGGCAGAGAGTTCACGAATACGGGCAACACACAGAATTTATCCTCCATGAGGCTGAAGCCCTGCGTTGCAAAATGGCTCTTTGCACTCGAGGCTGCCTGAGTTAAGTCTTCCTTGTTCTGACCGAATACCACAAGGGTCATCGTCGCTTGAACGTTTGGCAGACCTTTGTCGAGATCCTCAAACAGCGTGTCATAGGCTTCCTTTGTCTTCCGTAGAACAGGTACAAAATGCACCATCGGGCCGAAGCTCTGATTGATTGCCCATTGACGACGCTTCGAAAGCTTGTCCTTCGTCTCCAGTTGGGGTGGAAAATACAGGGTCATATTGATAACGCAGTTACCTCGAATACCGCCTCGCTGAGACAAAATATCAGCGAGGTACTGAGAGGCATCGCCCTGCCACATGACATCAGGAAACCGCTTGGCCGAAAGCGTTTTGACGTAACAATCCTCACCAATCTGAAGGTGGTCTTTCTTTACGTCTAGGCTACGGTTGAAGTCGAGAATTTGCTCATTCAGCGGCTTGTCTATATCGGCCTTCATGTCCGGGTCCTCACGCCACGAGGCTGTTGGCCCTTGATTCAGTATTGAGGAGAATATTTCCTTGTAGCTATCGTTTGTAAGGGGTACAGGTGCGAGGTTGCAGCTGTCCAACGAAGTTCGCAGTCCGTCGAAAAGCTCCTTCGCCGCATTCGTTTCTATTTGGGTAGGCAGCGCATTGGCGATCGGAAACGTTACGGAGACGACCAGGCTCTGTTCACGAATTCGTACACCCGAGATTGAATCAACCGGACGCATTGTTCGATCGCTGAAGTAATCGGCCCGGGCGTTCGTCACTTTCTCAAGCAGCGCTTGAGTTTCAACAGGAAGATCAGTGCGACCTGACTCACGGAAAGCACGACGCAGACGAAGAAATCCCGTCTTCATCTCATTGATATTTTCAGTGCAAATCAGACCGAACTGAATAGTTGTTTTCTCAGGCCAATCAACTGTAAGACCAGCCTTCAGACGGTCGCCTTCATCCCCGTTTGAACCCGACAGAGGGGAACATAAGAAAGCGAAACCCAAGCGATTCCCTTCCAGCTGAAACAAGTAAAGATTCGGCTCATAGGCGAGGCCATTAATCAGCTTGGAAAGCCGAGGTATTGATCGGATGAGCGATTTGAGCATTTCAGACTTCCTTAAAGGGTACGGTTTGTTTCAATCCAAGCGCGCAGGCCTTCTTCAGGCTTACCTTCTCGAGTTAAACCGTCATCACGAATGAGGAAAGGGACATTTCTAGCGCCAAGAAATTGAGCAGTCATCCGGCGCTTCGAGATCACGTCCAGATCACACTGCCCGGCGGGCAGCTGTTCGAGCGGCGATTTCATATCGCCCGTAGCTCCGGCCTTCCATGCTGCAACCTTGTCTTTTGCGCAAAGGAGCTCTTTGGTGCGGACCGCGCTCTCTTGGCTGAGCAGCGGTAGCATTAGCACGTCAAGGCGATAGCCCTCGGGAAGGGATTCGCGTGCTTGTTGGATGATCTCCTTGCAGTACCCACACGCAGGATCGGAGAACATGGTGATTGCTTTCTCACCGTTGCCTACAGTGAGAGGAGCAAGATCTTTGAAGCCGAGGTTTGTCTTGTCCACTGGAACATAGTGGGCGGCGATTCGGGCGTCCTCAATGGTCTTCAATTCCTTCTTCGCCCACACGTCATACACAGTTCCCTGGATGATGAATCGGCCGGTATCGCTTATAACTGCGAACTTGCCGTTCTTTTCAATTGCGAGCATTGCTGAGGCGGGAAGCATCACCACCTTGTCTGCATTTTTGTCTGCTGGGCTTTCTGCTAATGCGGTACCCGCCAACGCAAGCAGCGTCATGGCAAGAACGGTTCGTGTTGGTTTGAACATGGGCGTACCTCCTGAGTCGATGCACTCAGAGTATTTGGCCCGTAAAAGAAAAGGCCTCTTTTTCAAGACGTTTTAGCGTCGGAAAAAGAGGCCTTTGATAGATGTGTGTTGCCTGAGATCAGAAGCCTACAGGCATAGCTTGGAGGGCGCTGGTGATGACAGAGGCCCCAGGAATGGTTGCAGTCAATATAGACTCGATAACTTCCGGCGCAGCGTAGAGGCCAACCCCACCGCCGACACCTGTGACGAACGGCATGAGTGATTGACGCAGAACGCCTGCCCCGATACCGGTAAGAATCATCAGGCCGATCAAAATGCGGCCCAGAGTACCTTTCATCCACTCTGTAATGGTAATCCACACGCTATCGAACGTATCGCCACCAGTACCCGCGAGAGCGGTACCTGCGACAACCATGACGGCTACTACGGCCAGTGTTTGGAGAGTTACTTTGTTGACATGCATTGGTCTTGCTCCTGGAGGACTGACATGCGCAGGTGCTGCGCTCAGGAGACATTTTTCATACTTTCTGTTAGCCGGTGTTTCGCTTTCACGCACATTTCTCGACGGAAATTAAAAAGGGCCGCTTTGTGCGGCCCTTTGTATTACTTGTTAGAGACTGGCGGCGACTCAGCTCCGGAGTTATCGATGCCTACGAGGGTAATTACGGGCTCTCCTTTTGGATAACGCCACATCGATACAGAGATGTTGCTCGACGTCAGCGCCTGCTGCTCACCATTGATGAACCATAGGTTTTTAGCCATTCGGCCATCTTCATCAGTACAGTTTGCTTTTGCTAGCCAGGAGGTTCGTCCAACTACAACTTCCAGCTTGCAGACAGGAGGCTTGTTCCTAGCCACCGAAATTTTGGCCTCGCCTGTCGCTGTCTGCCCCATTGCAGTGGCTACATCCAACTTCACCGAATACACCCCATCCTCTTTGAGGGTCGCGCGACCATATTCACCTGAGCTGGGTAGCGGATTCCCATCCAGGCTGAACGTTTTTTGGAGGATTTTATCCTTTGGGTGGCCGCCGGTGATTGATGGTCGAATGAGCACGCCCAAAGGCGCGCGATTCGCATCGTTATCACCAAACCAAGACAATTTAACATCCCACGGAGTCGGCTCAAAAAACTCCAATTTGGTTTCGGAATAGCTGTAGTTACCCCGAGAGTCGGTAATGTGGGCGCCAAATGTGTAAACACCTGGTTCCTTTACTCGAACGATCCGGTTGGTCTGGTTGGACTCCTTGATCATTTCGAGACCTGCGTAAGGAGGGATATCCCACTCGATGGTCAATCCCTCGAACTCACGGAACAAGCCAAGAGCGCGCGCCGTCATGGTCAAATCTGCCGGCACATACTGAGCTGTGGACTTAGAGTTGATCTTCCATTCTGGCCAGTCATACGACCAAAAGATCAAACGGTGCCGAGTAAGACCCAAACCACCACGGTCCTCGTAGCCATTGATCCAAGATCGCACACCAATGTAGTTTTCCTCATTCTCCTTGTCCTCCGGAGTTGGTGTGTACTTCACTTCAGTTGAGCGGATGACTGTCCCGTCAGGCAGGATAAACTCCCCATCCATTTTCACATCCATTTTCGGATACGGCATCATCAAGTTGGCAATCCACGTAGCCTCTTTTCCGACTTCAGGACGGCGCGGTCCAATGATCTGGACACGAGGCGGCATAACAGGCCTAAACGCAACACCTGCCCTTAAGGTTTTGTAGACCCTTTTATCCTCTGGTGAGTCTGAATATTTCACCCTGGCCGTGAGGTACACACGATCAGCAACATCACGACCCAATCGATAAGACCCCTGACCTGGAGCCCAGGTTTTACCTCGATCCTCCGACCATTCCACTATCATCCCAGTCGTATCGAGCGTATTACCTTTTAGGTCAGTTAGAGTGAACGTACCGCTATCACCGATGAACACGTTCGCAGGGCCTTTCAGCCTGGCAACAGGAACGACATAGGCGACAACTTCAATAGTGGGAGTCATGGATTTCGAACCACTGTGGCGGTTCGTCAACTCCGCCCTTAGCAGATACGTCCCTCGCTGAAAGACCATACTGAGCCGCTGCGGAAGCTTTGCATTACCTTCAATGTTCTCCCAGGTAACTCCACCATCTTTGCTCATCTCCCAGCGCACTTCACCGAGATCACCTGATTGGTAACGATCAGTAGTGACCGCGTAAAAGGTACTGCGTAGAGGTGCAGGACCGATGACGCGCAATGCCCGAATCGAACCATCAAGGGATTCACCATTGAGAACAGATAGGACCATTGGGGCGGCCGACACACGTATCAACTCGAACTCAGGTACAGGTGAGCGCACACGAGCTTCAGCAATGATCCGAACCGCTTTATTCGTTAGTGATTGAAGAGCGACTTCAAATTCGACTTGCCCATTATCGTCAATGGGCTCCCAGTTCGTCATAGGCTCGTAGTTTAAACCTGCAGTCGTCGAAAGAAGCCGAATTTCCCAGTCACCCATGCTGCTCAGGCGATATGCGTCCTCCATGAAGCGGGTATCTTTGATGCCAACCCGGATTGGAAGACTAACCGTATCCAAGACCGTTCTTTCATCGTTGAGAATGACAGGGAGAATTTTGTCATGAGGGACCGCCAGGAGTGCCGCTTTTTTTATCGAACGCGTTTCTGGTAACGCGGTGTATCCAATGTCAACGGTGTACGGTGTTACGCTCCACAGAGGTGCCTCTACTCCTTCAATGTAGCGGGTAAACCTCTGAGACCGACCATAGCTAGGAATCGTAGACCGCTCGATTACTGATTCAGCTCGGCTGATCACCACGTCCAGCGACGCTGCAATTGAAGCTACAGACGCGCTGCCAACATATCCGCCGAGTTGTGAAACCGAATACAGCCCTTCTTTCACCAGGTTACTCGATGGCATTTCAACTTCGATCGCTGGCGGCTCTGTAACCATAACAGTGTGCTCCCCGTAACCAATGTCGATTTCCTGGCCGCTCGGGGTGAAAATGGAGGCTTTCCAAGAGATGTTATTTGCTCCCGGCAGGTTCATTGCTCCCTCAACGAGTGGCGTGACACTGTTGCGTTCTTGCGCCATTCCCTCTGGCAACTGCATCCAACGAATGAGGCACGATGAACGACTCGACCACTGCTGAGCTGTCTTCTTCGCAAAGCTTTCGCTCGCAGTAGGTGAATCGCCCCTAGTTTCGTAGACACCTCCAAGCCTTAAAATGAGGCCCATTAGGAGGTGCCATGAGCAACCAGCGTTATCCCGAAGAATTCAAAATCCAGGCGGTCAAGCAAGTGACCGAAAAGC
>NZ_JCBCUR010000033.1:0-19121 GCF_059862305.1 Pseudomonas sp. MF09156
GCCTTTTCTTCAGATACTTCAGCCCATTCGTTGCCTCCTGAACTGCTCCGAAGTGCTTCCGGCCGGAGCGACAGTGGCCGGGTGGGATTCGCACCCACTGAACTCATACGCCTTGTCAGGGCGTACACAACAACCCGGTCGAGAACGTCATCCGGCCGATCGCGGTGGGTAAGAAAAACTGGATGTTCACCGGTTCGGAGCGCGCCGGCCGCCGTGCCGCCGCCATCCAGAGCCTGCTGGCCACCGCCAAACTGAATGGCATCGAACCCGCCGCCTGGCTCAAGGATACGCTGGAAAAACTACCCACCTGGCCCAACAGCCGGATCGATGAGCTATTACCCCTCGGCGCCTCAACCCGAGTAAAGGTGGGGCGGCTGGACGCTTACGAACGAGGAGTTCGGTACCAGCCAGTATCTGATTGACGTTTTCCAGATCGGGGTTGGCTTCCAATACCAACCCCAACGCCCGTGGCGTCGCTACCACCCCTTGGGACAACAAGATCGACTCAAGGGTCTCGCCTGACACGACGGTGTGGTTGGCCAGGGTTAAGTCAATCTGTCTCTCTCGCAGCTCGCTAGGCAAGCTAACTAAACCGTAGCTGTCACGGACCGAGGCCGGCCCTAGTTGCTGGGCCTGGACATGCGCCTGAGCAAACCCCAGGACTAAGGCAAGCATGACTCTACTGCGCATGAAGCACCTCCCTGTTGAGGCAGAGCGTTTTCCCAGATACCAGACTGAGGATAGTCGCCCCGCTATACATGTCACGCCCTATAGCCGGCGGATAAGGTTCGTAAACGCCACCAACTCACGAGCCCTACAGCAGGACAACGGGGACTAAGCGGGCATGATCGAATGCGCTTTGCTTAGCCCAGTCATACCTTCTGCCCGTCATCCTCCATGCATGTTCGCTGGTGTTACCAGCAGCATGCCCAGGCAGTCGAGACCTTCGAGACTGCGGTGCGGTTCATCGCACTGGTTGCTTTGTTACTCCAGCGCATGTCGCGCCATCCACCCAACCCACGAGGGACATCCTCCCTTGCGGGCGGGAGTCCCTTTTTCATCAAGGAGTCTCCAATGGATACCCAAGCCATCCGCGCACAAATGCCCGTTCTGGTCGCCGGTCATGTACCCCGCAATGTCCGCACCTTCAAGTTCAAAATCTTCGACGGACAACCCAAGGTCTCGACGTGGGGCTTCCACATCGACCCCAAACCGTTCGAGGGCAAGGTGATCGCCGACACCGGCGACGCCATCGTCGTCAAGATCGGTCGGGCCGAATTCGCCGTGCTCGATCGCGCGCTGGTGACCGAAGTGCCTGTTGAGGGTGCCAAGGTGCAGGTCCAGCCGTATGCCCGACGCCGTTTCGACGGTCTGCGCGCGGACACGCCGGAAGAACTCACTGAGTACGCTGCTGACGGCACGCCCTTCACCCTGCAGACGCATGTCCTCGGTTCAGCACCCGCCAAACTGCCGATCCCACAGCCGCGCTGCCCGGAGCTGCAGGAACTCATCAACCAGCTCGAACAACTGCCTGCTCCCGATGGTTTTCGCCGCGTCACCCACTTGCTGGTGGATGCCGGTGCACGGGACTTTTCCGTTATCGATCCGCTACCCGAGGACATCATCAAGACACCGCCGACGATCAGCTTCACCGTTGCCACGGAGAAGTTCCAAGGGCAGGTCACCCTGCTGTACGACCGCGCCGATGACCTTTATGTGATCGAGCTGAACCGCGATGGAGAACTCGTCGAACGCATCGACAAAGTGTTCTTCGACTCGCTCGGCGAAACGCTGGAGCAATTGATCGACGACGGTAGTTGGCGGCGCATCCGCGTGCAGTGCCTGTCTGGAAGCAAGCCCACCCTGCACTGACCGTACCGCTTCTCGCCCTTGCGGCGAGAAGCCCCTCATCCGTAAATCAGGAGATCACATCATGTCTCTACGATTCAAAGGTGCGGACCTGCGCCCCGTGCTTGCCGAAGCGGTTGCCAACCAGTGCCGCGTGGTCCTGGCCAAAGACCAGGGCGTGTACTTCCTTGCCGAGCGCGGCGAACGCCGGCCCGATGGACGTCAGGCACTGATCGCCTACGCGGTTGGCTGCAATCCAGATATCGATCTATTCGATGACTGGTGGGAGTTGGCCCTCGCCGAGCTTGGCGGCGATGACTTCGGCGAGCATTTCGACCCAAAATCCACGGTGTTCACCCGTATCCTGAGCAGCGAGGACGACCTGGAGCTGTACGCTACCGCCACCCACCTGTCCATCAAGCCAGTACCGACGACGTCAGGCGGCAACTGACCCTCTCCTACCACAGCCCCCGTTCGCGGGGGCTTCTTCTGTTCGCACCGCCCCACGATCGTGCACGCGCCGTCTCCAGGCCGCACCAGCCCCCTTCGCTGGCTGACGCCGGCCTGCCCTAGGAGACGTCCGCATGCGCGACCCGTTCAAGATCGACCACCCCACCTGCATCAGGTTCAACGGCGGCCGCACCGTGCCTACATGCTCTGGTGCGTGCTGCAGACCAACAACGGATTACCCACGGACACCATGGTCTGTTTCGCCAACACCGGCAAGGAAGTAGAGACCACCTTGTGCTTCGTGCGCGACTGCGCCGAACGCTGGCAGGTGCCCATCCACTGGCTGGAATACCGGATCACGGAAGCCGGCTTCACAGTGGTTGATTTCGACACAGCCAGCCGTGAGGGGAACCGCTCTAGGCGCTGATCCGCAAGCGCCAGTACCTGCCGAACCCGGTGGCCCGCGGCTGCACCACCAGCCTGAAGATCCGGCCAATGCACAAGTTCGGGCGCGAGTTCGGCTGGACCGAGTGGGACCAGTTCATCGGCACCCGCGCCGACGAACAGCGCCGCGTCGCCAAGATTCGGGCTCGCGGCCATTCCACGGAGTCTGCCAACGAACTCATGTGCCTGCCGCTGGTCGACGCCGGCGTCACCGTATGCGACGTGACCGCCCTCTGGCAGGCCCAACCCTTCGACCTGGAGCTGCTGATCGTCAACGGCCGCACGCTCGAAGGCAACTGCGACCTGGATTTCCTCAAGCCCCTTGATCAGCGCCTGGCGCTGATCAAGGCCAGACCAGAGGCGGCCGACTGGTGGGCGCGCATGGAGGCGCTGAACCTCGCCAGTAAGCCCAGCGGTGCCCGGTTCCGCGCCGACTGCCCCAGCTATGCAAGCCTGGCGCGCTTTGCCGCCAGCCAAAGTGATCTGTTCGATTCCGCCGACGAGCCCATCTCCTGCCATTGCAGCGATCGACGAATGCGATCACCCGCCATTGCCTATTCCCCCTGGCCGAGGGATTCGCGTAGCGCCAGGCTAACCCCATGTTCCGCTGACGTCGTCAGCGACATGCCAGGCAGCTTCGGTCTTCAAGGCTGCCCACGGTTTCCGCCGTGTGACCGACCCCGTTCGCACCGCATCCCTCGCGCGAACGACTACCGGATTTCCGGTGGTGGATGCAGATGTTCCTCAACCCACCGCGGGGTTACGCACCTCCCCGCTCTGGGTCGGTGTGTCTCCGTGTTCTTGTTCCCAAGTCAGGAGATTCACCATGACCAGCACTACTTCCAGCCCGAAGTCGTACTTCGACATCCATACCTCGGGCATCGGCTACATCCAGCGTGTCCGCGAAGTACCGGTAAAGGGTGGCCGCAAAGCCACTTCCTTTCTCGCATGCACCGTGGCAGCGCTCGTCGGGCCTGCACAAAACCCAACCCGGCGCTACTTCGACGTGCGAGTTTCCGGCGCCGAAGCCAAGCAACTCGTCCAGCCCTACATCGGCATCGATGATCCCCAGCAACGGCCGCTGGTTCGCTTTCGTCTCGGCGACCTGTGGGTCGATCCATTTCGTCGGCCCTCGGGCGATCCGGCAGCCAGCATGAAGGCCCGGCTACTCAAGGCCGAGTTGCTGGAACGCAGTGCCCTGGACGAAATCGAGTATCACGAGCTGCTGACCCGCGGTATCGGCTACTTGAACAATCCCAGGATGATCCCGAACGGCGGTGATCCATTTCTGTCCTGTTCCATCACAGCCCTGGCCGGCCCGGTCGACGATCCTGAGTATCGCTATATCGAGACCACCGTCGCCGACGACAGCGCCCAGCACCTGGTGCAGCGCTGCATTCAGGCCGTTGAAGCGAAGAAGAAGGTGCTGCTGGCCTTCACGCTCAACGACATGAAGACCGAGGCCTATGTCCGCAGCAAAGGCGAGCACGCCGGTGAAGTGGGCGGCAGCCTGAAGTCAAAGCTGATGCGCATCGGCCTGATCAAAGTCGATGGTGTACAGGTCTATCCGCTGGAATCCGCAGCGCCCGCTCACGAAGACGCTCCCGCGTCCGATGAGACGGTTCACGCCGAGGACGACACCGGTGGTCCACAACTCACCGCCCCTACTCAGGCCCCTGTCGAGGAGCCCGCGCGGGTGGCTTCGTTCTGACCCGCAGGGCCTATCCCAGGCCCTGCCCTTCCTCCCTCGCCTCCATGTCCCGGCACCTCGGTGTCGGTGGCATACGCTCCACCTCCCGTCATCGCCCCACCCGTCGGGGCTGTCTTCATCCCATGCAATCACAGCTGCCGGCCTTCGAGCCGCACATGCGATTGCTGCCATCCTCAAGGAGAACGACCATGCAACTCGCCTCTCGTTTCGCTCCCCGCTCGCCGTTACTGCGCGCTGATCATCCGCTGTCCGATGAGCAGATTCGCGCAGTGGCACCGTCGATTTTTGCGGACACCCCGCATGAAAGCCGGTCCGAGCGATACAGCTACATCCCCACCGCGTCGGTACTTGCCGAGCTGCGCGGGGAAGGTTTCCAACCTTTCATGGTGTGCCAGACCCGCGTGCGCCACGAGGACCGCCGCGAATTCACCAAGCACATGATCCGCCTTCGCCACGCCAGCCAGATCAATGGCAACGAAGCGAATGAAATCATCCTCCTCAACTCGCACGACGGCACCAGCAGTTACCAGATGCTCGCCGGCATGTTCAGGTTCGTCTGCCACAACGGCTTGGTCTGCGGTAACACCCTCGCCGATGTCCGCGTGCATCACAAAGGCAATGTCGCCGAGCACGTGATCGAAGGTGCCTACGAGGTCCTGCATGGCTTCGAGCAGGTGCAGGAGTCGCGCGACGCGATGCGCCTCATCACCCTGGATCAGGGCGAGCAGGAAGTCTTGGCCCGCTCTGCACTGGCGCTCAAGTACGACACGCCCAACCAGGTGGTGCCGATCACCGAGGCGCAGGTGCTGATGCCCCGCCGCGTCGATGACCGCGGCAGCGACCTGTGGTCCACCTTCAATCGCATTCAGGAGAACCTCGTCAAAGGCGGTTTGAATGGACGCAACACCCGTGGCCGTCGCCAGAGTACCCGACCGGTCCAGGGCATCGATCAGAACGTGCGGCTCAACCGCGCACTGTGGATGCTCGCCGAAGGCATGCAACAGCTGAAGGCCTGAGGCCACGCGGACTCCGCCCCTGGCGGGCGTGGTCCGCTGTTTCTCTCATTCAATGGATGCCCCGCATCCTCACCCTCATCGCAAGGAGATCCGCCATGGCCGCTTCAGCCGCCCAGCAGCTACCTGCATCATCCATCGTCGTGCCCGGCCAGCTCACGCTGCGCACCATCCACGGCCGCAACGGGCCGTTCAACGTCGGCCGCCTGGTCACGCCCATTGGCAAGTTTGCCGTCAAGGACGCGGAGCTGGAGCAGTACCCCGAAGGCAAGTACGACGGGGAGTTCATCATTCGCTACATCGACTCCAAGGCTTATCCCACCTGTGACGGCATGCGCTTCGAGATCCGTGCCAGTCTGGACGGAATGACGCTCTCGGGCATCGACAAACTGAGCAAGGCCGAGGCCCATGCCTTCGCCACCCAGGAAGTCGATCCACTGGACGAAGAACTGGCCGCGCATTCGCTGACACCGGCGGCACCGCCAGAACCAGAGTCCGTTCCCGTACGGGCATCGACGGACCCACTGATCGATACCAGGCCCTTCGGCGTGGATGCACCCGCCGCTGCGGCCGCTGCCTCCAGCAGTCCCGACAGCGACGATGCCGCCTTGTTCGGCCTGCTGTGGCCGCTGGGCGAGTCGGTGAAACTGGACTCGACCATCGACCGCCGCACGCTGCGTGTACAAATCGCGCGCCTGGGTGTACTGGGCTACGGGCTCGACTTCAAGTCGCAGCAATGGAACCGGCAGCCTGACCAGCAGGCCGCGTGACCTTCGCCACATAGCATCAGGGCTTTGCGTCACCCCTCACAACCTGGACTCAGAACCAGTTTCATCATCCACCCCACGGGGCAACGCCTGCCCCTGCGGCCGGTGTTGCCCCTCACTTCATCGAGGACATCACCATGCCTGCCCCTTCATCGCCTGCCACGCTGTATCGCGTCGACGAGTGCGCCGACCTGATGGCCGACGCCTGCATCCGTGACGAACAGGGAAACATGATCTTCATCTCGGTCTGGGCGCGGGATACCGCTATTCAGCAGTTCCTGGCCCGGCTGACCTTGAGCCGCGACGAGGATGGGCTGGACTCGTTCCACCTCATCACCGAGCAAGGGGGCAGCGTCCCCGTCTTCATCGGTACGGTCGAGCGTTTGGAAAAACGCCTGACTCGCGCCTATCGCCGCACGCTGTTCGGCTCGATGGTCAATCTCTGGCTATTCGACCGACGCTGCCTACGCCCCGACAAGAGCACGGCCAGCGCACTGGCGCTGCTGCCGCGCTCGGTAAGCGATCCGACGTCACGCCTGTGGCAACTGGTCAGGGACACTTGTCCGCTGCCGTTGCTGGAGCACTGGCAAGCCCCTGTGCTGACGCTGCTGCGCGATCACAACATGCTCCAGGATCTGCCGGTGGCTCTCGGGCCACTGCGCGGATTACGCCTGCAGTTGGACGTTCCAGCGCTGACCGAAGCGCTGGGCAAACTGATCCGTCGCGGCGTACTCACCGCCTACCCGCCACAGCAGCCGGTAATCACCGATCTGCCGCTGCAAGCCGTGGCTTGATGCACCTGCGCGAATGCGTGCGCCCCGCGTGTTCGCCCCCTTCATCCCCGCCAATCAGGAGACTCCCATGGCCCTCATGCTCCCCAGGCTCGCACGGAATTTCGCCAAGAACGGCTACTACCCGACCGACGAAGCCACCCTCGAACGAGCGCTCAACGCACTGATGCCCAGCGATGGGCCTATGTGCATTCTCGATCCTTGCGCCGGCGAAGGCGTCGCCATTGCAGAAGCCGCGCACGCCCTCGGGCGTGATCAGACCACCGCCTATGCGGTGGAGTACGACCTGGAACGCGCAAACCATGCACGGCAGCTGGTCGATCACTGCATCCAAGGTGATTTGATGGATGCGTTGATCACCCGGCAGAGCTTCGGCCTGCTGTGGCTCAACCCGCCCTATGGTGACTTGTCGAAGGATGCCAACGGCACTATCGGCTACGACGGCAGAGGCCGCGCCAGGCTGGAGAAGCTGTTCTATCAGAAGACGCTGCCGCTGCTGCAGTACGGCGGCATTCTGGTCTTCATCGTGCCGTCCTACGTACTCGACCCGGAGCTGGTCGGCTGGCTCACCCGGCACTTCACCGACCTGCGCATCCACCGAGCGGTGGACACGCAGTTCAAGCAGGTCGTGGTGTTCGGCCGCCGTATCCGTCAGCGCGAGCTGTTCGGCGACGAGGTGAAATCCATCCGCACCCGGCTGCTGCAGATCGGGCATGGCGAACTCGATGTGCAAGAGCTTCCAGCCGAGTGGCCGCTGCTCCCCTACATCGTCCCCGCTGCAGCGGCCGAGCCCGAGCACTTCTATCGCATCAGCATGGAGCCGGCGCAGTTCGCCGAGGAAGTGCAGCGCCTGCAGGGCCTATGGCCGTCGTTCGAGACACATCTCGGTGCCGCGCAGCAGTCCTTGCGTGCCCCGGCGCGAGCCTTGTCCCACTGGCACCTGGCGTTGGCCCTCGCGGCTGGCGCGATCTCTGGTGTCGTGCAATCCAAGAGTGGCCGCATCCTGGCCGTCAAAGGCGATACCCACAAGCAGAAAAGCACCAGCACGGAATACCGCGAGCGCGACGACGGCTCCATCGCCGAGACGCGCATCCTCACTGACAAGTTCGTGCCGGTTATCCGTGCCTGGGACCTGTCCCCCGACTCGGCCACGCTGGGCCGCATCATCACCATCCACTGATCCCATTCGGCGCCTCGGCGTCCCAGTGTTCCATTCCACAGAAGGCGCAACGCCTTCGTTTCGCGTCTGCGCCAGCGGCCTGGCCGCTGGCACACACCTCGTTCAACTGCCCAGAACAGCGATCTGATCTGACGGCAGGCAATGGTCTTTATCCACCCAATCGGGACATGGCTCCCGACGGGGCCGTGTCCTGAGCATTCTATCCAAGGAGCACATACCCCATGGCACATCCACCAGCGCCCCTGCTGTTCACGATAGGCACATTGATCTTCAGTCCCGGCATCGACCGTCTCATGCGAGAAGGCCGTCTCGATCCCCTGCCGTACTTCCAGCGCCACACCCGTGGCGATTGGGGCGACGTCAGCGATGCGCAGTGGCAAGCGAACAACGCCGCCCTGCAATCGGCTGCTCGGCTCGAATCGGCCTACGTGGTTCGCCGTGAATTGAGCCTCTGCATCGTCACCGAGGCAGACCGCAGCGCAACCCATATCGCGCTGGCGTCCGAGCACTGACTCGGCCGTTAGCGTTTTTCTCCTCCCCCGGGGCATGTCACCGCCCCTGGGCGGGTGCATGCCCCATTTTCCTTGGAGCATCACCATGTCCCTCGATCTTGAAACCCTTCCCGATACTGCCGTGCAGGGCGACCTGCTCGATGCGGCGGACGCCCCTCATACGCTCAGCCTGCAGGACTTCGTGTCCGAGTTCGGCGACGAGCTGCTCGACTCTCTCAACCGCGCCAACCCACCGGTCTACGCTGGCCAGGCGCGGGCGCATCGACAGATCGTCGTCGCCGGCCTCAAGCGGCAGTTGTTCGCGGCGCAAGCCGATGTGGTCCACGCCGTCGCTGAGCTGTTGATCGACCGCGGCGAACGCGCGGCCATCGTCAACGGCGAGATGGGTTGCGGCAAGACGACGGTAGGCATTGCCACCGCCGCCGTGCTCAACGCCGAAGGCTACCGCCGTACTCTGGTGCTCTCCCCGCCACACCTGGTGTACAAGTGGCGTCGAGAGATTCAGGAGACAGTGGCCGGTGCCAAGGTCTGGGTGCTCAACGGCCCGGACACGCTGGTCAAACTGCTGAAGCTGCGCGAGCAGTTGGGCGTATCGCCACAGGGTCAGGAGTTCTTCGTCCTAGGCCGAGTGCGGATGAGGATGGGCTTTCACTGGAAGCCGGTCTTCACCCAGCATCGCACGCGCCACGGCGACGTAGGCGCATGCCCTGACTGCGGCCAGGTCATCACCGACCTCGACAGCGAGCCAATCAATCCGATCGAACTCGAAGCCGAGGAATACCGCCGCAAGTGCAGTCAGTGCGTCGCCCCGTTGTGGACGCTGATTCGCCCCAGAAGGCTGTCCGCCAGCGACCAGTCCTCTGCCGTGCTCAAAGCGCTGAAACGTATTCCCACCATTGGCGAGGTCACCGCGCAGAAGCTGATGCAGACGTTCGGCGATGCCTTCCTCGCCTCGATGCTCGGGGACAATATCCACGAGTTCATCAACCTGATGGATGGCAACGGCGAACTGGTCTTCTCGGACCGGCAAGCCCAGCGCATGGAGCGTGCGATGTCGTCGATGGAGTTCGGTTTTGGCGAAGGTGGTTACCAGCCATCGGAGTTCATCAAGCGGCAGCTTCCCCAGGGCACGTTCGATCTGCTCATCGCCGACGAAGCGCACGAGTACAAGAACGGCGGCTCCGCACAGGGCCAGGCCATGGGGGTGTTGGCAGCCAAAGCACGCAAGACGCTGCTGCTCACCGGCACGCTGATGGGCGGCTACGGCGACGATCTGTTCTACCTGCTATTCCGCGCCTTACCTGGGCGGATGATCGAAGACGGCTACCGGCCGACCAAGAGCGGCAGCATGACGTCGGCAGCAATGGCATTCATGCGCGACCATGGCGTGCTCAAGGACATCTATTCCGAGAGCATGGGCACGGCGCACAAGACGGCCAAGGGCCGCAAGGTCTCGGTGCGCACGGTCAAGGCGCCGGGCTTCGGCCCCAAGGGCGTGTTGCGCTGCATCCTGCCGTTCACCGTCTTCCTCAAGTTGAAGGACATCGGTGGCAACGTGCTGCCGCCCTACGAAGAGGAGTTCCGCGAGGTCGCCATGGATGACGAGCAGGCCAATGCGTACCGCAACCTGTCGTCACGGCTGAGCCAGGAGCTGAAACAGGCCCTGGCGAAACGCGATACGACGCTGTTGGGCGTGGTGCTCAATGTACTGCTGGCCTGGCCGGACACGTGCTTCCGCTCGGAGACCGTCACGCATCCGCGCACGCGCGAGCTGCTGGCGTTCGTCGCCTCCCAGTTCAACGAACTGGAGCTGATGCCCAAGGAGCGCGAGCTGATCGAGATCTGCCACAAGGAGAAGGCGGATGGTCGCAAGACCCTGGTCTACAGCGTCTATACCGGCACCCGCGATACCACGTCCAGGCTCAAGCTGTTGCTCGAACAGGAAGGCTTCAAGGTGGCGGTACTGCGCGCAAGCGTGGATGCCTCACGCCGCGAGGACTGGATTGCCGAGCAGTTGGACCGTGGCATCGATGTGCTCATCACCAATCCCGAACTGGTGAAAACCGGGTTGGATTTGCTGGAGTTCCCGACCATCGTGTTCCTTCAGTCGGGATATAACGTGTACTCGTTGCAGCAGGCCGCGCGGCGCTCATGGCGCATCGGTCAGAAGCAGCCGGTCAAGGTAATCTACCTGGGCTACGCGAGCACCTCGCAGATGACCTGCCTGAGGCTGATGGCCAGGAAGATCATGGTCTCACAGAGCACCTCGGGAGACGTGCCCGAATCCGGGCTCGATGTCCTCAATCAGGACGGCGACTCGGTGGAGGTGGCCTTGGCACGGCAGCTTGTTGCGAACTGATCGATGTGTCCATGCCGGCAGCCCTTGGGCTGCCGGCATCTTTAACCTCGATATTCAGGGGCGACGCGAGTGTCCGGTGCGCCGCAATTTTTTCAGGTGAGTGTCGATCTGGAGTCCTCGCTTGCATTGCCGTGGCAAATCACCGACTCGCCCCAAAGCAGCCGCTCGCGACAGGCTACAACCGGCCCAGACTGTGTAAAAACGCTTTGAGCGCCGAGAGCTGATCAATCAATGATCAAATCTGACGATCTCTCGTAAATTCCACGCAAGCCCGATGCGAAAACTTCTCCAGAATTCGCGTAGCAACGCGATCCGCAGAAATGCGCGGGAGTTTTTACACAGCCTGGGCCAAAAGCAGCCCGCCGGGACTGGCGGTTATCGACCCGGCCGGCCGGACTTTATTACTTTACCTGATCGAGACAATATCGGCAGTGATCTGCTGGATCCCTGACGGAGTTCCACCCGAGGACAATTTCTCGGCGACTTTTTCGGCAGACAGCTTAGTTTTGTAGCCCTTGGCATCACTTGGCTGATTTGAGGCTGCCATGCGCTTGCCGGTCTTGACGACATACAGACGTCTTGTACCAGGCTTCAACTCAAACCATACGATCCAATCGCCACCTGAGGCCTTTGAAGGATCAGGGACAGGCTCCCAAGACAATGAGCCATCGTCGTGCTCGATAACCGCTATAGCAAAGGCAAGCGCGCTACCACGCCGTTTCGCTGAGGCCCATGCTTGGGCTGCGGTCTCATAGCGCACCCTACTTTCCAAGCATGTGACCCAGACGCTCGGTGACGCATGCACAAGAAAACCTCCCTCTAAGCTACTTTCCACTGCGTAACCAATTATCTTGCCCATCTTAGTCTCGTCTAATAGTCCGATATGCCTTTTTAGATGCTACTGATTCGGCTCCAGCGCGTTGCCTTGGGTGAGTGAGCAAAAAACCTCCAACCCACGCCGTAATTTCGCCATCCCGATGCGGCTGGTCAGAGGAACGCGAACGTTAGTGTCCCATGGTGGCCGATAGCAACCCTTGGATTCAGTCCGCTTTCGACCCAGGCTGTGTCAAAAGACTGCATGGGATAACCTTGCACCACGAGTCAACCATGAAGGTGCGAACTGAACGATGGGTTTTGAACAACTAGCTGAGCTACGCGACCGCCTGCGGGCCGAAAAAGTGCAGGTAAAGACTGATAGTACGAAGCCGCGTATGCGGAAGCCTTCTCTTCAGACGAAGCCTAGCGAGCAAGATCCTGCGATGGAAGCGATCTGGCGATTGCAGAAGCACTTTCCATTGGCCTTCCCGGTCAATCCGGCCCCCAAGGCTCCGCTAAAGGAGGGCATTTTCAAGGATGCCGAGCAACACCTGGAGCTGCTCGGAATATCCAGCGAACAGCTCAAGCAGGGCATCGCTGCCTGGTGCAGAGGAAGTCGATACTGGGCGAGCATGACGGAGAATGCGCCGCGCTTGGACTTAAGCGGCCAGGCAGTTGGTATGGTGACGGCGGCTCAGGCGCTGCATGCGAAGCAGCAGGCTAAGCGACAGCGCGGACAAGCACGACGTAATCAGACAAAGCCGAAAGAGTGTATACAGGACAAGGCCGTCGTTACCCCTGTGGAACAGATTGTGGATTAACATCACTCGCGCTCGGCACCGAGTCGCCCAATCACTGACAAGGTGCGCGAGGCGATGATGAGGCGGTTCGAAGAGCGGCAAGTGGCCCGTACCGCCTGTCAGGTGTGCCCGCTGCTGGCCAAAAGTGGGTGGTCAGGCCGTGAAAATATGAAAAATAAATCAGTCCCCTTTTCCACTGTGCTCGGTTGGTGGAGGAGGGCTTTCGAGATAGCCCAAAGGCTAACTGCAAGCTCTGACAGAAACGCCCCAAAATTCAGGGTGGCAATTTGCAACTACTCCGGCTAGCGTAGCGATTGCCGGCATCCCTCGAAACTTGAAAACGGATTTTCTGCCATGTGGCATGACAACGAGACAGCGATTGATTACCTGAATTTCGGCGTAGTGGCTGATGCATGCGCGAGCATGCTGACGCGAGCTAATGGCGAGCCCATTTCCATTGGCGTGTCCGGCGGATGGGGAGCTGGTAAGTCGTCCTTGGTGAAGATGATTGCAGCTCGACTGAAGGCCCACTCCGAAGCTGCACCTGATAAAGACGACAAGCCGGGCAATACTTTCGTAGTCCTGACTTTTAATCCATGGCTGTACCAAGATTTTGAGTCTGCTCGCAGCGCTCTGCTTCAGATCGTAGGCGATGAGATTGTTCGACTTGCTAAAGAGAACGAGACCATAGCGGATAAGGCCGCTGAGCTATGGCGTCGCATCAACCTCCTCAGAATTGCCCAGCTGAGCGGTGAAGCCGCTCTGACATTAACGACAGGTATTCCAGTCGGTGCCCTTGGCAAAACCTTCAATAACATCACAAGTTTCTTCTCCTCGAAGGAAAAACCAGGTGAGGTAGATGTAGATTCTGAAGGGATCGCGTCGGCGGCCGATGGTTTGCTGAAGTCGAGCGAACCGTTCTCGATGCCGGCGCAGATCCAAGCCTTCCGAGATACCTTGGAAAGCCTCCTCGCGGAGCTTGAAATCACCCTGGTAATTTTCGTCGATGACTTGGATCGATGCCTTCCGCAAACTGCAATTTCAACGCTCGAGTCCATTCGCCTGCTGCTGTTCCTTCGCCGTAGCGCATTCGTCGTTGCGGCTGACAACGACTTCATCAAAGCAGCTGTAAAAGTCCATTTTGATGGAGCAGGAATCTCGAGCGACGTCGCTACAAACTACTTTGACAAGCTCATTCAGGTCCCGCTCCACGTCCCGCGACTCGGCCTGAATGAGGCCAAAGCCTATCTGGTGCTGCTCCTGCTTGAGCGAGAGGCCAATGCCGGTTCTTTCACTCGCGACCAATTCGAAAGCGCGCTCAAGCTCATTCCCGAGAGGCTGCGAAACAGTTGGAAAGGCGAGACGATCAACCAAGAGTTTCTCTACGACTTGGTCGGAAAAGACGAGGCACTTCGAGGCTTGATGAACCTCGCAGGAGGGTTGGCTTCACTTCTCCATGGCTCGTCAGCAGTCAATGCCAACCCCCGGCTTATGAAGCGCTTCCTAAACACGGTTTATCTGCGCGAGGCCCTTTCTGAGCCGCAGGGGATCAAGCTCGATATTGCGGCATTGGCGAAATGGCACCTTCTTGAGCGCTGTGATGAGTCACTTGCAGAAGCGCTAGCCGGTCAAGTGCACTCGGACAATGACGGTCGAGTGCAGATCCTTGCTGAGGCAGAGGGTGCGGCCGCAAACCAATCTGGTTTGCCCGAGCCCTTCAAGGACAACCCCTTCACCCGGCAGTGGCTTCAGTTGCCGCCTGCATTAGGTACCGAAGATCTACGTCCACTGCTTCACCTGAGTCGTGACTCGGGCACTCGTGACTTCGGTGATGACAACATGACGCCTGACTCAAGAAAGCTCCGTGACGCTCTAAAGGCCGCAACTAGTGGGCATCAATCCCTCACAGATCTTATGAACAAGGTCGGGCCTGATCAGACTGCGCTGGCGATGACCAAGGCGTGGCAGAACTGCAGCACTACGCGTACCTGGAGGCGCAACGAAGAAATCGTGATGCTCATCGAGTGCTCCAAGGTCTTTCCAGAACTCGGTAAAAAGGCGGCTAGCTTGTTGGACCAAGCGCCTCTAAAGCAAGTCGGCCCCGGCATCATTCCTACCTTAGGTGCTCAACCTTGGGCGCGCGAGGTCCTGGAGCGCTGGAAGGATCTAAACGAACTGACCAGGCAAACTAAGAATGCGATTGTGAACCTAGGGGCGAAGAGCTGATGGGCACTTCAACATCCAGTAGTGGCGGCCGTTCAGGCTCTCCATTTGACCCAGAATGGCTTGCTCCAGATGGCGCGATACCCAGCAGCTCCGGTGGTGGCCCCCAATCTGACTCTGATCAGGATGGGGCCGGGGGAGCTCCTGCCGGTGATGCACCTGCGGCAACCGAGAACGTTATCGCTCCGGATCGTCGTTTTGGTCCTGCTCGCTCGCAACTGGGTTCTTACCTCGGAAATGGCAACCGTGACGATCTCCGTGGTGCGACCCGGAGCATGGTGTCAAAAGGGATGGGAGGAGCAAGCCGCGCTGCTTCTACCATGCGTGGCACAGCCAGAGGGGCTGGGGCTCTCGGCCAGTTCCTGGTAGCTGCTCGCGAGGGCACCGACCAGCGAGTGACGGACTGGGTAGCGCGTTGCCGGTCGGCCAATCTTTCCGCTTCTGACTTGGCGCTTGAGGTCCTGAAAGAGGTCATCTCAGGTTCCGGCAGCATTGACGAAGAGTCTCTGCGTGACGCCGGCACTGAGGCGCTAGCCAAGCTCTACGAGAATCATCCGGACGTAGATATTTTTGATCTGACAGACGCGCAAATTGCCGAAGTGATTGGGCTGACAATCGCTAACCAAATCTGTCAGCGCATCGATATGCAGCTCGGGCAGACCTACGAAAAACTCAAGCATGATCCTTCACTAATCCAAGAGCGCCGAGCCGACATAAGGGAATGGGTTTGGGCAGAGGTGCGGGTGGTCCTGGAGGAGAAGCAAGCCTCGCATGCGGACCCTAAGAGTTTGGCTCAGTCAGTCCTTCACTCCGCGTTGCAGGTGTTTGCCGAATGAACAAGGTTATGTGCTCCAAAGCGGAAAGGATCCCGCAGCAGCTGCAAGCAGACGAGCGAGTGTTTTCCTACTTCAAGGGAGCCAATCGTGGTGGCGTCGGCGCAATTGCCAACCGCTGGCATGGGTCATTAAAGCGAGCAGGATTTCGTCCATCGCCAGCAGTTTGGGATTTCGTCCAGTTCTGTCTCGCGGTCTGCAGTGCCGACCTGGCCAGCCCCAGAAGCACCAGTGCAGATGGATGGACCCGCACGATTCAACTCACAGTTGGGCTATGCGAGCCGCTACGTTGGGTTCCTCTCAAGCATCGTCTTGAGGAAATGCTCAAGATTCTGACCGGCGACTACTGGACCCTGATTTTCAATGACGCAGGGGTTGAGCCGCCCCAAGGAGATGGTGCCCATCTTCAGAACGACTGCGTGTCTTTGCTATCAGGCGGGCTCGATAGCCTGATTGGCGGCATCAATTTAGTCGCAGAAGAAAGACGCCCTCTGTTCGTTTCCCAGCTTGCGCATAAGGATTCGGAACGGCAGCGACGCTATGCAGAATTGCTGGCAGGCGCTGGCTCGCATTATCAATGGAGCCACGGCATCAGCTTCAAAGGCGCACGGGAGTCTTCGACTCGTGCTCGATCCTTGGCCTTCTACGCTTTTGCCGTGCTCGCCTCGACGAAGATCAATCTGCCAAGGCCACAGATCTACATTCCTGAAAACGGCGTTATCTGCATCAATCCGCCATTGGTACCCGGCCGAGTTTCGAGCCTGAGTACACGCACAACTCATCCCCTCTTCATAGGCATGCTTCAGAGCGTTCTTGAGGAGCTCGGGATATCTGTGGAGCTGGTATTGCCTTACCGCTTCCAAACCAAAGGCGAGATGATGCGGAGCTGCCTCGATCAGGAGAGGTTGAAAGAATTGGCTTCAGACTCCACAAGCTGCGGGCGCTTCAGGACTTATAATCGTCAGCACTGTGGTCGTTGTGTGCCTTGCCTGATCCGTCGAGCTGCGTTCTTGGCGTGGGGGCCCGGATCCGATGCCACCAACTATCGCTTTCCATCAGTAGTAGGCAGCGATAAGTCGGGCGGCCCTGATGACCCTATGGCAGTGGCTCTGGCTGTACTTGATGCCAAGCAGAGAGGGCTGGATCGATTCTTGGGTGGGGCACTGGCCTTTGCATCGATTGAGGAACGCCCAGACTATCGTCGAGTCCTGCAGCAGGGGCTTGCTGAGTTAGAAGCCGTTCTTGTTCAGGACCAATTGCTTTGATCGACTTTCATTGCCACGTAGATCTCTACCCCAAAGCTAGGGAAGTATATGCCGAGACACTGAGTCGCAATGCATTCACGTGGCTAGTAACTACGAGCCCGAAGGCTTTCCAGGCAACGAGCGCGGTGCTTGGTCACCACGAAGCAATGCTGATCAGCCCAGGCCTTCATCCTGAAATCGTCAGTGAGCGTTTCCAGGAGTTGGATCTCCTCATAGAGTTGATTGACGACGCCATTGCTGTCGGTGAAATCGGCTTGGATGGCTCCAAGCGGTTTGCCGCCAGCTACCTGAAGCAGAAGCAAATCTTCGCTACTGCCGTAAAGCGATGCCACGATATGGGCGGACGTGCGCTCAGCATCCATTCGAGGCAGGCCGTTCCAGACGTGCTGGCTTTACTTGGAGAGTTTCCTGACCACGGCATTCCGGTGCTGCACTGGTTCACCGGAACGGCCTCAGAGCTCAAGGCCGCTGCTGGGCAAGGCTGCTGGTTCAGCATTGGCCCCGCAGCTTTCAATTCCGCGGCTGGGAAGGCGCTAGCCAAGAAGCTTCCGAAGGATAGGGTCCTTCCTGAAAGCGATGGGCCTTTCGCGCAGTTGGAAGGGCGTCCGGTGATGCCCTGGGATTTCGACATTACCGCCAATCTGCTGAGCGAGGCTTGGTCAATGCCACGACTAGATGTTCGGCATCAGTTGCTGAGCAACGCTAAGGCTCTGCTGAACCAGATGGGATGCAAAGCTGCAGCAAACATCCTTACTTAATAGCCCCCTGATAGCTCTGTGCCGTGGTAACTGGACCAAGCTTTCACTGCATAGAAGGTGACTCTGATGTTTATGAAAAACCTGAGGTCTTTGCACGAGAGCATGAAGGCTCAAGCTAATGCATGCGGAGATGTAATTGAGCTACAACGTTTCAGAAGCGCACAGGGTGCGGCTGTATTCCCTCATCTTTTGGGCGAGCCCCTGGGGTAGTGCGAGCAATTCACAGGCACTGAATTTTGTGAGGGTCTTCATCATGCGATCTGACAGCCACTGTCCAGATTACAGGTCGCCCCTCCAGCGCCTCCACCACCGCGAGGAAATAGGCTTTATCCACCGCCGAAAGGGAGTGGCCAAGCACAGTCACGTGAGTGACTGACCTCAGGTCGGAGAAAAAGCCCGCGTTGAGCGTGATGATCTGCTCGCTTGGCTTAAAGGTCTGCTCGAAGTAGTCATCCAATCTGCCGAGCGCCTCCATTACCCGATGGTCTGCTGATTCCCCGTCGAGGCCTTTCTGAAGCGACGTACGCTCATCTGGAGTCCAGGCATGGCCCAGAATCAGTTCAGAGCCAGGCTCAGTGCCCTCACCATGTATATGCAGGATATTCTCTGCCGGGACGTCATAGAGCTTGTTCAGCGTGCTGGTGTAGTTGAAGGTCAGGTACAGGGCGTTCCTATCCAACGTACCGAGTAGCTGAATGGTTGGACTGCAGTCAGGAACTACGATGGATCTGATCCAATCACCGAATCGTGATTGCAGCGTTTTCGATAAACCGGTGGCGACCCGGTCAACTTCGTACTGGAAATCATGATGTCCCGCGTCGCTCCAATCCTCGTCGGCGTATGACGCAAGGAAACCTGTCAGGTCGGAGACGACGTTTTCGGTGTCCAGATCGGCCAGAGCAAGCTCTAAGTCAGACCAATCCTCATCCGCGGGAATATAGGTATCTACCCAGTTAAACACCTGCCGATCGACCATGCTCAGGAAGGCTTTGAAATGTTTGTACTGGGTAGGCAGGCCATGGTGGAGATCGAAGCCGTTGCCGATGACGTAGAGGGTTTGCGTATCCATCAGGGTTCCTAAAGGGAAAGTCGTCGTTGGTGATTTAGCAACCTATCTACAATGACGAAAGCAGGATAGAACTTTGATGTTCTTGTTGCTGCGGATTCCACGGTCATCTGGCCACCCATTCCATGAGCATCTGACCACCGATTCCACGGTGATCTGGCCACCCATTCCACGCGCATCCGGCCACTGATTCCACGGCCATCCGGCCACCCAACCGGGCAGGCAGCAACGCAGGATTTCTTCACTACCATCGACCTCTTTTTCGAAGCAGAGAGGTCGTCGTGG
>NZ_JCBCUR010000034.1:0-18418 GCF_059862305.1 Pseudomonas sp. MF09156
TAAGCGCTTCGACTTCAAATGCCCAATCGAAGTTATGGGCGAGGTGATGCAGAAGGCCATGGCTATGCGGCATGATGCTCCAGCTTCAATTCAATGACCGTGTTGCACTCAGCTCCTGCAACCGCCAGGTGTAACACAGCTAAATACTGCAAAATGAATAAGATCTACTGATGCGTCAATCGAGCAAACCAGAACTACATCTCTAAATATTGTTGCATTTTATGTACGCTGGTTCTCGTAAAGCGATTTAACAGCGGCGGACATAATTACATATTTCAAAAAGACCAAACGGCATTATTTACGCTGATTTCGAGCTCGCATCAAAAATTTCATTTGTATTATCGTGCTTAGGGAAGAATGAAAAGAATTTTAACTTTTTCTGTAGCTGAAGCTCTATCGATATAGCCGATAGCATCAGGCTCAGTGCTTATCTTAGCAACCACAGCAGCATCGTCAGCAACACTTGGAAGCGGTTGACCTTTGCCGGTAAAAACCAGTCCCGACCAATACGATTTTAATTGTGACTCGTTTTTATTTACAATTGCGCCATAGAACTTTTCCTTAGCGGGAGGCCAGTCCTTCTGGTCAATTCCTTTAAGGGACTTATCTTTACCCAGGAAAATGTTCGCTACGTCGGATTGCGAAGGTGTGACGCTGGCCCCAAGATTTACTATTACTGCAACTTCGGCTCGTGCTGCATTGACAGAGAAAATCAGAATGCAAACGCCAAGAGCACTATTAAACGTTTTCATGGGAGTTCTCCTTAGAATACAAAGTCCACGCCGACACTGATAATGTCGCCGTCATAGTTGCGCGAAGGAACTCCCGAAACCCCATTAGTTGCGGCGTTAACTGCATGATCGTAGTTTTCCTGAGCACTCTCGACGAACACACCATTGTATTTCCCGCTCGTATCGACTCGCTTGTACTCACCTTTGACAATTATGGTAGGTGTAATATTGTAGTTCAAGCCATAAGTCCAAGAACCTTGACGACCATTATCCTCATCTAACTGAGCATAAGTGACGTGCGCCAGAAAATTGCCATAACGGCGGCCACCCATAAGGTAAAAAGCTTTGCTGGCTACATTACCGTCAGCTTCGATGACGCGACGAGTAAGCTCATTAGAGGTAAGCCAAGTACCATTGTCGTACTGGTAGCCGACCGATGTAAACTTACCTTTTTGCTTGCTCAGTTTACCAAAATTAACATCGGAACGATCACCCGACGAAGTGGTTACGACGGAGTTGTAGACGGAGTCAATATCAGCTTCAGTGTAGCCTACACGCAGTGTACCGAAACTATTTGTAGCAAGACTGATGTTGGTAGCAAAGATCTTCTTATAATCAATGTCGTACAGCTTGCCTAATCCGAAAATATCACGATTCACGGCCTGGCCAGCCGCGACTTGGAAAGTCACGGAACCAACCGATATTGGCATTGTATACAAGGCGTCAGCACCTTCGTAATTGCTAAGCTGGACCTGACTATAAACTTCGTCAGGTAGCCGTAACCACGGGTAGGTAAAACCCACATCCAGCGTTTCGGAATACATGTAAACGGGGTTGCGAAGGCGACCGGCGCGCAACATCAAACGGTCAGTGGTTTGCCAGGACAGATAAGCCCACTCTAGATTGGCCTTCCAGTTATCTTGTTGGGGCTTGACGGTGACTTGCAACGTAACACCGACGGTGTCAGTAATACCGTACTGGATTTGGCCGCCCAATTTAGACAATTGATCGCCACGCCACGAGTCATTTGTCTGGCCCGTTACACCGTAGGCACGTCTGCTGTCTTCTCCTCCTAAATGCGTAATACCTGCAGTACCGAAGCCATTCAGGCGATATTCACCTTGTTCCAACGCAAAGGAAGATGTACTCAATAGACATGCGGAGAGACCGAGGAATCGAATATTTCTCATTTATTGATGCTCTTCGGGTTGCAAGGGTTAGACACGAAATTGCACTGTAGCCGCGCGTAAATGATCTCCGGTACTTACTAACTGCTCGCCAAGACGCGCGGTGGCATCGGCCCCATGCGTGGTGGTTTGGGTATCCCTCTGCAGTACTTCTGTATCTTTCTGAATTGAGTCAGACAGACTAATCTGCTCTTGGGTAAACTGAGCAATACCAGCATTAAGTTCATTGATCTGAAGAACTGACTTGGTAATGACTTCCAGGGTACGGGTAGCCTCCACTGAACGTTTAATGCTAGCCTCGGCTTTTTCCCCATTTAGGGTCATCTCGCTCAGAACACCATTTGCGCTTTGTTGTAAGCGTTGAATAATATTTTGAATTTCTGCTGTTGAGATAGCCGTCTTTTGGGCCAAATTGCGCACTTCGTCAGCCACTACGGCAAAGCCACGACCTTGCTCTCCAGCACGAGCGGCTTCGATAGCGGCATTGAGAGCCAGCAAGTTTGTTTGTTCGGCAATGTTGCGTATAACCGTCAGTACCGAACCGACTTGTTGAGTTTCCTCTTTCAACTGCTGCATCGCCTGTACCGAGCCCAACACACTACCGCCCAAATCACTGACGCTGGAGGACAAGCTACCGATATTCTGCCGCGCAGCTTCGGCTTGTTTCGAGGCTGCCGCGGCCTCCTCCGAAGCTTGCTGCGAGCGACGTGCCACCTCCTGGATGCTCTGCGTCATAGCGGAGATGTCGCGGCTGATAGAATCAGTGCGGTCTTGCTGAGAACGCGTGTTTTCTTCTGTGTCTTGGGTTAGGCGATACAACTCTTTGGACATTTGACCCAAAGGGCTAGCCGCGTTTATGATTTGCCGCATAGTGCCCTGCAACTTGTCGAGGAAGTCGTTAAAAAGCTTGATCATCACTCCTATTTCGTCGTGTGTTTCTACGTTGACACGCCGGGTAAGATCGCCGTCTCCACTTGCAATAGATTGAAGGGACGTGATAACTCCATGAACGTTATTCATGACGCGACGGATCACAATCAACGAACCGGTACTTACCAATAGCGCCAACATGATACTTAGACCAAAACCCACTCGAGTGGTCGTAGCATTTTCGGTACGTGTTTTTGCTAAATTCGTTTGAAAATCCTCATAAGCGTGCTTGCGGAATAAATCTCCGGCTTTCTGCGCTTGATCTAAATCGCTCGCCATCCGGCCTAGGCTTGGACGCAGGTCTTCAAAGGCAGCGCCTTTTAACAATTGCTCAGTCGCCGAAAATGCGTTTTCTGTGTAATTCTTTACGGCTGCAATCCAAATGATAAGCTCTTGATTTCGTTGGTATTGCTCTTGGGTCAAGCTTTGTAATGTTCGCTGCTTAATACTAATCTCGTCCAACACTTTTCGCGTTTCATGAAAGGTTTCCACTTCTCCAGCGGCAACTGCGCTATTCAGTAGACCAGGAATGCGCGAGAACTGGAAAATCACCGCATCGGCGCTTTCGAGAGTCGGATAACTTTGCTTTTCTAAAGCCACAAGCCGGATGTCATTATTGTCAAGCTGTATGGCGGTAAATGCCACGAATAGCAATAGACCGACAAGTGCCACAATAGGCGGCAAAGAGAGCTTGAATGTAAGCGATATACTTTTCAGCATGAATAAAGCTCCCCCCTCAGGACTCATGGCAGGGCAAAATGACAATAAGATCTACGTTTTTTCATTACCGCAAAATCAAAATCCCTGTAATTCTCCTATTACTACAATGCAAAACATGACCAGCCATGAGTGCTCAGTGAGTGCTGGTTAATACTTAAGCACCAAGCACAACAAGAAGGACTCAGTTGACAAAAAATCGCTGAATATTGTAGGAGCTTCAATTCCAGACATTGAACTACAATTCGACTGTTGTCACTATTGCAGATGAGCAACCCTCAACTTGGCATTGCTCGCAGGCAACGGTGATATTCGTGACATTCTAGTAATCATGGTACCGGGAAAATATATCCGGCACGGACTAAGCAGAGTACAAGGTAACCTTGCGCGTAGTGAAAACATTAAGAGCGCCCCCAATACCCTCCATATGTGGAATCTATAACAGCTAAGTCCTTGCCAATTAAACTACGCGACAATCAATTGAACATCGATACCAGAAGTACAATAGACTTTACGGCCATATACGCTGAGATGAACGTAGGCGCCCAGTCGACTGTGTGTTCCTGCTTCAACTTGAAACAGGAAGTGACAGCCAGAAATAAACATGCCAAAACCGCCACATAAAAACAGGCGAAGCAACACTTTACTAGACTATTTTCAGCCGGAGCGCAGGGATATTAACTATGATTTTTATCAGTACAGCTGAAGCTCATCACTTGCTGCGCTACCAGTGCCAGCGAGGAAGCAGCGGAACTATCGGAGCAAGTCCCGTCTTCAGCGAATCGGCTCTCCAAGGTGTTGAAACCAGCGCCAAACGGAGTCGGCCAGCCACGCAAAGCGTGAACGATAGTCCGCAGGGATGCCAACGTAGCGCCTGTCGCTTGCCAACCATAGGCCGTGACAATAAGCCCCACAGGTCGGCTGTGCAGATAGGGACGTTTATCCTTAGAGGTCTCTTCAAGCAGGTCAAGCGCGTTTTTCACCAAGCCTGATAGGCCACCATGGTAAGCAGGACTGGCAATAATTAAACCATCAGCGCTCCGTACAGCTTCGATGAATTCCCTTTCTGCGTCGTTGCGCTCTGAAGCAGGGTCATACATCGAAAGGGATGCGAGGAAAGGACCATCGAATAATATCGTCCGGGCTCCCTGCTCTTCGGCTGCTTTCAGCGCCATGCGTAATGCACGCTCTGTCGACGAGCCTGGTCGAGTTGTTCCGCCAATACCGACGATTAATTGGTGCGCGGGTTCACTAACGTAATTATCAACCTTCTCGGTCACGTTAGTAGCACCCACGTGCAGCTTTGCTGTTGCCTCTCTCAGTATTTTTTGCATTGTCATCATCCGCTTCAATACCACGTAGATATTTATTTACAGACAGAAACACTAAAATTCGCTTGATGCGCGAGTGGCAACTTAAAAGATGCCGTATGCCGCACATGGAAAATCCAATATTTATTATTAATTATCTTCGACGCCTAAACAAACCGCTCAAGCGCGCCATCGAAAATTTAATAAATAACACAGGCTGCCAATATTCTTTTTTAATGGCAAAAGCCCTCGTCCACTAGCAAGCTAGCATTTATCATATTTAACCATGAGTTGCATATGAATCTAAGGTAGCAACACGCTCCGCCACCAGAAAAACTTAACAGGCTTTCAGAACAGCCGTTAGCCGACTCGGAAGCACTCGCGAGTGTGGCATTACAATTATGTCTTTTGTTTATAGTAAGTGTCTTTTTTGACGATCAATCCGTCTTCAAACTCCCATAGATCGCAGCCAATTGTATCAATGATCTCGCCACCAGGAGTCGTGCCCCGGACACGCCATTCACTCAATGCCTTATTGCCAAAAATCCAATTCTTTCCTTCGGTCCACTGAATATCAGGGGAATCTGCGAATCGTTTGGCGAGTGCGGCTCGTATCGTGTCCCGGCCACGCAAGGTTGTTCCGACAGCCTCTTTACCAGCGGGAGACAACATAACGCCTTCAGGCGCGAAGAAGCTAATGACAGCATCGGCATCATGATTGTTGAATGCGGCGATGATTTCATCAAGACGTGCAGCAGTAATCGATTCCGGCATCACAAATACTCCTAAATGGCGGTTAATTGGCTAGTAACCCAACGCACTCAAAACTTTAAACTGGACGATGTCTCAGACACTAGCCTTTGTTGTGATTCGGAGCCCTTCTGACTCCTCAATCTGAAGCCTCAGCACAGCGAGATAGTCCGCAATATCACCGTTACTGGAAGGGATGGCCTTGCGCAGATTGACGAAACCATGAATGTTGCCGATCGCTTCCCGGAAAGTAACCGATACGCCTTCTCGAATCAGCGCCGCTGCATAAGCACGGCCCTGATCGCGCAGCGGATCGAGACCTGCCGTCAATATCACAGCAGGCGGCAATCCTTTGAGATCTCCCTTCATCGGCACCGCTCGGTAACTTGATGCGTCAGCGCAATAATGAAATTGCATCCACTGCATACCTACCCGCGTAAGCAAGAATCCTTCAGCGAACTCTTGATAAGAAGGATACTGCTCCCCCTCATCCGTGGACGGATAGATCGGCGCCTGCACGATCACCGGTACTTGCGCAGGTCGATCCCGTAAGTCCATTGCTGCAACAATCGTCAACGTGCCACCTGCACTGTCACCGCAAAGCACAAGGCTTGTTACAGAGCGGCCCAGCAGTGCTGGGCTTTGCGCAACCCAACGCGCAGCAGCTTCACAATCGTCGGGTGCGGCTGGCCACTTCCCCTCAGGCGCACATCGATACTGAACGGAAACCACCGGCAGATCCAACACGCGGCTCATCTCGGCGCAGAAACCCGCATGACTATCGAGATCGCCAAAAACAAATCCCCCTCCGTGATAAAAAACCACGACTGGACCGGCGCTACGATTTGCACGCACATCAAACAACCGCCCGGGAATCTCGCCAGCAGGAGTCGGGATTAAAAAATCCTTTGTTTCCGCGAGCTTGCCAACCGGCAAATCACAGATGCCAGCCCGTTTGCTGTACCACGCCCGCATGGCCTGCGGTGACATATCGCCACCGGTCTGTGACTCAGGACGAGCATTGTTCCAGGCCAGAAACTCGGCGGCGTCTGGACGGACGTACGGGACGGATTTGGTATGACCTTTAAGCACTGCGTCGTTCATTTAGGTTGCTCCCTCTGCCTGAAGTCGGTGAAATCTTCGACCGTGATTGCTTGTGGGAAACATAACAGACGTTATCTGACATAACAACTGTAATGTAAAATCACTTCTACCCCTCCCCCGTTACCTGCGCCCAATTTCAGCAGCGTCTCCTGCAGCGGATCTCCACTCACCTTAACGCGGTTGATATCTGCCCTCCTCTACGATCGCCCCAAGCCTATAGGCTCTGGATTTCTGCAAGACGGTTTCAGCCGAGTGCCCCCTAATCCGCGAACCAAGGTTATGGGCCATAGCGCGAACCTAAAATCACTGGTGGTAAAGACGTACGGATGGCACTCGATCCCATGGGCGGAACCGAGGTTGCCAACATTCTGCGCTCACTGTTGTTTGTAGGAGTCTTCTTACAATACGGGGATCTGGATACGGGCGATCTCAGCGTTCCAGTTTCGGATATGCACAGGAAGGATTTAACCATCTGCGGCGACCAGCAGTTCGAGATCATCGAAGACCTAGCACGTTTGCCAAGCGCAGCGAGCAGAAGAGACTGGGTCGAGCCGGTTTGCTCGATGACTTGCTCGCCACTCTTTTCGCGGCTATCGAAGCCGAGCTGCAGGCGGTCAATCCGCAGACCGCACTGGCCGAGCCACTTCAACAGTACAAGCGCACTCAACCGCTCAAGCAGTTCCCGTGCCCGCAGTACATCACGACAGGAAAACACTCGGTGCGCTTGCGACTGCCAGCTTGAGCACATAGGCGAAGACGTCAGCGAGGACCTCGATTTCACGGCTGCCCCGCTTACCGTTGAGTAGCACGTGTGCGTAAGCGCATAGACTTGGCCACCTGGTTGTGTTGCCACTGACCAGTCAATTGCTCCCGGTCTGATCAACCGTTTGCATTCGACTTGACCAGCAAACACCGTAGTGACTACTGACGGAGAACGACCTGTTGCTGCCGATCGCAAACGACCGCGCTGGGGGAGTGTTCTGGCCTCCTCGTTTAGCTCTCGAAGCCCCCCGATACACAGCTGCGATGACGCCGAGCAAGACGCTATTCAAACGGTATGGCAAATGGCGCTGGTAATTCATGTCAGCAAACAACCAGGCTAACGATCATCCCTACTTTGATCCACATGCCGAGAATGTCGTGGAGTTCAGGTCGTGGCTTTAGCGCCTGGCCGGATCCTCACCAAAGAAGCTCAGCGTGCCTGTCTCAGCTCGTGATTTCTATCAGTGCCAGTTGACCGGGGCTCGGAAAAGACCGTTCTGGTTGCGAGGTTTCCGACCTCGTTTTTCGCTTGCCGTCTGCTTCATTCGTTAATCTCAGGAAACATACATCCGCCATTACGGACCAACGCCTTGACCTCTTCGGTTACCTGCGTGGGGCTTTGACTCAATCGAGTAATGAACGCCTTGAGGCCCCGTACGTACGACTTCGAATCGTGCTTCGCGCTCCAAAGGACGATGCTGAGCACGATGGGAATGAGGTCTAGGCCCTTCTCAGTCAGCGTGTAGAAGTCCTTGCGCCTGTCGTCGGGGCTGGGCGCCTTCGAGAGAACGCCTTGCTCCTCAAGAAAGGCAAGTCGGGAAGCGAGAACATTGGTCGCGATTCCCTCTTCCGATTTCAGGAAGTCGCCATACGTCTTCTTTCCCACAAAAACGATGTCGCGAATGATCAAGAGCGACCATCGGTCGCCAAAGATCTCCACGCCGTAGTTCACCGCGCAATGGGATCGAAAGTCTTCTTTAAGAATTGTCTTCATGGCTGAATCTTAGCATCGCTTGCATGGCGCAAGTAATTTTCTATATGTTGCTTGCTTTTTGAAAGTGAAACGACCAGCATGGCTAGCACGTTGATCGCGGTCGCCGGAATGCGCCGGCAGTCTTGAATGATCAACCCCATAGCTGTAAGGAAACTGCGCATGAGCACTATCAGCATCATCGGCTCAGGTGGCATGGCCGCAGCAATCGGCGGCCTTGCCGCCAAGGCCGGACACACCGTCCAGGTGTTGAGTCGTGACGCCGCCAAGGCGCGGGCTCTGGCCGAGCAGATCGGAGCCGGTGCTACGTCAGGAACGTTCGGCGCAGGCCCCACCGGGGATATTGTCATCCTGGCGGTTCCCTACTCCGCCGCTCTCGACGTGGTGAAGCAATACGGCGAAGCACTGGCAGGCAAGCTTCTTGTTGACATCACCAACCCCGTCGCCCCCGATCTCACAAGCTTTGTGACCCCTCAGGACAGTTTCGGCGCACAGGAGATCGCCAACGCCGCCCCTGCTCGCGCCGAAGTCGTCAAGGCGTTCAACGCCCACTTTTCCCACGTCCTGGCCGCCGGTACGTTCGTGGGGCACCCGCTGGACGTGTTCATCGCCGGGGACGGCGCACAGGCGAAGGCGCGCGTTTCGGCGCTCATCAAAAGCCTCGGACTGCGCCCGCTGGACACTGGGCCGCTGCTTATGGCTCGAACGCTGGAGCACGTCTGTCTGCTGTCGCTGGGCCTCATGACCCACTCGGTCAAAAACACCCATTTCGCGATCGGCGTCAGCCTTCCTGGCTGAGCGCAGGCGCACGTCTCGTATCACACGGCTCAGAAGGACCAATAACATGCTCGTTTTCGTCACCGGCGGCACCGGCCACGTCGGTTCGTACGTCATCCCCGACCTCATCACCGCCGGCCACGAGGTCGTCGCTCTGGCAAGGTCAGACGCGTCCGCAGCAGCGGCGTATGCACTCGGCGCCAAGGTGCATCGTGGAGATCTTGCCGACCTCGAGGGGCTCAAGGCGGCGGCGGTCGAGTCCGACGGCGTCATCCACCTCGGATACAGGGCTGAACTGCTTGGGTCCGGCGGGATCGCCGCCTTAGTCGAATCAGAACTCGCGACCGTCCTCGCGTTCGGCGAGGCGCTGGCGGGCACGGATAAGCCACTGGTCGTCGCAGGCAGTATCGGCACGCCGATGAACGTGGGCAGAGCGGCGCCTATCGGCGCACCGGTCAGTCTGGGCCGACCTGCGACCGAGGATGATCCTGCGCTACCGAGCGGCCCGATCGATTCAGGCACTCTGGTGGCACGCAATATCGTGGAAACCACCGTCGTGGCTCTCGCCGAGCGAGGTGTCAGATCGTCGGTCGTGCGGATTCCCACTCTCTTACACAGTGCGACCGGTCGCCTGCAGCTGATCATGCTCGCGAGAACAAAGGGTTTCGCCGGCTATCCGGGAGACGGCAAGAACCGCTGGCCCGCTGTGCACGCCCGCGACCTTGCCTCTCTGTTCCGCCTGGCGCTCGAGAAGGGGGCCGCAGGCAAAACCTGGCACGCGATCGGAGACGAGGGAATCCCGTTCCGCGAGATCGCCGAGGCTATAGCCGCTCGCCTGGGAATACCCGCCGTGAGCATCCCCGCCGACGAACTGATGCTGCCGGGCTACTTTGGCTTCCTGGCGGCAGTGGCCGCGCTAGACCTCCCCGCGTCGAACGCCATCACCCGCCAGGCTCTTGGCTGGGACCCCGTTCAGCCCGGTCTGATCGAGGACCTGGACAACGGCCATTACTTTGCTCCGGCTGATTTGAGCTGACGACGGGGCGCTGACGCCAATGGCCATCACCCACAAGGAGCGCGCATATGCACGTTTTTGTTACCGGCGGCACCGGCCATTCCGGTCCGTACATCATCTCCGATCTTATCGCCGCCGGCCATGAGGTCACCGCCCTGGCTCGATCCGACAAGGCCGCGGCGCAGGCTGCTGCGCTCGGCGCCAAGGTACGTCGCGGCAATCTCGAGGATCTCGACGGGCTAAAGGAAGCGGCCGCCGCCTCGGACGGCGTCATTCACCTCGCACACCGGCAGGACCTGATTCCAACCGGCGGGATCAACGCCGTTGCGGCCGCGGAGCTTGAGATCATGCTCGCCTATGGCGAAGCGCTGGCCGCAAGCGCAAAGCCGTTGGTCGTGTCTGGAAGCGTCGGCTCGCCCGTATGGGAGGGCCTGGGTCGGCCGGCCACCGAGGAGGATCCGCCCCTTCCCGGCGGCGATCCGTACAACAATACCCTGCGGGTTCGCAACATCGTGGAAACCACGGTGATCGGTCTCGCCGAAAAGGGCATACGGTCGTCTATCGTGAGGATCCCTGAGATCATGCACAGCTCCACCGATAACGCCGGCTTCCTTCCGTTATTGATCGGGCTGGCCAAGGAAAAGGGGGTCGTCGGCTACCCCGCAGACGGTGCCAACCGTTGGGGGGCCGTGCATGCCCGTGACCTCGCCAGCGTGTTTCGTCTGGCGCTGGAAAAAGGTGCCGCGGGCAGAAGCTGGCATGCAATCGCCGAAGTGGCTATACCGTACCGCCAGATCGCCGAAGCCATTGCCACCCGGTTGAATCTGCCGGCCGTGTCTATTCCCGCGGACGTGCTGATGCTGCCTGGCTACTTCGGGTTCCTTGCGAATCTGGTCACGCTGGACACCCCGACATCTAACGCCATCACGCGCCGGGTTCTTGGCTGGGAGCCGACCCAGCCCGGACTCTTCGCCGATCTTGATAGCGTTCATTACTTCCCGGCCGCCTGATGATGTGACGGCACACCGGCGGGTGCCCAAGCCGCGACGGCGTAACCCGCCCGCAAAAGCTGAAAAATACCAGATTTGAGAACGGAGACTGCACATGAGCACTATCAGCATCATCGGTTCGGGAGGCATGGCCACGGCGATCGCCGGCCGTATCGCCAAGGCCGGACACACTGTCGAGGTGGTCAGCCGCGATCACGCCAAGGCGCAGGCGCTTGCCGACAAGCTCGCATCCGCAGCGATCACCGGGACTTACGGCGCGACTCCGGCGGGCGACATTGTCATTCTCGCCGTGCCATACACCAATGCGGTGGCGGTACTGGCCGACTTTGGCAAAGCGCTCGAGGGTAAGGTGATCATCGATATCACCAACCCGGTCGCTCCCGATCTCTCGGGCCTCGTCACCCCCCACGGCAGTTCCGGCGCGCAGGAAATCGCCAAGGTCGCCCCGACCAGCGCGCATGTCGTCAAGGCGTTCAATACCCTCTTCGGCCACGTACTGGCCAAGGATAAACGCCTCGACGCGTTCATCGCGGCGGACGATGCGCACGCCAAGGCGCGCGTCTCGACCTTCCTCGAGAGTCTCGGGCTGCGTCCGTTGGATGTCGGCAACCTGCAGATGGCCCAGTCGCTCGAGTGGCTCGGTCTGATGATGATCGGCCTGGCTAAAAACGGCGCCGGCACCTGGGACATCGCCATGAATGTCGATATCGGCTGAATCACCGACACCACGTCCTCACCAGCAGGCCAACAATGTGTCGGGTTAGATCGGACACGATCCTGGATAAGGAAATGGAAAATTTCGATGAGCACACAAGAGAACGTCCAGATTGTTAAGCATTTTTTTGCGGCCATGGCCCGCAGCGATAAGCCAGGTCTGCAGGCGTTGTCTGCCGAAGATATCGAGTGGATCATTCCTGGCGAGGGCTGGCCGCTGGCCGGCACGCACCGCGGGCACCAGGGATTGGAGGATTTGCTTCAGAAGGCCTGCGAAATGGAAACTTCATTCCCAGACCCCACCGAATTTGTAGCGCAGGGAGATCGGGTTCTGATGGTCGGGTTCGTCACTGAAAAAGTTAAGGCCACGAACAGGACATTCGAGGACCATTTCGTCTTCGCCGTGATTGTTCGGAACGGCAAAGTGACAAACATTCGCGAATATATCGACACGCAAGCACTGGCACGGTCCTCAGTGATAGCGCGAGCTGTTGGCGCTAATTGAAACTGACCCACCTTGCCGAGTGAACATTGATACAGGGCGGATTGCTGATTTTGACTAACCCGAATGCGCGACTGGCGTACAGATTCATGTAGGAGATCTGGATGTGTCGAAAGGGGCCAACGATCGGCGGCCCTTCTTCGCTACAGTCAAATTGACAGGTTTCACCGAGTGAAGCGGCAGCGGTACAAAAGCGCGCAAACGCGTACAAGATTCGCAATGAATCGTCCCTGACTTTCGGTCATTTGATTGGCGACTTTGTTCGATTATGTTGAAAAAGTAGATCACCTGCCTGGCCGGCGGGAGGATTCGAGGCATGACGGGACAATTGTCGAGCGGAAAAGAGCGACTGTTTTATTCGTTCAGCATCAAAGATCACATCCCAGCCAATCACCTCCTGCGCGACATTCATCGATGCGTCACTATGAGCGGTCTCCTCGATTACCTCGCCGATTTCTTCAGCACGATTGGGCGTCCTTCGATTGGTCCGGAGCTGATGAATCGCCTGCTGATCGTGGGCTACTGCCAAGGTATTTGCTCCGAACGCAGATTGTACAAAGGCTCATTTGAGCCCGGCGTATCGCGGATTTTTCCGCTTGAGCCTCGAAGACTAAGTCCACGATCACTCTTCGTTTTCCAAAAAACGGCATTGCCGTTTCCGCTATGGTTCGCTGTTTCGATGGCTATTTGACGAGGTGCTACGTCGCTGCGTGGACGCAGGTTTGGTCAAGGACGAAGGCTTTGCTGTGGACGCCAACGTAATCAAAGCGGATGACCGGCGGCAACGTGACGTACCTGGGAACGAAGAGTTCAAGTCGAGCGATCCGTCTTTTAGTACTCGCGCCGTCCGTCAGTACTTTGAAGCGCTGGATGAAGAGGCTTTGACCGAAGTACTGCACAAGCATGTGTCGCTAACAGATCACCTCGCTCGTTGGACAGCAGTTTCATAAAGCCAAGCGTTCTGCGCTTACTCGACCAACTATATGATTGGTGTCGAACACGGCGTGCCCCTGAACGTAAAGCCGAAACCGGATCACCGAGCAGCCGAGCAGCCGAGGTCGAGGGCAACAAAACGATGATCGAGCGGGTCGAAGAATACTTAGATATCAAGCCAGATCGGCTCATCGGCAATATTGCTTACCGATGCAATCAGGTGGTCATATGGAATGCAATTTTGCATAATTTCGCGAGAAATGGGATCGCCGCAAGTACGAAGCACCGTTCCAGGCATCAGTACAAGCTCGGGGGATCAACAAGGGTATCCAGGCCGCAGCCTGGCTGGCCAACGTAATAGTCGCGAATGTTCCGAACACTCGACCATGAGCCAGCAAGGGACAATCTTTGTTCCTTAGGCTGACATTGGTCGCTCGACAATGGAGTAGTGGGTTGGGTAAACCAGCGTGTAGGTCCAGCTTTTGGTTAATGAGCTGCGAGATACGCTGGTGGACCAGGGCGTGATCTACCCCGATAAGACCCTGATTCAAAAAGCTCGCACTAGGCGAGTAGAAACGCCATCGGAATTGTGTTGGGACTACAGAATCACGGCATTATCGGTATTGAAGGCCTTGGTTTACGACTTAAACCAGAACCGACCTATGGATCGTCAACATCAAAAGCTCTGAATTACCGACTTAAGCGCGGGGTCGCAGAAACCGGGCGATAGCGATCATGAGACTGATTCCATCGGCACGCACGACCAAACATAATCGGTATGCCTATCTCAAGAACGTCCTCACTCGCCGACCGACCCAGCGGGCGAGAGGGATCTGAGTTACGCCGTATAAATGGACGCTCGTTTAGCCACGCAGGCTGTGTTCGGCGAACGCTTAACGATACAGAATCAAATGGGTAAATTGCTCGCCGTAGGTTAGAAAACGCGGCGTAGGAAAGTGCCCGCACCACCGTAATTGACCACTGAGGTTAAAGATCTGCCACATCCAGAGAAGGGAAAGTCGGTCTACCTTTCGCTCTCGACCTTCCCAAACCATTGCTCTCCTGGGCTCTAAATTTCTGCGCTATGCTAAAGAGCGCAAGTCATAATTTAGTGCTAAGCATAACCAAGAATGGACTTCGTTTCTAAAAACTCATGAAACCCAAATTCGCCCCATTCACGACCGTTTCCACTCATTTTATAGCCACCAAACGGAGCAGCGAAATCAGGATTGGCTCCATTAATAGTGATCTGACCAGCGCGCAACCTCAAAGCTATACTTCGCGCCTTTTCAACATCGGCGGACTGGACAAAACCGGATAGACCGTAAGGCGTATCGTTAGCGATATCGATCGCTTCATCAACCGTACTGTATCCTATGATAGACAGCACGGGACCAAAGATTTCCTCACGAGCGATAATCATATCGTTCGTGACATTTGCAAACACTGTAGGTTTTACAAAATAGCCTTTTTCAAGACCGTCCGGGCGTCCTGTCCCGCCGGCCACGAGAGTAGCACCTTCATCTAAACCCGCCAGGATCAGCTTTTGGATTTGATCGAATTGCGTCTTGTTCACTACTGGGCCAAGTTGATTATTGCCAATCGGGTCACCCACGGTAATAGCAGATACAACCTTGCGAGTAATTAATATAGCCTCCTCCATTCGTGCCTGTGGTACCAGCATACGACTAGGTGCATTACAAGACTGACCCGAGTTCATCATCATGGCAGTTACGCCACGCGTAACTGCCGCGCCAAATGCCTCGTCATCTAGAATGACGTTAGCGCTCTTACCGCCGAGCTCTTGCGCTACACGCTTCACGGTAGGCGCAGCGGCTTTGGCGACCTCGATGCCCGCTCGAGTCGATCCGGTGAACGAAACCATACTCACCTCCGGATGGCTGGAAATTGCCGCACCCACTGTTGGTCCATCACCATGGATAAGGTTAAAAACACCGGCGGGGACCCCCGCTGCATGCATGATCTCGGCAAAGATGTGCGCACTAAAAGGTGACACTTCAGACGGTTTCAGCACCATTGTGCAGCCAGTAGCAATCGCCGGAGCCACCTTGCAAACCAGTTGATTCATCGGCCAGTTCCATGGCGTGATAAGACCACAGACACCGATAGGCTCTTTTACAATAAGCGTTTTGCCGCGCTCCTCGCGAAACTTAAAGTTTCTTAGAACTTCCACGGCACTCATCAGGTGAGCCATGCCCACAGGCACTTGAGCACTCTGAGAGAGACTCATTGGGGCCCCCATCTCCTCTGTGATGGCCTTAGCTAAATCGCCAAAACGTTTCTGGTACTCCATCAAGATACGCTGCAAAACCTTAATCCGCTCCTCGGGTTTCGTGTTCGACCACGGGCCAAACGCTTTCTTAGCGGCTTTACAAGCTTTATCCACATCGGCGGCCGAACCTAGTGCGATTCGTCCAACGATCTCCTCATTCGCCGGGTTCTCGATATCAAGAGTCTTCAGCGCCTCAGAAGGTTCCACCCACTGCCCATCAATGTAAAACTTAAGGTATTCACGCATTTAACTTCTCCCGATTAATCAACCACTAGAACGCCGATACCCTCCAAAACGTCTGGAGAGGACAGCAAAAGTGCTTACGTTTCGGCATCGCATCCTTTAACCGACACTTCAAGATCGTAACTTCTGCCAAATGCCGCCCATTGCGACTCCTTAGCCTGAAGCTTCAGTGCAGTAAGATAGTCTGCTATGTCGCAATTGACTTAAGAGTTTATTGTGCACGAGTTAACAAACCTATGAATGCTAACCACTGCATACCCGAACTGGTGAGCAGCCCCCTCTTGCGCACACTCGTAAAACTAAGTGTATAAGGCAGCATTTTCTGTGGACGGGAAAATCAGCGCCTACTGACCAATTTCGTAAACCCATCGCTATTATCAACGTACCATTGGCACTGTCACCGCAAAGCACAAGGCTTGTTACCGAACGACACAGCGCGCCTGGACCTTGCGCAATCCACCATGCGACGACTCCAAAACTGTCCCCCGCGGACGACCTCTTCCCCTTGGACACGCACCAATAACGGACAGAAGCTAACGATAGAAGCAAAACTTGGCTCATTTCGGCGCAGAAGCCGGCAGGGCTTTCGATGCTTCCAAAAACTAAACCTTCCCTCCGATAAAAGCTCACTGGATCTGCACTGCGGTTGGTCCGGGCATAAAATAAATCCGCGAGCGCTTCGTCATCAGTCGAACTCGGAGTGCACAAATCAGCTACCTGTAAAAGCTCACCAACGGACCGGTCACGCAGGCCCGACCGCTTGCCAGGGCGAGTTCTGACGGTCTGTGATGCAAAATTAATATCGAATTTTGGTTCCGAACGACTGACGTTCCACGCGACAAACTCCCCGGTTTCCGGAAGGGCGCAGCGAGAGCCGGGGGCATTGGTCTGAGTCACGCTCATTTCGGCCACTTTTTCAAAAGCCCACAGTCGGCGCAGGCGTCCGTAACACATCTCTCGTCGAAACATAACAGACGTTATGCCACATAACAAGCGTTATGCAATGGCCCGCTTCATGCATGTGCTGAATTTGTAGGCAAGCAGGCCTTATCGGCTGCCTATCAATTGATAGATACGCACTTTTTTTGACCGGTTCAGAATTAAGGGCTTTTGAAATGACACTGTTGACAGAAGGCAAATGTAGTGATTTGATCAAATTAAGTTATGCATCCCCAGGGACTGAGGCGGGCGCGGGAGTTATTAAACCCGAGCACCGCCAAAACACTCCATGCATCTATCAAAATAAAAAATGGGAGCGACAGATGAACGTGGTACTACATACACTAAAGAAGAAAAAACTTGGGATTGTCACTCGAACTTGTTTCGCGGTCGGAGGAATACCTTCAGGTTTTCTCATTGCACTGACCAGTACCTTCGTATTGGTTTTCTATAGTAATGCGCTTCATCTTCCTGCCAGTCTAATTGCCTTAATCCTCGGCGTTACTCTGGTTGTGGATGCGATCATGGATCCGTTTATAGGTTACCTTTCGGACAACTTTAACTCACGCTTCGGCCGTCGTCACGGTTTCATGTACTTGGCCATCTTACCGACGGCTCTATTCAATTATGCTATTTGGGCTCCCCCACTCAACCTTGAGGGACTGAGCTTAGCTTTGTACCTTCTGATAATGCTCATCGGCATGCGTATTTCGTTGTCACTCTTCGAAGTTCCGAGTAGCGCATTACTTCCAGAAATGACGGAAGATTATGATGATCGCAGCCACCTTGCTTCGTCGAGGATTGCATTAGCTTGGATTGTTGTGCCCGCCTTTTCAGTTGCGGTCTATGGCTACTGGCTGAGCAGTACACCAGCTTTTCCGGATGGGCTTAGCAACCCTGAGGGCTATCGTCAAATTGGCTTCTGGTCATCTTTAATCGTCGCTGTCTCTATGATCATTTGCTCGGTCGGCCTCCATCCTATGATCCCACGCTTAGCAAAGCCATCGCCAGGTGGACGCACAGGTGTAGCAGCAATTTTCGAACGGTGGCGTTCCTCCTTTGCCGAGCCGACAATAGCCCCGCTCCTGTTTGCCTCCGCGGCAACTGCAACCGGATTTACAGTCTATGCCGCACTTTTCTCCTACCAATTCGGGTATTTCTGGAAGCTGAATTCCGACCAAATGGCAGGTACCCAACTTTTGTGGTTGCTAGATGGGGCCTTGGTGCTGCTGTCACCGCTTATTATCACTCGAGTTGGCGACAAGAAGTCCATCGCATTATGGTCGTTGATAGCTATCTGCTTAAGCGTAACGTTGCCTGTCGCGCTTTACTTCTCAGGTCTAATGACTGCGAACTCTTCTGTACCAGAGTTTGCGGTGCTTAGGGAAACTCTGAAAAAGACTTCCAAATCTGGTGAGATACGGCTGTCCCACGAACTGAACGGTTGAGCCCCGATGAAGCAAATGTCTTTCGCTGATGCCGAGTACGCAGGCAAACGTAAGCAGACCCG
>NZ_JCBCUR010000035.1:0-17948 GCF_059862305.1 Pseudomonas sp. MF09156
TGCCTGCGATGGCGGTGTATCAGCCAATACATTTATCGACTGATACACCGCCATCGCAGGCAAGCCAGCTCCTACAGAGTCCGCGCACGCTTCGACGATCAGGTCGGCTGTCAGGCCGCCTCGCTTTGCTTTTGATCTTAGGCGCCCCGTTAAACCACGCTGGCCGTCAGGGCGGAACCCCAAGTGGCCATGACCGCAGCAATGGATATGTACACAAACCCAATAAGCTAAAGAGGTGTGTAGATACCTATGCCCCGATGGCGGTATATCAGTCACCGCCTGTATTGCCTGACCCACTGCTATCGCGGGCAAGCCCGCTCCCACACACGCTCATCCCACAGTCAGCGGGGGCCTGGGTTCAGGGCTTTTTCCAGGCGTTTGGCGCGGGCGCTGGCGGCGAGGTCCAGCACGGCTTGGTCGCGCTGCCACATGGCGGCCCACGCCCCTTGAGCCATCGCTTGATTGACCTGCGGCTTCAGCGCTTCGAACTGCGTAAACAATCCTCCCAACAACACATGCCCCGCCGCCGATGCGCTGGGCTGGCGAATGACCTCGGCGCAGCCGGCCAGCAGCGCCAATAACTGCAGGCGCAGGGCCTGGGGCCAGTCGCACTCCTGGCCGATGCCATGTAGCCAGGCGGTCATCGCGCTCAGTACATAGCTGTCCTCCAGGGTGCGGAAGGGTTTGACGTAATCGTCCCAACCATCCCCCGGCAAGCGCTCGCAGGCGGCGTGGTCGAGGTGGACGCGGCCGTGGCTGATGTCGGGCATCAAGGCGATCGCGGGCAAGGGTTCTACGCGTACGCCGGGCTCGCCGGCCAGCACCACGGCCAGGGTCAGGCGTGGCTTTTCATCGGCGGCCTCGCAGCGGGCGGCGATCAACAGCCAGTCGGCGGCATCGCCGGCGGTGACGAAGTCTTTGCGCCCGCTCAGGCGCAGGTCGTCCAGGCGCGTTTGCATGTCCAGCGGGCGCAGGCTGCGCTGTTCGGTCGCACACAAGGCGCCCAGGCTGTGGGGCGCGCTGGGCCATAACGCGCGCAACGCCGCTTGATAGCCCACCAGGAACGCCAGGCCGGGCGTGGCCATCAGCCGCGCGCCCTGGGTCGCCAACTCAAAGGGCGCTACCTGCCCCAGGCGTTGCAATAAAACGCTGTAGCCCTCGGCCAGGTTGGCGTGGACGGGCAGTCGGTCGGGTCGATCGAGCAAAGCGTGCCAGGGCATGGAGGGCTCCTTGGGGGCTGTCATCTAAGCGTCACCGTAGATTCATGGAGATGACACCGGGGGTACATAGCCTGACTTTGCACAACAAAGTCGACTGGCCGCAACCCTGGCCGGCACCTGGAGACTCGCCATGACTCAGATCGCCCGCATCAGTGACACCGGCAATGAACGCCGTCTGCAAGCCGAACGCCTGATCGGCGCCCAGGCTTTGCAGGAAGCCCAGGCCTTGCGTTTCAGCGTTTTCAGCGGCGAGTTCAATGCCAAGCTCAAAGGCGCAGAACTGGGCTTGGACATGGATGACTATGATGTTCACTGCAGCCACATTGGCGTACGGGACTTGAACACCGGGCGACTGGTTGCCACCACCCGGCTGCTGGATCACCAGGCGGCCAGCACCCTGGGCCGGTTCTACAGCGAAGAAGAATTCAGCCTCCACGGCCTGTTGCATTTGCAGGGGCCGATCCTGGAAATCGGCCGTACCTGTGTCGACCCGGCCTACCGCAACGGCGGCACTATCGCGGTGCTGTGGGGCGAGTTGGCCGAAGTCCTCAACCAGGGCGGCTACAGCTACCTGATGGGCTGCGCGAGCATCCCGATGCATGACGGTGGCATCCAGGCCCACGCAATCATGCAGCGCCTGCGCGAACGCTACTTGTGCAACGAACACCTGCGCGCCGAGCCGAAAAAGCCCCTGCCAAGCCTGGATTTGCCATCCAACGTCATCGCCGAAATGCCGCCGCTGCTCAAGGCCTACATGCGCCTGGGCGCGAAGATCTGCGGCGAGCCGTGCTGGGACGAGGATTTCCAGGTGGCCGACGTGTTCATCCTGCTCAAGCGCGACGAGTTGTGCCCGCGTTATGCCCGTCACTTCAAGGCGGCCATGTGATGGGCCGCCTGCGGGTCTACGGGCGGATCGCCCGCGTGCTGCTGGTGGTGGCGCTGGGCTTGAGCATGGCCGGGGTGTTTGGCCTGTTCGAACGCTTGGGCGTGGCCAATTCCATGGTGCGGCGCCAGCGCTGGTCGCGGTTTTTCATGGCGCGCCTGAGCAATGCCCTGCCCTTTCGCGTGAGCGTGCACGGTGAGTTGCCGCAACAGCCGATGCTGTGGGTCAGCAACCATGTGTCCTGGACCGATATCCCGCTGCTGGGGATGGTGGCGCCGCTGTCGTTCCTGTCCAAGGCCGAAGTGCGCACCTGGCCAGTGGCGGGTTGGTTGGCCGCCAAGGCCGGCAGCCTGTTTATCCGCCGGGGCTCGGGGGACAGCCAATTGATCCGCAAGCAGATGACCCGGCATCTCGAGCAAAAACACCCGCTGCTGATGTTCCCCGAGGGCACCACCACTGATGGCCGCAGCCTGCGCACCTTTCATGGCCGGCTGCTGGCCAGTGCGATTGATGCCGATGTGGCGCTGCAACCAGTGGCGATCCGCTATCTGCGCGATGGGCAGATTGATCCGCTCGCGCCGTTTATTGGTGACGATGATTTGCTCTCGCACCTGATGCGTCTGTTTGGCAACGATCAGGGCGACGTTGAGATTCATCTGCTCAAACCCATTGCCTGCGCCGGGCAGGAGCGTGCGGCGCTGGCGTACCAGGCGCAGCAGGCGGTGCAGAAGGCGTTGTTTGGAGCGGTGCCGCAAAGCGAGCAAGTGCCGGTTCGGCCGGCGTACGCGGCCTGAGGCAAACACGCAAAAAATGTAGGCGCTGGCTTGCCTGCGATAGCAGTGGCGACTGATACACCGCTATCGCAGGCAAGCCAGCTCCCACATTAGATCGGCGTGGATATTTGACTATCTGCATAGGCCTGCAACTGGGGATAGAACACCCGGAAATCCTCGCTCAACGGCTCATACAGCACCCGCAGTTCCTGCATCGCCCGGTCCAGTTCCTGAGGTTGGCTCAGGCGCCGGGCAATCCCCCGCAGTACGTGCTCCATTACCGCGAACTCGCGGTAAGAACCCAGCCAGTCATCGGCCGCCATATACGGTGCAATCTGCGCCAGGCGCCCTGGCAGCTGCGGTTCGGCCGCCAGCACCCGGTACACCTGGGAGGTAAAGCGTTCCAGCGGCTGGTCGGCATACTGTGCCCAATCGCGCGCCAGGCAATGGTCGAAGAACACGTCGAGGACGATCCCCGCATAGCGGCGCCGGGTCAGGGTGAACCGTGACAACGCCTGCCCGACCAACGGGTGGCTGTCGGTGAAACGGTCAATGGAGCGATGCAGCTGGATCGCCGCCTCGATTTGCGGGTGGTACTGGCCCTGCAGGCGGCCTTTGACGAAATCGCCATAGAGGCTGCCCAGCAGTTGTGCAGGAAGTTGGCCGCCGAGGTGTAGATGTGCGAGATAATTCATGGCGCGCAGTTTAGCACTGCCGCCAACGTATCGTTATAACCCGATATACCGATTTATCTGGTAACAAGATCAAAATCGTATTGGTATATCGGGATATAGCGATTTAAAGTTCGCCTCATCGCGATATAACGTTTTACCCACACCGAGCCCTGCCATGTCCATTGACCTCGACGAAATAATAAAAGCCCTGGCACACCCAGTACGGCGAGACATTCTCAACTGGCTGAAAGACCCGAAAGTGCAGTTCCCCGAACAAGTGCACAACCACGAGTACGGCATCTGCGCCGGCCAGATCGATCAACGCTGCGGCCTGTCGCAGTCTACCGTCTCGGCGCACCTGGCCACCCTGCAACGGGCGGGCTTGATCAGCAGCCAGAAAGCCGGGCAGTGGCACTTTTTCCGCCGCAATGAAGACGTGATCCAAGCGTTTATCCAAGCCATCACCGAAGAACTCAGCCCACCGCTGTAAAGGACCCCACAATGCCTCTCTCGCTACTCATACTGGCCTTAAGCGCCTTCGCCATCGGTACCACCGAATTCGTCATCATGGGCCTGTTGCCCGATGTGGCGGCCGACCTCGGTGTGTCGATTCCAGGCGCCGGCTGGCTGGTGACCGGCTATGCCCTGGGCGTGGCCATCGGTGCACCCTTCATGGCACTGGCCACCGCCAAGCTGCCGCGCAAGGCTGCCCTGGTAGCGCTGATGGGCATTTTCATCATCGGCAACCTGCTCTGCGCCCTGGCCAGTGACTACAACGTGCTGATGTTTGCCCGTGTAGTGACCGCGCTGTGCCACGGCGCCTTCTTCGGCATCGGCTCGGTGGTGGCCGCCAACCTGGTGCCGGCCAACAAGCGTGCTTCGGCGGTGGCCCTGATGTTTACCGGCCTGACCCTGGCCAATGTGCTCGGCGTGCCCCTGGGCACCGCGCTGGGCCAGGAAGCCGGCTGGCGCTCGACCTTCTGGGCGGTGACGGTGATTGGTGTGATTGCGCTGATCGGCCTGATCCGCTTCCTGCCGGCCAAGCGTGATGAAGAGAAACTCGATATGCGCGCCGAACTGGCGGCCCTCAAGGGTGCCGGGATCTGGTTGTCGCTGAGCATGACCGCGCTGTTTGCCGCGTCGATGTTCACCCTCTTCACCTACGTCGCACCGCTGCTCGGCGATGTCACCGGCATCTCGCCCAAAGGTGTGACCTGGACCCTGCTGCTGATCGGCCTGGGCCTGACCGTGGGCAACATCATCGGTGGCAAGCTGGCGGACAAGCGCCTGGCGGCCACCCTGATCGGCGTGTTCATCAGCATGGCCGTGGTGTCCACCGCACTGACCTGGACCAGCGTCGCCATCATCCCCACCGAAATCACCTTGTTCCTCTGGGCCACCGCGTCGTTTGCCGCCGTGCCGGCATTGCAGATCAACGTGGTGACCTTCGGCAAGGCCGCGCCCAACCTGGTGTCGACCCTCAACATCGGCGCTTTCAACATCGGCAACGCCCTGGGCGCCTGGGTTGGCGGCAGTGTGATTGCCCATGGTTTCGGCCTGACCAGCGTGCCGTTGGCGGCTGCGGCCCTGGCGATCCTGGCGCTGCTGGTCACGCTGATCACGTTCCGCCAGAGCGGCGATGCCGACCTGGCCCCCGCCACTAATTAACCACTTAGAACAGACGAGTGTTTGCGATGACGACTATTTTCGATCCAATCCAACTGGGTGATGTGCAGCTGTCGAACCGCATCATCATGGCGCCGCTGACCCGCTGCCGTGCCGATGCAGGCCGCGTGCCGAATGCGCTGATGGCTGAATACTATGTGCAGCGAGCCTCTGCCGGGCTGATCCTCAGCGAGGCCACCTCGGTGACGCCGATGGGCGTGGGCTATCCGGACACCCCGGGCATCTGGTCCAACGACCAGGTGCGCGGCTGGACCAACATCACCAAGGCCGTGCACGGCGCCGGCGGCAAGATCTTCCTGCAACTGTGGCATGTGGGGCGGATCTCCCACCCGTCGTACCTGAACGGCGAGACCCCGGTAGCACCGAGCGCCATCCAGCCTGCCGGCCACGTCAGCCTGGTGCGCCCGCTGGCCGACTATCCGACCCCGCGCGCCCTGGAAACCGCAGAAATCGCCGATATCGTCGACGCTTACCGCGTGGGTGCCGAGAACGCCAAGGCCGCCGGCTTTGACGGGGTACAAGTGCATGGGGCCAATGGCTACCTGCTCGACCAGTTCCTGCAAAGCAGCACCAACCAGCGCACCGACGAGTACGGCGGCTCTGTGGAAAATCGCGCACGGCTGTTGCTGGAAGTGACCGATGCAGTGATCGAAGTCTGGGGCGCTGGCCGTGTGGGGATGCATTTGTCGCCACGGGCCGACCTCCATGACATGGGCGATGCCAACCTGGCAGAAACCTTTACCTACGTCGCCCGTGAATTGGGCAAGCGTGGCATCGCCTTTATCAGCGCCCGCGAGAAAGACGCCGGCGACAGCCTGGGCCCGCACTTGAAAGCTGCGTTCGGTGGCCCGTTTATCGCCAACGAGCGCTTCACCAAGGACAGCGCCAATGCCTGGCTGGCAGCGGGCAAGGCCGATGCGGTAGCCTTCGGCGTTCCGTTTATCGCCAACCCGGACCTGCCGGCGCGCCTCAAAGCCGATACACCGCTGAACGAAGCCATTGCGCAAACCTTCTACACCCCAGGCCCGGTCGGCTATATCGACTACCCGACCTTGGCGCTCTGACCCGCAACAACGCAAAAGCCCCGGCTCACAAGAGCCGGGGCTTTTTATTGGATCTTCAAAACACCGCTGCCCAATGTAGGAGCGGGCTTGCCCGCGATAGCGGTGGGCCAGCCAGCACATCACCTAGCGATAGTTCGCTCCCACAGGTTCGGTAACATTCCTTCACAGCAATGCAACAATATCGCTACAAAATACTTAGCCGGCTACCTTTCAACCTGGCGCCAGCGCGTATATAAAGTCACCCCACAAATAAGCCGGAAGGACGATTGACCGTCCTTGGGCTTTACTATTGACACAAACAGACGTAATTACGCATTTTGTATCAATTGCGCAGGCTGGGGCTCAAGCGCAGCATGTCCAGCCCGATATCCACCAGGCGCTCGGCCTGCTGATACAGCTCGAAACTGTCAGGCACCAGAAGCCACTGGCCAACAAGCCCGTTGATGTAGGCATGAATGCACACCGCCCCACGAGCGGTGTCGAGGTTTTCCGGAAGTTGCCCGCGGTGGACTGCATTGCGCAACGTCAGGCCGATACGCAGGTTGCACTCAAGGCTATGGGTCTGGCGTTGACGGCGCATGTCGCACATTTCGTCGGTAAATTCGCACTTATGGAACAGGATCTCATTAATGCGCCGAGTCTTCGGGTCCAGGGCCACCTGATGAAAAAGATGGATCAGCAGCTTGCGCATGCAGCCCAGCGGATCTACCTCATCCTCGCTTTCACTGGCCCTGGCCAATTCGTCCAGGGGTTCGTGCAGCGTGTCGAGCAGTGCCTGCAACAGGTCCGACTTGTTGCTGAAGTGCCAATAGATCGCGCCCCGCGTCACACCCGCCCGCGCCGCGATATCCGCCAGCGTAGTGCGCGCAACACCGCGCTCATAAAAGGCTTGCTCGGCGGCTTCAAGTATCTGGCTGCGCGTTTCCTGAGCTTCCTCTTTGGTACGACGAACCATGGCAGTAACACCTCAATCAGGACACGGGCGGTGGTGGATAACCACCTTCTGAATAATTATGGGACGACGCCTTCATGGGCATCGAACGTACTAGAATCGAGGCTTTGGGCATTGCTTTGTAAGGAATCCGCGAAGCCTGTCAAGAGTTTACAAACAACCATGAACGTAAGTATATTGCCTAGCAAGCTACTTATCTACTCACTGTCTGTTTTTTACCCTTCCACACTTCTTGTGCGCATCAAGCGCGCCTGACCCGAGGATCTTCATGCAACTTAAGCCAGCTGTTACCGCTCTGGTCACTGCCGTCGCCCTGGCATCGCTGCTCAGCGGATGTAAAAAGGAAGAAGCGGCGCCGCCCGCTCAAACCCCTCAGGTCGGCGTGGTCACCCTTCAACCTCAAGCCTATACCCTGACCTCCGAATTGCCGGGCCGCACCACTGCGTTCCGCATCGCGGAAGTCCGCCCCCAGGTCAATGGCATCATTCTCAAGCGCCTATTCAAGGAAGGCGGCGACGTCAAGGAAGGCCAGCAGCTCTATCAGATCGATCCGTCGGTGTATGAGGCGACCCTGAAAAGCGCCCAGGCCAACCTGCAACAGACCAAGTCGATTGCCGACCGCTACAAACAACTGGTCAACGAGCAGGCGGTCAGCCGCCAGGAATACGACACCGCCGTATCCAACCGCATGACTTCCGAAGCCAACCTGCAGACGGCTCAGATCAACGTGCGCTACACCAAGGTGTTCGCCCCGATCTCCGGGCGTATCGGGCGTTCCTCGGTCACCGAAGGCGCATTGGTCAGCAATGGCCAGGCAGACGCCATGGCCGTGATCCAGCAACTGGACCCGATCTACGTCGACGTCACGCAATCCTCCGCCGAGATGCTGAAACTGCGTCGCGACCTGGAAAGCGGCCAACTGCAGAAAGCCGGTGAAAACGCGGCCATGGTCAAGCTGACCCTGGAAGACGGCAGCGAATACACCCAGCAAGGCCGCCTGGAATTTTCCGAAGTGTCGGTCGACCAGACCACGGGCTCGGTAACCCTGCGCGCTGTGTTCCCCAACGCTGATCACACCCTGTTGCCGGGCATGTTTGTCCACGCACAATTGCAGGCCGGCGTGAACAGCAAGGCGATCCTCGCCCCACAACAAGGCGTGACCCGCGACATCCGGGGCATCCCGACTGCGCTGGTCGTCACCGCCGACAACAAGGTCGAACAGCGCGTGCTGGTGGCCAACCGTACCGCCGGCGCCTACTGGCTAGTGGAAAAGGGCCTGAATGCCGGTGACCGTGTGATCACCGAAGGCTTGCAGTTCATCAAGCCGGGCATCACGGTTGAAGCGAAGGAAGCCACCAACGCCAAGCCCGCCGGTTCTGCTCCTGCCGCCGCCGCTGGCAAAGGGGAGTAATACATGTCGAAATTTTTTATCGACCGTCCCATTTTCGCCTGGGTAATAGCCCTGGTGATCATGCTGGTCGGGGCACTGTCGATCCTGAAGTTGCCCATCAACCAATACCCGGCCATCGCGCCAACCGCCATTGATATCCAGGTGACCTACCCAGGCGCGTCCGCACAAACCGTGCAGGACACCGTGGTGCAGGTGATCGAGCAGCAGCTCAACGGTATCGACAACCTGCGTTATGTGGCCTCGGACAGTAACTCCGACGGCAGCATGACCATCACCGCGACGTTCAACCAGGGTACCAACCCGGACATCGCCCAGGTTCAGGTGCAGAACAAGCTGAACCTGGCGACCCCATTGCTGCCGCAAGAAGTGCAGCAGCAGGGGATCCGCGTAACCAAGTCGGTGAAGAACTTCCTGATGGTGATCGGCCTGGTGTCCGAAGACGGCACCATGAGCAAGGATGACCTGTCCAACTACATCGTTTCCAACATCCAGGACCCGATTTCGCGGACATCTGGGGTGGGTGACTTCCAGGTCTTCGGTTCCCAGTACGCCATGCGTATCTGGCTGGACCCGGCCAAGTTGAACAACTTCCAGATGACCCCGGTGGATGTCAGCAGTGCCATTGCGGCGCAGAACGTCCAGGTGGCCACCGGCCAGTTGGGTGGCCTGCCAGCCCTGCCCGGCACTCAGTTGAACGCCACCATCATCGGCAAGACTCGCCTGCAAAGCGCCGAGCAGTTTGAAAAGATCCTCCTGCGCGTGAACAGCGATGGTTCCCAAGTGCGCCTGGGCGATGTCGCCCGTGTCGAGCTGGGTGGCCAGAACTACAGCATCAGCGCCCAGTTCAACGGCAAGCCGGCTTCCGGCATGGCGATCAAACTGGCATCGGGCGCCAACGCCCTGGACACCGCCAAGGCCATCCGTGCCACGGTCGCGTCCCTGGAGCCGTTCTTCCCGCCAGGCATGAAAGCCGTGGTTCCGTATGACACCACGCCGGTGGTGACCGAATCGATTTCCGGGGTAGTCGATACCCTGGTCGAGGCGATCATCCTGGTGTTCCTGGTGATGTACCTGTTCCTGCAAAACTTCCGCGCCACCATCATCACCACCATGACGGTACCGGTGGTGTTGCTGGGTACGTTCGGCATCCTCGCGGCCTTTGGCTTCACCATCAACACCTTGACCATGTTCGGCATGATCCTGGCCATCGGCTTGCTGGTGGACGATGCGATCGTGGTAGTGGAAAACGTCGAGCGGGTGATGGCCGAGGAGCACCTGTCGCCCAAGGAGGCGACGGTCAAGTCCATGAGCCAGATCCAGGGCGCCCTGGTGGGTATTGCCCTGGTCCTGTCGGCGGTATTGCTGCCGATGGCGTTCTTCGGCGGCTCCACCGGCGTGATCTATAAACAGTTCTCCATCACCATTGTGTCGGCGATGGCCCTGTCGGTGCTGGTTGCACTGATCTTCACCCCAGCCTTGTGCGCCACCATGCTCAAGCCGATCGACCCCGAGAAACACGGCCAACCCAAGCGTGGTTTCTTCGGCTGGTTCAACCGCACCTTCGACCGTGGCGTACTGAGCTACGAGCGTGGCGTGGGCAACATGATCAAGCACAAGGCGCCTTCGTTCCTGGTGTACCTGATCATCTTCGCCGGCATGATCTGGCTGTTCACCCGTATTCCAAGCGCGTTCCTGCCCGAGGAAGACCAGGGTGTGATCTTCGCCCAGGTGCAGACACCGGTTGGTTCTTCGGCCGAACGCACCCAGACCGTTATCGACGACATGCGTGCCTTCCTGTTGAACGACAAGGAAGGTGAGCCCGGTGAAGGCAAGGCCGTGCAATCGGTATTTACCGTAAACGGCTTCAACTTTGCCGGTCGTGGCCAAAGCTCGGGCCTGGCATTCGTCATGCTCAAGCCATGGGACCAGCGCGACGCATCGATGTCGGTGTTCGAAGTGGCCAAGCGTGCCCAGGGATACTTCTTCCAGACCTTCAAGGACGCCATGGTGTTTGCCATCGTGCCCCCATCGGTACTGGAGTTGGGTAACGCCACCGGTTTCGACGTGTTCCTGCAGGACCAGGGCGGTGTGGGTCACGATGCCTTGATGAACGCACGTAACCAGTTCCTCGGCATGGCCGCGCAGAGCAAGATCCTGGCCGGCGTACGTCCCAACGGCGTCAACGATGAGCCGCAGTACGAGCTGACCATTGATGACGAGAAGGCCAGTGCCCAGGGCATCAGCCTGTCGAGCATCAACCAGACCCTGGCGATTGCCTTGGGTGGCAGCTACGTCAATGACTTCATCGACCGCGGTCGAGTGAAGAAGGTCTACATCCAGGGTGAGGCCGCTGGCCGGATGTCCCCTGAAGACCTGAACAAATGGTTCGTGCGCGCCAACGACGGGAAGATGGTGCCATTATCAGCAATTGCCTCTGGTAACTGGATCTTCGGCTCGCCGAAACTGTCGCGGTACAACGGCGTAGCGGCGATGGAAGTCCTCGGGACCCCGGCGCCTGGCTACAGCACCGGTGACGCGATGGCGGAAGTCGAGCGCATCGCCAAGCAATTGCCGGCGGGTGTGGGCTATGCCTGGACCGGTCTGTCGTATGAAGAACGCTTGTCCGGCTCCCAGGCGCCTGCGCTGTATGCCCTGTCGTTGCTGGTGGTGTTCCTCTGCCTGGCAGCGCTGTACGAAAGCTGGTCGATCCCGATTGCGGTGGTGTTGGTAGTCCCGCTGGGCGTGATCGGTGCACTGATGGCCACCAGCCTGCGAGGACTGTCCAACGACGTGTTCTTCCAGGTGGGGTTGTTGGTGACCGTGGGCCTGGCCTCGAAGAACGCCATCCTGATCGTGGAATTTGCCAAGGAGCTGCATGAGCAGGGCAAGGGCATCGTCGAGGCGGCCATCGAGGCGTCCCGCATGCGTCTGCGTCCGATCATCATGACGTCCATGGCGTTCGTCCTCGGCGTACTGCCGCTGGCGATCTCCTCGGGCGCAGGTTCAGGCAGCCAACACGCAATCGGTACCGGGGTGATTGGCGGTATGATCACTGCCACCGTCCTGGCGATCTTCTGGGTGCCACTGTTCTTCGTGACCGTGTCCGCCATGGGTAGCCGGAAAAAAACTGACAAGTCCGATACACCGAATACTCCTAAAGAGGCTGGCTAATGCGCAAGTCGCTACTCTCCCTGGCAGTCACGGCATTCGTGCTCAGTGGCTGCTCGCTGATCCCTGATTATCAGCAGCCTGAAGCGCCGGTTGCCGCCCAGTTCCCGCAGGGGCCGGCGTACTCGTCGGCCCAGGCGCCGAGCCAGGCCGCTGCCGAGCAAGGCTGGAAGCAGTTTTTCCACGATCCTGCCCTGCAGCAACTGATCCAGGTCGCACTGGTCAACAACCGTGACCTGCGTGTCGCGGCGCTGAACATCGACGCCTTTGCAGCGCAGTACCGCATCCAGCGTGCCGACCTGTTCCCGGCCGTCGGCGCCAATGGCAGCGGCAGCCGCCAGCGCGTTCCGGCACGGGCCTCGCAAACCGGCGAATCGAACATCACCAGTTCCTACTCGGCGACCCTCGGGATCAACGCCTACGAACTGGACCTGTTCGGCCGGGTGCGCAGCCTGAGCGAAGAAGCGTTGCAGAAGTACTTCGCCACTGAAGAAGCACGCCGCAGCACGCAGATCAGCCTGGTGGCCAGCGTGGCCAATGCCTACCTGACCTGGCAAGCGGACAAGGAACTGCTCAAGCTGACCCAGGACACCCTGGCCGCCTACGAGCAGAGCTTCAAGCTCACCTCGCGCAGCAACGAAGTCGGCGTGGCCTCGGCCCTGGACTTGAGCCAGGCGCGCACCTCGGTTGAAAGCGCCCGTGTGCAACTGGCCCGCTACACCCGCCAGGTGGCCCAGGACGAAAACAACCTGACCCTGCTGCTGGGCACCGGCCTGCCGGCGAATCTCGCCACTCAGCCGCTGTCCGACGACCTGTTGAGCGAAGTACCGGCCGGCCTGCCCTCAGACCTGCTGCAACGTCGCCCCGACATCCTGCAGGCCGAGCACAACCTCAAGGCTGCCAACGCCAACATCGGCGCGGCACGGGCTGCGTTCTTCCCGAGCATCAGCCTGACCGCCAATGCCGGGACCTTGAGCCCGGACCTCGGTGGCCTGTTCAAGGGCGGCTCGGGTACCTGGTCGTTCGCGCCGCAGATCAACATCCCGATCTTCAACGCCGGTAGCCTGCGCGCCAGCCTGGACTACTCGAAGATCCAGAAAGAGATCAACGTCGCGACCTACGAGAAGTCGATCCAGACCGCGTTCCAGGAAGTCTCCGACGGCCTGGCGGCACGTGCGACCTACAACCAACAGTTGCAGGCCCAGCGTGATTTCGTCGCGGCCAACCAGGACTACTACCGCCTGGCCGAGCGTCGCTACCGCATTGGGGTTGATAGCAACCTGACCTTCCTCGACGCCCAACGCCAGCTGTTCGCTGCCCAGCAAACGCTGATCACCGACCGCCTGGCCCAACTGACCAGCGAAGTGACCTTGTACAAGGCCCTCGGTGGCGGTTGGAACGAACAGACGGCGAAGAATGAGCCGGTGAAAGAAGAAGCGCCGAAGCTCAAGTTGTTCTGATCGGCGTAGCAACACATGAAGCCCACCCTTTGGTGGGCTTTTTCATGGGCGCACAGTTTCGTGCGATCACCGCCCAAAACCCGCCCTCCCCCAATTGAACCGCCCCACACACGCCCCGCACCATGGCCCGCACCTGAAAACCACCAATAACAACAGGTCCCATGCCATGAGCACCTTGCACCCTCGCCGGCTATTGCTGGCTACCGCTGTCGCCAGCCTTGCCCTCCCAGTTGTTGCCCAGGAACACGGCTTTCTGGAAGATGCCAGCGCCAACCTCAACCTGCGCAATTTCTTCTTCAACCGCAATTTCACCAACCCGACCAAGGCCCAGAGCGGCGCGCAGGAGTGGACGCAGAGTTTCATCCTTGATGCCAAGTCCGGTTTCACCCAGGGCACCGTGGGGTTCGGGGTGGATGTGCTGGGCATGTATTCGCAAAAGCTCGACGGCGGCGGCGGCTCCGGCGGCACCCAATTGCTGCCCCTGGACCACGATGGCAAGCCGGCCGATAACTTCGGGCGCCTGGGGGTGGCGTTCAAGGCACGGATTTCCCAGACCGAGTTGAAAGTCGGCGAGTGGATGCCGGTACTGCCGATCCTGCGTTCGGACGATGGCCGCTCCCTGCCGCAAACCCTGCGCGGCGGGCAGATCACCTCCAAAGAAATCGCCGGCCTGACCCTGTATGGCGGCCAGTTCCGCGCCAACAGCCCGCGTGACGACAGCAGCATGACGGACATGTCGATGTTCGGGAAAACCGCGTTCACCTCCGATCGCTTCAACTTCCAGGGTGCCGAATACGCGTTCAACGACAAACGTACCCAGGTCGGCGTGTGGAATGCCCAGCTCAAGGACATCTACCGCCAGCAATACCTCAACCTGACCCACAGCCAGCCCCTGGGCGACTGGACCCTGGGGGCCAACCTCGGCTTCTTCTACGGCCAGGACGACGGCAGCGCCCGGGCCGGCAACCTGGACAACAAGACCTGGTCCGGCCTGTTCTCCGCCAGGTACGGTGGCAACACCTTCTACGTCGGCCTGCAAAAACTCAGCGGCAACAGCGCGTGGATGCGAGTCAATGGCACCAGCGGCGGCACCCTGGCCAACGACAGCTTCAATGCCAGCTATGACAACGCCGAGGAAAAATCCTGGCAGGTACGCCATGACTACAACTTCGCCGCCCTGGGCGTGCCCGGCCTGACCTTGATGAACCGCTACATCAGCGGCAGCAACGTGCACACCGCCACTGTCAACGATGGCAAGGAATGGGGCCGGGAAAGCGAAGTGGGCTACACCGTGCAAAGCGGCAGCCTGAAAAATCTTACAATGCGCTGGCGCAATTCCAGCATGCGCCGCGACTACAGCAACAATGAGTTTGATGAGAACCGGTTGATCGTCAGCTATCCAATCAGCTTGTTGTAGTGACAGGGCGAACGGCAAAAAGCCCGCGCCGTCCGACGACTTTTCTGCACCGGGTGCGCCTACTTTATTACGCCCGGTAACAAAGGATCGACGGCGGCGACGGAACACTTTCATTCAATCGCACGACATACCTACCGCCCCTCCCCCCCCTGGAGGGGCGTTTGCGTTGAACTGAAAGGTACTGACCATGAACACGATCGCGCCACATCACGCCATGCCTGCCCTCCCCCCTCACACGCCGCAGGCCGAGCCCGCCGCCGTGCCAGGCAAAGGCCAACACCAGCCGTTTCCTTCTGCGCGAACCCCTTCACAGGCGCAACCGGAGCTTCCGAATTTCTCCTCGCAGGACAAGCAACTGACGTTGGTCGATGACGGCAACCTCAGAGTCCGCCAGTCCCTGAGCGAAGTACCTCTGGCGCCGGGAAAATCGATCATTGTGAGCGACGCCCTGACATTTGAAACCGGCAACAGCGCCGACACTATTCATCTGAGCAACCACCCTGATGGCCGACTCAAGGTCGAGGTCAACGGTAAGCCCTACCTGTTTAATGTCAGAGACCCCAAGGACAGTGCGCCCACCAGCCTGCATATCAAAAGCCATGGTGGTGACGACAAGATAAAAATCGACCCCGGCGTCATGCTCCCGGTCAAGGTCGAAGCCGGCGATGGCGACGATGACGTGCAAGCGGGCGGCGGCCCCACCCAGCTGTTTGGCGGCAAGGGCAACGACACCCTGCGCCTGGGCAGCGGCAACGGGTATGCCGAAGGCAACGAAGGTGATGACACGATAGTGGGAGGCACGGGCTCCAACGTCATGTACGGCAATAACGGCAATGACCGGCTGTACGCAGGTGCCGGGGCCGCCCAGAAGCAAAGCTACCTGGATGGCGGCAACGGTGACGACCAGCTATACGCTGGCGATGGGCATACGGTGATAAACGGCGGCCAAGGTGACGATGTGCTGGTGGGGCACGACCGCACGACCTTCTACAGCGGCAAAGGCCACGACACGATCTGGTCCAACCGGCCGGACAACCGCATCTATGCAAAACCCACTGATCGGCTCTTGGGCGGGTCTGATGCAACGATCACCCCGGTGACGCCAAGCAACGCCGGTAAAGAAGGGTTCCAGGCCCAGGGCACGCAGGCGTTCAAGCAACGGGTCGAAGATGACCTTGAATTGCTGCGCGGCTCGCCCGTGGGCCAGCAAATGCTCGCGGGGATGGACGCCGTGGCTCGACAAAACGGCGCGCCGTTGCCGATTGTCGAAGGTTCCAGCAGTCATTTTGACGACCATCTGTCGCCAGAACAGACAAAACAAAGCCATATCAAAGAAGGGGCTGCAGGTCGCCGAATCAACAGCGGCACCCTGCAGTACAATCCGTTCGATATCTACGCCGACCCCAATGTCCCTGCCGCACCCATCGTCACCCTGCAACATGAATCGGCCCATGCCTGGAACGCCGGCACGGGCACCTTTTTCGGCGGCCACACCCAAGAGCAGGTAGGCGCAAACCCTCCAGTGGATACACCCAATATAGAGCGCCAGGCCGTTGGCCTGCCGACTACTGCCGCACCGTTCGACTTTGACAACGACCCACTCACGCCGCCTACTTCAACCAATCCCAAGCCGTTCACCGAGAACGGCTTGCGTGAGGAAATGGGCTATGGCCCGCGTGAGCACTACGCAGACTGACAGTGAACGGGGTACGCGCTTGCTGTATGTTGCCGGCCTCCATACCCCGATCACAAGGATGTGCATCATTGACCCCAGAGCCCCATGAAACTCATTGCCCTCTTGCTTGCCACACTATTGATCAGCCTCAGCGGCTGCATCGGCGCGCCCGTGGCATTGACCCCGCAGACCGCACAACGCCTGCAAAGCCAGGCGCCGATCCGTTTCCTGCTGACGTTCGATGATGGCCCCAGCGCCTCGGGCTACGCCAATCCCAGCCGCTCGGTAATCCAGGACCTGGCTCATAACCCGGTGCTGCCGGGGATCAAGGCAATTTTCTTTTTGCAGACCCAGGCCTGGCGTTCCGGCGGCAGCCCGCGCGGGCGCAAGACCATGGAACGCGAACACGCCGCCGGGCATATCCTGGCCTTCCACACCGCCACCCGCTGGCATAGCAACCATCGCCTGATGAACGACGAAGACCTAGCACAGACCCTGAGCCTGGGCGCCGCAAGCATTGCCTCGATCACTGGCACCGCCCCCAGCCTGGTGCGCCCGCCCTTCTGGAACTATGACAAGCGCACCTTCGCCGCCTATCAGCACCACGGCATGCATATCCTGCTGACCGACTTGAGTGCCAATGACGGCAAGATCTGGGGCTTCAATGCCAGCCCGAGGCGGCGGGCCAACCTGCTGCGGCAACTATCGCTGGTGCGCGAACGCATTGCGCTGGGCGAACTGCCGACCGTGGACGGGGTGATTCCGGTCGTGGTGACCTTTCACGACATCAACCGCTACACCGCCCGGCACCTGCCGGAATACCTGCAGATCCTGATGGACAGTGCCCAGGCCAATGGCCTGAAGACTGCCGCCGCTCCCTTCTACACCGACCGCGCGAGCCTGGAACGCGCGCCCTGGCGCGCACGGTGAAGGATACCAACGAGGTGGTGCACTTGCCGGGAGTGTGGAACTGGGTGTGGGACGCCGACGCTCACTGAACGCCACCCTGCTACGGGTCCCGAAAAAACCGGCATCGGTTCCCTTGGGAATCCTTGGCCACCGCTCAGCCACTAGTACTCAACGCACACACTAAAGCGAGAGTACGTAATGGCAATATCAACTGGCTTACAACCGTTAAATCTACCGCCACCAAGCACGCACCCGGTAACACTGGCGGGTAACTCCGTATCGAACCCCATCACGATTCAAAGCCCGCCATTGAAAAAATCACATACGCTCCTTACGCCACATTCAACATTGACAATCGATCAGAACTATGTTGAAAAATACCCCGTCTATACAAACGCATTCGCCCTATTTAGCGACAACACTATAAAAATAACCCATCAAGTCACATGGGAGAAATCCACGGATGATGGATATCTAAACAGAAGCAACGCGCTGCAAGTCGTTACAGGTAATCATTCAGACGTCATAAAGGGCGGTTGCAGGAGCTGAGTGCAACACGGTCATTGAATTGAAGCTGGAGCATCATGCCGCATAGCCATGGCCTTCTGCATCACCTCGCCCATAACTTCGATTGGGCATTTGAAGTCGAAGCGCTT
>NZ_JCBCUR010000036.1:0-15338 GCF_059862305.1 Pseudomonas sp. MF09156
TGTTGGCTGCCGAACGCCGTATGCGTTGGCGATGAGATGATTATGGCTGGCATCTCTAATCAAGAGGCATCAGAAAGTATTGATTTCAGTGCAGATCGTCTTGGGCGGTGCAATTCGCGATGAAGGGATCGCCGTGGAGAGCGATGAGTGCACTATTTCGATAAAGGAGTCGTTTTACATAGGTCGATGAAGCGCGTTGCGGCATCGCCTACTGTCATTTCTCAAATCTGACTATGGGGCTTGGGGCGAAGGGCGGCACTGACTAGGCTTAGAACAGCTACCAACTAGCCGCGCGGCCGCGATGCACAAAGAATGGTAACTGAGCCGTGAGTGCGGTGGGCGCCCGCATTTATTTCCAAACCCTACAGATACATCGATCTTCGACTTCAACCGGGCAGATAGCTGTTGCAGCAAGCCTATCAATCGACTTTGACGTGTTAAAGAGGATAGGTTTTCCAGGGTTGGGGAACAGCATGCCCTGCAGAACGACACACGTCACTTTTGTTAAATTAATAAGCTAGCTACCTATTGGGCATAACCTTGCAATTTGCTTCAATTTACGCACATGCACTTGCGACCTCAAAATGCAACGTAAGCCCCGAATATCTCCATTATTGTCGCCGCCAGCCTTAGTTACAGCTGCTATGATGAATGAGATCGAAAACTGAAATCCCCCACTAGAATTGTTGACTGGAGTCAAAATGAATAAAAAGCGGCCGGTTAATCTTGATATTCGAACCATTCAGCTTCCTCTCACGGCGCTTACATCGATTCTGCACCGGATTTCAGGAATTATGCTCTTTATTTTTCTGGGACTGATACTGTATATGCTGAGCAAATCGTTGGAGTCAGAAAAGGGTTTTAATGAAGTCAAGGAGATTTTTTCTTCACCTTTCGGCAAAGTTAGTTTCTGGTTGGTATACTCTTCATTTATTTATCATCTCGTAGCCGGAATTCGACACCTAGTTATGGATGTGGGTGTTGGTCATACTTTGAAAGGCAGCAATCGCGCCTCTACTATTGTTTTAGTAGTGTCGGGTGTTTTAATGGTTGCTGGCGCCGTATGGATTTGGTAGCTGTGGAGTCGTAATGCGTATTTACAAGGACTAAAAGCGTCCTTTAAAGCTAACTTACGAAAGTATTTATAATCGACGGTTCACGCTTAAACGGTTGAATCCTTTCGGGCTTCCGAATAGCTGTTAGCTGAAAGCTATCATGAGCTAAGTTTTCTGTGCATCATCAAATGTGTTAATGGGAGCGCCATAGTACTAGGTACAAATATGGCTCTAGGACAATGTTAGATGTTTTGGATTTTGAGGCGGATCGCTCTTATCGAAGATCGTCTAATTCGCTCTGAAGCGCAGGTTTTTTGAAACTATCACCTGGTTGGCACACTGTGCGAATCAACATCAGATATGAGAAAGCCAATCAGGTGAACACTACCCTCGAGGGCTCATCTGTCCAGTTAAAGCCTCGAGTCTTTCTGGGTGCGCAAAAGACAAGAAGGTTATATGGGAAAATTATGAGGCCTGGATACCATGCGTCATGGGCGTGCCGATGCTGTGAGTGACAGAGCGAGAAGCAAGTGAAAGTCCCTGAAGTAGGGGCGGGATGCGCCCGAGTGGCATTTTTTGTCTTAAGGTAGATCGCGTAGCTGTTCTTCAGAATAATCTTCAGAGCGTTGACGACAGCCATCGCTGTGCATTCCTCAAGAATAGAATGTGTCGGAAGGGTGGCGTCATTGGTGTTAGTCATCGCTTAGGATTTCTCAATCTGGCTTACACGGGCGCCTGTACCGATATCCCCGCGGATGGCGACGTATCGATGTTGAATTCCTCGCCAGACGAAGTGCAATGAGCTGCGGCTATAGGCTTGCGCAGCCTTAGATAGCCGGCCGTCGCAGGCGCGCCGGTTGGCCGGGATCTTCTTCTGCCCGTCAGGTGTCCGGTCGGAACTCCAGCACGAACGCTACGACCTTTTCGGCGGACATTTCGCACGGCTTCAACAATGTCCTATCTGATGTAACGCGGAAGAGGTTGAAGCTGACAATGTCAGTCCCGTCCAACTCCCTGGCGAACAGACTGTTGCGACGTCCGTCCCCAGATCGCCGGACGATCAAGCTGAAACGCCGGCCTTCATAAGTCCCTTCTCTGTATCCCTCCGCAAGCTTCGCGAAAGCGGCATCGAACTCGGAATGCTCCATGTCATCCATCCTTATTGATAGAACAGAGGCGCGGCGGGTGCGAGACCGCCAGTGCCGGGTCGCGCTAAGGTGCCGGGCAGATTCCTGCAGCCGACGAGGCCCGGGGTGGGCAGGATAATTGAGATGTCGGCGCCCGCATGGCTATCAGCGAAGTCGTCCGTCCAGTCTGCTAGGCAACGTCCACGCCTTTCCAGAAAGCGATGTAATCCCGGATACCCTCGGCATCCGGAGTGGGGGCGGGATAGGTCCAAGCGGCGTTCACGTTGAGCGCGTCACCCGCGCGAACATGAAAGAAGCGCGCGGCGCCTTTGATCGGACAGACAGATGTGTGCGGGCTCATCTCAAGCAGGCTCAGGTCGACTCCTGACGGTGGGAAGTAGTGATTTCCCTCGACGATGACTGTTTCGTCGCTTGTGGCGATAGTAGTGTCTTTCCAGATGGCTGAGACCAACGGACTCTCCTTTTGTATTCATCAACCGGCGAAGGCTCGCGGGCTGGCTGCCCCAAGCCGCACCTCCTCAGGTGGCAGGCGGGTTGCGCCCGAGAAGTTTGTCGAGCTCGCCTCTGACATCGAGCGCGAATAGCTCATCGGAGCCACCGATAAGGGTGCCATTGATGAAGATCTGCGGCACGGAGCTTCGCCCCGACGCTTCCGCCATGGCCTGCCGGTGAGCCGGATCCGCCTCAATATCGAGCTCCTTCCATCGCACGCCCTTTTCCTTGAGGAGCGCCTTCGCTCGGCGGCAGAACGGGCACCAATTCGTGGTGTACAGCAATACATCAGTTGTCATATTGCATCTCCGGCAGTTGCACGCGGATCGCTGTCATGGCGTTGATCTCCAATTCGCGGCGTTCAAAGATGGCGACTGCACCTTGGCCGACATCGGAGCAGATGCTGACGATTGGCCGCTATCCAGGCGACATGGCCCAAAGTGCTTTCACCGCCAGGCAGAGGCCGCACGCGCCTCCTGTAGCGCCGAGCCGATGCTCTAAGGTAACCGAGCCTCGATTGGGACGGAAGCGGTCCCGCTCGAATCGCCCATCATGCTGGTCGAGCATATCAGGACGACGGATAGTGCAGGAACTTTCAAATTGAGCTTGATGTCGAGCCAGGTATCGCGAGCGAAGGCGTTCTAGAGGCCGGGGGGTACGAAGACTGTGTTCGGCAAAACGGTTCACGTTGATCGCCAAAGCTTCCCAGGGCGCACGTCTACGATCGGCGCGACGTGAGATAGCTCGCGCCGCTAGCCCCCGTAGCGCTCCGTCTTGATGATGGAGGCGTCCAAGCCCGCCAGCAGCGCGCTATCGGTTGCGATGTTGACGAATCCGTTAGACCCGCAGACGAACACTTGCGTCGGCTTTCCCTGAAGCCTGGTTAGAATTTCTTGGACCATCATGCCGTCGATCCGTCGCGCAAAGTCCGATGCGCGAACCGGTTTCTCGCGCGTAATCGCGAGCGCCAGGACGAACGCCGGATCGCTGATTTCGATGCAATGAAGTTCTTCTGAGAAGAGAACGTCCTCGGCGGTTCGTGCGGACAGGAGCAACGCTGTCGGAACGGCTTGGGCCAATGCGCGGCGCTGCCGGATCATTGCCATCAACGGCACGAGGCCGGAGCCTCCCCCGATCAACAGAACCGGATCTATGGCAGGCTCAGGCCAAAGGAAATGGCCACCGAGCGGACCGCGAACTTCGATTTCGTCACCAATCGCCGCGATGTCGTGAAAAAACGGCGAAACTTCGGCATCCGGCATGCGCTCGATAGCTATCTCGACGATCGGGGTCGAAACTGCCGATGACGCGATCGAGTAGCTGCGCATTGCACTGTAGCCGTCGGGCGCGGTCAGCCGGATATCGACGTGCTGACCTGCGGTGTGCGCGAACGGCTTGCTCAACCGAAGGAAGAAGCTCTTGATACTCGGTGTTTGCTGGATGATGTCGTCGATCACGCATGATTGCCACGAACGGACTTGCGCTTCGTTTTCAGTCATGGGTGTATCGTTGTTCGCGCCACGGATCGCCGTAGATGTGATAGCCGTGCAGCTCCCAAAAGCCGGCCTCGTCACGCGTCGTGAATTGCAGCGCATTCACCCATTTGGCGGATTTCCAGAAGTAAAGGTGCGGCACTAGAAGACGCGCCGGCCCCCCATGATCGCGGGAAAGTGGCTTGCCCGCATAACTGAGGGCGACCATCGCTTTCCCGGAAAGCAGATCCGTCAGAGGGACGTTTGTCGAATAATTATCGTAGCAGTGCGCCAAGACGAAATCGGTAGGCCGATCAAGCTCTGCATCTGCAAGGATGTCTTCAATGAGTACACCCTCCCAAACGGTATCCAGTTTGGACCAAGAGGTGACGCAGTGAATATCCTTTGTCACCTGGGTCTTTGGTAGAGTGTTGAATTCGCCCCAATTCCACGTTTTGACGGGCTTCGGACCAATTTTGACTGTGAATTTCCAGTCGGAGGGCTCTACCCTCGGCGTAGGGCCGGCCGACAGAACAGGGAAATCCTCCACCAGATGCTGACCTGGCGGAATCCGATCGGACTGGTCGCCTGAACCGCGACCGGTGAAACCTCTGGTGACCATAGTGACCCCTCTTGCTCGATACGGCAGACCGAAGCCGGCCTTCATTTCAGTACTCTGCGTAAAGCATTTGCCCGCACATCCGCCGAATAAGCCAATCGACTAAAAATCAGATACAGATGCTCTATCATCGTAAAAAATCGCGTATCGAACATAGCGTCAGGCCAGCATGATTCCCAATACCCAATGGCTATAGGGTAGATAACCCCAAGGCTGCGTACGCTGATCTGCGGTATGCGGAGCGGAAGTTGCAGGTTCGCTCTCAAACGGATGGGCAGCGTGCAAAGCTCAAGGCTCACCAGCGCATGGTTGCCCAGTTCGCGCTCGCCGGCAGCTTGAGTATATTAAGGACGAAATGTCGATCTGATCTATTCTGGCTTCAGGAAATAGGGAAAATAAGGTCGGACGTTCGCGCACCGTCGCGACGCGCGATCATCCACTAAGCTTCTGTATCGGGGTTGGAGGATCAGATGAACGAGATCGAACGACAAGCGCCTGAGCTGCGGGTGCAAAAATGGATTGGCAAAGATGGGGAAAGTATCGCGCCGTTCAAACTGTCAGATATCGGGCCCGGCCCGAAAATCTTGTTTGCCTTCCAGCATTGGTGCCAAGGTTGCCATTTGCATGGGTTTCCGACGCTACAAAAGTTGCATGCAGCGTTGAGCTCAAAAGACGTGGGGTTCGCAGTGATCCAGACCGTCTTCGAAGGAACGCATGAGAATACCTTCGAGAAGTTGCGCGTGAACCAGCTCAAGTATGAGCTTCCTATCGTTTTCGGTCACGACGAGCAACCGACCGGCTCGCCGTTTCCAACCTTCATGGAAGACTACCGCACACGAGGAACTCCGTGGTTTACGGTTATCGACGCTGGCGGTAGCATTGTTTTCTCGGACTTCCATCTCGACGCGGAGCGACTAGTGAAGCAACTTGAGCAAGGTTAATCGTTGGAAGGTGGGCAATCATCCTGATTGCCACCCATCCCCTGATGCCCACTACAGGCGTTGCGCGCTGTAACTCTGTTGATCAGCGTGCGAAAACCCGGATCCGGATAGGAGGAGCGTCAACGATTGAATCAATCCGTTGGGAGAGGGCGGCTCCGCTCCGTCAGCTCGGCAATAGATAACCCATTCTCGCCGAGCAACTCTCTGATCCGATCGACGATATGAGCCCCTAGCGCCGCTGTCTTGGTCCCCCCCACAGATTCCCAAGATGCGAGTTCACACGCCGATACCTCGTGGTCAGCGCCGAAGTGCTTCTGTCGGTATGTCACCGCCGCCCTTCAATGATAAAGGCGCGGTAACGGGAACCGGCAAAGCGTTGAGCAGCGATGGTTTGGTAGGCGGGACTGTCATACCAGTCGCGAGCGGCCTGCATCGTCGGGAAACGCAAGATTACGGCCCCTTCGATGGGCGGCCCCTCCAAATGCTGGATCGCGCCATAAGCGGCGAGAAAGGTAACGTCGTGACCATCGAACGATGGTCCGACGCCTGCAGAATAGGTTGCGAGTGCATGTGGGTCGCTGGTTTCTTCCCGCGTAAAGACGACGAACGCTTCCATCATTAGGCCTCTCAAAGGTTGGATCTGTTGGCCATTACCACCGGTGATGGCCTCACAGTCGTCAGGCTGGCAACTGGAACCCGATTTTCATGAGTGCCTCGACGCACGCATCCTGATCCTGCTGATAGTTGCCTCCGGAGATGCCTATGCCGCCGATCAACTTCCCATCCTCCAGAATCGGATAACCGCCGCCGACAGCGACCATCCGAGGGCGATAGGCTAGCGGCGCCACTTTTGGATCGTTGGTCACATAGTCGTTCCAGACATGGGTCGGGAACCCAAACGAGGCGGAACTCCAGGCCTTGTCGATGGCAACATCGACGGTAAGGAACGGCGCATCGTCGGTGCGCTCGAACGCGCGCAGGTTACCGGTGGCGTCGACGACGGCGACGGCAGCCGGGATGCCGATGGCACGGGCCGCAGCGAGCGCCGCGTCGATGAGGGCGACTGCGGTTTCGCGGTTGATCGAGGCGGTGGCAATAGATTTGGTCATGGGATTCTCATCGCTGGGGCATAACCCGTTCGGCTTTTTGAGGTTGGACAAGATGTTTGGCGATCGCGGTCGTTAGAAGCCTTCGAGGACGATCTTGCCTTTAGCCGCGCCACTTTCGATCAGTGCATGCACCGTCTTCAGATTGGCGGCATTGATCGGCGACAGTCGCCGGGTCAGCGTCGTGCGGATTTTGCCGTCGTCAACCAGCGCTGCCATCGCATCCAGAATCTCGCCCTGCTCATTCATGTCGGGCGTGCCGTAGATCGACCGCGTGAACATCAGCTCGTGGTGGATCGACACCGCCTTGCGCTTGAAAACCATGATATCGAATGCCTTGGGATCGTCGATCAGTCCGAACCGTCCTTGTGGGGCGATCAGTTCGGCGATGTCGGCGACATGTTGCTCGGTATGTGTGGTCGAAAAGACGAAAGCGGGAGCACCGATGCCGAGTTCGGCGATCTGTGGCGCGAGCGGACGAGAATGGTCGATGACGTGGTGAGCTCCAAGCCCTCTTACCCACTCTTGGGTTTCCGGTCGAGAGGCTGTGGCGATGACGGTGAGGTCCGTGCGCTGTCGCGCGATCTGGACGGCGATCGACCCAACCCCGCCCGCGCCACCGATGATGAGGATCGCCTCCGCCGCACCGGGTACGGGCTTCGCCACGTCCAGGCGGTCGAACATCGCCTCCCAGGCCGTCAACGTCGTCAGCGGCAGCGCCGCCGCTTCCGCCCAGGAGAGCGACGCAGGTTTGTGACCGACAATCCGGGCGTCGACGAGATGGAACTCCGCATTGGTACCGGGCCGTGTGATCGATCCGGCATAATAGACCTCGTCGCCTAACTCGAACTGCGTGACGTCGGGGCCGACCTCGCGCACAATCCCGGCGGCATCCCATCCCAGCACCTTCCAATCGCCATCTGCCGGCGGCGTGCTGTTGCGGACCTTGTAGTCGACCGGGTTGACCGAGACGGCCTTCACCTCAACCAGGATATCGTATCCTGCAGCGACAGGCCGAGGCAGATTGATGTCGACCAGCGCGGCATCCGCGGCGATGGGTCCCGGAACCTTGTAACCAATGGCTTTCATAAATGTCTCCAGCTTGCTTGATCGGATGACGCGAATGCTCGTTAGTCAACTTCTTCTACATTGAGGTCCCGACTCTTGAACTGGGTCGCGGTAGCAGATTTCATCGAACACGTCGATCAACAGGCCCTTATGCTCGGTCGCCGGATCGGTGATCGCGTAGAGGGTGGAGGCGTTATCGCCATCATCACCGCTTCCGAGGCGAAACGCCGCGTCGACGCAGATGCCGCACGGACCGATGGTTGATCCTGGCTCGAGATCGACGAGATTGCTGTCCTTGACGCGCTATTCGCGGTCTTAGCCCTTGGCGATGAAGGACTGAACTGCTTGTAGAGCGTCGGTCAGCTGCTATGTCATGGACGCACCTTCATCTTGAGTTGGATTGGACAAGCTTCCGTATAAGGCCCGCTGTAACCGTCAGATGACGGCGAAGAAAACGATGGGCAGTATTCACAGCCACTTAGCCTTCTTGAAGCGCACAAATAGGAAAACGCACGATATCGCTATCACTCCGAGCACGACAAAGTATCCGTAGGCCGTGTCCAGCTCCGGCATGTGCTTAAAGTTCATGCCGTATATTCCAGCGATCGCCGTCGGGACTGCCAGTATTGCCGCCCAGGCCGCGAGCTGGCGGGTGACCACACCGATCCTTTGCGCTTCCAGAAGGCTGCTGGCCTCAAAGACCGTGGACAGGACAAGCAGGAGGCCGTCGACCATGGACTGCACGCGGTGGACATGGTCCGCGACGTCGTGGAAATATGGTGTCATTTCGGCGCTGATGCAGGGAAAGTGGCCGCGAACGAGCTTTCGCACCAGCTCGGCCATAGCCCTGAGCGTGCGCTGGAACCGCGTGAGTTCGGACCTTAGTTCGAAGATTCGCGCCACCTCTTCTGGCCCGAGGAAATCGTGCAGCGACCGTCGCTCCATCGCCAGGACGTCGTCCTCGATCATTTCGAAGATGGGCAGATACTGGTCGACCACGCGATGCAAGATCGCGTGCAGCACATAGTCGACACCCTTGCCGAACTGCGTCGGCGATGCCTCGAGTTGCTCCCGAAGTTTGCCCAGCGCTCCGGCATTGCCGTGCCGCACGGTGATAAGGTGATTGTGACCGGTGAAGATCGCCATCTTGCCGTAGCTGATCCGGTCGCCGACCAGCTCGGCGGTCTGCGCGACGACGTACAACTCATCGTTGTAGACCTCGAGCTTGGGCGGGCACAGCGGGTGCATCGCGTTGTCGATCGCCAACGGATGAAGATTATATGTCCTTTGGATCGCGAGTAGTTCCTCGGGGGTGGGTTCGCTAAGCGCGATCCAGCAGAAGCCCGAGCGACTCTCGCCCAACTTGACGTGCTCATCGAGCGCGATTTCGCGAACTCGCTTGCCTTCGTTGTAATAATAGGCGGCGATGATGCTCATGCTGGCCTCGCGGGAATGTGGAGGCCACGCTGGACGGCCGGTCGAGCCAGCCCGCGTCCAAGCCATGCGCGGACGTTCGAAAAGCTGCTGAGGCCAAGGATGTCACCCGCAGCGTAGAATTCCACCAGCGCATTCACCCAGCCGAGCGTCGCGATGTCCGCGATCGAATAGTCGTCGACGATCCAGTCGCGGCCTTCCAGCCGGCGATCCAGAATCCCCAGCAGACGCGTGGATTCGTCGATAAAGCGCTGTTGCGGCCGCTTGTCCTCATAGTCCTTGCCGCCAAATCGCAGGAAGAAGCCGAGCTGACCGAACATCGGCCCGATGGCCGACATCTGAAAGAACACCCACGCTAGGGTCTCGTAACGCTGGCCTGGTTCGGTGGAGATGAACTGACCCGTCTTGTCGGCCAGATAGAGGAGGATCGCACCGGATTCCCATAAGGCGATGGGTCTACCGTCAGGGCCAGCCGGATCGATGATCGCCGGTATGCGTCCGTTCGGGTTCAGCGACACGAACGCCGGATCCTTCGACTCGTTGTTCGAGATGTCGATCAGGTGGGGCTCGTACGCCAGGCCAGTCTCCTCAAGCATGATCGAGACCTTGACGCCATTGGGCGTAGGGGCTGCGTAGAGTTGCAGGCGATCGGGATGAGATGCCGGCCAGCGCTGCGTGATCGGAAAGGACGAGAGGTCTGGCATAAATCTGCGATCCTGGTGTTGCGATGGCGACTGACTGGAACGAGCCGTCACTCTGAAGTAGGGTTCGATGACCGCGTCGCTGAACGACGCGGTCACGAAGATTGCGGACCGGACCGGCGCAGTGGCAACGGCAGTGAAGCCTATTCCGCCGCGGTCCCGGCCGCTGGCTGTACGTCGTCAACCTTTTGGCGCTTCGGAAGCACCCAGCCGGGACGGACGAAGTGGCAGGTGTAGCCGCCCGGGCGCTTCTCCAGATAATCCTGGTGATCGGGCTCGGCCTCCCAGAACTCGCCGACCGGCTGGACCTCGGTCACCACTTTGCCATCCCACAGCCCCGAGGCATCCACATCGGCGATCGTATCCTCGGCGACGCGCTTCTGCTCCTCGTCGACATAATAGATGCCCGACCGGTAGGAGAGCCCACGATCATTGCCCTGGCGGTTCAGCGTCGTCGGATCGTGGATCTGGAAGAAGAATTCCAGGATGTTCCGGTAGCTCGTCACTGTCGGGTCGAAGACAATCTCGATCCCCTCGGCATGCGTGCCGTGATTACGATACGTGGCGTTCGGAATATCGCCGCCCGTGTAACCCACACGGGTCGAGATGATGCCGGGCCGCTTGCGGATCAGATCCTGCATGCCCCAGAAACATCCTCCTGCGAGAACAGCGCGCTGATGCATGTTAAGCCTCCTCTACTTGATCGAGATATTCACCGTATCCCTCGGACTCCATCTCGTCGCGCGGGATGAAGCGAAGGGACGCTGAGTTGATGCAGTACCGCAGACCGCCGCGGTCGGAAGGACCATCGGGGAACACATGGCCGAGATGACTGTCTGCGTGTACTGACCTGACCTCCGTCCGGACCATGCCGTGTGCGCTGTCCCGCACCTCGTTCACGTTTGCCGAAACGATCGGCTTGGTGAAGCTGGGCCAGCCAGTACCCGAATCGAACTTGTCCGTCGAAGCGAACAGTGGCTCTCCCGACACTATGTCGACGTAGATGCCAGGCTCCTTGTTGTCGTTGTACTCGCCCGTGAAGGGCCTTTCGGTGCCCGCCTCCTGGGTAATTCGGTGTTGCTCGGGAGTCAGGTGGTCGATTGCTGTCTGTGACTTTTCAAACTTCATTACAGTCTCCAATACTTATCTAGAGGGCCAGGCACGCTACCGCTAATTTTTTATGTCTCCTGATTTGCTCCTACAATGGTAGTGGGATGGCAAACGAGGTTTTACTAAGGGCGGCGGCAAAAACTGAGTGCAACACCTGACCTTTCCGGTACGGTGCTGCCCCTATGTCTTATTCCGAACTCAGCGTTGAAGAACGCGCCACCATTCAAATCGGCCGTGCCCAAGGGTTCAGCCTGCGCAAGATTGCTTGCTTGATCACCCGATCCCCTTCGACCATCAGCCGGGAGCTGCGCCGCAATCGAGATGTCTGTGGCGGCTACTCGGCCCGCATGGCCCAGCAGCAGATGCAGGCCCGCCGCCAACGCTGTCGACCGAAACGAAAGCTCTTGCCGAGTAGTGAGCGCTTCCAGTTGGTGGCCCATATGCTGCGCGAGCGTTTGTCTCCCGAGCAGATTGCCGGCAAGCTGCGCAGCATGAACATTCCCAGCCTCAGAGAAGCCTACGTCTGTCGCGAGACGATCTATAACGCCATCTACGCCTTGCCGGTCGGCGAGCTGCGTAAAGAGCTGATCATCTGCCTGCGCCAAAGTAAGACGACACGACGGCCGCGCTCTGGCGGCGTGGATCGACGCGGCCAGATCCCCGAGATGGTCAGCATCCATGTGCGCCCACCGGAGATCGAAGACCGGCTGATGCCAGGGCATTGGGAAGGCGATCTGATCAAGGGCAAGGCCAACGCCTCGTCTGTAGGCACGCTGGTGGAACGTACCAGTGGCTACCTGATGCTGGTAAAGATGAACGACGCGACGGCGACCTCGGCGATGGAAGGCTTCAGTGCAGCGCTCAATGGCATGCCGCTGGCGATGCGCAAGAGCATGACCTACGACCAGGGCCGAGAAATGGCGCGGCATGCTGAAATCACCCAGCAGACCGGGGTGGCAATTTACTTCTGCGACCCGCATAGCCCTTGGCAACGCGGCAGCAACGAAAACATAAATGGCCTGATCCGCCAGTATCTGCCCAAGGGCACGGACTTGTCGGTACACAGCCAAGAAGAACTCGACGCTATTGCACTGCAACTGAACATGCGACCGCGTAAGCGCTTCGACTTCAAGTGCCCCATCGAAGTTATGGGTGAGGTGATGCAGAAGGCCATGACTATGCGGCATGATGCTCCAGCTTCAATTCAATGACCGTGTTGCACTCAGCTCCTGCAACCGCCAAGTGTTGGAAAATTAGAGATTTAAATTTCGCGTCTATTAATTCTAGCGCAACTGAGTGGTTAAGCAAGTACGTAATCAGTAAATATTAAAAAAATAACACAAAAGCACGATTATATAATACAGTGTCAGTGTTTTATGATAATCAACAACGCCTGTTTAGATGCTGGTAGATGCGAATTTTTTGGCGTACAGTCAAAATTTTCTGATGGTTGCTTAGTGTGTTGGCGCTGATGGAAAATTGACCCACCCTGCCGATTGAAATTTGACCCAGGGCGGATTGCTGATTTTGTTACCAGCAACTGTGGATAAGTCTACCAGCGCAGCTGCTGTTGCCCCCACTCCTTCGCTAGCCCAGTTCAGTTGTTTAAGACCTGCCACACGCAGCCATGTAGCAGGCCGTCGTCGCCATGAAATCAGAACGGCTCATCGTCCTCCGGTTCCTGGCCGCCCTTACGCTTTCGCTCCCGTGATTTGATCTTGGCCTGGGCCGCCAAGCTACTGTGTTGCAGGCGATAGGACTCGTTACCGGTTTCGACGATGTGGCAGTGGTGGGTCAGCCGATCCAGCAGGGCGGTGGTCATCTTGGCGTCGCCGAACACGCTCGACCATTCGGCGAAGCTCAGGTTGGTGGTGATCACCACGCTGGTGTGTTCGTACAGCTTGGATAGCAGGTGAAACAGCAACGCACCGCCGGCCTGGCTGAAGGGCAGATAACCCAGTTCGTCGAGGATGACCAGATCCATGCGCAGCAGAGCTTGGGCGATCCGCCCGGCTTTGCCGTCGTGCTTTTCGCGCTCCAGCAGATTGACCAGATCGACCGTGGAGTAGAAGCGCACGCGCTTGCCGTGCCGGGTGATGCCGGACACGGCCAGCGCAGTGGCCAGGTGGGTTTTACCGGTGCCAGGCCCACCGATCAGCACCACGTTCTGCGCGGTGTCGGTAAAGGCCAGACTGGCCAGTTCGCTGATCAAACGAGCGTCTGCGCTGGAGGCGCTGAAGTCGAAGCCGGCCAGGTCGCGGTGCATCGGCAGCTTGGCCATGTTCATCTGGTGGCTCACCGAGCGCATGGCGCGATCTGTGTGCTCTTGTTCCAGCAGGTGTTCGAGCAGCCACTTGGACGAGGCTGTGTTCGACTCACCCTGCGCAGTCAACTCCGCCCAGGCCGTGGCCATGCCGTGCAGGCGCAGCTCCTTGAGTTCCGCCATCAAATCACGCATGACCGATCTCCTCGGTCTGGCCACGCAGGCGGTCGTAGCGCGCCGTGTTAGCGACGGGGGCTTCCTTGAGCGACAAGTGGGTTTCGACGCTGGGTGGTGGTTCGGTCGCGGCCAGGCGCGCCACGACATTGAGGATGTGTTCGGCGCTCAGGCTGCCGCTTTCCAGTACCAGCTCAACAGCCACCAGCACCGCATCGAGCCCGGCGACCGGTACGGCAGCCAGAACTTGCGCCATGATCCGGTCACCGCCGGCATGACGCCCCAGACCGTGCTTAAGCTGACGCAGCGGCGCCGGCAGATCAGCAAAGGGCGCGCCGTTGCGCAGCGCACCGGGCTTGCGTTCGATCAGCGGGAGGTAGTGCTGCCAGTCATAGCTGACCTGGTCGCGATCCAGCAAGCGGACATGGCTGGCGATCAGCGCGTCGTCAGCCACCACCTCGATTCGCGTCGGATACAAACGGCTGCTGACCCACTTACCCGCATACTCACACGGCACCGAGTAGCGGTTGCGCCCGACGCTGACCAGGCAGGTGCTGGAGACCCGCGCAGGCCGCTCGACGTAACCGTCGAATGGCGCTGGCACAGGCATCAGTTCAGCGCGCTCCAACTCCAGCACTTCGGCCACACTCAGCCCGCTGTATTGAGGGTGCGTCAGCTCGTTCCAAAGCGCGCGGCAGCGCTGGCCCAGCCAGGCATTGAGTTCCTCGAAGGAGTGAAACTGGCAGTCCTGGGCGTCTAGCCAGATACGCCTGCGGCTGTCTTGCACGTTCTTTTCAACGATGCCCTTTTCCCAACCAGCGGCGACGTTGCAGAAGTCCGGATCGAACAGGTAATGCGCGCACATCACCGCAAAGCGCGCATTCACCGCCCGGCCTTTGCCCTTATTGACCTTGTCGACGGCGGTCTTCATGTTGTCGTAGATGCCCCGGCGCGGCACGCCGCCCAAGGAGCCGAACGAGCGTGTATGGGCGTCAAATAACATCTCATGGCCCTGGCTCGGATACGCCACAAGCCAGAACGCACGGCTGGCACACAGCTTCAGATGTGCCACCTGCATACGCCGGTAAATGCCGCCGACCAGCAAGCCTTCCTCGCTCCAGTCAAACTGAAACGCCTCGCCAAGAGCAAAGGTCAGCGGCACAAAGGCCTGCGACGCCTTGCCCTGTCCCCCTCGCCAGGCACGGATAAACGCGGTGAGCTGGCTGTAGCCACCGTCATAACCTTCGGCTTTGATTTGCGCCAACAGCGCCTTGGCACTGCGCCGCTGTTGCTTGGGCCGCAGCGAATCGGCTTTTAGCGCCTGCTCCAGCGTGGCGTGAAAAGGGCTGAGTTTGTTGAAGATCGCGCGGCGTTGGTAGACCGGCGGCTTGGCCTCAGGTGCTCTGACCCACTTGCGAATCGTGTTGCGCGCCAACCCGGTGCGCTTGGCTATCTCATGCAGCGACAGCTTGTCGCGGAAATACATCCGGCGAATTTTGCCCATCATTTCCATACTGATCACCCTGTGTTCTCCTGCTCAAAAATTGAGCAGAAGCAGTTGAACACCTGGGTCAGTTTTCAGTCGGCAGAACAGCCTCTACTGGGTCAGTTTTCGGTCAGCGGCAACAATGGTATGGTCTGTGCGTTCTGACTCGTCAAGGATCGGCCAATGGATCGTTTGTCTAATTTGCTCTCGCGGTTCGGCGTGCGGGCCAATCTGTTCTATGACGGCGACCTATGCGGCTCTGCATCTTA
>NZ_JCBCUR010000037.1:0-12557 GCF_059862305.1 Pseudomonas sp. MF09156
GCTGAAGCCTTGGGCATGACTGATTTGAATGGTGGCGCGCTCTTCAACGCTGAGTTCGGTATAAGACATAGGGGCAGCACCGTACCGGAAAGGTCAGGTGTTGCACTCAGTTTTTGCCGCCGCCCAGCTTAATGTGAACAGGAAGTTTGAATAAGTTTGGTGACGTTGGGAGTCATTCCAGCGGCACTAAAGTGTGCGTCACAGTCGAAAATAATAAAAAACAGCAATAACAATAAAAATAGCGAAAGGTAGACTAACCATGCATTTCAACTTCGGTACAGTTATGCCCGCACTCTGCGCAGGCGTGGCCCTGGGTATTGTCGGATCGGCTCACGCAGACTTTCTGGGGGACAGTAAATCCACTTTGGAACTGCGTAACTTCTATATGAATCGCGACTTCCGACAGGGCGGCTCGGCGCAAAATAAAGCAGAGGAATGGGCGCAAGGATTTATGTTGCGCTTAGAGTCCGGCTACAGCGAGGGCCCGGTAGGTTTCGGTATTGATGCCATCGGGATGCTGGGGCTGAAACTGGACTCCAGCCCTGATCGGGTTGGCACTGGCCTGCTCAAGACCAATGCGGTCGGGCCAAAGCGTGCCAAGGATGAATATGGCGAGTCTGGCTTTACTGCCAAGGTACGTATTTCCAAGAGCACCTTGAAGCTCGGCACAGTCCAGCCGGTGTTGCCGCCTCTGATGCGCAATGACTCACGCCTTATGCCGCAGACCTTTCGCGGGGCCTGGTTGGCCAGTAACGAGATCGAGGGTTTAAACCTTGACCTGGGCCGTCTTGATCGGGTCAATCAGCGCGACTCTTCGGACAATGAAGTGATGACGGTCTTCAATGGCGGCAAGCGCAATATAGTGCTGGGAAGTGCCAAAACCAGTGATGAATTTCTGTTTGGCGGAGGTCGTTATCAATGGACCCCGACACTGTTCACCAGTTATTACTACGGTGGTCTTGATGGCATCTACAAACAACACTTGATCAATCTGGTGCACCAATTGCCGTTGGGGGGTGGGCAAAGCCTTAAGTCCGATATCCGATTTGCACACTCGGGTGCCGATGGCGGAAGTAACGTGGACAACGATGCTCTGGGCGCCTTGTTTACCTACAAAATGCTTGGCCACAGCTTCAGCGCCGGCTACCAGCACCTCAGCGGTCGCACCGGTTTCGCCTACGTCAATGGCGCGGACGATGCTTTGCTCAACCAGGTACAGATCAACGACTTTGGCAACCGCGATGAGCATTCATGGCAGGTGCGCTACGACTATGACTTCGCCGCGTTGGGCATTCCCGGGTTGACCCTGATGACCCGCTATCTCTCGGGTGACAACGTGGACCGCGGGGCGGGGCTGAGCGAAGGCAGAACCTGGGAGCGCAACACGGATCTGGGGTATGTCATTCAGAGCGGACCACTGAAAAACCTGGCGTTGAAGCTGCGTAACGCCACCACCCGCAGCAACTTCCTGAGTGATCTGGATGAGAACCGCCTGATCGTCAGCTACAGCTTGCCACTCTGGTAGGCCCGAAATAATCGCAGCCTGGCGCACACCCGCAGGGAATTACTGGCTTGGCAAGATTGGCATAAAAAACGTCAGTTTTGCCAATGTGCCAGCGCTGTCGACTCTCGTACTGTGCATACAGGCACAGCAGTACTTCAATGTTGAGACAGACACGATGAACACAATAAAAAGAAGTTATTCGCGTGGCGCGGTTCATATTCCGTTGATAGAGAAAACCCTGGGAGATTTCTTTGACGACGTGGTCGCGCGATTTCCCGATAATGAGGCGCTTGTTTCGTGTCATCAGAATATCCGGCTTAGCTATTCTCAACTTCAAGCTGAAGTAAACCAACTGGCGAGTGCCCTGATTGCGTTGTCACTGGCGCCGGGCGATCGTGTGGCCATCTGGGCAAACAACAGCGCCGAATGGTTGATAACCCAACTGGCGACGGCCAAGGTCGGGATCATCCTGGTCAACTTCAATCCAGCCTACAAAACCATGGAACTTGAGTACGCGTTGAACAAGGCGGGCTGCAAGGCATTGATCACCCTGTCGGCATTCAAGACCACCGATTACCTGCAAGTGATCAGAACGATTGCCCCGGAAATCAACACCTGCGCGCCTGGGCAGCTCAGTGCTGCGAGGCTGCCCGCGTTGCATACGGTGATCCACCTGGGCGAGGAGCAAGTGCCCGGTTTTATGCGCTTTCGCGATCTGATGAGCCTGGGGGATGCCTTGGACGAGCGCGTCCCGCGTGTCGCGGCGACGCTGAAGAACACTGATGCGATCAACATCCAGTTCACCAGCGGCACCACGGGCTCGCCTAAGGGCGCAGCGCTGACCCATCGCGGCATTCTCAATAATGGATTTTTCCTCGGCGAGGGCATGAGCCTCACGGCCACTGACCGTCTGTGCATTCCCGTGCCGTTGTTTCACTGCTTTGGGATGGTGGTTGGCAACCTGGCGGCATTGAGCCATGCCAGCACCATTGTCTACCCAAACGATACGTTTGACCCGGTGCGCACCCTTGAGGCAGTACAGAATGAGCGCTGCACCGCCCTGCACGGTGTGCCGACGATGTTCATCACCGAACTCGACCACCCCCGCTTTCACGAATTCGACCTGTCCACCTTGCGCACCGGCATCATGGCCGGCACGGCGTGCCCGATTGAGGTAATGCGCCGGGTTCAGCGCGACATGCATATGCGCGATGTCACTATTGCCTACGGCATGACCGAGACCAGCCCCGCCAGCTATCAAAGCACGTGTGAGACACCGCTGGAAAAACGTGTGTCGACCATCGGCAAAGTGCATCCCCATCTGGAAGCCAAGGTGGTCCACCCTGAGTCAGGAGATACTGTGCCGACCGGTGTAGTGGGGGAGTTGTGTATTCGCGGTTATTCGCTGATGCAAGGCTACTGGAATGACCCGGAAAAGACCGTTCAAACCATCGACAGCGACGGCTGGATCCACAGCGGCGACCTGGCCACGATGGATGCCGAGGGCTACGTCAGCATCACGGGGCGTATCAAGGATATGGTGATACGCGGCGGCGAAAATATTTCCCCGCGCGAAATCGAGGAGTTCCTGTATCAACACCCGGCCATTCAGGATGCGCAGGTGATCGGTGTGCCGGATGAGAAGTACGGCGAGGAGCTGTGTGTCTGGGTCATCGTGCGCCCAGGCCTGGTGATCAACGAAGACGAAATACGCGAGTTCTGCAGCAGCCAGATCGCTCGTTACAAAATCCCACGCTACATACGCTTCGTAGACGGCTTCCCGATGACGCTCTCCGGCAAGGTACAGAAGTTCAGGATGCGCGAAATCATGGAAGAAGAGCTTGCGTTGGCTGTGTGCTAGAGCGTTGCTGACATTCAATGATGCGCCAATTCAGAGGCGCCACCGATAAGGAGTGAAACATGGCATGGCAGATTGAAGTGATGGAGGGGTGTGCGGTTGTGCGCATGAATACTAACAAGGTCAATGTGCAGAACGACACCTTCTTCAAGGACCTGCATGATGCCTTCGATCGGCTCGAAACCGAGTTCAGCGAGTTGCCGGTGATTCTAACCGGGCAGGGCAATGCCTTTTCAGCCGGTATCGACTTCAAGTACAGCTTTGATGTATTTGGCAGCCAGAACAAAGAGCGAATCCGCCAGTGGTACGCCGAATACCGCGCGACCAACCTGCGTATTTTCCAGTACCCGCGCCCCACGGTGGCAGCGATCAACGGGCATGCCATTGCCGGCGGTCTGATCACGGCTCTGGATTGCGACTTCCGTATCGCTGCGCGCAAAGAGGCCAAGTTCGGCCTCAACGAAGTGCCTATCGGTATTCCGATGCCCGCCGCGTATGTGGAAATCATCAAGTACGCGTTGGGTGATCAGGTCGGCGCGCTGACCACCCTCAAGGGTGAGCTCTATTCGCTGGAGCAGGCTGAGAAGCTCGGGTTCTTCCATGAGGTGGTGGAGGAATCGCAACTGCTGGCCACCGCGATTGCCTATGCGCGCTGCATTACCCCCGATTGCAACGTGGCGTATGCCATGTCCAAGAAGGCCTTGCAGGATTCGGTCATGCAGCAGATTGACCTGCGTACCACGCTGCTCGACCAGGAACTGCCCACCGGCATGAGTGATGAGGGTAATCGCCGGGCCCAGGACAAACGCCGCCGGGAAATCATGGGTGAATAGGAGTTAAAACGCCGTGGAAATAATCGACGCCTGGATGCAGTTTCCCAACAAGCGTTTTTTGCAGGACTCGATGTTTGAGTCATTGCGGCGCTGGCCAACAGCATGGAAGGCTTTAGCCGAAAATACCCCTGACATCACCACGGCCGAGGCGCTTGAGACCTTCCGAAAGGACGGAGTATCCAAGGTCTTTGCCAGTGCCTGGTGGGGGCCGGCTGGGCCGATGATCACTAACGAAGAAGTGGCGGCTGCGGTCTCGACGCAACCGGAGCGGGTCATTGGCGTAGCGTCAGTGGACCTGAGCCGGCCGATGGATGCGGTAAGGGAGTTGCGTCGTTGTGTCAGGCAATATGGCTTCAAGGCCTTGCGCGTATTGCCCTGGCTATGGGGGCTGCCGCCTGATGACCGCCGATACTATCCGCTATACGCCGAGTGCATCGAGCTGGATATCACCTTCTGTTTGCAAGTGGGCCATGCAGGCCCGATGCGCCCGTCTGAGCCCGGGCGCCCGATGCCTTATCTGGATAACGTAGCGCACGAGTTTCCTGAGCTACGCATCGTCGGTGGACATATCGGCTTTCCGTGGGTGGCCGAAATGATTTCCCTGATGATGAAGCACCCGAATGTCTACGTGGATACATCGGCCTACAAGGCGTCGCGGTTTCCTGACGAGCTGGTGGCGTATATGCGTGGGGCGGGAAAGGGGAAGGTGTTGTTTGGCACAAACTACCCGATGCTGACGCCGGCGGATTGTCTGGATGGACTCGCAGCCTTGGGTCTGGACGATAATGTCCGGCGTCTGTTCCTGGCGGAGAATGCGCGCCAGGCGTTCAAACTGAGTCGTTGAAACGCCTGGGTTCCGAGGGTCAGAACGTATGTTCAGGCCCCGGGAACTCGCCGGCCTGCACCTCTCGCACAAAATCACTGGCGGCGGTATGGAGCACAGACCTGAGGTCCGCATATTGTTTGACGAAGCGCGGCAGCCGGCCATTGCGCAGCCCCGTCATGTCCTGCCAGACCAGCACCTGTGCATCGCACTGGTTACCTGCGCCAATGCCAACGGTCGGAATCGATACCGCTTCAGTGATCTCACGGCCTACCTCACCCGGCACCATCTCGACCAATAACGCAAAGGCGCCGGCTGCCTCGAAGGCCTTGGCGCTATGGATCAGACGTTGTGCGTCTTCCCCGCGCCCCTGCACCCGATAACCACCCAGTTGATGCTCCATCTGAGGCGTGAAACCAATGTGCGCCATGACCGGAATACCGCAGGTCGTCAGCTTCTCGACCTGAGGCAGCATTTCAATGCCGCCCTCCAGTTTGACCGCATGGGCACCGGCCTCTTTCATAAAGCGCACGGCAGTGTGAAAGCATTGTTCCGCCGAGGCCTGGTAGGAGCCGAAAGGCAGGTCGGCAATTACCAGCGCTCGTTTCGTTGAACGACTGACTGCGCGCACCAGCGGGATCAGTTCGTCCACAGTGACCGAGAGCGTAGATTCGTTGCCATAGACATTGTTGGAGGCCGAATCACCTACCAATAGTACCGGGATGCCGGCCTCCTCGAAGATGGCTGCACTGTACATGTCGTAGGCGGTGAGCATCGCCCACTTCCGGCCCTCCATCTTCATCTGCTTCAAGTGCGGAATACGGATACGAGAAGCCGGTTGGGCATTGCCATAGGGTGCAGGCTGATCAGTCATTCTTGTCGCCTCACTGAAATAGGGGTTAACCCAATAATTGCTCGATGAACAATACGATCGCGATAAGGATCATGGCTGCACCGGAAAAACGACTGACACGCCGTGCCGCAGCAGGCCGTGCCCGCAGCACTGTCTGGGATCCATAGCCGACCAACAGATAAATCACTGCGCAGCTCAGCGTATGAACGAGCCCCAGCGCAATCATCTGCATAGGTACCGGCCAGGTCGCCGTGCCATCGGTGAATTGCGGCAGGAGGGCCAGGAACAGTAGGAATACCTTGGGGTTCAAACCACTCACACACAGCCCCTTGATCGCCCAGCGTTGCCACGAGTCGGACACCTGGACCTGATCAGCGTGGGGCGTGGAAGGGTGAGCAATCATATTCACGCCCAGCCACAGCAGGTAGCCCGCGCCGGCGACAGTCAGCACTGACAAGGCCAGTGGATGCCTGGCAACCAGTGTGCCGACACCGCCAGCAACGATCAGGGTGGCGATGATATGCCCGGACAGCAACCCACCGATGGCAGGCAGGACCACGCGGCCTTTCAGCCCTGCCGAAATCGCATAAGCCCAGTCCGCGCCAGGTGTGATCACGAACAGAATAGATACGGCCCAGAAGGCAACGAAGATACTCAAGGTCATGCCGCTGCCCCCCTTCGTTGGTGACTCATACATCTTTGCATCGTGGCGCCTCGCGCAATAATGAACGCCAGGAAGAATAATGAAATATTGTTAGAATGTGCTTTCAAATACAGTCATCAAAGCGCTTTGCATTGGGAGAATCTTCCGGATGGATGAGATTGATCGCAAGATTATTTCAGAGCTGCAAAAAAACGGTCGCCTATCGGTAACGGAATTGGCTGAGCGCGTGGGCCTCAGCCTTTCACCGTGCCATCGTCGCGTGCGGGCGCTGGAAGAGTCCGGGGTATTAATGGGCTATCGTGCGCAACTGGACCCCGGCGCCCTTGGCCTCAACTTTTCTGCCATGGTGTTTGCGACCCTGCGTGAGGGTGACAAGGCCGCCGTTCATGCGTTCGAGGCTGCGCTGATGCAGATTCCTCAGGTCATCGATGCCCAACGATTGTTCGGCGAGCCGGATTACCTGCTTCACGTCATTACCCAGGACCTGCCGGCCTTTCAGCGGCTCTACGATGAGAGTCTGTCAGCCTTGCCCAATGTGCAACGGTTGACCTCGACGCTCGTCATGAAGCGAGTTATCCAGGACCGGCCGCTGCCCGTGTGACGGTTGCGTCGACGCTGTAACTGCGTCGCCGGCCAACTCATCGGCGTCTGCCTGTTCCGCGCAGGACAGCTCGGAGGCGTTATGCCCGATACGTTTGAGCAGGAGCAGCATGCACACCAGCGACACCAGGGCATAGGAAGCCGAAGCGATGGCCACCCCAATGATGCTGCCGGTGGAGTTGAGCAGCCCTTGGGCAAGGACGGGGGTGGCACCACCTACCAACAGTGAACAGAGCTGGTAGGCGATCGACAAACCGCTGTAGCGCACTTTTGTGGGAAAGGCACGCGCGAGAATGCCACCGACGGCGCCGTAGAACATCGAGTGCGGAATGGTCGCCAGGCACATGCCCACTACCGCAATCCAATAGATCTTTGTTTCGACGGCAAAGAACATCGCCGGCATCAGAATCAGTTCGGGAATCACCATGAACGCAACCGCTTTGCGCATATCAATCTTCGACACGAGAATGGCGCCAAAGGGCTGGGCGATGAACTGAACGATCAGAGAAATAACGATGACGCTGAGAAAAGTGCTTTGTGCATAGCCCAGTTCCTTGGTGGCCCAAGACAGCGCAAAGGTGCTTTTAAAGTAAGTCACATGGATGATCGGCAGCACGCCGGCGCCCAGCAGCACGATCTGCCAGTGATTGCGCAGCACCTCCAGGATTGGCAGTTTGACCGTCTTCTTTTGCGCCATAAGACGCTTCATGTCGTCGGACTCTTCGAGCTTGAGACGGATGACCATGCCTACGATGACCAGCGCCGCCGATAGCAGGAATGGGATCCGCCAGCCCCACAGCATGAAGTCTGTCACCGGCAGGGCGCTCAAACCGAAAAACACCAGCGTGGCCAGCAGGTTGCCGGCAGGCGAACCTTGCTGGGCGAAGGCGGCGTACAGGATGCCTTTACCTTTTGGCGCGTTTTCACTGGCGATGAGGATGGCGCCACCCCATTCGCCGCCGACGGCGACCCCCTGAATTACCCGCAGTACCACCAGCGCGATCGGCGCCCAGATGCCGATTTGCAGGTAGGTCGGAAGTAAACCGATGCAGGTGGTAGCTATGCCCATCATCACCAGTGTGATCACCAGTGTGGTTTTGCGGCCAATCTTGTCACCCAGGTGACCGAAAATAATGCCGCCTACCGGGCGCGCGATGAATCCGGCCCAGAGCGTCAGGAATGAGAGGAGGGTGGCAGTGCCTGGGTTGAGGTCTGAGGGAAAGAACACTTTGCCGAAGACCAGTGCAGCCGCGATGCCGTACGCGTAGAAGTCATACCACTCGATTGTCGTGCCGATAAACGAGGCAACACCTGCCTTGCGAGCTCTTTTGTGAGCGGCAATATCCTGGGCGGTATTCATAGTGAGATCCTGTTGTTTTTATTGGAAACAACCCTTCTTCACTGCGCGAAGGGTTATGAGCGGATCGGCCCGCCAAGGCACACGCAAGGCCGATAGCTAAGAGCCTATACAGCCAACAGTGATAAAAATAATGATTAAAAATTATTGCGTGATACGGGATTTCGTATCGTTGAGGTCATTGGTAGAGGGGAGCGTAGGCTGCAACGTTTTGAACCGCTCCAGAAAACTTTGCGCGGCGGCGGACGGCGTTGCGGCCAAGCGGATGGCGTGAATTTCGGAAAGTGCGCCGTCCCCATTGATCGCGCAATAGCGCACGCCTTCGCGCAGGGTCTTGGCCAGGGTTTGTGGTACAAGCGCCACGCCCATTCCGTAAGCCACCATGGTTACCACCGTCTGCCAGAGGCGTGTTTCGTGGCGGATGCGCGGGCTGAAACCTGCGTCGACACAGCGTGCGATGATCAGGTCGTGGTAGTGCGGCGACACCGTGCGCGGGAACAGAATGAAATCTTCATCTGCCAGCGCCTGCAGGTCGATGCTGTCGCGGTCAGAGAGCCGATGTGACGTTGGCAGGCAGCAGACAAAGGGTTCGCGCAACAGCCGTTCGCACTCGATGCTGTCGGGGAATTTGCTCCAGTGCACAAACCCAATATCGATTTGCCCGCGTTGCAACGCCTGGGCCTGTTCCGCGCTGTTCATCTCCATCAGCACGATCTCCGTATCGGGGTGGTCCTGTTCGAAGGTTTTTACCGCCTCGGGCAAACCGCGGTGTTGCTTGCCTGTGGCATGTATGAATACGCCGTGCACGGACACCCGAATTCGCGGCTGCAGGTATGAGGAAGCCCCGCGAACGGGGCTTCTGAGTGGTGGGATCATTGCAAGTCTTCGTAGGTAGGTAATCCCGCCAGGCACGCAGCGTTTGGGTCGAATATCAGTACCCGAACATCGGCCTGTGCCGCCAAATGCAGCACCTCGACCAGTTCTCTGGGCACGCCTTTGCAGAGTTGTTCCTGGCGCAACTGTTCCGCTGTGATGCTTCCGACCTTGCTTAGATGCGCATCGGTCCAGGGTGTGGCAATCAGTTTGAAACCGATAGCAGCGCTGGCTGGTAGCGCAAAAGACTCAAACAGCAGGCCATTTAGATACGTCAACATTTCCAGCGTGCTCCAGGCCGTTTCCGGCAAGTGGGCACTGCTGACCTCCCAGCAACGGCTGTAGTGGCCGGTCTCAAACGTCAGTTGCTGAATTCTCTGTTGGGCAAGGGCCTGGGAATAGAGATCGCCCACCAGGAGGGGCGGTGATTGATCGTGGGCAAATACTCCGTAGATCACCTGCACCACGATTCCTGGATTTGGGTGGTTGTCGTCATCGACCGTCGACGCAGCGTTTGAGGTAATGATCAGCGCATGGATGTCATTGAACAGACAAGGCCGACGTTCGAGTTGCTCGTCATCCAGGCGCTGCTGGGAAGGATGGGGTGGCAGATAGCACAGCGGCGCCTTGGCATCGTAAAGGATGGCCAGCAGGCGCTGGATGCGCAGTTCGTTAAAGCCGCGGACGAATGGGTTGAATGGATGATTGTCGATAGGCATGGCTACTCTCCTATAAGCAAATGAGGAGGGACACCCCCCCGACGGGAGGTGTCCCGTCGGGTGCCTGAGTTGCTGGATTACCAGCCGTTGTGGTGGATGATCAGGTTGGCGATGAGGTAGCGTCGCCGGGAGTCCAGCAGACCAAAGTCAGCCAGTCCGTGGACGCCAACCCGTTGCAACAGGCGTCCCCCGGTTTCATCGTTGTAAAAACTGACCAGCGCAGCAAGGAACACCTGCTCACCATGACTCATGGCGCCGATGGCCGTGTCAATCAGTGGGACATCGGGGCACAGATCCCATTTACTGAGGGCTAGATTGATGTCGTTGTGATGCTCAATACCGAAGTAACGTGGGCCTGCGAGCCGGACGGCGTGTTGCCAGGTTTGGAAGAACTGCTGGGTTGCAGGGGCCTCGGGGTGATCAGTGATCATCTGGTCCGAGACCTCGGGTTTTGTGGGCGGTAGGTTCATGGATGAATCTCCAGACAATGACGGCCTGGGTCGGCCGTGGGAAGGACGATGGCCTGTGACATGCAACAGGCTGTTGGACCAACGCAGCGGGTACTGCGCCGTAGCCTTGAAGATCTGGACTACCTGGGCGGGTGCCGAACGAGTCGGCAGCGCTGGGCGTTAGCCTGGAGAGGATGGTGGGTGACGGGGCAGCGTCAATCGGCAACGGGCGCAGCCCGCTATAGGCGGGTGCTGAATATCTGGATCAAGAGTATTGATGGTGACGCGAGTTTTGTATGCTGATGTGGCTAACTGGGCCATCCAACATAGTGATGTATGATTTTTTCTAAGCGTTCTGGCGAGATGATTACGCCGCAGCAATTTTGATGAATTAACAAGAAAGGGATGACATGAAAGAGACTTACAGTGTGTCAGTGCCGGGCGCGAAATACCCGTCTTCAAAGGATTTTCAAACCCAATCTAGACATGCCCAAGTCTGGCAACTGTTGCTGAAAAAGGCACATGGTAGTCAGGCCACGTGCCTGTGTACGGGGCCTGGATTAAAAAGGCTCAGTATTCGGCACCTTAAAGACAGCGACCGCTACGTTCTTGCCAGATGTGCAAATACAGGCCCGGAACACGCATTCGATTGTCGTTTTTTTAGTGAAGATGAAAGCCGGACGGGATTGAAGTCGTACGTTGATGGTGTCGTGGTGGAAGGTGATGACGATGACGTAAAGGTCCGTCTCTCTCAAGCGATCAAGCTCAGAAAAAAGAACGACGCTGTTGAACCCCAAGTGGAGCTCATACTTGACCCTCGTAAACCTGGGCGAACGCAGCGCGCAATGACCCTCTTAGGATTGCTGCATCTACTGTGGACGCGGAGCGATCTGAATACTTGGGTGCCTAATATGGAAGGCAAGCGTAGCGATACGATCCTCCAATGGCTGCTAATACAGACAGCCGAACACATCAAAACCTGCCGAATGACCTTGGATCGAGTGTTGCTGAGCCCTGCGAGAAATGGTTCAAAGGAGGCCACCCGCAACGTTTCCGTCTTGGAGAAGGCCAAAACGCTCCAATACCGGTTAATTGCAGTGGGTGTACTGCAGCCTTATGCTGGCGGCGTTGATGAGATGCCGGCGCTGTCATTGATGAACAGTGCAGGTATGCCAACCCTGTACCTCAAGAGCGACGTTTGGGCAGATGCACAGCGTAGTTTCGCCCGAGAGATCTTAGCCTGGAGACAGGGCGCCAAAACTATATCTATCGCGTTTATAGGCCAGCGTCATAACAGTCGATACTACGATGTTCTCGACATGGCATTGATGCACGTGAGCGATATGCTGATCCCGTTGGATTCTGGCTTGGAAGGTACTGTAGAGGCCATGCTTCGCGAGCAAAAGCGTAAGTTCTCCAAGCCACTTCGGTTTGATGGCGACGATAAAACGTTGCCTGATTTCTGGTTGAAGGATCTGGATGATGAGTATCCGATGGAAGTGTTCGGCATGAACACTCCGGAGTACTTGCTGCGCAAGGCCGACAAGGTCACGTTCTATGATGCCGAGTATAAAGCGCGCTTGGGGTGGTGGTATTGGGACGCGTATCAGGATCCCGCTGGGGCTAATATTCCCCAATTACCACCAGCTACACGATAGCCTCTTCGTAAAAAAGCAGGATATGCCTCTTCAGTTTGCCCCTGAAAGGTAAAGAGCATGGCGGCTAATCAGCAGAGTTGGTCGCCGCTCCCTATACCTCTTTTGTGTATGGTCAAGACGCTTGTATAGCTTGCTCCACTGCTACGTGAGAGGAGGTCTGCATGTCTACCCGCGTTATCCGATAAGGGAGTATTCCTACCCGCCGTGCGTCGATCTTGAAGGTGACGCGCGGATTCTCCGTATGCGTCCGGGCATCACGCCTTGCGTGATTAAACCGGCTGCCACTTATGCGGAAGCAACTGATCGATTTCACTCGCCCGCTGCGTCGGCAGGCGCGTGAGGACGTCCTTCAAATAAGCATATGGA
>NZ_JCBCUR010000038.1:0-8178 GCF_059862305.1 Pseudomonas sp. MF09156
GAGCGCGAAGACCTATCGATCTTGGACGAAAGCCGGATGCGTTAATAGCGCACGTCCGGTTTGACGAGCGGGGTGTGGAAACGGAGCGCAAGCCACCGCGCCACATCCCGACTCTACCGATCGGCAGATGCCCGCCTTCGATGTAGCGTTCCAGCCGGCTCCAGTTGCTCGCCAGGTAGTTCACCGCTTTGCCCAGGGCATTCTGCGCCGTGACCTGCGGCTGGGTTTTGTTCAGCCAGGCCTTGAGTTGGGCAAGCAACGGCAGGCTGTGCTGCTGACGGCCGTGGTGGCGCTGTTCATCGCTGGCATCCTTGAGTCCGCGCTCGATGCCGTAGAGCTTGTTGATCATCCCCAGCGCGATGTCGGCGCGTCCGGTTTTGCCCTTCGGTTGCACCTTTTGCGCTTCGACGAATTTGCGCCGGGCATGCGCCCAGCAGGCCAAGCGTTCGACGCCCGCTTGCGCGGCCACGGCGTTGTAGCCGGCGTAGTCATCGGTCATCAGATAGCCGCGATAACCGTCGAGCAGGCGCAACGGTATTTCCTGCGCACGGCTGGTGGAGTAATCAAAAAGGATCACTGGTCTGTCTGGCGGGCCGCCGGTCTGCACCCACATCCAGGATTGACTGCTGGGGTCTCGGTCCGGCTCCTTGAGCACCTGTACGCGGGTTTCATCGCAGTGGATCACCGGACTATCCAGCAGTCGGTCGCGCATCAGGTTGAGCAGTGGTTGCAGCTGTTCGCCGCACTGGATCACCCAACGCGCCAGGGTTTGCCGGGGGATGTCGATGCCATGGCGGCTGAGCATCTTTTCGAAGCGATACAGCGGGATGCCGTCGGCGTACTTGGTGGTCAACAGCATCGCCAGCACGCTCGGGCTGGCCAGGCTTTTCTCGATCAGTTGCGCAGGCTTGTCGGCGGTAACCGGGGCGCTTTCGCAGGCCTTGCAGGCGTAGGTCTTGCGGATGTGACGGATTACCTGAACCTGCATCGGGATGATTTCCAGCTGCTCGCTGGTCTCTTCGCCAATGGCCTGCTTGCGGCAACCGCATTCGCAGGTCAGTTCGTGTTCGGGCAGTTCGTGGATGACCTCGACGCGTGGCAACTCGGCCGGTAGCGGCTTGCGCTTGCCGCGGCGCTTGGTCGGCGCGACGGCTTCTTCCTCAACCTCATCGGCAGGTGCTTCAGGCGCTGCTTCGGCCAGGCTTTCCGCTTCGTTGAACATGACCAGCTGCGGTGAATCCGGATCGCTGCTCTGCTCGGATTTACGGCCGAACAGGCGCTGGATCAGAAGCGCGTTTTGTTCACGCAGGCGCTCGATCTGCCTGTCCTTGTCCTTGGCCAATTCCTGCGCCGACGACAACACCTCAGCGAGCAATCGCTTGAGCGCGGCGGGGTCGTCAGGAAGGGTTTCGGGCATGGAAATCATGCCGTGGATTATACCGGCTCAGGCCACGAACCGTGGCGTCAGAACCTGGTGCGGACGGTTGCGCCACAGGTCGATGCCGTCGAGCAGCCAGTTCAGCTCGTCGACCGTCAGTTCGATGGCCTCGTCGCCGGCATCGGGCTTGGTCTTGAAACGCTCGGCTTCCAGACGCTTGAGCCACAGGCAGAAGCCATTGCGCTCCCAGTAGAGGAGAAAGCGCTCCATAAACCCCATCTTCAAATGATCCGAAGGCCAGCCAATGCTGTGCTCCGATTTCTTTCTGGAGCCAGCCGCCATGATGTGCCCCGACGCCAAAGTCGAAAAAGTCTACCTCTACCCCAAGCCGGTGGATTTCCGAAAGTCCATCGACGGCCTGGCCGCCCTGGTCGAGCTGGATATCAAGGTGGCGGTGTTTGACCCGGTGCTGTTCGTCTTCCTCAACCGCGCGCGCAACCGGGTGAAGATTTTGTATTGGGAGCGCAACGGCTTCTGCCTGTGGCTCATACCGCAGACTTCAAGCTGGAGAAGCTCGATGCAGAGCATGTGCGAGCAGCCTTACTGCCGCTGATCGACCGAGAGGCCGTACTGTGCAGTGATGGCGCTGCGGGTTACGCCAACTTTGCCCGCACTCAGGGCATTACTCACCATGTCGTTCACTCGCGTCCTGGTGCACGGGTACGACAGGGCGCTTTCCACATTCAAAACGTTAATGCCTACCACAGCCGCCTGAAGAGTTGGATGACTCGCTTTCACGGAGTCGCCCCCCGCTACCTCCCGAACTATCTGGGCTTGCGTCGCATGCTTGAGCGCTATCAGCTGCGTATTCAGCCGGCTCACTGTATCCAGGAGGCGGTTGGGCGCACCATGCAACACGTGATTGGGACATAGCCAATAAATAACACCACAAAAATGGATGACATTGATTCCAGCTAGAACCATATTACCATTTCAATCTCTACCGAACTCCCACCCGCCGGAGCGCCGCAGGGGTATATCGCGCTGCAGCAGCCTGAGCACCGAAGACGATACTCTGCTCCTCTTCATTCTTAAGACCCATAACTGAATAGCGACCAGAAGAAATATCGTACAATACCTCTGCAGTATATCCAGGAGCCTGTTTGGAATAGTACTGCTGCATATGCCCTTCACCTACACGCCATAACTGGCCACGATTGTCATAGTGATCCACTAACGCCAGCTGCCAGCTGTCTTCATCGAAGTACATGTGGCGAGTGGCGTAAATATGACGTTCGCCCGGTTTAACTTTGGCTACCACTTCCCAGACCCGATGCAGCTCATAACGGGTCAGATCTTGGTTGATATGTCCGGCCCGGAGAATGTCTTTGTACTCCAGGTTCGGCGAATCCAGCTTGTGGCTGTTGTAGGGGATGTACATCTCCTTCTTGCCGATTAGTGCCCAGGTATAGCGATTCGGTGCTCCGTTAAACATGTCGTAATTATCCATTGTAGCCAGACCATCAGCGGCTGGTGCCGGAGCATCATAAGCAACCTGCGGGGCACGACGAACGCGACGCTGCCCCGCATTGTAAAGCCAGGCCATGCGTGGCTCTTTTACCTGATCAATGGTCTCGTGCACCAGCAGTACATCACCGGATAACCGCGATGGCGACTTCACCTTCTGGATGAAATAATAGAGTATGTTTTCACCTCTCCCCTTACCGAGATCAGGGAGGTACACAGGATAAGAAATTTCATCATCAAACGACACAACATTAAATGCGCCATTTTCCAGAGGCTGCATTCTCGTTATTTGACGTTTTATATTCCCACCGCGATAACGGGTGGTATGGTTCCACACCACCTCAACACCGTTTTTTGGGATCGGGAAGGCGTAGAAGCGGCTGTCACCAAAACCCTTGAGGCCGTTGCCACCGTCGATACCTTCGGTATTGAGAGCGCTAGTCTTGGCCGCCGCGTATATTTCGTCCGGCAGCGCCGCGCTACGGTGGGTCGGGTACACCGGAATCTTGTAGGTCTCCGGGTAGCGTTTGAACATCGCTAACTGCCCGGCGGACAGCTTGTCCTTGTACTGTTCGGCGTTGGCTGCAGTGATGGTGAACAGCGGCTGCTCGCTGGCGAAGGGATCGGAGAGGAAGCCTTTGGCGTCTACCGCACCAGCGTTGGTCGGCAGGCCTCCGATCCATTCGGGAATAGTGCCGTCGGTGTTCCCGGTCTTCTCTGCGCCTATCGGGGTCAAGTTGGTGCCCAACTTATTAGCCTCATCTACAGAAACCTTTGCCACGGAAATATTGGCAAAGGAAAATCCGAGAAATACAGCAAGCAAACCAAATGAAACATTACCAACAAGCACGTTAACCTCCATTTATTTTTGTTTTGGAATGGATAATAAGCTGTATGTTTTTTCGAGAAACCGTCAGGATTAGATGAGCCTCCCGAGCAAGACTAGAAACCATCAACCCTATTTAGCCTCTAGCTCAGACTGGAGAATATAATGAGATAGCCCCAAGGGCTTTGAGGCTCATCCATCCCGTTCAACTAAACTGGATATATGGCGCTACTTTTATTTGCTGCCATTAGCTCTTGAACACCGCTACGTGCATTCGCCTCGCGAGCCAGCACACGCTCTTCAGCACTTGCATAGTCACGATCCCAAGCCAGCACCTTCGGAACCATCAGCTTGTTCCACAGCGGCGGAATCATGGTAGCTATGATGGTAGTTAGATAACCACCGACCATCATCGGCGCATCTGGGAACGGCTTGAGGTCTTGATAGGGAACCTCGCCCTGAGCATGGTGGTGCGAATGGCGGGTCAAATTAAACATAGCCCAAGAGCTGATACGTTTATTGGTATTCCAGGAGTGACGCGGCTGCACAGGAGTGGCTGGGTTGCGCACCATGCCGTAGTGCTCCATATAGTTGACAATTTCCAGCAACGCTTTACCCACGAGAGCACAGGCGATAAAGAATAGTGCTGCGTCCACGCCCCCGATGGCATAGGCAACAGCGACCAGAAGAACACTCATCAAGTGACCACGAATAACCGCATTGTGCCAACCGAAGCGACTCTGCCCTTTACGCATCAGGCGCTTGCTCTCGATCGTCCAAGCGCTAATATTGCCCTTGATAGTCGAAACTAGGACATGCCAGTAAACATTACGACCACGCGGGGCAGTAGCCGGATCCTCGGTGGTCGAGACATAGCGGTGATGACCGTAGACATGCTCAATCGAAAATACCGTGTCAAAGCTAAAGGCCAGCAACCAACGACCAACTAGCATAGATACAGGGTCCCAAGTGCGATGAGTTAGCTCATGCGCAGGAATAGTGCCTGTCATGCCGATCATCAACCACGTGAGAGCCCAAGTAGACACGTAATGGCCGACGAAGGTGGCGTCACGGGCAGCGATCAGATCGTATCCAGTTAAACGACTTAGAGCCGCACCGAAGCCCAGGAAGTCGCCACTGCTAACACTCCATACCGCCGAGAAGACAATAAGTGTCAATAACGGCAGAGCCAGCCACAATTGAAAGGTCAGGATGCCGGGGTATTTGAAATTAGGGGTGCTGGTGTCATCCCCGGCAATTGCATCGCCAATGACGTAAATGAATACCACGGCTATCAAGCCGATAGTTATCCAAGCACCACCGGCCAAGATAGCTGCAGCAGACAATAAGCCAACCACATGAAATAGAAAGTACTTCAGGTAATGCAGCGCGTTCATGGTCGTCTCTCTTGTTATTACTAGAGGAATATCAGGCGGTGGCCGCCAGTGGGTAATGATGGGGTGTGAAGCGATCGGCGTAGATGTGATCACAGGGCAGCGCAGAACCGCGTAACATCAAAACCGCGCTATCGATCATTACTGGGGGGCCACATAGGTAGGCGTGAGGACCATTCTCCAGAAACTTGGGGATGAGTTCAGTGACCAGCCCCCTGGCACCTTGCCAGTTGGAGTCACTTGTCGCCCCAGAGAGAACCGGTACGAAATGGAACGAAGCACGCCACTGGGCTGCTAGAGCACTAATTTCATCAAGCGCATAAAGGTCACGTTCTTCGCGAGCACCGAACAGCAAAGTGACAGATCGCTGAGCCCCTGCGGCAAGAGCCTCTTCGAGGAGAGCCAGGATTGGTGCCAGCCCACTACCTCCTGCCACCAAGAGCAGTGGAGCAGCGCTCGGGCGCAAATAGAAGTCGCCCTCTGGCCCCACAACCATCGCCCCCTGCCCAAGCAGCGACTGATCATTGATTACGCTAGTTACGCAGCCGCCTTGCACCTTACGAATGAAGAAGGACACCTTGCCGTCAGGCTGCGGCCTGTTTGCGAAAGAGAAACTGCGAGCATACAGCGGCAAAATGTCGAAGCAGAGATCGGCATACTGGCCAGCCTTGTAGGGCAGACTCTCCTCTAACTGGATCACCAGCCTGGTGATGTTGTGGGTGAGCTTGTCTTGCGCTACCACCTTACCCCGTACCCGTCGACGGGTCTGAAAAGCGGCAAGATCCACTTCAATGCTCACCTCCCCCTTGGGAACACTCTGGCAGGCCAGTATGTAGCCGGCATCCAGCTCCTCATCACTGAGGATGTAGCCGGTTTCAGTCAACTCTTTCACCTGACCCGATATCAGCTTGCACTTGCAACTGGCGCAACCGCCCACACGGCAGCTATGGGGGAAATCAATGCCTTGGCGCAGAGCGGCGTGCAGCAGAGTTTCACCTGGCCTGACGTCTACCCCGATACCATTGATAAGCGCTGCTGAAGCCTTGCGCTTGGCGAAAAATGAAAACATGTGCCCTCCGAGAGTCATTGTTGGAGTAGGAGCTGCGGACGTTCACATCCTAGCGGCGACCCGGGGCGAGCAAGAGGTTCCGGATTGACAAATAGAGGTCATTTATTGACAATTTACGCAGCGCTGAATTATCGCGAAGAGGGATAGCTATGCTCGACTTCGTCTTGCCTGTGCAGTACTTACGGCAAATCGCCGAGCTGGTTCGGGTCTTTGGCGTAAATCCAGAAGATTGGCTAGCACGCAGCCAACTGACCCTGAACCAGATGGGCGAAGCTAGCTTCCAACCCAGCTTCGACGTGTTCCGCCAGCTAACTGAAGACGCCTTGATACTGACCGACGAACCGGCGCTCGGCTTGTTACTGGGCGAGCGGCTGGTTATCAACACGCATGGAATTCTCGGTTTCGCTGCGCAGCAGAGCGAATCGCTTAGCCAGGCCATTCAATTGGTACAGCGCTATCTAGCATTACGCACCACCCTGTTTGACCTTGAGCACGAGCACGACGAGACAACCCAGCTAGAGCACCTCCGCTTCCGTGCAAACTTCACTCTGGGTGCCTGCGAGCGAACACTGCTTGAAGCAGTGATGCTGGCGGTAAAGAATATTTTCGACGCAATCACCTTGGGTTGCGCTCGGCCTCGACAAGTCAGCTTCCCCTTCCCTGAACCAACTTATGCCAACCTGGCAATCGACATGTTCGGTTGCGAAGTAGCCTATGGGCAGAGCTGGGTAGGCTTCACTCTGGACACCGAGCTACTTGAACAGCCTCTCAAAATGGCCGACCCGGCAGCCTTCCGAGAAGCCGAAAAAATCTGTCAGCAAGAGTTGGGAAAGCTGGCAGCCAAGACATCAACAAGCGCAGGCGTGCGAAGGATAATGCTGGAGAAACAACACGGCTTCCCAAGCCTGAACGTTACCGCACGGCTGTTCCACCTAACTCCACGCACCCTCCATCGCCGACTACTTGAAGAGGGCACGTCCTTCAAAGAGATCCTCGAGGAGGTACGCCTTACACTGGCGGTTGAACATCTCAAAGCTGGTCATTTAACGATGGGGGAGATCGCCTATACATTGGGCTACACAGATCTCGCAAACTTCCGTAGAGCCTTCAAACGGTGGACAGGCACGCCTCCCTCTCATTACCTCAGGCACCTACCCAGCACAGCAGGTAAAGCAACAGAATAAACAGCGCGCGACCACCCACACTGACAGACACTCGCAGCCTATGTCAAAACATGGGCGACACCCCATTATCCTGAGCCCATCAGAGGCCAACCAAGGCCCACAAGCCCCTCAAGCCAGCCATCTGCACATTAGGGAAACTCTGAAAAAGGCTTCCTGATTTTGGCAAAATACCCGGATTCCACCCGCCGAGATTTCCGATGAAGCAGATGACCTTTGCCGATGCTGAGTACGCCGGCAAGCGCAAGCAGACCCGCAAGGAGTTGTTCCTGATCGAGATGGATCGGGTGGTGCCGTGGAAGGGCTTGATTGCCCTGATCGAGCCGCACTACCCAAGGGTGACGGTGGTCGCCCGGAGTATCCGTTGATGGCGATGCTGCGTGTCCATCTGATGCAGAACTGGTTCGGCTACAGCGATCCTGCAATGGAGGAGGCGCTGTACGAGACAACCATCCTGCGCCAGTTTGCCGGGCTGAACCTGGAGCGCATTCCGGATGAAACCACCATCCTCAACTTCCGCCGGCTGCTGGAGAAACACGAACTGGCCGGAGGTATCCTTGCTGTCATTAATGGCTATCTGGGCGACCGCGGCCTGTCGCTTCGCCAGGGCTGCGGATTCCACGGCCATCCGGCCACCCATTCCATGAGCATCTGGCCACCGATTCCACGGTGATCCGGCCACCCATTCCACGCGCATCCGGCCACTGATTCCACGGCCATCCGGCCACCCAACCGGGCAGGCAGCAACGCAGGATTTCTTCACTACCATCGACCTCTTTTTCGAAGCAGAGAGGTCGTCGTGG
>NZ_JCBCUR010000039.1:0-5872 GCF_059862305.1 Pseudomonas sp. MF09156
CTGAAGCCTTGGGCATGACTGATTTGAATGGTGGCGCGCTCTTCAACGCTGAGTTCGGTATAAGACATAGGGGCAGCACCGTACCGGAAAGGTCAGGTGTTGCACTCAGTTTTTGCCGCCGCCGAGTAAAAAAAACAGAAACCCGATTGGCCGCTTCATGCTTAAAGAAGGTTGTTGCGTTTGGCAAACTCGGCAAGATAGACCACTGACTTGACGTTGAGCTTTTCAATCAGTCGGGTTTTATAGGTGCTGATGGTTTTGTTACTCAGAAGCATCGAGTCGCCAATTTCCTTGTTGCTAAAACCCCGAGCCAGTTGCTGCAAAATGGTCAGCTCACGGTCGGACAGTTGACCAATCAAGTCAGACTCACTGACCTGATTGTCACCAGCGCGCACCGAGCTGTTGGAGAGCAATGGAAAATAGCTGTAACCATCCTTTATCGCCTTGATCGCGCGAGTCAACTCCTCAAGGCTCCCCGTCTTGGAAACATAGCCCGAGGCTCCGGCTTTCATGCAGCGCATGGCATAAAAAGAAGCCTCCATGGATGTCAGCACCAGAATTTTACAGGGCAATCCAAGCGCCGAGATGCGACCGATCACCTCCAGACCATCAAGTAATGGCATGGCGATATCGAGCAGGATCAGATCGGGGACATGCTCTCGCGCTAGGCGTACAGCCTCCACACCGTTAGCCGCCTCCGCCACAATTTCAAACTGTTCGGCACCAACCAGTAACTTTACAGAGGCACGAACAAACGAATGATCATCAACGACTAACGCTTTTAACATATGAACCTCTTCGGGAGACAACAACACACCATCACCAGAACAAGACATCCCGACCTTAAGCTCTATACAAAGTAGCTTAAAACGCGCCTGGCAAAATTATGGCATCTATTTTTTATGCAACCGAGGCGCGGCATTGCAACCACACTGCAAAGTCGTCAGCACTCATGGGGACCGCCAGATGAAAACCCTGGCCAAATGAACAGCCCAGATCGACGAGGGCGTTGAGCGTATAGGCATTTTCAATGTTCTCGACAACCAGATCCATCTTCAGCGCCCTGGCCAGCGCCACGCTACTTGAAATGACCGCCCTGTTCCCCAAATCGTCAACATCCCGGACAAAGACACCGTCTAGCTTGAGTTGGTTGAAGGGCAAATGCGCCAGTTGCGTCAAAGAGGAAAAGCCAATGCCGAAGTCATCGACCGACAAACCACAGCCGGCTTGATGCAGATGCAACAAATTTTCCACAGCAGAGGCTGGCAAATCCAGCAGACCGTTTTCGGTGATCTCGAACATCAGTGCAGCACCCGGCAATTCATATTGATGCAAGCGCTGGATAACGTGTTCGACCAGGTCGCTGCTCACCAATTGAGAGGCTGTCAGGTTGAACGCTAGCCCCGTATCAAACCCTTGCTCGCGTAGCCGGCTCATGAGTTCGAGCCCTTGGTCTAGAAGCCGCTTGAACATCTCATCGAGCAGGTCATAAGCCACCACTGCCGCCAACAGATCCCGAGGCAGTAAAAGCCCGCGCTGGGGGTGATTCCAGCGCACTAGAACCTCGGCACCAAACAATCGGCCATCGTGCAGGTTGAACTTGGGTTGGTACCAGGCCTGAAACTCTCCAGCCATCAAACCCAGCAGAACCTGCTGGCGAGGGATCAACTCAATCGCTGTCAGAGTCCCCCTCAGTGCAGAGCAGTACAACGGGGTGAAATCAGACAGGATCTTTTGCAAAGCCCGCAGTTGCAGGGGCTTTTCCAACACACCGAGTAAACGGATAGAAGATAAAGTGGTCAACTTTTCGACCGAACGCCGCAATGCCAGCGGCAACTCTCCATGTATAACCAGCGCACGTACGTTACCCAGTTCGCTGGCCACGCGCAGAAACTCAAGGTTGTTAATCGAACCGTCAGCAAGGTCAAAAAAAATGATGTCGATCACTGCTTGACTGCGAATGTGATCCACTGCTTGCATTGCATTTCCGGCCGACACAACGCTCGCCACCTGCAGATTCAGCAACCCGTTGACCAACACACTGCGTTGCAACGCATGGCTTTCTATGACGAGAACACACCCCTCAACCATCTGTTTCAACCTACCCATTATTAATGGGTAGGACTTTGCCAACTAACTATCCTGCGCCCTTAGAGAAACATCCTCCCGACATGTAGGAAATTTCCCAGGGATAGCCTTAATTACCGTGCCAGAAATTAAATAATCCGTAAGGCGACCTGCGGTTGGATCACCTCACTCGCACGAGCGCCGTCGACATGTCCAGTAGAACTCACGCAAGGCCTCAGGAGGCCAGCCAGCAAATGACCAAGCGACATTCATTGCCAGCTTAACCGACACGCAAAAAAACGTAGGGGGGGCGGATGGGGGAACAAAAAACATCAGACATGAAAAAGCCCCGTAAAACGGGGCTTTTTCATAACAATATGGCGGTGAAGGAGAGATTCGAAAGTACCCGCACCCGCAATCTCGCAGCCGAGGCCCCGGAATACAAGGGCTCCAGCGGTGCCAGTTGCGCAAAAGCATTCCCACGCCATTCCCATGAGCATCAGCATGCATCTCTGTACGCGTGCGCATCACACGTATAGAGGCCTGACGTCCGGGGTCTGGAGGGGGGCAAAAAAAGAGTAACATAAGTAATCTTGACCGTTTTTTACGCTCAAGCTATTGAAATTAAAGGTTTTTATGTTTCTAGCAAAAGGTAATCTTTAAGTAATATTGAAGTAATCTGATTACTCTTTATAAATGTAATTCTCAACCTTTATAAACTCCTTTAAAATCAACAGCTTAGTAAAAAATTACCTTTTCAATTACTTCTCTGTTACTCCTTTTTGTAATCTAAAAACCCACGGGATACGTGGCCTCCAGACCGTTTCTGTGGGGAGATTACTGAAGTTACTCTTTTTGAGACTCCCCCCCTCCCCCTCAACAGCAGAGCCTTTAGACGCCTTCAACAAAATACCCCCTCGGTGCAGGGTTCCGCAGGCTTTTGAGCCCCCCACAACGCCGAGCAGCCCCCCAGCCAGTGCCGCGTTGGGCTGTCCGCAGGGCCGCAGAAAAAACGACCCATTTAGCCCGCAGGCGAGGTGGGGGGACGACGGCGCGCGCCAGGTGTAGATCGAGTTGCCGATCGCAGCCAGGCTGGGCAAACTGCTTGATGCCACACTCTGAACAAGACTTCGTAAGGAACGCACCGATGAGCATGCCCATACTGTTTGAGTTTGAAGCGTTGCCGGTGCGAGTCGTGACAGAAGAGAACGGAGAGCATTGGTTTTGCGCTAAGGATATTTGCACGATTCTCGGCTACAGCAACTCAAGACAGGTGATCAGCGACAACTGCCGCGAGAAGGGTGTCCGTATAACGGACACCCTAACGGAAAAAGGTAAGCAAGAGCTGCAATTCATTGATGAAGGTAACCTATACAGGCTCATCATCAGAAGCCGGAAGGAGGAGGCTCAGCAGTTCGAGTCATGGGTTTGCGACGAGGTACTTCCAGCTCTGCGCAAGACCGGCAGCTATCAACTGGAAAACCGCTCGACAGCCTCAGCGCGCATTGCTAATCACCGACTTCGATTAGTGTTAGGTAAAGAACTCCATCGCACTCGTGATCCCGCGCTGCGCACGCTTATTCACCAGCAACTGGCTGACGTGTCCAATGCATTGGGCCTACCTACCCCAGAGATCGACAGCTTAGGTCTCACCACGCCCAACGTACCGGACGTTCTTAAGACCTTCTGGGAGGCTTTGACTTTTCTCGACGGCAAAGGCGTGCACTATAACCACGCTGTTCGCTCAAATACCCTGGCCGTCAATCTACGAGAGCTAACACGCTTGCTCAGCGAGAACGGCCAATTGCTACAAATCGACACCGTCCTACGCCAAGCCATGTGGCAAAGCCGGAGTCCCCGCTGCCTGCACAAGAACCATGCTGTTCACAGTCGACTAACCGGAAGGATCATCAAATGCTGGGTGTTTGAGCGACTGGCTGAATGAGAATGGGTGCAAAAAACTCGATACATTTAGTCGTCAGGCGAGGGAGGACGACGGCGCGCGCCAGGTGCTGGAGCACATCACAGCCCAAAAATGTAGAACGTCAATTTCCTCGCCAGACCTGTGACGCATCAACGTCCCTAGGCCAAGCGCCCCCCCCAGCAGGTGCCAGCGACTACAGAGTCTTTTACACCTGAAATTCCTGTACTCACCGGAACGAACAACCAAAAATTTTGCAGGAGCGCCCTTAAAATTTTGTATCTAAGTGGTTTTTTTCATAGTGCCGAAGGGCGAAACCTCATCACTCCAGTTCAGACTTTTGCCCTGGGAAAGCCAATCTCCAGTCAGCAAAAATCCACCTCATGCGTGGCCCTTTGTCCTGGCGTAGCCGTCAGATCAGAACACCACTCCCAACGCTGCCGGCTCCCAATTCATGATCACCAGTTCTTCACTGACGTCGGCCTTTCCTTGCTGCTGATTCGCCGTGCTATACAGAAGCTCCACTATTTCAAAATGGACTCAAGCGAACACTCGCCTTATGTCAGGATTGGCGTTGATGCTGAACATGACCTTATAGGAATAAATAGAGAAAGCGGATTTTTTGTACACTAAACCGTTGTTTTTTAGTAAATTAACGGGATACTTCAATGACTTAAACTTGCAAAATCTGAGGGAGCAATAAACATGAAAAGAGATTATTATTTAAAAAACTTAATGTGGGGAATCCTATTTTTCGGCCTTTCAGTTTACAACTATGATTGGGGCTCAAGCGTAACAATAGCCCCGAAGCTAATTCTTCACCCAATTGTATCAGGGATAAATACACTTCTTTTCCCGTTTTCAAAGCGACTTATAGAAAACATAGCTCTGCATTACACAACAAAAGAATTTTGGAGCAGAGGACTACTCATGGAAACCTCAGGAAAAAATGGCGCATACGCTGTTTTTTATTTATTTTGTTTTTTCTTTGCCATCCCCCTCGGATTAATATATCTAATATTTTCCCACTTCAAAAAACAGAACTACTCATAAGGGTAGTGCTGATACACCCATTTAAATAGTTGAAAAATATTTATTCATCATTTCAACTGTAGTATCGTTAATGACTGCCCCTGTCAAAGCCATTAAAGCTCCGAACCCTAGTATCCCCAGCGGCGTTACCGCTGCGAACCCAAAGACAACCCCAACAATGGCTGTCGCAGCTAATCCAAGCCCAATAGTTTCGAGCTTTACAAAAGCTGGCTTCCAGTCACCAGACCTCATAGCCTTACTAACTTCCAGATAAACATCTTTAACATCCATTGCTTTCCCTACATATCCAAATCCTTTGCCAAACTTGGCTGCAGCCTTACCGACAGCATCAAAATCCATTGAGTCAATCTGCTTTGCTGCCGCATCCCAATCCTTAGCACTAAATTTTTTATCCAAAATACTCTTATACTTATCAAATGCTTTAAATGCCTCATCGGCACTGCGAATACTTTTCCCTTTAGCGCTCTCTGCCAACTCTTGCGCTAGCGTAGAGGCCTTATTACCAAACTTACCCGCTACCTCTTCATAAAAGCTGGCGGTGGCCTTAATAGCATCTTCATATTTAGCTTGCTCATCAGCCGCCCGTTTCGCCTCTGCCACAGCCGCAGCCTCTGCGGCGACTTTCGCGATAGCCTCAGCTGCAACACGGGCCTGCTGAGCAGCTGTAGTAGCGTCCAACACTGATTTAACCCCTGCGGCATTAGGGAATCTCCGAACAAGTCCCGGATATGCGAAAATCGACCGACCACCTGATCCGAGCCTCCCATGAGCCAGATGAGCTTTTCCGACTTCGAGTACGCCGGCAAGCGCAAGCAAACCCGCCGCGAACGC